>CAYPSB010000007.1:19501-75843 GCA_964413435.1 uncultured Flavobacterium sp.
GCATTAGCCTATACCTTGGATTGTGATGCGTTGAATCATTCGGGTAAAGCCAAAGGAGAGTTGGTAGGAGGAAACCTGTCTATATTGTACAGTTTGCTGGGGTCTGAATCGGCGATTGATTGCCACGATAAAATATTGTTTTTGGAGGATTTAGACGAATATTTATACCATGTTGACCGCATGCTGATGAATTTGAAGCGCAACGGTTGTTTGGCCAGTTTGAAAGGTATAATCGTAGGCGGTATGACCGAAATGAAAGACAATGAAATTCCGTGGGGAAGAAACGCACTGGAAATTATTGAAGATACGGTAAAGGGATTGAACATTCCGATTATTTACAATTTTCCGGCCGGTCACATTCGGGATAACCGCGCTTTGATTTTGGGCAGACAGGTTTCGATGGAAGTTACCTCAGAAACCAGTAAGGTAGTTTTTGAATAGCCTTTTGGTGTAACAATTTCAATTGGTATGGCAGAGCATAACGAACTGGGCAAACTTGGAGAAGAGATGGCTGTGGAATATCTGAAACAAAACGGATATACCCTGTTGGAAACCAATTGGACGTTTCAAAAGGCAGAAATTGATATCATTGCGCAGAAGGAAAATGTGTTGGCTGTGGTTGAAGTTAAGACCCGTTCGTCTGTGGAGTTTGGTCTGCCGCAGGACTTTGTAAAGCCTAAGAAAATACAGCTTTTGGTCAAAGCCATTAACGAGTATATCATTTCCAATGATTTGGATGTGGTTGTTCGTTTTGATATCATAGCCGTGGCTAAAAATCAGGATGCTTTTGAGATAGAACATCTGCAAGATGCTTTTTATCATTTTTAAAATGCGTTAATTTGGAACCTATTAATAATGAATTGTTTCTAATTTGAATAACTTTGTAAAAAAAACTATGAAGAGAATTATATTATTAGCCGCTTTTTTGAATTGTGTTGGTTTGGCCGCACAAAACAAAATAGCCCAACATGTGATTGAATTGCAAAATTCAAATACCAATTTCAAGTCAATCTCAGTATTGACTCCCACTCCCAATGCTGTTGACGGTGCTGTTGATAAAGTGGTTGAGGGAGCAACCTTGGCGACGCTTAATGCTGCTAAAGTGAATGAGGTGGTTGCTAATCAATACGATTACATTGCCTTGGAAGTTCCGTATCAAAATCAAACCCTCTCCGTGCTTTTGTACAAGGTAAATTTATTTGCTGAAGGTTTCCATGTGGATACCGACAAAAGCAAAAACATCAGTTATTCAAAAGGAGTTTACTACAAAGGGATTATTGCCGGAGAATCGAATTCGGTGTCGTCTTTCAACTTTTTTAACGGGGAGTTCAACGGGATTGTTTCAAGCTCAGCCTTGGGGAATGTCGTAATTGCCAAGTTGGATAAGCCCAATAATCAACAGGATTACATAGTGTATTCTGATGCTAAAATGAAAATTTCAAATCAGTTTGATTGCCATGTTGAGGATTCACAGATGTTGCCTAAAAAAACAATGCAATCAACCCAAAACACATCGAGCAACCGATGGGTTACTTTATATTTTGAGGTCGATTACAACCTTTATCAGAGTCAGGGGAACAGCACTACCAATACTACGAACTGGATGACTTCGGTTTTTAACAATGTGCAGACGCTTTACAATAATGAAGGAGTTTCCACAGCTTTGAAGTCTATTTACATTTGGACATACGAAGATCCTTATGAAGGTGTTGGTTCGTCCTCGAGTGATTACCTGAATGCCTTCCACGAGACAAGACCTATTTTTGATGGTGATTTAGGAGGATTAGTTGGGGTTGATACAGGAGGTCTCGGAGGTGTTGCTTCGGCTATCAACGGGCTTTGTTCAGAAAACAATTATTGCTATTCGGATGTGGATTACTCATTTTCAACGGTGCCGGTATATTCTTGGACGGTTCAGGTTATAACGCATGAGTTTGGACATTTATTCGGATCGCCTCATACCCATGCCTGTTTTTGGAATGGCAACGCAACTGCCATTGATAATTGTGCTCCTTATGCCTTGGGCGCAAGCTGGGAAGGAGGGTCATGTATGACTACGCCGGCTACTATTCCTTCCACTACTGTAAAAGGAACTATCATGAGTTATTGTCATTTGGTATCGGGTGTAGGGATTAGTTTCAATAATGGTTTTGGACCACAACCGGCTGCGTTAATCCTCAATACGGTTAATAATTCACAGTGTTTGAGTTTAGACGGAATCAATACATGTATCAATACAGTTTCCGATATCGCTATTGATAGTGTATCTCCAACAGCTGTATATTTTACATGGAGTGATGATTATAATACTTCTTGGGAAGTTTCAGTTACTCCTTTTGCCTCTACCAATATAGTGTGGTACCCGGCCACGGCAAACAATTATTTTGCCACAGGATTAAATCCGAATACCTATTATAAAATCCGAATACGACCATTGTGTAGTGCCAACATAATTCCGGCAAACAGAGAAAAGATTTTTGCTACCAATACCGCCAATGTATGTTCGGGTATGCAATTTACCGATACCGGAGGAACCAGCGGAGCTTATACCAATATGGAAACTTGGGTGAGAACCATAACGCCTTACAATCAGGGATTAAAATTAAAAGTTACGTTTGCCAGTTTTAATTTGGAGGACACTTATGACTTTTTATATATTTTTAATGGACCGGATGATACTTATGCTGACTTAACTTCAGGAGGATTGACGGGTACTACAATCCCTGGGCCTTTCAATTCCACTTCATCTGAAGGATCGTTAACCTTCAAGTTTGTATCCGATCAATTGGAAACCAGGTCGGGATGGAATGCTATAATTTCGTGTACCGGTACTTTAGGAGAAGACAGTAATGACTTTTTAGATTACAGTTATTCTCCGAATCCAACCAACGGATTGGTTTCTGTTCATTCCAAAGATGCCATCACAGAAATTGCGGTGTACAACATTCAAGGCAGATTGTTGTTCAATCGAAAAATGAATGATACCGATGCCTATGTTGACATAGCTGAATTTGCAACCGGAACTTATTTTTTCAAATTGAAATTCAACAACAAAGAAGCTAATTTCAAGATACTTAAAATGTAATTTGTATTTGTAATTGAATAATAAAAAAGCCACTCAAAAGAGTGGCTTTTTTATTTAAGACTTCATCAGTTCCATGAATTCCAACGCTCGTGATATCGATTTCACATTCTCGAAAGTAATCAGCAAACGCAACCCGTTTTTGGTTTCTTTCTCTTTCATTTTGCAGATGTTGCCGTGCAGTTGCACAAACTGTAACATGCGTTTAAATTGCTTCGAATTGTAATAGTCCGATTGCTGATCGGATACAAAATAACCAATCAACTTGCCTTGCTTCATGATGATTTTTTCAATTCCCACATGGGTGGCTATCCATTTGATGCGGATGCTATTGAGCAGCGCTTTGGCTTCTTTTGGTAATGGTCCGAAGCGGTCAATGAGTTTGTTTTCGTAGCTGATTAAGCCTTCTTCGTCTTTGATGTTGCCCAATTCGTTGTACAAATTCAAGCGTTCCGTGATGTTGTTGATGTACTCATCCGGGAAGAGAATTTCAAAGTCGGTGTCAATCTGTAACTCTTTTACATATTCTTTGTCTTCGGCTTCATTTTCCTCCTGATATAACTCTTTGAATTCGTTTTCTTTGAGCTCTTCAATGGCTTCATTCATGATTTTTTGGTAGGTTTCAAAGCCAATCTCGTTGATGAACCCGCTTTGTTCGCCGCCCAATAAATCTCCGGCACCGCGAATCTCCAAATCTTTCATGGCAATGTTGAACCCGCTGCCCAATTCGCTGAATTGTTCCAACGCCTGAATGCGTTTGCGCGCATCTTCGGTCATGGCCGAATACGGCGGGCAGATAAAATAACAGAAGGCTTTTTTGTTGCTTCGGCCTACGCGACCGCGCATTTGATGCAAGTCGGACAGCCCGAAATTGTTGGCGTTGTTGATGAAAATCGTGTTGGCATTCGGCACGTCTAATCCGCTTTCGATGATGGTAGTGGCTACCAACACATCAAAATCGCCGTTCATAAACCCGAGCATCAATTCTTCCAGTTTGGCTCCTTCCATTTGGCCGTGTCCAATGCCCACGCGCGCATCGGGTACCAATCGCTGTATCATACCGGCAATTTCCTTGATATTTTCAATTCGGTTGTTGATGAAAAATACCTGTCCGTTACGCTGGATTTCATACGAAATGGCATCGCGTATCAATTCTTCGTTAAAACCAACCACTTGCGATTCTATTGGGTAACGGTTTGGCGGTGGCGTTGTGATGACCGATAAATCCCGGGCTGCCATCAACGAAAACTGCAAGGTTCTCGGAATCGGCGTTGCCGTTAAGGTAAGCGTATCTACGTTGGCCGCTATGGTTTTGAGTTTGTCTTTGACGTTGACGCCGAACTTTTGTTCTTCGTCTACAATCAGCAACCCCAAATCTTTGAATTTGACGTTTTTGTTCACCAATTGATGTGTCCCGATGATGATGTCGAGTTTGCCGGCCGCTAAATCTTCCAACGTTTGTGCTTTTTGTTTGGCCGTTCGGAACCGGTTGAGGTAGCCTACTTTTACCGGCATGTCTTTCAATCGCTCCGAAAAAGTACGGTAATGTTGGTAGGCCAAAATGGTGGTGGGTACCAACACCGCGACTTGCTTGCTGTTGTCTACCGCCTTGAAAGCCGCTCGAATGGCTACTTCCGTTTTCCCGAAGCCTACGTCGCCACACACCAAGCGGTCCATCGGGCGGTCTTTTTCCATATCGGATTTGACGTCTTGGGTGGCTTTGAGTTGGTCGGGCGTGTCTTCGTAAATAAAGGAGCTTTCGAGTTCTTTTTGCAAATAACTGTCGGGTGCAAAGGCAAATCCTTTTTCCAATCGGCGCTTGGCGTACAACTGAATCAAATTGAACGCAATGTGTTTGACGCGCGCTTTGGTTTTTTGTTTCAACACTTTCCAGGCATTCGAACCCAGTTTGTAAATCTTGGGTGGTGTGCCGTCTTTGCCGTTGTATTTCGAGATTTTGTGCAGCGAGTGGATGCTCACATACACGATGTCGTTGTCGGCATACACGAGTTTGATGGCTTCCTGCGTTTTGCCTTCGACCTGAATTTTTTGTAAGCCGCCAAATTTTCCAATGCCGTGATCGATATGCGTTACATAATCGCCTACGGATAAGGAGTTGAGTTCTTTGAGCGTCAGGGTTTGCTTTTTGGAATAGCCGTTTTTGATGCTGAATTTGTGGTACCGCTCAAAAATCTGATGGTCGGTATAACAGGCAATTTGCGTTTCCTCGTCGATGAATCCTTGATACAACGAAGCCACAACCGTGTGGTATTGCTTGCGGATGTTTTCGTGATTGGCCTCATCCAAACTTTCAAAAATATCGTGAAAGCGGTTGGCCTGCGTTTCATTCGAACAAAACAAATAATTCGTGTATCCGTTGAAATGATTGTCGCTCAAATTGTTCAGCAACAAATCAAATTGTTTGTTGAACGAAGGTTGCGGCTGTATGTGAAATTCGAATGCTTTGGTGGTTTTAAACAGCGGTTTGTTCGACAATTCGATGATGGAAAAATCCAGAGCTTTGCGCAAAAATCCTTCCTGATTCAGGAATAAATGTTCCGGTGAAGCATGTTTGATGTCTTTGGAAAGTTTGTCGAACGTTTCGATGGCTTTACCAAAAAGTTTGTCAAGTTGTGCTGTCAGAAACTCGGTGTTTTCAATACAAAGCACCGTTTTGTCGCTGATATAGTCGAGGAAACTTTCGCGGTTTTCCTTGATGTATTTATTCTCCAGATTGGGAATGATGGTAATCTTGTTTTGCTTTTCTACCGAAAGTTGGGTTTCGACATCGAAGGTCCGGATGCTGTCGACTTCATTACCGAAAAACTCGATGCGGTACGGATTGTCATTCGAAAACGAAAACACGTCCAATATTCCTCCACGTACGGAAAACTCGCCTGGTTCGGTGATGAAATCCACGCGCTTGAATTCGTATTCAAACAATACTTCGTTGATGAAATCGATGGACACATTGTCGCCAACGGCTACTTTCAACGTGTTTTTGTCGAGTTCTTTTCGGGTAACTACTTTTTCAAAAAGTGCTTCGGGATAAGTGACAATTACGGCCGGCTTTTTGCGCGAATTGATGCGGTTCAACACTTCGGAGCGCAAGAGCACGTTGGCATTGTCGGTTTCTTCTATCTGATAAGGGCGACGGTACGAACTGGGGTAAAACAGTACGTCATTGGCGCCTATCATTTGTTCTAAATCGTTTAAATAATAAGCGGCTTCTTCTTTTTCATTTAAAATTAACAGGAACGGCTTTTCACTTTTTTTAAAAACCGCCTGAAACACAAACGACAGGGAAGAGCCTGAAAGTCCTTTTAACTGAATTTTGTTCAAAGGAGTTTCCAGTGAATCTGCTATTTGTTTGACTTTTGTCGAATGCAGATAGCTATTGTATAATGCGTTTTGACTCAAAACTTATTTTACTGGAGTTAAGTTCGGATTGTTGGTGGGAATGGCTCGGGTAGTATCCAACATTTGGAGCATATCACTTTCGCCTTCTTCCATTTTTATTTGACTTTTACGGACAATTTCGTCCAGTTGATTTTGTAAAGCGGTCAATTCAACATTGACTTCCTGAACCAATTGTACCACCTTTTTATCCGGAATCTGATTGAGATGGATGAAGAGGTTTATGGAATTCATTTTAGTAGCAATCACATCGATTCGACTTCTGATTTCGGGCAAATCGAAGGCAACCGGGATATTGTTGTTGAGTTCGGAAGCTCTTTTGGAGAGGGTTTTGGCTTTCTGTTGAAAAGCACCCAGACTGCTTTTGGGTTTTTGGTTCAATTCATTCAGAAAGGTGCGCCATTCAGCCCAATTGGCTGTCAAATCTCGAGATACCGCATTGATGGGTTGTGCTTTGAATGTCCATCCTTTATTGATGTTGTTGAAAATAACTTCTCTTTTTTGGGCTTCTCTTTCCTGTTCCAACGCGCGAAGTTTTGGATCTTCCTGACAGGAGGAAAGGCAGACTAAAGATAAAAGTAAACTCAAAAAAGTGATTTTCATGGTTCCGAATTTAAGTCACAAAGGTACAAAGGTAAATGCAAACTTCAGTATAAGGCCGTTAAGGGAATGGTAATTTTTTTGAAAAAAGAGGGGGTCATTTTGCCCAAAAAACATTTTTGAAAATCGTATCTTTGCGGCACAAACAGACACAACAGATGAATACAAAAATCCTGATCATTGGAGCCTGCGGGCAAATTGGGACCGAGCTTACCAAAAAGTTGAGAAGCCTATACGGCATTGACAATGTGATTGCTTCCGACATCCGAAAACTGAATATTGACATTGTAAACGAAGGAATTTTTGAAGTAGTCAATGCTTTGGATTTCAATCAGATTGAACATTTGGTGGAGCACTATAAAATCACCGATATTTATTTGATGGCCGCTCTGCTTTCGGCTACGGCTGAGAAGAACCCGGCATTTGCCTGGGATTTGAATATGAACTCGCTGTTTCACGTGTTGAATTTGGCGAAAGCCGGTAAAATCAAAAAGATATTTTGGCCTTCGAGTATAGCGGTTTTCGGTCCTACTACTCCGAGAATTAATACGCCTCAGTACACCATTATGGAACCTACGACCGTTTACGGCATCAGCAAGCAAACAGGTGAACGTTGGTGTGAGTACTACCACAATATTTACGGGGTAGACGTACGCAGTATCCGTTATCCGGGATTGATCAGTTGGTCGACCGAGCCGGGAGGCGGAACCACCGATTATGCAGTAGACATTTACCACAAAGCCCTGAAAGAAGGCACATACGAATGTTTCCTTTCCGAAGACACTGCACTGCCGATGATGTATATGGATGACGCGATTAATGCAACCGTCGAAATCATGCAGGCTCCTTCGGAACAGATTAAGATACGCTCTTCGTATAATCTGGGCGGTGTGAGTTTTACACCGAAAGAAATCGCCGCCGAAATTAAAAAGCACATTCCCGATTTTACGATTACCTACAAACCCGATTTCCGCCAAAAAATTGCCGACAGTTGGCCGGCCTCTATTGATGACAGTGCTGCCCAAAAAGACTGGAACTGGAAGCATAAATTTGACTTGGCTTCCATGACGGTGGAAATGTTGGAGAACTTAAAATAAAAAAAACGCTGCTTAAAAGCAGCGTTTTTTTTATTTCGGGGGTGTTTGCTTTAGTGTTTGCCGAGTGTTTGCATGAGTTGCTCTTCAATAGGAGCTTTCACTTTTACCACTTCCTCTGTTTTTTCATTGGGAACCGTCATCGAAAGTACGTAGTGCTTTATTTTCCAGATTCCGTTTGATAAAACCAGCACCCCCGAGCCTCGGCAAATTTTCATTTGGGTATCCAATAATTCGTCAAACCAAGCGGTTTTTTTATCAGCACTGAGGTAAATGTGTCTTTCTAAACTTTTAAAATTCCAGGCTTTACCGTTGCCGAAATAAGGTTTGGCATAAGCTTCAAAAGCAGCTTTATTCCAGTTTTCGGTAGCGTCAGTGCCGATAAAAACAGCGTCATCGGTAAGCGCGTCAAAGTAATTACTGAAATTGGCTTCGGCCGCCGCTTTATGCCAGGAATCCAGAGTCAGGTTGATTTGTTCTTTGGTTTTGTCCTGGGCAAATACCAGTGTTGAGGCTAACCCAATTAATGCAACGAGAATAGTTTTTTTCATAAAAAAGTATCATTTGGTACGAAAGTGTAAAAATACCGGCAAAATCCTATCGGATGGCTACAAGCCTGCCATCAGTCAAACAGTACGATTCCCTTCTTTTCTATATGGTAACGAATTTGTTCTTCGCTGTAAGCAAACCGATGGGCTAATTGTTCAATTTGAACGTCTTTAAAATATTCGGTTATGATTTTTTTTAAATCCTTTTCATCAATCGGAGGCAAAACGGTTTCCTGAATTTCAAAAACTTCAAAAGTTTCGGTTTCTGATTTTCTTTTTTGGGCTTCCTGCCTTTTTCTGATGGCTTTGAATTTGGCTTTGGCCAGATTTGCTACTTTGGCCATTTGCGTTAAGTCGTCAACAGTAGTTTGAAAACGGGCTTCTCCTTTGTTGCCGTTCTTTTTGACGGTGATGAAAGCAGTAGGTGGTTCATCTCTTTCATTAATGGTTACAGTAAATTGGTTCAGAGGGCCAGTTTCTCTGTAACTAGTTGTTTTTTCTTCCATGATGTTTAGTTGTGTTGTTGTGTCACAAAAATAACTTTTTTTTATAAAGAAGCTGTATTCTGAAATGGTTTTCATTAACTTTTGTTGTTACTAACCCGATACATATTCCAATGGAAAGAGTTGATTTGGAGTGTTTTTGACGTCCAATGCTTGAAAATGCTTATTAATTGTAGTTAAAAATGGTAAAATGATAATAATTCATTACTAAAATTTGTTTATTGTGAAATTGTTATTACATTTATTAAAATATTTGTAAAATAATAACAAATTCAATGAAATATTCCGCAATTCAAAATTACATCAACGGGCGGTTCGTCCCGGCAACCACCACACAAACGTTAAATGTCATCTCTCCCTTAGACGGGAGTTTTTTATCTACAGTCCCCTTGTCCAATGCGAAAGATTTAGACGATGCCGTCAAAGCAGCTCAGGCAGCTTTCCCGACTTGGAGCAAGACCCCTATTAAGGAACGCGTGCAGGTCTTCTTCCGCTATAAAACCTTATTGGAAAAGCACCTCAAAGAATTGGCCGAATTGTGCAGCGAAGAAAACGGGAAAACCTATGGGGAATCCGTAGCCGAAATAGAAAAATGCATCGAATTGACCGAGTTTGCTACCTCGCTTCCGCAATTGATAACAGGTGAGTTGTTAGAGGTAAGCAAAGGCGTAGAGTGTAGAACAGAGCATGTGCCCTTAGGCGTTGTCGCTTCTATAGTTCCCTTTAATTTCCCTTCTATGGTACCCAATTGGACGATTCCCAATGCCATCGCCTTGGGGAATTGCATGATTATCAAACCTTCTGAAAAAGTGCCGTTGAGCTGTGGCCGAATTGCAGAACTGTTAAAAGAAGCCGGTTTGCCCGATGGAGTGTTCAATGTCGTCCACGGCGGTGTCGATATCGTGAATGCGATTTGCGACCATCCGGGGATTGAAGCCGTTTCGTTTGTCGGTTCTACCAAAGTGGCGAAGATTGTCTATCAACGCGCTACGAATAATTTAAAAAGATGTTTGGCACTTGGCGGTGCCAAAAACCACTTGATGGTGTTACCCGATGCCATTCCGGATATGACGGCGCAAAACGTGGCCGCTTCCATGTCGGGCTGTGCCGGGCAACGCTGTATGGCCGCTTCGGCTATGGTGGGTGTGGGCAATGTCGACCATATCATTGAAAAAATCTGTGACGAAGCGCGCAAAATTGTACCGGGTCAAAACCTCGGTGCTGTGATCGACGCCGCTTCCCAACAACGCATCGAAAGTTACATCACTCAAGCTGAAAAAGACGGCGCCAAAATATTGGTTGATGGCCGAAATACCAAAGTTCCCGGAAAAGAAAACGGCACGTATGTCGGGCCAACGGTAATCGATTATGTGACGCCGGAGATGAGTGTGGCGCGCGAAGAAATTTTCGGTCCGGTCATTTCCATCATGCGAACCAAAACGGTCGACGAAGCCTTGGCTATCGAAAACAAAAATCCGTACGGAAACGCAGCCAGTGTCTTTACCCAAAACGGCGGCATGGCGCGCTATATCATCGATAAGGCCAGCGCCGGGATGATTGGCGTCAACGTGGGTGTTCCCGTTCCTCGTGAGCCGTTCAGTTTTGGCGGTTGGAACGAAAGCAAATTCGGTGTGGGCGACATCACCGGAAAAAGTTCCATCGAGTTTTGGACCAAACTCAAGAAAAGCACCGTGAAGTGGAATGCCGAAGCCGGCGTGAATTGGATGAGCTAATAATAAATTATGTTAAATGCTAAATGTTGAATGATGAATTATTAGGAGCTAATCCCGCTTTCCGCTATATCTTTTGCTTCGCAAAAGGATGCCACTACAATCGGGGCTAGGATATTCTAAAAAACGAGAACCCTCATTTAACATTCAACATTTAACATTCAAAATAATAAAAAAGAATGATTACAAAAGAACAAACCTTAACTAAGGAACAAATTATAAGCGACAGTAAACAGTACAGTTTATTCTCGTGGTCAGCCCAAGCGAGTGTCAATCCCATCGCCATCGAAAGAGCCGAAGGCGTATACTTATACGACTACGACGGCAACCGCATTATTGATTTTTCTTCGGGCTTAATGTCCGTGAACATCGGACACGGTGACCAAAGAGTTACCGACGCCGTGGTGGAGCAAATGCAAAAAGTGAGTTTCGTGACGCCCAGTTGCACGACCGAAATTCGCGCCAAGCTTTCTAAAAAGTTAGCCGAAATCTGCCCGGGCGATTTGAACAAGGCGTTTTATACGCTCTGCGGTACGTCTTCGATTGATAACGCCATTAAGTTGGCCCGATTGTATACCGGAAGGCACAAAATCATCGGGCGTTACCGTGCGTTTCACGGCGGTTCTATCGGCGGGATGTCGGTAGGTGGCGACCCGAGAAAGTTGGCCAACGATTCCCAACAAATGCCCAATGCGATTCACATCGATGATCCGTATTATTTCTTTGGTATGAAAAATTTAGACGAAGCCACCAAGCTAAGCCTGAGTTTGGAATATGTAGAAAGAGTCATCCATCTGGAAGGCAAAACCAATATCGCGGCCTTTATTTTTGAAGGCGAAAGCGGTTCTTCGGGTTGTTTGCATTATCCGAAAGGCTATTTAAAAGGCGTGAAAGCACTTTGTGAAAAATACGGCATCCTCTTCATTGCCGATGAGGTAATGAGCGGTTTCGGGCGTACCGGCAAATGGTTCGGTTTTGAAAACCACGATATTGTGCCCGATATGGTGTGTATGGCCAAAGGGTTGACGGCCTCGTATTTGCCGTTAGGTTGTTTGATGGTATCCGATAAAATTGCCGAAAAATTTGAAAATACGCCTATGATGATTGGGTTGACGTACAACGGTCATCCGGTTGCTTTGGCAGCGGCATTGGCCGTTATCAATATTTATGAAAGCGACAACTTGATTGAAAACACCCGTAAAATGGGAGCCTATTTGGAATCTCGTATCGAAGCAATGAGAAGTCAACACCCAAGTATGGGCGCTTTCCGAAACACTGGATTGCTGGGCTGTTTGGATGTATTAAAAAATAAAGCAACAGGTGAATTGATATCACCTTATAATGGTGCCGGCGATGATTTGAAAGTAACCAACCAAATTGCGGCTAAAATCCGAGAACTCGGCATGTACACTTTTGTGCGCTGGGGCTACATTTTTATCGCACCGCCGTTGTGTGTTACCGAAGCACAAATCGATGAAGGCTTGGCCATCATCAGCGAAGCGCTCAAAATTTCAGATGCGGCCTTAGTTTAACCAATATCCATTATGTCCGAACACCAACATCATACAAACACGGCTTTGTACAGTGAAGACCTGGCTCCGGTTTCTAACGAAAAAAGAAGCTGGACGACCTGGAATTATGCGGCCTTATGGATTAGCATGAGTCTTTGTATTCCGACGTACATGTTGTCGAGTTCGTTGATTGAAGGTGGTATGAATTGGTGGCAGGCGATAGTGACTATTTTTTTGGGTAACACGATCGTTTTAATTCCGATGATCTTAAACGGTCATGCGGGTGCCAAATACGGCATTCCATTTCCGGTGTTTGCCCGGGCGAGTTTCGGAACTTTGGGAGCCAATATCCCGGCAATCTTGCGGGCCATTGTAGCTTGTGGGTGGTTTGGTATTCAAACCTGGATTGGCGGTTTTGCCATCTATCAAATGCTTCGTTTATGGATTCCGGCATTGGAGACTCTTCCGCAAATCTTTCCCGATTCCATTGGGTTACAGACGGGACCGGCTATCTGCTTTTTCCTGTTTTGGCTGCTCAATATGTACGTAGTGTATTTGGGTGTCGATAGTATCCGAAAATTATTAGTGTTCAAGGCGATTTTCCTTCCGGTGGCAGCCTTAGCCTTATTGCTTTGGGCCTTGAATGCGGCGAACGGTTTGGGCCCGATTTTGGAAACACCATCTAAGTTTGCCAACACCGGAGACTTTTTCAAATTCTTCTTTCCGGCACTGACCGGTATGGTTGGTTTTTGGGCCACACTATCTTTAAATATTCCTGATTTTACTCGTTATGCCATTTCGCAAAAAGCACAAATCAAAGGACAATTGTACGGTTTGCCTACCTCAATGACATTGTTTGCCTTTGTCGGCGTAGTAGTTACCTCGGCCACCACTATTGTATTCGGTACCACCATTTGGGATCCGGTTATTTTAGCGGGTAAGTTTGACAGCAAAGTATTGGTCAGTTTGGCCATGATTGCCGTAGCCATTTCTACTTTGGCGACCAACATTGCGGCTAATATTGTCAGTCCGGCCAATGACTTTGCTAATTTATCACCAAGCAAAATCGACTTCAGGAAAGGCGGTTACATTACGGGTATTATCGGGATTTTAATTTTCCCATGGAAACTAATCGCCGACCCATCCGGTTACATTTTTACCTGGTTGGTGGGCTATTCGAGTTTACTCGGACCGGTAGGAGGTATCATGATTGTTGATTATTATTTCATCCGAAAACAGACTTTAGTAGTGGATGATTTATACAACAGCAACGGGATTTACCGTTTTTCTAAAGGGTTTAATGTGAAAGCCGTTTGGGCTTTATTGATAGGAATCCTGCCCAATGTGCCGGGCTTTTTTACGACAATTCAAGTGGTCGATGCAGCGACATTTCCGACTTGGATTTCCGACCTGTACCACTACGCTTGGTTCGTAGGCTTTGGCATCAGCGGACTGGTGTATTATATTTTAATGAAGAAAAAATAAAATTATGTTGAATCTTACATGTTGACTCGAGCTTTAGCGAACTGGCCGTTAGGCAATGCTAAATATAAAACCCATTCAACATTCAGCATTCAGCATTTAACATAATAAAGAAATGAGTATTTTAATCAAAAACGGAAGAATCATCACAGCTACCGATGATTATGTAGCGGATGTTTTTATAGAAGGTGAAACGATTTCAGCTATCGGTAAAAATTTAAAAGTGCAGGCCGATGAAGTCATTGATGCCTCCGGGAAGTTAGTTATGCCCGGTGGTATTGACCCGCACGTGCATTTAGACATGCCGTTTATGGGAACCTATTCCAGTGATAATTACGAAACCGGAACCCGTGCCGCGCTATACGGCGGAACGACAACGGTAATTGATTTCATTCTGCAAACCCAAGGCAAGAGCCTGCAATCGGCTTTACAGGAATGGAAAGGCCGCAGCGATAACAATGCGGTAGGCGATTACAGTTTCCATATGGCGGTAACCGATTTTAACGAAGAAACCAAAAAAGAAATTCAGCATTTTATAGAGGTCGAAGGGATCACCTCGTTCAAAACCTTTATGGCTTATAAAGGGGCTTTAATGATAGACGACCGTCAGATGGTCGGTTTAATGCAGGAAGTGAAAAAACACGGCGGATTAATTAATGTGCATGCCACCAACGGCGACATGATTGATTTCTTAATCGCCAAACACAAATCGGAAGGGAAAACCGCACCGTTGTATCATTATTTATCCCAACCGGAAGTTACCGAAGCCGAGGCCAGTAGCCGTTTTGCGGATTTGGCCGATTATACCGGTTGTCCGGGCTATATTGTTCACTTAACTTGTGAAGGCGCTTTGAATGCAGTTCGTTTTGCGACACGTCGAAACCAACATGTATTTGTAGAAACCTGTATTCAGTATTTGGTTTTGGATGCCAGTTTGTACGAACAAAACTTTGAAGGCGCCAAATGGGTGATGAGCCCACCCTTGCGCGAAAAGAAAGATCAGGAAACGCTTTGGGCCGGATTGAATCAAGGATTGGTTAATGTGGTCGCTACCGACCACTGTCCGTTTATGTGGGAACAAAAACTCATGGGGAAAGACGATTTTTCTAAAATACCAAATGGTCACCCGGCGATAGAAAACCGCATGGAATTATTATTCAGCGAAGGGGTTAATAAAGGTAGAATTACCTTGAATAAATATGTGGAAGTGGCTTCGACCAATGCTGCTAAAATTTTTGGAATGTTCCCGAAAAAAGGAACGATTGCGATCGGTAGCGACGCCGATATAGTGTTGTTCGACGCCAATGAAAAACACAATATTTCCGCCAAAACCCACCATATGAATGTAGATTACAGCGGCTATGAAGGTTGGGAATTGACCGGTAAAGTCAAAACCGTGTTGCTACGCGGAAAAGTAGTTATTGACAATAACGAATGTAAAGTACAAAAGGGTTACGGCCAATTTGTAAAACGAAATAAAGTAGACGGAAAAATTTAAATAATTGTGAATTATGAATGGTGAATTGTAAATTAAAATTCATTAACCATTCACAATTTACCATTTACCATTAAAAACATGGCGCGAATTATTAAATCAGGGCTGATTCAATTGAGTTTAGCCAAAACGGAAGGCGAAGGCACCATTCCCGAAATCATGGAAGCCATGCTGCAAAAGCACATTCCGTATATTGAAGAAGCCGGAAGACAAGGGGTTCAGATTTTATGTTTTCAGGAGATTTTCAATACTCCTTATTTCTGTCCGGGACAGGATTCCAAATGGTATGCTTCCGCAGAAAGCGTTCCGGGACCAACGACCGAACGAATGGCTGTTTATGCCAAAAAATACGATATGGTCATCATCGTTCCGGTCTATGAAAAAGACCAAGCCGGGGTGTTATACAATACTGCTGCCGTGATTGATGCCGACGGGACTTATTTGGGCAAATACCGCAAAAACCACATACCGCAAACCGGAGGCTTTTGGGAAAAGTATTTTTTCAAACCGGGGAACTTAGGGTATCCGGTGTTTCAAACCAAGTATGCCAAAGTAGGAGTCTACATTTGCTATGACCGTCATTTCCCTGATGGGGCAAGATGCCTCGGATTAAATGGTGCCGAAATCGTGTACAATCCGTCTGCCACGACCGTAGGACAATCCCAATATTTATGGAAACTTGAGCAACCGGCGCATGCTGTAGCCAATGGCTATTTCATGGGCTGCATCAACCGCGTGGGAATAGAAAAACCTTGGAACCTCGGACGCTTTTACGGAACCTCGTATTTCGTGAATCCGCTGGGTGAAATTTTTGCTTGTGCTTCCGAAGAGAAAGATGAATTATTAGTAGCCGAATTCGATTTGGATTTAATAGAACAAGTCCGAAGCAAATGGCAATTTTATCGCGATCGTAGACCAGAGACTTATGGGGAAATTACAGCTCCTTAAATGAATTAATGATATTAAACCAACCAAAATATGAGCATAAAAAATAACCGATTAACAGCGGCCGAATACCAGGAAAACTTTGCCGACATTCATCCGCCTTTTGAAACACGCGACGCAGCGTTAACTGAAGCCAACCGTTGTCTGTTTTGCTACGACCCACCGTGTATGAAGTCGTGCCCAACCTCTGTTAATGTACCGAAATTCATCAAACAAATTGCTACCGATAACCTCAAAGGTTCGGCTCATACCATTTTGGCTTCCAATATCATGGGAGCCGGATGCAGTAAAGTATGTCCGGTAGAAAAACTGTGTGAAGGTGCTTGTGTCTATAACATGATGCACGAAGAACCGATCAATATTGCCCGTTTGCAGCGTTATTCTACCGAAAAAGCGATGGAGAACAAGTGGCAGCTTTTCGACAGAAAACCATCCAAAGGGAAGAAGGTAGCCGTAGTAGGTGCCGGTCCGGCCGGATTGAGTTGTGCGCATACGTTGAGCCGTGAAGGCATCGATGTGACCATTTATGAGAAAGAAGCCAAAGGCGGCGGATTGATGACTTACGGCATTGCAGCTTATAAAGTGACTCCGCAGTTTTGTGAAGATGAGGTCAATTATATTACTTCCATAGGTGGAATCGATATTAAATACAACCATGAATTTGGCAAAGATGTGACTTTGGAACAATTGCAACAAAATTATGATGCAGTTTATATGGCTTTCGGAGTAGGAATGGCACGCCAATTGGATATTCCGGGAGAGCATTTGGAAGGCGTAGAAGATGCCATCAAATTCATTTACGAATTGCGCAATAATGACTATTCTAAGATTGCCGTAGGCGATAAAGTAGCTGTCATCGGGATGGGAATGACTGCTATTGATGCGGCCACTCAAGCCAAACGACTGGGTGCTTCTGAAGTAACTTTAGTGTACCGAAGAACACAGACCGAAATGCCGTGTACCCAAAAAGAATTGGACATCGCCAAATTAGACGGTTGTAAAATCGAATGGTTGGCAGCATCTAAAGAAATCAAAGGCGAAAATGGTAAAGTGTCCCAACTGGTTTGTGATGTCATGAAATTGGGCGAGCCTGATGCCAGCGGCAGAAGAAGTCCGATAGCTTCCGGAGAAACCTTTACACTCGATGTAGATATGGTCATCAAAGCGGCAGGGCAGATGCCTTTTAGTGATTTGGTAAACAACAACAACATCGAAAACAATAATGGAAAAATCGTAGTAAGCGGCAAATCCACTACGAAAGTGGCCAAAGTTTTTGCCGGAGGCGATTGCGTCAACGGCGGCCGCGAAGTCGTCGATGCGGTACAGGCCGGAAAAGACGGCGCCGCTGCGATTTTGAAACACATCATTTCCCCGGATTACATCATCGAATCCGAATTAAAACCAACCTTCAACAATTAAGATTATGGCAGATATATCAACCGATTTTTTAGGTATCAAATCACCCAACCCGTTTTGGCTGGCGAGTGCACCACCAACAGATAAAAAAATTAACGTAGTCCGTGCTTTCGAAGCCGGTTGGGGTGGCGTAGTTTGGAAAACACTTGGCTCTCAGGTGAAGAATGTTTCTTCGCGTTACTCTTCCGTAAATTATGGCGGAAAACGCATGATGGGGTTCAACAATATTGAGCTAATCAGTGACCGACCTTTGGAAATCAACTTACGCGAAATCACCGAAGTCGTAAAAATGTTCCCCGACCGTGCGATGATTGTATCGCTCATGGCGGACAACGACCGTAAGTCGTGGCATGAACTCATCAAAAAAGCCGAAGATGCCGGAGCTATGGGCTTTGAACTCAACTTTGGTTGCCCGCACGGAATGACCGAACGTGGGATGGGAGCTGCGGTAGGTCAAGACCCTGAAATTGCCAAAATGGTGGTAGAATGGGTGATGGAAAAAGCCACGATTCCTGTAATTACCAAACTGACTCCGAATGTACATTCCGTTGTGCCAACGGCCAGAGCGGCTGTTGAAGGAGGTACGAATGCGCTGAGCTTAATCAATACCATTCAAAGTGTGACGGGTGTCGATTTGGATACTTTGGTTCCGAATCCGTATGTGGCCGGTCAAAGCGTTTTTGGAGGCTATTGCGGTCCCGCCGTAAAACCTATCGCACTCAAAATGTTGACCACCGTAGCCCAAGACCCGTTAACCTCCAGAGTTCCGATTTCCGGAATCGGCGGGGTGAGCACTTGGAAAGACGCAGTCGAATTTATGTTGTTGGGTGCCACTTCTGTACAAGTGTGTACTGCGGCTATGAACCATGGTTTCCGCATCGTGGAAGACATGTGCGAAGGGTTGAGCAACTGGATGGATGAGAAAGGGTATCAAAAAACCACCGACTTCATCGGAAAATCAGTAGAGAAAATCACCCATTGGGAGGATTTGGACATCAACTACCACCACATCGCCAACATCGATCAGGACAAATGCATCCATTGTGGTTTGTGTTTCATTGCCTGCGAAGACACCTCGCACCAATCCATCAACATCGAAAGAGGAAACCCGTACAACAACTACACCGTCAACGAAAAAGAATGCGTCGGCTGTAATTTGTGCAAATTGGTGTGTCCGGTGGACGGCTGTATCACCATGGAAGAACATCGTGTCGCCCCAGAGTATGTCAACTGGAAAGACTGGCAACGCGAAGGACGTCCGTTGAATGACCATTAAAATATTTTGGGCGTGCCCCTGAAACAAGTTCAGGGTCGGGCTGTCCGCAGTACACGGTACTTGCTCCCATCCCTCACGCAAACCTATTATAAATAAAAGATGAAAATAAATTCAGCCCGACTTCAAAGTTATTTTGAAGCCATGAGTGAAATTGGCAAAATCGGCGAAACCGGAACCTGTCGCCCGGCACACACTGCTTTGGAAAAACAAGGTTTCGAAATCGCAGGCTCCTGGATGAAGGAAGCCGGCATGTCTGTGCGTATCGATAACTTTGGAAACTTGATTGGTCGACTGGAAGGAAAAAATCCCAACCTGCCCGTTTTGATGATGGGGTCACATCTCGATTCTCAACCTTACGGTGGCCGTTTTGACGGAGTAGCTGGTGTTCTTTGTGCCATCGAAGTAGTGCGCACGTTACATGAAAACGGCATCGTGCCCGAAAGACCCATTGAAGTGATTTCGTTTGCCGATGAAGAAGGCTGGCGTTTTAACAAAGGGCTTTTCGGTTCCCGGGGAATTTTAGGAAAACTCGAAGAAGGTGAACTGCAACGCAAAGACCAAGACGGCATTACCCGCGAACAGGCGTTAAAAGATTTTGGCTGCGATATAACCAAATTCGCAGCATCGGAATACAAACCAGGAAGCATCTTCTGTTTCTTGGAATTGCACATTGAACAAGGCCCAATCTTAGATTACGGCAACAAACCGATTGGTGTGGTTTCCGGAATTTCAGGGCCATTGTGGTGGACGGTGAAGCTCAAAGGAATGGCCGGTCATGCCGGTTCAGTCCCTATGCCTATGCGCCGCGATGCCATGATGGGTGCCGCAGAAATTACCATCGCTTTAAACGAAATCGCCACGCAAGTTCCCGGAAATCCAACCGTGGGAACGGTAGGAACTTTAAAAATTTTCCCTGCGTCAAGAAACATCATTGCCGAAGAAGTCGAAATGACGGTGGATTTGCGCGATATTGATTTGGACCGCAGAAATCGCTATGAGCAACAACTCCGCGACCGTATTGCAGTCATTTGTGCCAAACATCAATTGGAGTATTCCATCTCTGAAGATACCAACAGCGAACCGCGTTATTGTGCCGATTGGATTAAAAAAATCATCCACGGAGAATGCGAAAAACTGCAGTTGGATGCTCCCGAGTTGATGAGTGGTCCGTTTCACGATGCGTTGGCATTGTCCTATGCCTGTGATTACGGGATGATTTTCGTCCGCTGTAAAGACGGCATCAGTCACAATCCGCTGGAATATTCCTCTTACGAAGATTTGGCCATTGGAGCCAATGTGCTTTTGGGAACAGTAAATGAAATCTTGAAAAAACAATAAAAATTTATAGTTAAGTTGATTGAAAAGTCGTCAAGAGCAATCTGTCGGCTTTTTTTATTTTCATCAAAATGGTACCTTTACGCTTTCAACACACAACTATGTCCATACACGACACCAAAATTCTCCATATCGACAGCAATCATCCGTTGCTGTGGAACCAATTGGAACAAGCCGGGTTTCAAAACGAAGCCGACTTTACTTCTTCTAAAGCCGAAATCGAAGCTAAAATCAAAAACTACCATGGTATCGTGATTCGCAGCCGTTTTAAAATCGACAAAGATTTTTTAGACAAAGCCACAAATTTGAAATTCATTGCCCGGGTAGGTGCCGGTTTGGAAAGTATTGATTGTGAATATGCTGAATCTAAAGGAATCCATCTCATTGCCGCTCCGGAAGGCAACCGCAATGCCGTGGGCGAACACGCTTTGGGGATGCTGTTGTCGTTGATGAACAAATTGAACCGTGCGGACAGACTTGTCAGACAAGGCCAATGGGTACGCGAAGGTAACCGAGGGTACGAGCTTGAAGGCAAAACGGTGGGGATTATAGGGTATGGTAATATGGGTAAAGCTTTTGCCAAAAAACTGCGCGGATTTGACGTGGACGTTTTGTGTTGCGATTTACTCCCGAATGTGGGGGATGACCAAGCGAAGCAAGTCTCGCTTTCTGAATTGCAAGCCAAGGCTGATGTCTTGAGTCTGCATATTCCCTGGACGCCCGAAACGGACAAAATGGTCAACACTAATTTTATCAATGCTTTTGTAAAACCCTTTTGGTTCATCAACACGTCACGTGGGAAAAATGTAGTGACAGACGATTTGGTCGCCGCCTTGGTATCGGGTAAAATTCTTGGCGCCGGATTGGATGTGCTGGAATACGAAAAACTATCTTTTGAAAATTTATTCATCGATACCGAAAAACCCAAAGCCTTTGAATATCTGCTGCAGGCTGAGAATGTGTTACTGACGCCGCATATTGCCGGCTGGACTTTTGAAAGCCACGAAAAACTGGCGCAGACCATAGTCAATAAAATTTTGCAATTATTTTGCTAATCCTATTTACACAGCACTTCAATCCCTGTTGTCCGACAGGGATTTTTTATTTTACCTGTCGTTGTGATGTCACCAAAAATACCATTTATTGTATTTAATCGATAAAAATACATTTCGTCTACGGTAAACAACATTTCGTCTTTAGCTGAAGTGCTTTGGTCTAAATTAAGCTAAAGAGCATCTCTATCTTTTGGATATTTGATAGATATTAGTGTCCCCAAGACTACCCGATTGTTTCTTTACGTCTAACTTCTTAACTCCTCAATATTATGGAACGAAAACTACCACTCCATTATATTTTACTGCTCCTGTTGCTTTTAAGCAGTATAACCGGGAATGCACAGAACAACAGTATCATTAATCACGGGTTGGCTTCTTCGGGAGCGGTTGCCTTAAAATCGACTAATCAGACTAATTTGGTTACGACAACTTGGTCCGGCGGTACTTGGGATAACGGTGTGCCCGATTTTACCATGAACGCTGTAATATCCAGTGCTTTTATATCAGGCGGTGTCAATTTAGATGCCAACTCGCTAACCATAAACAACAATGCCAGTGTGGTCATTTCATCAGGTGATACCGTAAGCTTGACGGGAAGTTTGACTGTTCAACCGGGAAGTTTGGTGGTATTTAATAACAATGCTAATTTGATTCAGGACGGAACGACTAATATGAATTCGGGAGCCATTATCATCAATCGCAACAGTTCATTACTGAAACGCTTGGATTATACGTTGTGGTCTTCTCCGGTTACCGGTACCCAGACCTTGTTGGCGTTTTCCCCTCAAACTTCTAATATCAGTCCTAATAACATTCGTTTTTACAAGTATAATACCGATACTAATCTTTATGATGTGACTGATCCGGCAGCCACAACCTTTGTAAATGCCGCCGGTTATTTGATACGAATGCCGAACAATCATCCTGCCACTACCCCTACCATTTGGACCGGTCAGTTTGCAGGTGTTCCCAATAATGGGGATTATACTTATACCATGGTTGATTACGGTGTGGGGAAACGATTCAATTTGGTGGGTAATCCGTATCCATCACCTTTGGACGCCACTAGTTTTGTTACGGCCAACAGTGATAACATAACCGGAACCCTTTATTTTTGGAGAAAAACCAATAATGCCGCAAATGCTGCTTATTGTACCTGGTCAACTTTAGGTTTTGTTACTAATGAAGATCCTCAGGCCGTTGATCCGAATGGTGTTATACAAATTGGTCAGGGCTTTTTTGTAGAAGCTACCGGGAATGGGACAGCTTTGAATTTCGACAATACGATGCGTATTTTCAATCACGACAACCAGTTTTTTAAAGCGACGGCCAGCAGCACGGAAAAGAACAGAATTTGGTTGAATGTTACCAATACATCCGGTGCTTTTTCGCAAACGTTAATCGGATATGTTGCCAATGCCACTCAGGGTGTAGACCCTTCTATAGACGGGAAAGCCATGAATGACGGTGCAGTGTCGTTGTCTTCTCTGATTGGTTCAACGCCTTATGCTATACAAGGCAGAGGACTTCCTTTTGCTGCTGATGATGTGGTTCCGCTGTACTTTAAGGCAACTGCTGCCGGAGATTACACCATTGCTTTGGATCACGCAGACGGGTTGTTTTCGGGAAATCAAGCTATTTATTTAAAAGATACTACCACAGGAATTATTCACGATTTGCATACCGGAGGATACACATTTTCCTCAACGGCGGGTACTTTTGATTCCCGTTTTCAGTTGTTGTATCAGTTGCCTTTAGCGGTTACTATTCCTGAGTTCAATGCCAATCAGGTTGTGCTTTATTCTACTTCGGCCAACGAATTGGTCATCAACAGTGGCAGTGTGAAACTGGCTTCTGTATCGGTTTTTGATATTCAAGGAAGACTCTTAGCAGAGAAAAAAGAGATTAATGCCGGGCAAACCACCATAAATATCGATTCCACTAATCAGGTGCTTTTGGTACAATTGACTTCTGAAGAAGGAGTAAAGGTTACCAAGAAAGTCATCCAATAATTGAGCAGTATTTACTAGCTTTGTTTATAACCCTTAACCGAAAGAACATGAACAAAGTTAGTTACTATTTAGTAGTTGTGGTGGGCGTATTAACACTGCTGCAATTCATTCCCCATGCTTTTGTGGGGTTCCCCGCGGTTTTAGAACACATCCAAAAAGGTGAAATCAACGGCAGTGCCACTGAGGGCATGCAAATGATTTGGCTTTATTCTTCCATCATGATGCTCTTGTCGGGCGTCTGGATGTTCTTTTTAGCAAAGCCTATTTTAGAAGGAAAACACGTTGCCCGAGTTCAGCTTTTATATCTGAGTATCGGGTTAATTGCTTTTGGATTGGGCTGCAGTTATATTGCTCAGGATGTTTTCAATCAGATGTTTTTCTTTACTGCCGAAGGTATCTTACTTTTACTGGCAATAACTGTATTTTATAAAAAAGAACAATCATGAGTACTAAAGATTTAAAAAGAGTAACAGGTCTGGGTGGTTTTTTCTTTAAAAGTGAGGATCCAAAAGCCATGAGTGAATGGTATAAAAATCATCTTGGGATTCCGGTAGGTCCCTACGGCTGGTCTTTTGAATGGAAGGACGCTGAAGGCAATGACGGCACCACCCAATGGTCTTTATTTGATGCCAAAACCAAATATTTGGAACCCAGTGAAAAACCATTTATGATTAATTACAGAGTACACGATTTGGAAGCCTTGTTAGCTGCTTTGCGGGAAGAAGGAGTAACGGTAGTCGGGGAAATGCAAAGTTATGATTATGGAAAATTCGGTTGGATACTTGATCCCGAGGGCAATAAAATAGAACTTTGGGAGCCTGTGGACAGCGCTTTGTAAAAAGAGGGTATAAATGTTGGGGCCGGAATGATTTTTTTATAAGAATTTTATATATTAGAGCCATCAATTAACATAACCAAATAAAAAACAAAACGTATGGAATCACAAAAAGTTGACATGTTCATGATGACGAATGCCAAGTACTTCGAAGGACATCATTTAAACGCTATCAGAGAAAAATTACTAAGTCTGGACGACTCAAAATGGGGGATGGTACAAACCATGCAATTTAAAGATCCAACAACCAGCATCATCGTTTCTTTATTAGGTGGCGGTTTAGGAATTGATCGTTTTATGATTGGTGATACCGGCATGGGTATCGGAAAATTGTTGACTTGTGGTGGTTTAGGAATTTGGACCATCATTGACTGGTTTCTGATCATGGGAGCTACCCGTGAAAAAAATATGGAGCTTTTCCAAAATTCACTTTACTAAAAAATGACCCGGAATAAGTTATATTCCTTGTTGCTTATAGCTTGTTTCGCCGGATTCAGTTATCTTTTCTACCAAACGTATGCGGTACAAAATGACACTGTTCGAGTGTGTATCATCAAAAATGTGAGCGGATATCCTTGTCCGTCTTGTGGTACCACTCGAGCAGTTTTGTTGCTTATGAAAGGAAAAATAACCGAATCCTTGCTCGTGAATCCTTTTGGAATACTGGTGGCGGCAATAATGACCGTTTTGCCCATTTGGATTTTTATCGATATCGTTTTACAAAAAGAAACTTTTTATCTCCGATATAAAAAAGCGGAAGTATTACTCAGAAAACCAAGGCTTGCCGCATTTTTGATATTGCTGGTGCTGCTCAATTGGATTTGGAATTTATACAAACATTTATGATACAGGAAACCACTTTTACTTATAAACCCAGTGAACACGAACGCGAAAAAGCGTCGAATAGCTATTTGATGTCTCTGGTGGCTCTTATTGCCGGTTTGCCTTTGCCGATTATCAATTTGTTGGCTACTTTTTTCTTTTATTTGGCCAATCGGAAAGGAACTTATTACGTGCGTTGGCATTGTACTCAGGCACTGTTCTCGCAATTAGCACTTTTGGGAATCAACAGCGCCAGTTTTTGGTGGACGGTTTCCATAGTGTTTTCGGATGAAAAGGCAAGCAATCAGTACTTTGCCTACATCTTTACTGTGATTATCTTCAATTTGCTGGAGATTTTTTCAACTATTTATGCTGCTGTGCAAACCCGCAAAGGAAGACACATCCAGTTCTTGTTTTTTGGTAACATTACTAACTTAATCTGTAAACCCTGATGATAAAGAAAACACTAATTCAAGGACTGATTATTGTAGCGGGATTTTTTCTGGTTTGGTTCGGATTTTCTCAAATCGATTTTATGAAGCTCTTCAAAGTAAAAGAAAGAACTCATACTCTGGAGAATAAATTAGGCGATATGATTTGGTCTCAAATTCAGGATTCCGAACAAATTGTGACCAATGATACGCTGGTAAAAACCTTAGATAAACTGGTAAGTCCACTCTGTAAAGCCAATGATATTGAACGCGACTCGTTGAAGATTCACCTGGTGGTAAAAGATGAAATCAATGCTTTTGCCTTGCCTAACAATCATTTGGTAGTATATACCGGTTTAATTGAAGATTGTAAAAAGCAAGAGGCATTGCAGGGAGTATTGGGCCACGAAATTGGTCACATCGAAAAGAATCACGTGATGAAAAAACTCTCTAAGGAAATCGGATATTCTGTTTTGTTGACGGCAGCCGGCGGAAGTAAAGGAGGGCAACTGGCCAAGCAAATTCTCAAAACATTATCTTCATCAGCCTATGATCGCAAACTCGAAAAAGAAGCCGATATTACGAGTGTAGACTATATGATTAAAGCTCATATTAACCCGAGACCTATGGCCGATTTTATGTACCAAATGGCTCAGGACCGAAAAATGCCCGAAGGTATGGGTTGGATAGCCGATCATCCGGAATCGGAGGAGCGTGCCAAATACATTTTGGAGTATATCAAGGGTAAAAAACTGAACACTAAACAATCCATTTCCGATAAAGACTGGAAAACCTTTCAGGAACAAGTGTCCAAAGAATAATCAAAAGGCAACTCCATGAGTTGCCTTTTTTATGCTATTTATAATTCTTTTCTTTTCGTTCTAGTTCGGCCTGAAATTCTTCCATTACCGGTTTCACGGTACTTTCGGGCAAATCGGCTATGCGGATGTACATCAACCCGTCAACGGCATTGTTGAACATAGGGTCTACGTTAAACGCCACCACTCGGGCATTTTGCTTGATGTATTTTTTGATTAACACCGGTAAACGCAAATTCCCCGGTTCCACTTCGTCAATGATTTTGTCAAACTTATTTAAATCGGCTTCGGTTTCGTTGAAGACAAAATCTTTATCGGCATCTTTGAGTTTTACTTTGAATTCTTTTTTCGGATGAATGTATTGCGCCACGTACGGGTCGTAATAGTGCGACTTCATGAATTCAATCATCAACGATTTGGAGAACTCTGTAAACTGATTGCTGATGCTCACCCCTCCGATGAGGTATTTATGCTCCGGATACCGCAATGTGGTGTGTACGATTCCTTTCCAAAGTAGGAATAACGGCATCGGTTTTTGTTGGTATTCGTTGACAATAAAGGCTCTTCCCATTTCTATGGATTTGGACATCATGTCGTATAACTCAGGTTCAAATCGGAATAAGTCCTGAAGGTAAAACCCTTCTATGCCGTATTTCGGAAAAATTTCAGAACCCAATCCCATGCGGTAAGCCCCCGCTATTTGTTCGGCTTCGTCATCCCATAAAAACATGTGGTGGTAATAGGAATCACAACGGTCTAAATCGATGGATTCGTTGGTTCCCTCCCCAATTTCCCGGAAAGTGATTTCGCGCAAGCGGCCTATTTCGTGAAGAATATTCGGGATGTTATTGGCCGGAACCAGAAAGACCAAGTAGTTTTTGCTTTGCAGCAAACGGAAATCACTGTCTTTTAAAGCGGCAATTTCCTCGAGTATTTTATCGTGGTTGGCCGGTTTTACAATTTGTTTCGGGTTTTTGGGCGATTTTAAATTCAGGTTTAGATTCTGAGGATCGAAAATATTGTTTTCCTTGTTGAAGGAATTGGCCAGCATATAGGTTTTTCTTCTCAAAAACTCTGAATATTCCTCAATGCTTTTGTGTTCGTTTTGTTCAGCTACCGAAATGGGTTTACCAATACGGACTTTGATTACCCTGTCTTTTTGTGTCAGCAATTCCGAAGGAAGCTTGGCTGTTCTGAGCGTTGGATTTATCTTGGATAAAAGGTAAAAAAAGTAACTGTTTTTGGCATGAAAATAAATAGGAACCACCGGTACCTGAGCTTTACGGATGACCTTGATGGCGCCTTCTTCCCAGTCTTTGTCAACTACTAATTGTCCGTCTTTATAGGTCGAAACTTCACCGGCAGGGAACATGCCTAAGGGTTTGCCGTCGCTCAAATGGCGTAGGGTTTCCTTGATTCCGATAACGCTTGACTTGGCATCTTTGTGATTTTCAAACGGATTTACCGGCATGATGTAGGGTTTCATCGGCTCGATACGGTGCAGTAAAAAATTGGCAATAATCTTGAAATTCGGTTCTCTTTCGAGCATTAATTTCAACAATAAGATACCGTCGATACCACCCAGCGGATGGTTGGATATGGTGATATAAGCCCCGTCTTTGGGCAATCGTTTAAAGTCTTCTTCGGGAATTTCAAATTTGATTTGAAACTCATCCAAAATCGCATTCAGGAATTCGACTTCGCTTAAATGTTTATTTCGGTCGTAAATTTTGTTTAAGGTTGAAATTTTTAAAGCTTTCATTAGTAACCAGCCACAAAAAGTTCCGAAAACCCCATATTTATCAGCTTTTATCGCTTTTGCAACCTCTTTGGCAGTAACTAAACCCATGTATACTTCTGATTTTTGAGTAAGAAACAAAGATAACAATTCTGCTTAAATAGCTTTCAGAAAAAAGCGAATTCACTGCCTAATTTTAATTTTTTATTATGACTTATGAGTTTCAAATGTTTAGGTTTTTCTCTATTTTTGAGCCCAAGGTCATTTGGCCGAATGGAACAACATTAACCATTAAAACACACCTTTCATGAGGATCATCTCATACAATGTAAACGGCATCCGTGCGGCTATTTCTAAAGGTTTTTTAGATTGGTTGCAGCAAGCCAACCCCGATGTCATTTGCCTGCAGGAAATAAAAGCTACCGAAGATCAGATTCCGTTGCTCGATGTGGAGCTCTCGGGTTATCCGTACCATTATTGGTTTCCCGCGGCCAAAAAAGGATACAGCGGAGTAGCCATTTTATCTAAAATAAAACCGAACAATGTGGTTTTCGGTACGGGTATCGACTATATGGATGCGGAAGGCAGAAACCTTCGGGTTGATTTTGATGATTTTTCGGTGATGAGTCTTTACCTGCCTTCGGGCACCAACATTGACCGACTGGATCATAAGTTTATGTATATGGACGATTTTCAAAAGTACGTTGACCAACTGAAGAAAGAAATTCCGAATTTGGTCATCTGCGGCGATTATAACATTTGTCACGAGGCCATAGACATACATGACCCGGTGCGCAACAAAAATGTGTCGGGTTTCTTGCCGGTAGAACGTTTGTGGCTGGATACCTTCATGAAAAGCGGCTTTATCGATACTTTCCGTTTCTTTAATAAAGAACCCCATAACTACAGTTGGTGGAGTTACCGTGCCAATGCCCGCGCCAACAACAAGGGGTGGCGTATTGATTATTGTCTGGCCAGTGAACCGCTGCGCGATCGCTTAAAAAGAGCCGTGATTTTGCCCGAAGCCAAACATTCGGATCATTGTCCGGTGATGGTGGAGATAGATTGATTTTTTTTAGACGGAAGGATGATAGACGGATAGATAATAGATGATAGACTGATAGATAACAGATGAATAGATTAAAAATAGTAATATGATAAAAAGAACAATTTTAGGAGTAGTATTGTTGGGGATGATGAGTTCTTGTGTTTCCAAAAAAATCTACAACGATTTGGAGAACAAGTACACCGATTTGAAGAAAGAAAACCGTTCGCTGATGGATGAAAACGATGAGTTGCACAAAGCCAATGCCCAGTTTGACTCTATTAATAAATCGCTTACGGCTGAGCTAAGCAAAACCAAAGCAGAGAAAGACAAACTTCAGTCTGACTATGCCGCCACAGCCAGCAACCTTAAAACGTTACAGGATTCCTACGCTGCGTTGGAAAAAAACAGCAATGATGCTTTAGAAACCAATATGAACAAAAACCGCGAGTTATTGGCTCAGTTGGAGGCAAAACAAAAAGCCCTTGCTGCTGAACAGGACCGTTTGAATAAACTGAAAAACGATCTTGCTTCGAGCACCCAACGCTTAAACGAATTGGAAAGCATGATTGCGGCCAAAGACGCCAGCATGAAAAAATTGAAAGAAACCTTATCTAAAGCTCTGAATGCCTTTGAAGGCAAAGGACTGACCGTAGAGCAGAAAAACGGTAAAGTATACGTGTCGATGGAAAATAAATTGTTGTTCCAAACCGGAAGCTGGGCCGTAGGTACTGAAGGTAGAAAAGCGGTGGTGGAAGTAGGCAAAGTATTGGCGCAAAACCCGGATATTACCGTATTGATAGAAGGCCATACCGATAATGATAAAATCTTCGGAGCCATTGGTGGCGGGGTAGAAAATAACTGGGATTTGTCAACCAAAAGAGCCACAGCCATTGTGAACATTTTAGGCGAAAATGCCGGCATCCAAAAGAAAAATTTAACCGCTGCCGGTCGTGGGGAATTTGCGCCCATCATGAGCAACGACACTCCCGAAGGCAAAGCTAAAAACCGACGCATCGAAATTATCTTAACACCAAAATTGGACGAGATTTCGAAAATGTTGAATGAGTTCTAATTCACAAGTATGTATTTATTGTTCCATAAGGTCCTGAGATAATTCAGGACCTTTTTTACTTCAAACGTTTTCAAAAAATGTGTTAATCCCACCTGATTAACCCGCGCAATATTTTACTTTTGCAGGGCAAAAATGCCACTGTAATGAAGTACACCACCTTACCCCGAACCGATATAAACGTTAGTAAAGTATGCCTGGGCACCATGACCTTTGGCGAACAAAATACCGAAGCTGAGGCGCATTCCCAATTAGATTATGCCGTGGCGCAAGGCGTAAATTTTATTGACACAGCTGAGATGTATCCTATAGCGGCACGCGAAGCTACCTTGGGATCAACCGAAAAGTATATTGGCAGTTGGTTAAAAAAATCCGGGAAAAGGGAATCATTGGTCCTTGCTACCAAAATAGCCGGGCCTAATCGGGGGATGGGCTATATTCGTCAGCCTCTTGATTTTTCTAAAAAAAGCATCCACGAAGCGGTGAACCAAAGTTTGCAAAACCTGCAGACCGATTATATTGATTTGTATCAAATGCACTGGCCCGAACGCGTGATGAACATGTTCGGTCAACGAGGCATTACTCAAATTGATACCCAATGGCAAGAGAATTTCTTTGAGGTTTTGACGGTGTACGACGGGTTAATTAAAGAGGGGAAAATAAAGCACATCGGCGTTTCTAACGAAAACCCGTACGGGGTGATGAAGTTTTTAACCGAAAGCGAAAAGCATGGCTTACCCCGAATTGCCACCATTCAAAATCCGTATTCGTTGTTGAACCGTTTGTTTGAAGTGGGCTTGTCTGAAATTTGCCTGCGCGAACAGGTAGGCTTGATGGTCTATTCACCTTTGGCCTTCAGTTTTCTGACCGGCAAGCATTTGAACGGTATACAACCGGATTCGCGTTTGGGATTGTTTCCGCAGTTTACGCGATACAACAGTGAGAATTGCTACAAAGCGACTCGACTGTATCAGCAGTTGGCTCATGATCACGGAATGACGCTTACGCAAATGGCTTTGGCCTTTGTCAACCAACAACCGTTTGTTATGTCAACCATCATCGGTGCCACCACTATGGAGCAACTTCGGGAAAACCTAGCCGCTTTCGAGGTGGTTTTATCACCTGAGATTCTGACGGAGATTAACAACATTCAGGCTCTTTACCCCGATCCTGCACCTTAATTTTATTCTACAACCAATTTTGAAGGGTAGCGGTTGCCCGTAGTGTCTTCAAGTACTATCAGGTATAAGCCCTTGGCTAAATCGGCCACCGACAGAGAAGTAGTGTCGCCGTTTTTGCTTAGTACTGCTTTTCCGCTTACGTCAAAAAGAGTGACTTTGGAAAGGCTCACTCCGTCTGCATTTTTGATGAAAATTTCGGTTTTGGCCGGATTCGGATAAAAACTCAGGCCATTTTTTTGGGTAGTTGGTATCCCCAATGAAGTATCGATAACCTTATAAATGGTACTTCCGCCAGCAACATAGAGTTCACCATCTTTATCTTCTCCGAATGTGGTTATCAAAAAGGAAGCGTCATAACCCCAGGTAATCGTTCCCGAACTGTCAATGGTTCCGATTTCGCCCGAACAATAGTCGGCAAAGATATATTTGTTGGCAAAATTAGGATAAGCGGTTCCGGTGTAAAAATACCCGCCGGTCACAGAACAACGACTGCCGGTTTGAGGGTACAATGCAAAAGGCGCTACAGTGGAAGCATAAGACGGACAATTGCCCGAAGACGTATTGTACACCACATTGGCTTCGTAACAACGCCAACCAAAATTCAGTCCGGTATTGGGCAGCGGGCTGCTAATTTTATTGATTTCTTCAATGGCATCCTGACCCACATCGGCAATCCATAAATCTCCGTTGAGGCGGTTGAAAGAAAATTTCCAGGGATTGCGCATCCCGATAGACCATATTTCGTCGTTACCGGCTATGCCCACATACGGATTGGAAGGTGGAATACCATAGGGTGAACCCGAATTCACATCGATGCGGAGCATTTTGCCCAAGTTTTCGTTGATGTTCTGCGCCCTGTTTCCCGGATCTCCGCCACTGCCGCCGTCACCCATTCCGATATACAAATAGCCGTCGGGGCCAAATTTGATAGTGCCACCGTTGTGATTGGAGTAAGGCTGGGCAATGGTCAGTAACACAGTTCCGCTGTTGGGATCGGCTACGTTGGGGTCAGCAGACACCGAGTATCGGGCGATGACCGTAGCACCATCTCCGGCACGGGTGTAATTGACATAAAAATAGCCGTTGGTGGCATAATCCGGATGAAACGCCAAGCCCAACAAGCCTCTTTCGCCACCCGATGCAATGGTCGTTGTGGTCAAGGTTAAGAAGGGAGTGCTGTTGACCGTACCATTAGAATTTATGATTTTGATGATTCCGCCTTGCTGCACGGCAAATAAGCGGCTGTCGTTAGGAGCGTGGGTGATTTCGGTTAAGGAGGTGAACCCTGAGGCAAAACTTTGTACGCCTACGGTTTGTGCAACACTAACACAGGCCAAAAACAAGAAACTGAAGAGTAGATTTTTTTTCATAGTCCATCGGTTTTGGGTAAAGTTATAAAATTCAACCGATTAAACCTTAAAAATCAGAATTCAAATTCATCTGTGCTGAGGCTGTCGCTTTCTATGGTGTGGGTCACTTTTTGTTTTAAAAACGATGCGGCCGGTCCCGAAACCGTCAGCGGGAAGTTGCCAATGGTGTCGTTTGCCGTCAAGAGGTTGCGGCGCAACATGAGTTTGGTCAGAAACGTTTCCTGTTGTTTGGCAAATAGTTTGAGTTCGTGGTTCGTGTCAAAACGGTACATGAATCCTTTGGGTTTCGGGATGATAGTGGCCAGGAACAAACATTCGTTCAGGTTCAAATCGCCCGGATTTTTTTGGAAATAAAACCGCGAAGCTTCGCCTATGCCATACACATTTGGTCCCCACTCAATGATGTTGAAATACACTTCGAGCATGCGTTCTTTTGTGCTGATGTGGTTGTTTTCTAAGATGTATACCAACAGGATTTCCTCCAGTTTTCGCGACAGCGTTTTCTCGCGGGTCAGGAATACGTTTTTGATGAGCTGCATGCTGATAGTACTGGCTCCGCGTGAGAATTTTTTGGTTCGGATGTTTTTGACAATCGATTGTTTGAAGGCTTCATTAATGAACCCTCTATGGTTGAAAAACGAAGGATCCTCACTGGTCAGTACGCATTTTTGCAGGTAAGGCGAAATGGCACTCAAAGGCGTAAAATAAGGATTCGAATTCCCGACCACGATAGGCCGTTGCAACACACCTTTGTCTACAGCACGGTAAACGAACTCGGTATTGATTTTGTTTAAATCGGCCTCGCCGTATTTGGTAATTTTCAGGTTTTCGGGCCGGAGTTTGCTTTCAAAAACAACGTCATTTGGTTTGTGGTTGTTGTAAGCAAAATTCAACGCATAGCTAAAGTTACCTTGGGCTTCCATGCCTTCAAAATGGCGGAAAAGACCGTTGGGCAACGAGGTAATAAAGTCCTGTGCCATCATTTTCGGAATCGTTAATTTCAGCGCATACACTTTGTCGGTTTCATTGGTGTACGACAGGTAAGGTTGGCATTTGATGCTATTCAATTGTACTGTTGAGGTGCTGTCTAAGGCTATGGCGCGCGCAGCAACCACCCAGTGGTAATCAAATCGGGCATTTTTCACGATCACGTCTTTACCGGCAATTTTAGGATGGTTTACAAACAGGTTTTCGATGGAGGAATAGCCGTCAATGTGGAGCTCCCCGCTGTGCATCGACAAATTTTCCAGATTGAAGTGAATGGATTTGAAACCGGTTTTCAGGTTCCATTTTTTATCCAAATACGGAATCCTGATGGTGTCATTCTTCGGGTTGGCAAATGTCAAATCCGCTTTGCGGTCACGTGGGTCGGCAAATCCGCTGATGCTCCACTGTTGTGAAAAGGCATCGGAAGTCACCTGAATCAGCGTGTTGAGTTTTTTGTTTTCCAGAGCCAGTTGGTTGAAATCGAATACCACTTTATGGCCTTGGTCATTGATTCTGAAAGCAAACCCTTTGACACTCATGTCGGTGGGAACCAAGTTCAGGAGCCTTGAAGTGATGCGGTTCAGCAGTTTGGCGTAATTGACTTCGGCGTTTTCCGATTGGTCTTTTTTAGAATGAAGGAACGCATCAAAGTTGCTGCCGTTTTTGGTTTTCACCAATTGCACATATCCTTTGTCGATTTCCAGTTTCCCGAGTTGGATGTCTCCGATTAACAGTTTCCATAAGTTAACCTTGGTTTTCAGCTCCTCTACCCGAATCAGGGTATCGGCTTGTTTGGGAACCAAAGCGATGTGTTGGAATTCCAATTCCGTCAGTCCGTGGAATTCGGCTTTTTGGATGGTAAGGCGGCATTGGTAATCCCGGTCGAGTTTGCTGTCGATGCGGTGGATGACTTTTTCCAAAAGGGTGTTTCTGAAGGCAAAGACCAAAGCGATTCCCAGCAGTAAAACCACACCGCTGATTTTCAATACGAGAAATGCTTTTTGCTTTGCGGTTTTCATTTTTTATGAGATGGGTTACCCAAACAACTGCTCGACTACTTCTTCGATTTTGGACACTAACACAATTTTGATTAACGGATTTTTGATGGCAATCTTATTGTATTTAGAGACAAAGATAGTAGCAAAACCTAATTTTTCGGCTTCCTGTATGCGTTGTTCGACGCGGTTTACCGGACGGATTTCACCTGAAAGCCCAACTTCTCCAGCAAAACATACGTCTTTGCCCACGGCGATGTCTTCATTTGAGGATAAGATGGCAGCCACTACCGCCAAATCAATGGCCGGGTCATCCACCGAAATCCCTCCGGTTACATTGAGGAATACGTCTTTAGTGCCCAAGCGGAAACCGGCGCGTTTTTCCAGCACGGCCAAAATCATGTTCAGTCGTTTGGCATTGTATCCTGTGGTGCTTCGTTGCGGCGTACCGTAAACGGCTGTCGAGACCAAGGCCTGAATTTCAATCATGAGCGGTCGCATGCCTTCGAGTGTTGCTGCGATGGCTGTACCCGAAAGTTCTTCTTCGCGATGTGAGATTAAAATTTCGGAAGGGTTGGACACTTCGCGCAAGCCCGAGCCCTGCATTTCATAGATGCCCAATTCGGCAGTAGAGCCAAAGCGGTTTTTGAGCGAGCGCAGGATGCGGTATACATGGTTTCGGTCGCCCTCAAATTGTAAGACAGTATCGACCATGTGTTCCAAAATTTTAGGTCCGGCGATGTTGCCGTCTTTGGTAATGTGCCCAATGAGGATTACCGGGATGTTGGTTTCCTTGGCAAATTTAATCAGCTCGGCTGTGGTTTCGCGGATTTGCGAAATGCTGCCGGCAGTCGATTCGATGTAATCGGTATGGAGCGTTTGGATGGAGTCGATGATGACGATATCAGGCTCCACTTCTACAATATGGCGGAAGATATTTTGTGTTTTGGTTTCGGTAAGTATCAAACAGTTTTCGCTGTTGGGGTTGATGCGTTCCGCTCGCATTTTGATTTGCTTTTGGCTTTCTTCGCCCGAAACATACAGGGTTTTATACGGAAGTTTTAACGAAATCTGCAACAACAATGTACTTTTTCCGATGCCGGGTTCACCTCCTAAAAGAATCAAAGAGCCCGGCACGATGCCTCCCCCTAATACGCGGTTCAGCTCCCCGTCAGTAGTGTCCATACGGACTTCCTGGGTCGAGTCGATTTCTTTTATCTTGAGCGGTTTGGAAACACGTTTGGTTTCGGTTGTGGTAGGTTTCCAGCTCGTTTTCTCTTCTTTTTGTATGATTTCTTCGGCTATGGTATTCCATTCTTTGCACGAGTTGCATTGCCCTTGCCATTTGGCGTATTGAGCCCCACAATTTTGACAAAAAAAAGTAGTTTTTAATTTTGACATTTGGGTTGTACTTTATTCCGAATTTCAGGTCCGGATTACGGAGTTTTTTAAGGTTTTTTGTCTTCGGTAGGGGTTTCTGCCGGTGGTGTGTCGGCCGGAGCTTCTGCCGGAGAGGTTTCCTCAACTACCGGTTCTTCTTTTCCTTTTTTTCCTTTTTTAGGCAAATTTACTTTTAAAGCTTCTGCTCTTTCCATCATCATGTCTTTGGTCAAATCGCCAATTTCTTCTTTTTGAAAGGCGGCCAAATATGACTTTACGGCTCGGGCATTGTCGCCTTTCTTTTCGTACATCTGTCCCATTTCGTAGTCAGCCAGCATGGCTTTCGGGTAATTTTTTCGGGCCAATTGCGAGAGTTGGTCGAACTCGTTGTACGCCTGATTTTTTATGATTGCAGCCTCTATGGCTTTGAAATCATTGAGACGAACTTGTACTTTCAACCCTAATGACTTTTCTAATACATCGTATTTATTGGCTAAATAATCCACATATCCTGATGGCAAAGTGGCGATTTTTTCCTGAAATTCGGTTATGGAAATCGGCTGATAGACGGCAAAAATTTGGTAAAGTGCACTCGGAATTGAATTCAAAACCATTGAGTAATGCGAGGCGCCTTTGAAGTCTTCGAAGCGGTAATTCAGTTTTGGGTTGTTGACTTTTTTTATGGCTTCGTCCATCGCCATAATTCGGGTCCGCATTTTTTTTACATCGCCTTCGGCTGTTGAGTGATAGTAAAAAATGGGTTTTTGAATGGCGGCCAATCGATCGGGAATTTGTTCTTCCATGCCGGTTGGCAATTCGGGACTCATGGATATATAGGCGTCAAAGACCGGGTTTTCTTTGTATAAGTAACAATTTAAAAATCCGGCGGTAGTATCTAAGCCGGCTACAATTTTAAACGGTGCCGTCCTGAAATTTTTCTGAATGTAGGGAATCAGTTCCATCCCGATGAACTCAAAAAACTTTTCTCCTTTTTCTTCCGGCAAACCGGTAGTAGCTTCGGTGGCGCAATCGGTTTCGCGTTCGTTGTTTTTGTTTTGGCTGATGCCCACGATAATCACTTCGGGTAAATCATCCCAATAGTAGCCGTAACTCAAGGCTCCCTGAAACGGGTCAAACAAGAAATCGCCATCGAGCAACAGTAAAATAGGGTAGCTTTGTTTGCTGTTTTTGGCATAAGAAGGGGGTAGTCCTATAGTGATTTCCCGGTTTTCGTTTAGCTTTTTGGAACTGATGGTGTCGGTAATTCTCTTTTGTGAAAAAGTGCTGTTGGAACAAATTAGTATGACTAATAAAAGAAGTTTTTTCATGGATAAGGGTTTGGTTAAACAGCCGTTTTGCTAAATTCATCAGCAAGATAACAAAATTATTTATTTCTGTTTAAAATAGGCAGGAATAAAAACGACAACCCTCCAAGAGCAATCATGAGAATGGTTTGTGAGGTCCATACCAACCAACCGAAGGCAATACCGGCCGGCTTATCTACATGATATAAAACGAAGATTTCGGCAATGACCAAAGGATAAAACCCGAAACCACTATTGGTAAATCCGATGGTAAGACTCCCGAAGATGAAAGCGATCACTACGGCTCCCATGCCAATATCGCTGGTTTCTTTCAGCGCAAAAATCGTTACGTAAAACATCAAAAGATAAGTGAACCAAATGAAGAACGAATGAAATAAAAAGGCCCATTTGTTTTTCATCTTCAGAATACTGGTCATACCTTCGATGAGGCCTGAAAATTTTTCTTTGAGTTTGCTTACTATTGTCCAGTTCGAGTAAATCCAAATTAGTGTGAAAACAATGATTCCCAAGACTCCCAAAATGAGTAACAGTATGAGTTTTTCGTATGGAATTTTTTCCAGTACATAGGATTTCAGTACGTTGAACTGTACAATAAAACCAATGAACACGAAGAGGAAAAAGATGAGTAAATCTACGACCCTTTCGGCTACTATGGTTCCGAAGGCTTTGTCGAAAGGTATTTTCTCGTATTTTTTCAGTACCAGCGCTCTTGATATTTCGCCCGAACGCGGCACGGTGAGATTCATCAGATAGGCAATACAAACAGCCATGAAGTTGTTGTGAAACTTTGCTTCGTAGCCCAAGTGTTGGAGGGAAAATTTCCAGCGGTAAGCACGCGACCAAAATCCGAAGAGGGCAATGACCAATGAGAGGTAAATGTAGAAATAGTCGGCGTTTTTAAAATAGCTCTTGATTTCGTTGATTTGGGCTTCGGTGAATGAATTATACTGGTAAACGATGATACCTACACCCAAGACGAGCGGCACCAAAACAGACAGCCATTTTCCGATTTGATTTTTCAAGAGCTTAGGTTAGGGAATTATCTTTCTCGTTGGGGAAGACCATCCAAGGCTTGAATGTTTTTGCTTCTTCAAAGTCCATTATGGCATACGACATGATGATGATGATATCGCCTTTGTGCACTTTTCGGGCGGCAGGGCCATTGAGCGTTATTTCGCCTGAATTTTTAGGGCCTTTGATGGCGTAAGTTTCGAAACGTTCTCCGTTGTTGATGTTGACAATGGATACTTTTTCCCCTTCGATAAGGTTAGAGGCTTCCATCAGCGTCTCGTCTATGGTGATACTGCCTATATAGTTTAAGTCGGCACCGGTAACTTTTACGCGGTGAATTTTAGATTTTACTACTTGAATTTGCATGGGGCAAAGGTAAATTAATTTAGTGAAATGGTATCAATCAATCTGACATTGTTGACAAAAACGGCTATAAAAGCGCGGTATTTTTCATGCTCTTTTTTGATTTGGCAAGGCTGTAAGGTAGCTTCGTCGGCTATGGTGAAATATTCCAGTTCAAAACCGGGTTGTTTTTGGAATATCTCTGTAACAAAAGACGTTACTTCTTCGGCTGTTTTAGTTTCAAAAAGAGTTTTGGCCTCTGTCAGTGTTTTGAAAATGATGGCGGCCTGCTCCTTTTCTTCATCAGATAGTCTTTCGTTGCGTGAGCTCATGGCCAAACCGTTGGCTTCTCTGAAAATAGGGCAACCTATGATATTGACCGGTATTTCCAATTTTCCCACCATTTTTTTGATAATCTGCAACTGTTGAAAATCTTTTTCGCCAAAATAGGCATTGGTGGGTTTTACGATTTCAAACAGTCGTTTTACTATGGTGCCTACCCCGTCAAAGTGACCGGGGCGGAACTGACCTTCCATTTGATGTTCCAATCCGTCAAAGTCGAAGTGTTTTGATACGGTATTGCCCTCGTAAATGTCTTCTACAGTGGGCGCAAAAACGATGATTTTATCGGAAACCGATTTTATTTTTTCAATATCGGCTTCGAGCGTCCGCGGGTATTTGGCTAAGTCTTCGGCGTTGTTGAATTGGGTCGGATTGACAAAAATACTGATGACCACTGTGTTGTTGTGTCGCAATGCTTCTTTGAGCAGTGATAAATGTCCCTGATGAAGTGCGCCCATAGTAGGCACAAAACCAATGGGAGCAGCTGCGTTTGAAATAGAAGTCAGGTGAGAAACTAATTCATTTTGAGTGTTAAAAATGAGCATTGGCTTTCGGTAAATGAGTTGCAAACTTACTATTTTCATAAATAACTGCATAAATTTTTGTACTTTTGCCTGTTTTTTATTGCCAATAAATAAAGTAAAATAGATTATGGAAGATAAGAGGATATTGTATGTATCATCTGAAGTGGTGCCTTATCTGGCTGAAAATGAGGTTTCTTTGATGTCTTATGATGTTCCGAAAATGATTAATGATCAGGGAGGACAGATAAGAATTTTTATGCCAAGATATGGAAATATCAATGAGAGAAGGCATCAGTTGCATGAGGTTATTCGATTATCGGGAATGAATTTGGTGGTGAATGACTTAGATATGCCGTTGATTATTAAAGTGGCTTCCATTCCCAAAGAGCGTATTCAGGTTTACTTTATTGATAATGATGAATATTTCAAAAGAAAGGCAACTTTCAGCGATGAGGATGGGGTGTTGTATCCGGATAATGATGAAAGAGCCATCTTTTTTGCCAAAGGAGTTGTAGAAACGGTAAAAAAATTAAACTGGGTTCCCGATATCATCCACGTTCATGGTTGGATGGCCAGTTTGTTGCCTATTTACATGAAGCACTATTACAAAGACGAAGCGTTATTTTCTGATACTAAAATAGTGACTTCTATATACGGACAATCGTTTGACGGCACGTTGGATATGGAAATGATTAACAAAGTCAAGTTTGACAATATTCCGCATGATGCTGTAAAAGAGCTGGAGGTTCCGAATTATGAAAACCTGATGAAGGCATCTGTAAATCATTCCGACGGGGTGATTATTGCTTCTGAAAATGTATCTTCAAGTTTAACAAAATTTATAGAGTCTTCGGGAAAACCTTTTTTACCTTTCGCCTCAAAAGAAAAATTTGCCGAAGCATATACCACTTTTTACAAAAATATGCTTCCCTAGAAAAACAGTATTTACTTATGTATAAACATTCATTTTTACGCCCAATTTTAATAATAGGACTGGTAACTGTCCTTTTTGCGTCTTGTGATAAAGATTATGATCAATTGGGAACAGATATTGTTGCAGATGACCATTTTGGTGGTTTTGACAAGCCGGTATACCGCACGGTAAAAGCCTATAATCAGGATTTGGGTCCGGTGGCTTCCAATGATTTGCCTATAAATCCGCTCGGGATTTATGACAATCCTGCTTTCGGTTCTACCAAAGCTGATTTTGTTACCCAGCTTGCCCTCTCAACAACTTCTCCGGTTTTTAATAATACCGATCCGACAAAATTTGTGGCGCTTCCGTCGATGGACAGTGTGGTGTTGAACATTCCTTACTATTGTCATATTCCAAAAGACGCCACTATAACCGATGGAGTTAAACCTTATATACTGGATTCTATTTACGGCAAAGCAGAATCTAAATTTAAGTTGAGTATCTACCGCTCTAATTACTATTTGAGAGATTTAGATCCGAATCAGGCCTTTGACGAAGAACAGTCGTATTATACGGACGACAATGTCATTGGAAATAACATTGACTATGCTTCGGGCGTGTTGAATAATTCTTCCAATACATCGGAGAACGTAGAATTCTTTTTCAATCCTAAGGAGCACAAGACCACTACTTACGATGAAAACAACCAGCCGGTTTATACCCGTTCAGCGCCTTCAATGCGATTGCATTTAGACAATCAGTTCTTTTTGGATAAAATAATTTCTACGCCAACAGCCAACTTGTCGAGTCAGACAACGTTTAAAAATTATTTCAGAGGATTGTATTTCCAAGTTCAAAGTACCGGTAACGAAGGAAATATGGCTATGATGAACTTTACCAAAGGAGACATCACCCTTTATTACAAAGAGGATAAAATCACGCCGGATAATCCGTCTACTACGACCGTTAATGAATACAAAGTTGAGCGCGTTTCTAAAACGTATGTGCTTACTTTAAAAGGAAATACCGTTAGTTTACAGCAGAATTATAACCTGAATCCTACTTATGTTTCCGGTATCAATTCGGCTAACAACAGCAATCCGGCAGGTGCAGGAAAGTTGTTCCTAAAGGGCGGACAAGGTTCTATGGCTGTAGTTGAAATTTTCAGCAAAACCGATTTGAAAGGACTGGCTCTGAATCCGGATTACAACCCTAATCTTCCTATCAATGACGGCAATTCAAAATATTTGATTAGCCCTGATTACAATTCAAGTCTTCCTATCAGCGATACCAATCCTAAATATGTGATTACCGGTCCAAACGGAGTTTCGGATGAAATAGATGATATAAGAGCTAACGATTGGTTGATTAATGAAGCCAACCTGACTTTCAATATTGATACCGGTTCCATGCAGGATGAAAAAACGGTAGAGCCTAATCGCCTCTTTTTATATGATTTGGATAACAGTAAAATGCTGGTAGATTATACTTATGATTTTACCTCTAATAATGTTTATACAAAGTATAATAAATATGTCTATGGAGGGCTTTTGCTTGATGGAGACGGGAAAATTGTGTCGCAAAAAAATGCTCAGGGAGCTTATACCAGCACGAGAAAAGGGACCAAATACAAAATCAGAATTACCAGCCACGTCAGAAATTTGATTAAGAAGGATTCTACTAATGTCAGACTGGGATTGGTAGTAACCGAGAATATCAATAGTTCGGATTTTAAGAAAAGAAAAACGCCGATTACTGACGGCAGTAACATCAAGAAAGTGCCGACGATGTCGGTTCTAAATCCTTTGGGAACCATATTATACGGAACCGACATACCGGAAACCGATGCTAATTATGCCAAACGATTGAAACTGGAAATTTATTACACCAAACCTAAAAACTGATACTAACTAATTAAGCAACATCATTATGTGTGGAATTGTTGGATATATTGGATACAGAGAAGCGTATCCTATCATTATAAAAGGACTGAAACGTTTAGAATACAGAGGATATGACAGTGCCGGAATCATGTTATATGACGGCAAAGATCTTCAGATAGCCAAAACCAAAGGCAAGGTATCTGATTTGGAATCTAAGTCATCAGATATAGCCCATTCGGCTGCAACTATAGGAATGGGGCATACCCGATGGGCCACTCACGGAGTTCCGAACGATATTAATTCGCATCCCCATGTTTCGAATTCGGGAAATCTGGTGATTATTCACAATGGTATCATCGAAAATTATGAACCGTTAAAAAAAGAATTGCTGAACCGAGGGTATACTTTTTCTTCGGATACTGATACAGAAGTTTTGATAAACTTGATTGAAGAAGTAAAGAAAAAAGAAAAACTGAAATTAGGAAAAGCGGTGCAGGTGGCTCTGAACCAAGTAGTAGGAGCTTATGCTATTTGTGTTTTTGATAAAGAAAACCCCGATGAAATTGTGGTAGCCCGTTTGGGAAGTCCACTGGCGATTGGTGTTGGTGAGGGTGAATTTTTCATTGCTTCAGATGCCTCGCCGTTTATTGAATATACTTCAAATGCCATTTATTTGGAAGATGAAGAAATGGCTATCGTGAGATTGCACAAGCCGTTAAAAATCAGAAAAATTAAAGATGACTCATTGGTAGATCCTTATATTCAAGAGCTTCAAATGAATTTGGAACAAATAGAAAAAGGAGGCTATGATCATTTCATGCTGAAAGAAATCTATGAGCAACCTAATGTTATCAAAGATACTTACCGAGGAAGACTTCACGCGAACAGCGGCATTATTCAAATGGCGGGAGTTGAAGATAATTTGGAGAAATTTCTCCACGCCCAACGTATTTTAATTGTTGCCTGCGGAACCTCATGGCACGCCGGTTTGGTGGCCGAATATATTATTGAAGAGTTCACCCGAATTCCGGTAGAAGTGGAATACGCATCGGAGTTCCGTTACAGAAACCCGATTATCAACCCTAATGATGTGGTGATTGCCATTTCGCAATCCGGAGAAACAGCGGATACCTTGGCAGCGATTAAGTTGGCCAAAGAAAAAGGAGCTTTTGTTTTTGGTGTTTGTAATGTGGTTGGTTCCTCTATTTCGAGAGAAACACACGCGGGAGCTTATACCCATGCCGGTCCTGAGATTGGAGTGGCTTCAACCAAGGCTTTTACTACGCAAATCACAGTATTGACCATGATTGCCCTTCGTTTGGCCAAAGCCAAAGGGACGTTATCTAATTCGGATTTCCACCGTTACTTGCAGGAATTAGAAGTTATTCCGGAAAAAGTGCTCGAGGCGTTGGAATCTAATGAAAAAGCAAAAGAAATTGCGGCCAAATTTAAAGATGCTCCTAATTGTCTTTATCTGGGTAGAGGATACAATTTCCCGGTAGCTTTGGAAGGAGCTTTAAAATTAAAAGAGATTTCTTATATTCATGCTGAAGGGTATCCGGCAGCCGAAATGAAGCACGGTCCTATTGCTTTGATTGATGAACAAATGCCGGTGGTTGTTATTGCACCCAAGCAAGGACATTATGATAAAGTAGTGAGTAACATTCAAGAAATTAAGTCAAGAAGCGGTAAGATTATTGCTGTGGTTACTAAAGGAGATGTTCAGGTTAAAGAACTTGCTGATCACGTAATAGAAATTCCGGAAACTTCAGATGCTTTGTCTCCGTTGATTACTACCATACCGTTACAATTATTATCTTATCATATTGCTGTGATGAGAGGTTGTAATGTGGATCAACCTCGAAATTTAGCTAAATCGGTTACGGTAGAATAAATAATTTTCTACAGATAGTATTACAAGAAGCGGGATTGATTCCCGCTTTTTTTATATCTTTATTTTTATGATTTATGCAATAGAAATTCAATTTTATATGTACGCATAATATTTTTTTTAGCAATATTACTAAAATGTTAACAATACCTTAAAAAACAATAAATAAAGGATTGTTAAAAAACAGCTTAATTAGTAAATAATCATCAAAATTATGGCTGATTTTCTAAGAATCAATAAAAAATAGTTGTACATTGGTTCCTTAAACCAACAAAATTTACAACCAAATGAAAATTTATTTATTTATCGTTTCCTTGTTTTTTTGCAGCATCAGTTTTGCGCAAACTTCAGTGTCCGGTTCGGTAAAAGACGACAAAGGTCAACCGGTACCCGGGGCTAACGTCAAAGTTGTCGGAGAAAGCACCGGAACTATAGCCGATAGTGATGGTAATTTCAGTTTATCAACTGCCAAAAAACCGCCATTCAGCATCGAAGTTTCCAGTGTAGGCTATGGAGTGAAAAAAGTAAGCATCACTTCTAACAACCAAAAAATTACTGTAGCCCTGGCAGACGAAGAGACCAAATTGGATGAGATTATCGTTTCGGCATCGAGAACACCGGAGCGAATTTTGGAATCACCAGTGACAGTTGAGCGCATGGGAATTAATGATATTAAAAAGACTTCCTCTGCGACCTTTTACGAAGGATTGGAAAACCTGAAGGAAGTTCATTTTAATACCAGCAGTATGAACTTTAAATCCATAAACACCAGAGGATTTGCCACAGTTGCCAACAACCGTTTCATGCAGTTGGTTGACGGTATGGATAACTCTTCTCCGGCGTTGAATTTTGTTTTGGGTAATTTAGTCGGTGTGTCGGAATTAGACATTGCCAGCGTTGAATTGCTTCCCGGAGCATCATCGGCTCTTTATGGGGCGAATGCTTTTAACGGGATATTGTTTATGAACAGCAAGAGTCCGTTTACCAGTCAGGGTATTAGTTTTTACGCCAAATACGGTATGACTTCTCAAAAAGTTGCCGGAGATAACGATTACTGGGATTTCGGGATAAGAGCAGCGCATGCTTTCAGCAAACACTTTGCAGCTAAAGCCAATTTTACCTATACCAGAGCCACTGAGTGGATTCCGAATGACGAAAGAAGTGTCAGCGGAGGTACCATTGGGCATGCCAATAACCAAAACTATGACGGATTGAACTTATACGGTGATGAGGTAACCACATTCATCAGAGATGTAGGTCAGGTTTCAAGAACCGGTTATGCCGAAAAAGATTTGAATGACAACAAGCTTGAAAATATCAAAGCTGACTTCTCTGTTCACATCAAACCATGGGCTAATGATTTTGAAATTATCGGTACCCATAAAATAGGGGTTGGAAATACGGTATATCAAGGAGCTAACCGATACCGATTGGAAAACTTCATCATGCAACAAAGCAAGATTGAGATCAAAAACCGCAACTTCTTTGTTCGCGCTTATATGACGACAGAAGATGCCGGAGATTCTTATGACATGCGTTTTGCGGCATGGAACATTAACAGAACCTGGAAAGCAGACAAAAACTGGTTCACCGATTATGCCACGGCTTTCCTGAATTCGCAAATACAGTTGGGTGCTACCGCTACTCAAGCCGCTGCATTGGCCCGTAACTTTGCTGATTTTAATATTTCACCAACAGGATTGGCGACGCCGTTAACCCCATACATTGATCCTGAGAACCCGAGTGCGCCAACAGGTATTCGTTATGAGCCGGGAACTCCTCAGTACAATAATGCATTGACAGCGGTTAGACAAGATTCTAATTTTGCTACCGGAGCCAAATTTATAGACAACTCTAAAATTTACCATTCCGATGTAAATTACAACTTCAAAGAGTTAATCAAATACGCCGAGTTTCAGTTAGGAGGGTCGTTCCGAAGATATTCGTTAGATTCTAAAGGAACCATCTTTACCGATAAAGACAGTGGTATTGATTACGATGAGTACGGAGCATATGTACAGATGCAGAAAAAATTTATGAAGGATGAACGATTGAAATTTACGGGGTCTGTTCGTTACGATAAATCTCAATTGTTTGACGGTCAGTTTTCACCGAGAATTTCCTTTGTATATTCAGCGGGTGTAAATAAAAATCACAACTTCAGAGCTTCGTTTCAAACCGGGTTCAGAAATCCGACTACACAAGATTTATACATTGGTTTGAATTTAGGACCATTTGCTTTGATTGGTTCTGAAGCCTCTAACTTAACAAGATACCACGAAACGTTACCGGTAAGTTCGGAAGCGGTGGCTGCCGGACAAGATCCTACCGTAAGTTTCAGCGGAGTAGATGCCTATACCAGACCTGCCTATACAGAAGCTTCTATCAAACAATTTGACCAAACACAAGATCCTTCGGTTTTAAAATTGGCCACTAAACCTAATTTGGTTAAACCGGAGCAAGTAAAAGCATTTGAGTTGGGGTACAAAACGGTCTTAGAGAACGGATTGTCTGTTGACTTGAACGGGTACTACAATATGTACAATGATTTCTTGAGCACCAGTCGTTTGGTGATTCCTTATTACGGAGTTGCTCAGGAAAACCTTCCGTATACTGATGAGGCTATTGATGCTGTTAGAAGAAAAGACAGAAGAACATTCCAAATTTATTCTAATTCGGCTACTACTATCAATTCATTCGGATTTGGAGTTGGTTTGGCTAAAAAAGTATATAAAGATTTTGAATTGGGAATCAATTACAATCATGCTCAGTTTGATTTTGATCAAGCTAAAGATCCTTCTTTTATTGCAGGATTCAATACTCCTAAACACAGAATTAAAGGATCCTTCGGAAATCCAAAATTGTTTAAGAATTTCGGATTTAACGTAAATGCGAGATGGAGTGATGAATACATGTGGCAATCTTCTTTTGCTGATGGTACTATCCCGGCCATCACGGTATTCGACGCTCAAATCAGTTATGCTATTCCATCTTTAAAATCGGTGGTTAAATTCAGCGGTTCTAATATCGGAGGCAAAGACTATTTACAAGTAATTGGTGCCGGTAGAATAGGTCAAATGTATTTGGTTAGTTTGACTATCAATCCTTAATTCATTACATCAACAATTTTAAAATAAAAATATCATGATAAAAAATTTCAAATGGCTACTCTTGGTTTCTCTAACCTTTGTAGCATGTAATTCGGATGAAACAGATATTTCAGGTATAGAGCCGGAAGTGCCGGCAACAGCAGGAACGGCCGATTTTTCTAAATATGTGGCTTTGGGGAATTCACTAACAGCCGGATTCAGCGATGGAGCTTTATTTGCAGCCGGACAAAACAATGCTTATCCCAAGTTGTTGGCGGAACAGTTTGCATTGGTAGGCGGTGGAGAGTTCAAAATACCTTATATGAATGATAATTTGGGAGGAATGCTTTTGGGAGGAATGCCAATCTTGGGCAACCGTATGGTGGTTCTAGGATTCAATCCCGATGGGACTCCGAATATTGGCAGCTTACCCGGAACACCTACCACAGATGTGACGACGCATTTAACGGGGTCTTTTAACAATATGGGGGTGCCGGGAGCGAAAAGCTTTCATTTGTTGGCGCAGGGTTACGGCAATATAGCCGGATTGCTTTCCGGTCAGTCTAACCCTTATTTTGTGCGTTTTGCTTCTTCTGCTACGGCCAGCGTTGTAGGTGATGCTGTGGCGCAAAACCCAACCTTTTTCTCCTTGTGGATTGGAAATAATGATGTGTTGTCATATGCTACATCAGGAGGTACAGGAGTTGATCAAACTGGAAACCTTAATCCGGCCACTTACGGATCCAACGACATAACCGATCCGACGGTTTTCGGACAAACGTACAGCGGTCTTTTGGATGCGCTTACCAGCAACGGTGCTAAGGGGGTTGTAGCCAACATTCCCTATGTGAATACGGTTCCTTTCTTTACCACTGTGCCTTATAATCCTCTTACGTCGAGTTTGATCGGAGGCGGTAATGTGGCAGTTGGCGATGCTACTATTGACCAGTTGAATGCTTCTTTATACGGACCTTTGAAACAAGCTTTGAGTGCGTTTGGAGCCGGAGACCGAATCAACTTGTTGTCCAAAACCAAAGGAAACCCATTATTGATTAAAGACGAAACTCTAACCGATTTAACCGATCAGTTGACGGCTGCTTTTACCCCTACATTAGGGCCTACTAACGCAGCATTCTACGGTTTGGTTTTTGGTCAGGCCAGACAAGCAACCAGTGCTGATTTAGTGCTTTTGTCTGCCAAATCTTCCATCGGAGCGGCACCAACGGCTGCTGATTCAGGTTTGGGGATTGCACCTCCGTTTCCGTTGAATAAGTTTGGAGTAACGTACCCGTTGCAGGACAAACATATTTTGATTCCTTTTGAAAGCAATAAAATCAAAGTAGCTACTGATGCCTACAATGCTTCCATCAAGTCCTTGTCCGAAGCCAAAGGATTAGCCTTTGTAGATGTAAACGGCCTGATGGTAAAATTGTCGGTGGGAGGAGTTATCTTTGATAATTTCCACATGACTTCTGATTTTCTAAAAGGAGGCACTTTCGGTTTAGACGGTATTCACGTTACTGCCCGAGGAAATGCTTATATCGCTAATAAATTCATTGAGGCTATTAACGCCACTTACAATGCTACTATTCCGTTGAAGAAAGCCAAAGATTATCAGGCGTCTTATCCGCCTATGCTTTAAAAGCCAAAGAAATACTGCTACAAAACCATCTGTTTTTACAGATGGTTTTTTGTTTTACGGTTGGGCTTATGATTTTTTGAAAGGTATTTATTTAAAAAATAAACAAAAAAACTTGATTTAAGTATTGATTTTTAAAATAGAAAATTTACCTTTGCGCTCTGAAAAAAGAGGTGTTTTTTTCAAGCCTAAATAGCTATTTAATAAATACATAAACAATGTCAAAAGCAATAGGAAAAGTTTCGCAAATCATCGGTCCGGTAGTAGACGTAGTATTTGACAACAAAGATGTTGAGTTACCAAAAATTTATGACTCATTAGAAATCGTTAATCCAAACGGATCAAAATTAATACTTGAAGTGCAATCTCACATTGGTGAGAATACAGTTCGTACCATCTCGATGGAAGCTACAGACGGCTTGAGCAGAGGTACTGCTGTAACGGCTACAGGTGCTCCCATCCAAATGCCAATCGGAGCAGATGTTTACGGACGTTTGTTTAACGTAGTTGGAGATGCTATCGATGGTTTAGGAGATTTACCAAAAGATGGTGCTAACGGAATGCCAATCCACAAACAAGCGCCAAAATTCGAAGATTTATCAACTTCAACCGAAGTTTTATTTACAGGAATCAAAGTAATCGACTTGATTGAGCCTTACGCAAAAGGAGGTAAAATCGGATTGTTCGGAGGTGCCGGAGTAGGTAAAACCGTATTGATTCAGGAGTTGATTAACAATATCGCCAAAGGTCACGGTGGTCTTTCTGTGTTCGCAGGAGTAGGAGAAAGAACCCGTGAAGGAAATGACTTGCTTCGTGAGATGTTAGAGTCAGGCATTATCAAATACGGAGAAGAATTCATGCACTCTATGGAAAATGGAGGATGGGACTTGTCTAAAGTTGACAAACCGGGCATGAGAGAGTCTAAAGCTACTTTCGTATTCGGACAAATGAATGAGCCACCAGGAGCTCGTGCTCGTGTAGCCCTTTCAGGATTATCTATCGCGGAATACTTCCGTGACGGAGCAGGTTCTGACCAAGGAAAAGACGTGTTGTTCTTCGTGGATAACATCTTCCGTTTTACACAAGCAGGTTCTGAGGTATCGGCGTTATTAGGACGTATGCCATCAGCGGTAGGATACCAACCAACCTTGGCTACTGAGATGGGTGCTATGCAAGAGCGTATTACTTCTACCAAAAAAGGATCTATTACATCGGTACAAGCGGTATACGTGCCTGCGGATGACTTAACCGACCCGGCACCGGCTACTACCTTTGCCCACTTGGATGCTACTACGGTATTGTCACGTAAGATTGCTGAGTTAGGTATTTACCCTGCGGTAGATCCATTGGATTCTACTTCTCGTATCCTTACTCCGCTTATCTTAGGAAATGAACATTATGACTGTGCTCAACGAGTAAAAGAGATTCTTCAAAAATACAAACAGTTACAAGACATCATCGCCATCTTAGGTATGGAGGAGTTGTCTGAAGAAGATAAATTAGCCGTATCACGTGCGCGTCGTGTACAACGTTTCTTGTCACAGCCGTTCCACGTAGCCGAGCAATTTACCGGTATACCGGGAGTATTGGTTGACATCAAAGATACCATCAAAGGATTCAACATGATCATTGACGGTGAATTAGACCACTTGCCAGAGGCTGCTTTCAACTTGAAAGGAACCATCGAAGACGTTATCGAGGCAGGTCAAAAAATGTTAGCAGAAGCGTAATATTAATGGTGAATGGTTAATGGTGAATGGTAAATTCACAATTCACAATTCACAATTCACAATTTTAGAATTATGATTTTAGAAATAGTATCACCCGAAGCTACATTATTCAAAGGCGAGGTTACTTCGGTTTCTTTACCCGGGGTTGATGGTTCGTTCCAAATTTTGAATAACCACGCGCCTATAGTTTCTATCTTAAAACAAGGTACCGTAACCATTGCGGCTGCAAGTTTTAAATTCGATAAAGAAGTAGCCGGAAAGTTTACCAAAGTAAATGACCAAAATTATACTTTGGAAATTGCCTCAGGAACTATTGAAATGAAAGACAATAAAGTAATCGTATTAGCTGACTAATCACGATTTACACATCCAAAAAAAAGCCCAACACTATGTTGGGCTTTTTTTATTTTTGAATTTATTTTTTCAGCGATTTGAGTACCAAAGCACCCAAGACATACGCTTCAAGCGCTAATCCAGCTATCAGTATGTATTTTGAAAATTCATGATGCATGATTTTGAATAAGGCTCCGATTACGACCAGTATCATTCCGACCACTAAGAGTATAAGTTCTTTTTTCATAATATATTCAGTTTTTTTCGTTTACGTATTCTAAAATATCACCCGGCTGGCATTCCAATACCTCGCAAATAGCCTCGAGGGTTGAGAAGCGTACGGCTTTAGCTTTACCGGTTTTTAAAATGGAAAGGTTTGCGGTAGTGATGCCGATTTTTTCCGCCAGTTCGTTGGAACGCATTTTGCGTTTAGCCAACATCACGTCGAGGTTTAAAATGATAGGCATGGTTTAAATCGTTAATTCGTTTTCTTCTTTCATGTCTTTAGCAAGGGTAAATACTTCGGCAAGTACTTTGAAGAATAATCCCAAAGCTAATAAGTACAGAAATGGTCCGTAGCCAAATTGGATGCTTATATCACCGTGTTTCAGGTTCGAAATCAAATCAGTGAGTAGGTAAATAAAGGAAGACACCATCACTAACTTTCCTATCTTATCCAATAAATGACAGGTTGTTTCTTCAAAAATTTCACGGTTGCTGAAGCTTTTTAAAAGTTTCCTGAAAAAGTATACGGCGTAGAGCAGTAACCCAAAATTTGCCAGGCATAGTATCAAAGCTAATTTGCCCGAAGTATTGCTGATGTCTACATTGGTTCCCATCATGTTGATTGGAATGTCAAACGGCTCTTTATCGATCAAAACCATGACCGAGAAGACCAGAATTAACGGATAGCAAAATACAGACATGATCCAAATGAAGTCGACAATCGTTTTGAGCAAGTGTAGTTTTTTCATGATTATTGGCGTTTTAGTTTCAACAAATATATAATAATTATTGATAAACAATAATAAATAAACAAAAAACAATAATTATTTTAAGTTTGATTCCTGAATCGTTCCTTATATTTGTACTGATGAAACTGCCCAAAACACTACAGGAAAAGCTTTCTCAACGCGAAGCCGACAACGCTTTGCGACAGTTGCCTTCGGTCCATGCGTTGATTGATTTTGCGTCTAACGACTATTTGGGTTTTGCCCAAAATGAAACTATTTTCAACGAGACGCATCGGTATCTTTCGGAACAAAACATAAAGAGTAACGGTGCTACCGGCTCCCGACTGCTGACCGGAAATCACCCAATTTACCGAACTGCAGAAGAGTATATTGCCTGTTTTCATCAATCGGAAACGGCTTTACTTTTTAATTCGGGTTATGATGCCAATGTGGGTTTTTTCAGTGCGGTGCCTCAACGAAATGATGTGGTTTTGTACGACGAATTGTGTCATGCCTCCATCCGCGACGGGATTCAGATGGGTCATGCCAAATCGTATAAATTCGGCCATAATGATTTTGAAGGGCTGGAACGATTGATTCAAAAGTTGCCGGCTACCACCACGTATATTGTTACCGAATCCGTTTTTTCTATGGATGGCGATACTCCTGATTTGGAAGCCCTAGTGCAACTGGCCGAAAAGTACAATGCCTATTTGGTTATTGATGAAGCCCATGCCTTGGGCGTTTTTGGTCGTGCCGAAACCCATGCGGGAGAAGGATTGGTTCAGCACTACCATTTGCAGGATAAGATTTTTGCCCGTATTATGACCTTTGGGAAAGGACTGGGGTGTCACGGAGCCGCTGTCTTGGGGAGTGCCGATTTGAAACGCTATTTGGTCAATTTTGCCCGAAGTTTTATATATACGACCGGGTTGTCTCCGCATGCAGTAGCGACTATACTGGTTGCCTATCAACAGTTGTCAAAAGAACAAAAGACGTTGGCTGCATTAAAGCATATTATTGTTTTTTTCAATCAGGAGAAGTTGCGTTTGGGGTTGAAGCCTCTTTTTGTTTACAGCAAATCGGCCATACAATGCGCGATTATTCCCGGAAACGAAAACGTAAAACGCATCGCTGCACAACTGCAACAAAACGGGTTTGACGTCAGACCCATACTTTCACCCACCGTGCCCGAGGGACAGGAACGTTTGCGTTTTTGCCTGCACAGTTACAATTCTGAAACCGAAATTACCCGTGTCTTGGAAATGTTAGCTACTTTTGTGTTCTGAAAAAAACAGGGCAATGATTAAGCCGTAACACATTAAAAGATTCTCAATAGGCGCAGTGTTTTTTTCGCGATTTTGTGGTTCTGTTTTTTTGCGGCAGCTGTTTTTTTAATTGTAAAATAAAACCCAAAGTAAAAAGATTATGAAACTATTCATCACAGGAATTGGTACCGATGTGGGTAAAACTGTGGCTTCGGCTATCGTAACTCAGGCACTCGAAGCCGATTATTGGAAACCTGTACAAGCCGGCGATTTAGACCACAGCGATACGCATAAAGTAAAAGCACAAGTGCTGAATTCTAAGTCTCAATTTCATCCCAATGCTTATGCGTTGCATACTCCTGCCAGTCCGCATTTGGCGGCAGCCCTGGACGGAATCACTATCGATTTAAAAGCCATTAAAGAACCTCAAACCAAGAATCATCTTGTGATTGAAGGAGCCGGAGGAGTTTTGGTACCGCTTAACGATGCCGATTGTGTGATCGATTTGATTCAAAAAGACTATAAAGTAATCGTAGTGTCGCGCCATTATTTGGGGAGTATTAATCATACGCTCCTGACTATAGAGGCCTTGAAAAGCCGAAACATCAATGTGGCCGGAATCATTTTTTCGGGCGATGAAAATAAGGCTACCGAAGCCATTATTTTAAACAAAACCGGAGTGACCCTGATTGGCAGAATCGATAATGAACCCTATTTTGACGCTACTGTAGTTGCTTATTATGCCGATAAATTCCGCGACACTATTTTGAAATTGTAATCTAAGAAGATGATAGATGATAGACGGATAGATAATAGATGATAGACGGATAGATGATAGACAATGGTTTCTTATCGTTTTTATCTTTTATTTTTTTCTCACTTCCTTAATTTAAAAAAAAATGAACTTATCAGAAAAAGACCAGCTCTACAACTGGCATCCCTATACACAGCATAAAACCACGGGTTTGCTGCCGGCCATTGTTAAAGGCGAAGGCGCTTTGCTTTGGGAAGACAGCGGCAAAGAATACATAGATGCTATTGCGTCGTGGTGGGTCAATCCGTTTGGGCATTCCAATAAAGTGATTGCCGATGCCATTTATGAACAACTTACCACTTTGGAGCACGTTCTGTTTGGCGGTTTTACCCACAACAAAGCGGTAGAACTTTCGGAGAAGTTACTCTCGATTTTACCCTCTAACCAAAAGAAAATCTTTTATTCCGATAACGGTTCTACGGCAGTAGAAGTGGCTTTGAAAGGAGCGTTGCAGTACTATTACAATAAAGACGAAAAACGAACCAAAGTCATCGCCTTTGAAGATGCTTTTCACGGGGATACCTTTGGGGCTATGGCAGCCAGCGGCATTACTTTTTATACCGAAGCTTTTAAAGGATCGATGTTGGAAGTTGTCCGAATTCCGGTGCCTGTAGCCGGTCACGAGGAGGGAAGTTTAAAAGCCTTAGAAGAGTTGGCAGCTACCGGGGAATACGCAGCTTTTATTTTTGAGCCTTTAGTGCAAGGTGCCGCGGGCATGGTGATGTATCCGGCGGAAGTGTTAGACCAAATGATCGCCATTTGTAAACAACACCGAGTTTTTGCTATAGCCGATGAAGTCATGACCGGTTTCGGAAAAACGGGGAAGACGTTTGCTACCGATTATTTGACCAATAAGCCCGACATGATGTGTTTGTCAAAAGCCCTTACCGGTGGAACCATTCCGATGGCGATTACTACATTTACTCAGGAGGTGTTTGACGGATTTTATAACGAAGATGTGAACAAGGCCTTATTTCACGGGCATACGTTTACGGCTAACCCTACCTGTTGTGCCGCCGCATTGGCCAGTATCGGTTTGTTGGAAACTCCCGAAATGCAGGACAATATTGTTCGAATCCACGCGAAACATTTGGCGTTTGAAGCTCATATCAAACAGCATCCCAAAGTGAAAACGACCCGGGTATTGGGGGTCATTTTTGCCCTCGAAATTAAGACCGATGCCCATGAGAGTTATTATGGAGGCATGCGTACAAAGCTGTATAATTTCTTTATCGAAAATGGGGTTATACTGCGTCCGGTAGGAAATATTGTGTACATTATTCCGCCTTATATTATGACGGATGAGCAGCTTGATAAAGTGTACCGTGTTATTGAACAGGCGGTTGAGATGGTGTAGGGGTTGTTCTTTTTGGTGTTGCCCTTTTACACTTCGGCGGGTTCAGTATGACAGTAGCTTTTCTAATTGTATTTAGCTTAGGTTAGAGATTGCTGATTTTTCCCCATAAAAACATATCAAACTGTACCGAAGTACCAAAGAGTTTCACGACCTTTGCGCTTCAGAATATATGATTTTGAAAACCAAGATTGCCATTACTTCTTTTGCTTCCGTTTCGCCTTTGGGTTCTGAGCCCGAAGGGATATGGGCGAATTATCTTTTGCCTAAAACCTTTATATCGACTCAAACCTTTGCCGGGAAAAAGCAATTTGTTGCTGCCATTCCGCAGGAGGTTAAAGCGGCTTTAGAGCTTTTGCGCAAAGAAGATATCAAGTACAAGGCCTTAGATGAAACCGTATTACTGGCTTTGCTGACTTCGAGAAAAGCGATGCAACAGGCGGGTTGGCAAAAAGGCGATGATTTTGGGGTGAATATTGGTTCTTCCCGCGGCGCTACTCAGTTGTTTGAAAAATTTCACGAAGAGTTTTTAACTACCGGTAAGACGGCTACTTTGACTTCGCCTACAACTACTTTGGGCAATATATCTTCGTGGGTGGCTCATGATTTAAAAAGCAGAGGGCCCGAAATTTCACATTCTATTACTTGTTCTACAGCCTTGCATGCCGTGTTGAATGCGGTGGCTTGGTTACAATCGGGTTTGGCGACTAAGTTTTTGGTGGGCGGAAGTGAAGCGCCGTTGACTGCTTTTAC
>CAYPSB010000008.1:0-32316 GCA_964413435.1 uncultured Flavobacterium sp.
TTTGTAGCGAGAGGGAGATTTGAACTCCCGACCTCAGGGTTATGAATCCTGCGCTCTAACCGACTGAGCTACCTCGCCAATAAGTAACATTCCCTGAATGCGGGTGCAAATATAAAATTTAAATTTAGGGTTGCAAACTTAAAACGCTTATTTTTTTTATTTTTAAAAAACGTTTTTTTATTGACTTTATATTCTATATATTTCCAAAAAAATTATTGTGACTATGGATGGTAAAATTCGTTATGAGCTTGAGTTTCCTTTAAATTCATCACCTCAATTGCTATATCAGTACATATCAACACCTTCAGGATTGCAGGAGTGGTTTGCTGATAATGTGAATTCAAGAGGTGAGTTTTTTACGTTTATATGGAATGATGCTGAAGAAAATGCTCGTTTGGCCTCAAAAAAAACCGGTGAAAAAGTAAAATTCAAATGGGTGGATGACGCCAAAAAAGATACCGATTATTATTTTGAGTTGCGAATCTTAGAGGATGAGATTACCAAAGATGTATCATTGATGGTTGTTGATTTTGCCGAAGAGGATGAAATTGATGAAGCTAAATTGTTGTGGGAAAATCAAATTTCCGATTTAAAACACGTCATAGGCTCTATATAAATACTTATTAATGCCGTATATTTGTCCCGCTAAAAACGGGACTTTTTTTATGGTAAATTTTAACGGTACACTACAAGATTCTGATCTGCAAATACGGGTTTCAAATCGTTCATTTCTTTATGGAGACGGTGTTTTTGAAACTTTGAAAATTGTAAACCATACCATTTTATTCTTTGAAGACCACTATTTCAGACTGATGGCCTCTATGCGAATTATTCGCATGGAAATCCCAATGTCGTTTACCATGGAATATTTAGAAACTCAGATTTTAAACTTAGTTAAAGCTGAAAATTTACAGGAATCCGCCCGTGTCCGGTTGACGGTTTTCAGAAATGAAGGTGGGTTTTACACACCATCTGATAATTCAGTTTCTTTTGTGATTACAGCTTCTGAATTGAAAAATAAGGCTTATCAGCTTTCAGAATCTCCTTTTGAAGTTGATTTATATAAAGATTTTTCGGTTTCAAAACAATTGATTTCCACACTCAAAACCAATTCCAAAATCATCCACATTACGGCAGGTATTTTTGCAAAAGAGAATCAACTCGACTCTTGTTTGTTGATTAATGAAGATAAGAATGTAGTGGAAGCTGTTAACGGTAATCTCTTTATGTTGATGGGAGACAAACTGATTACCCCGCCACTTAACGAAGGTTGCTTGAATGGTATAATGAGAAAGCAGGTGATGGCATTGGCAAAAAACACAGAAAATCTTGTAGTGTCTGAAGAACCTGTTTCGCCGTTTGATTTGCAAAAAGCAGATGAGTTGTTTGTGACAAATGTCATTACCGGAATTCAACCCATAACAAAATACCGCAAAAAGGAATTTGGAGTTTCGTTGTCTAAAAAGTTATTGGAGCAGCTGAATATTTTGATAAAAGCTTAATTCAGTATCGGATTTTCGGGAGCATTTGACCAAATGAGGTACTCCCCACCTAACTCGATGATTTTTTCCTTCCAGAAATGGGCAGACGATTTGCCTAAAATGTTGTTTTTATAGATGTTTTTGGATAGTATCCAGGAATTGGCCTGCATTTCATTTTCGAGTTGCTCAGCATCCCAACCGGTATAGCCTAAAAAGAAACGGATGTTTCTTTTCTTAATAATCCCCGAGTTGATTAAATCTTTGGTGAGTTCAAAATCGCCTCCCCAAAAAATACCATTCGATATTTCAACACTATTGGGAATTAAATGTGGAACATTGTGTATGAAGTACAGATTATCTTGCTCTACAGGGCCACCGTTGTAAATTTTGAATTTTGAATTAATCTCCGGAAGTAAATCTCGTATGGCGTATTTCAGAGGTTTGTTCATGATAAAACCTACAGAACCTTCTTTGTTGTGATCGGCCAATAAAATTACAGATCGGTTAAAAGACAAATCGCCAATTATGGACGGTTCGGCTATTAATAATTGACCTTTTTCTAATTTTTCTGAGATCATTGTGATAATTTTTTACTAAAGTTGGTAAAAAAAAATTAAAAATCCAAATGATTTTAACAAAAAACAAAAAATCCATCCCGGTTTTTCAGGATGGATTATGTATATCAGAAGAACTAATTATTAGTTTACTGCTCCGTCTAATTCAGCACCAGCTTTGAATTTAACTACATTTTTAGCAGCAATTTTGATAGTCTTACCAGTTTGTGGATTTCTTCCTTCTCTGGCAGCTCTTTTAGATACTGACCAAGAACCAAAACCTACTAAAGATACTCTTCCACCTTTTTTCAAGGTACCGCCTACATTTCCTAAAAATGATTCTAAAGCTAGTTTAGCAGCCGCTTTTGTGATTCCAGCGTCAGCTGCAATTGCATCGATTAATTCTGATTTGTTCATAATGTTAGTTATTAATTGTTGGTTAAACATTTTGTTAATGATAACAAATTTAATAGGAATTGCTTACTGTGCAAGCGTTTTCGTGTTTTTTTCAAAATTTTGTTGATAACTTGATTTATTTGTTGATAAACCAATGCTTTTTGTCGTGTTTTTTTATTCAAATATCGCTTCAGACCTTATTCTGCCTGAGCTTTTTCAGAAAATGTAACGCCGTTTAAGAGCTCCTGTGTCTGCATTTTTTTCTTTCCCGGAAGTTGCAGACTCAATATTTGAATAAAACCATCTTTTACTGCAATTTTGATTTCTTTTTTAGAAGTAATGATTTGGCCGGTTTTGAACGAATGGTGCTCTGGAATAATTTGAGCCGCGTAAATTTTGACATTCCATTCTTCATTGTTGTCTTTAAAGTAACACCAAGCTGCCGGATACGGTGACAAACCGCGAATAAGATTGTGGATTTCGGCGGCCGATTTTGTCCAATCGATTTTACAATTCTCACGGTTGAGTTTGTAAGCGGTTTTAATTTCCGGGTTGTCTATTTGTATAGTAGTGTTAACCGCTTCTTTTTCAATCAAGGCCAAAGTCTCTGCTACTGCTTCACTGCCCAAGTTCATTAGTTTGTCGTGAAGTTCACCGGCATTTTCTTCTGAACCGATTTCAATTTCTTTACTGAGAATCATGGCGCCGGTGTCAATCTTATCGTCTATAAAAAATGTGGTTACTCCCGTTTTCGTTTCTCCGTTGATGATGGCCCAATTAATAGGAGCTGCGCCGCGATAATTAGGCAACAAAGAAGCATGTAAGTTAAAGGTTCCTAATTTTGGCATGCGCCATACCGCTTCGGGCAACATTCTGAAAGCTACTACTACCTGTAGATTGGCATTGAGGCTTTTTAATTCGGCTAAGAATGTTTCGTCTTTCAGGTTGGCAGGCTGCAAGAGTTTTAAGTTGTGCTCTAATGCATATTCCTTTACGGCTGAATATTTTATTTTTTGTCCTCTGCCGGCAGGTTTGTCAGTAGCAGTGATAACGCCCACCACTTCGTAGTTGTTTTTGATAATTGTGTCTAAAATGCCCACGGCAAACTCAGGGGTTCCCATGAAAACAATACGCAATTTTTCCATATATGCTGATTTAGTGATCCTGATTCTGTTTCAGGAGTTGAATTCCTTATTTATTTTAAGGAATATGAATTATTCGGTTTAATGCTGATGATTTGGTCTTCCAAAAGCTTTTGCAGGGCAAAGATAACATCGTCTTTCGGAAATTTGGTCAATTTTTGAATATCTCTCGAATTGAAATCCTGTATTTTTAGTAATTCGATGATTTTTTCAGTAACGGTTTCCGAATGTTGGAGGGGCTTGTTTTTTGTAATGCAGTAGGAACAAATACCGCAATCCTCTTTCAGGCTTTCGCCAAAATATGTCATCAGTAGTTTTTGTTTACAGGTTTTGGTGTCTTTGCTGTAATGAAGTACCGCTTGAAGTTGCTCCATCTTCAGTTTGTTTTGTGCTTCTAAATGTTTCGAAATCCTGTTGATGGTGCGCTCGTCTTCTCTGACTTCATTAAAAGTTATGGTGGCATCATTGTTTTTGGCAATCATGTCAATGATGTTTTTTTCTTTCAGTTTTTGCAACAACGAAAATACCGCGTTATCAGAACGGTTTGACTTTTTTGCAATCAGCTGCGGATTAAAAGCGGTTTGCATATCGTAAATTCCGGGATAAGTACGCAAAATGGTGAGCATGATTTCCTCGTCATTTGGGTTGAGGCTCATGTACCGAATTACTTCTTTTGAAGGAATGCAGAATTGAATGCTTATTTTTTCTGAAAATTCCTGTGACAGAGTAATGATTCCCTGACGGTCTAAAAACTGCAGCGCATTATAGGTTTTCAGTGTTGGCAAGTTGTATTTGAGGCAAAACTGATTCAGGTTGAACCCAAACTGTTCGTCTATACCTTCACCATAGGCTATTTGAAAGTAATTGCAAAGTTTGGCAAAAACCAAATTCAGAAAAGCCTTGTCGGGCAATACGCTCAGAAATTGAGCCTCGGCATGTAATACATCCGAAGGATTGTTGAGCATAACGGCAAATGCTTTTTCGCCATCGCGACCCGCCCGTCCTGATTCCTGGTAATAGTTTTCTAAGTTTTGCGGTAAATGCAGGTGGATAATAGTTTTAACATTGGCTTTGTCAATTCCCATTCCGAAAGCATTCGTAGCTACCATGACCTGTGTTTGTTCCTCCATCCAGCGTTGCATATGGGCAGCTTTGTCTTTGTTGGTTAATCCGCCATGGTAATACGTTGCCGTAAACCCCATGTTTTCTAATTGATATACCGTTTCCAAACAAGATTTTCTGTTGGTTACATATATAATGGATGGTTGCGGATTTTTCTTGAGGATTTGTTGTAAAAGATGGAGTTTGTCTTCGGTTTCAAAAACCATATAAGCCAGATTTCCGCGGTAAAATGATTTGGTGAAAATTTGCGGCTGGTTTAGTTTTAGCTGTATTATGATGTCTTCTTTAACTCTGGGTGTAGCCGAAGCCGTCAAAGCTAAAAAAGGGACTTTTGGGAAATAGTCTTTCAGTTGTGCGATTTTTAAATAGGCCGGTCTGAAATCATGACCCCATTGCGACACACAATGGGCTTCGTCAACAGCAATCAAATTAATCGGAAGGTTTTTGATGCGTTCCAAAATCCAATCGCTTTGCAGACGTTCCGGCGAAAGGTACAGGAATTTGTAATTGCCAAACTGACAATTGTCCAGTAAATCTATAATTTCATCCTGATGAATTCCACCGGTAAGCGCGATGGCTTTAATGCCTTTGTTTTGCAGATTTTTGACTTGGTCTTTCATTAAAGCAATAAGCGGTGAAATAACCAAACAGATGCCGTTTTGCATCATAGCTGGTACTTGAAAACAAATTGATTTTCCACCACCCGTCGGCATCAGGGCAAAAGTATCTTTTCCGGCCATTACCGAATCGATAATGGCTTGCTGCGGTTCACGAAATGCATCGTGTTTCCAATACTTTTGGAGGATTTCCAGAGCTGTATTCAAATGTTGAAAGGTTCGTTAGGAATTAGCAACTAATTCGAATTTTGGATAAAAGTATAAAAAAGAATCGGGCTGCAGTTACACTAAAAGTGTAATTATGCCAGTTGGTTTAAGATGAACTCAATGCGTTCTTCTACTGTGCCTCTCGGAACTTCAATTAATTCGTACCCGTATTTTTGGTAGGTTTCAAGCAGGTGCGCGAAGATGAGTTTGGCCTGCTCAAAGTTTTCGTAACGGGCTTCATCGCTTTCATAAATTTCTTCCCAAGGCGGCAGTACAAAAATCTTAGAGTATTTGTGGTCTTTGCTCGCTTGGTCAAAAAAGGAAGGATAGCTGTCGCCTATGTAGTGCATATAAGCTAAAATATCAGGGATGCCGCGGTCTAAGAATACGATTTCGGCTTGGTCCTGAAGTGCTTGCTGGTGTTGTTTTTTTCTGCCTTCGAGCAGTAGTTCGCTGAATAGTAGTGGTTTTTCCAGAAATAATTGTTCTATTCCCTGTTTTTTGGCTTCCATGGTCACCTGGCGGGAAATTTCGGGAAAACACGCATAACCCTGTTCGATAAGTGTATCGATGATTGTGGTTTTCCCCGTACCCGGACCACCGGTTATGACTATCAGTTCTTTTTTCAAGTTTTTTTTGAAATAAGGCGCAAATTTATCGAAACAAATTAGAATACCGAAAGTGTTTTGGGTTTTATTTTTAGCAGAGGATGCTGATTTTTTTCAAATCGTGGATTCCTAATTCCGATATCTGAAATCAATACTGTATATTTGCTTTTATTTTGGAATAGATGGATAAAAAGACGACAGAATTTTACATCCGCTTGCGCGAAGAGTTAAACAATACTTCTGACTGGCCAAGCGAATACCTGTACAAGTTTATTGTACCTACGGATCTTAAGAAGATAGAAGAAGTAGAAAATGCTTTTGATAATATGGGGGCCGTAATCCAAACTACGCAATCAAAAACCGGAAAATATACCAGTATTTCTGTGAATGTAATGATGGAGAACCCGGATCATGTGGTTGAGAAATACATTGAAGTTTCTAACATAGAAGGGATAATATCATTATGATGGCTGAAAAGTATATTAAAGAAAATGCCAATGATGTGGTTCATCATTTAGAGTATAATGCCGAAAGACCGCATTTGATAATTCCCGAGTACGGGCGTCATCTGCAGAAATTGATTGACCAGGCTACTTTAATCCAAGACAGGGAAGAACGCAACAAAGCGGCCAAATACATCATTCAAGTGATGGGAAGTTTGAACCCGCATTTGCGAGATGTGCCCGATTTTCAGCATAAACTTTGGGACCAAATCTTCATCATGTCTGATTTTAAATTAGATGTAGATTCGCCCTATCCGATTCCGACCAAAGATGTGATTCATCTTAAACCGGAACGGTTAGCTTATCCGCAAAAAAATCCCAAATACCGTTTTTATGGCAACAATATCAAATACATGATTGATGTGGCCAACAGTTGGGAAGAAGGCGAAATGAAGAATGCTTTGGTAAAAGTCATCGCCAACCACATGAAAAAGTCATACCTGAGTTGGAATAAAGACACGGTAACCGATACGGTGATTTTTGAGCATTTGTTTGAATTGTCGGGCGGTAAATTGAATTTATTGCAAAGCAGCGAAGAGTTGCTGAACACCAACGATTTGATGCGGACCAATAAAAAAATGTCTAACAAAAACATGCCGCAACAAAACAACAACGGGAAATCCAACAAGAACAAAGGCGGCAAAAAGAATTTTCAGAAAAATAACAACAATCAGAAATAGTTTGGAATTGCGAGGGATGGTTGTGAATTTATTTTTGTTCCGACCGTGATTCGCATTCACGATTTTATAATTACAACAAATGGGAACTTTTAAAATAGAAGGTGGCATCCAGCTAAAAGGGGATGTTCATCCACAAGGGGCAAAAAATGAAGCGTTACAAGTTTTATGTCCGGCATTATTAACTTCAGAAAAAGTCAGAATTACCAATATTCCCGATATTATTGATGTGAACAAACTTATTGTTCTATTGGGTAATTTGGGAGTGAAAATTCAAAAAAACGGAGTTGGCGATTATACATTTCAAGCCGATGAGGTAAATATCGATTATTTAAAAACAGAGGCATTCAAAAAAGAAGGCGGAAGTTTGAGGGGGTCGATCATGATTGTTGGTCCGCTTTTGGCTCGTTTTGGTTGCGGGTACATTCCGAAACCGGGTGGCGACAAAATCGGTCGTCGTCGTTTAGATACTCACTTTGAAGGCTTTATTCATTTGGGGGCCAAATTCCGTTACGAAAGAGAAGACCATTTTTATGGAGTAGAATCGAAAGGCCGTTTGAAAGGAACCTACATGCTGCTTGATGAAGCATCGGTAACCGGAACGGCGAATATAGTAATGGCGGCCGTTTTAGCCGAAGGCACTACAACCATTTACAATGCTGCTTGCGAACCGTATTTGCAACAATTGTGCAAAATGTTGAATTCTATGGGAGCCAAAATCAAAGGAGTTGGTTCCAACTTGTTGGTCATTGAAGGGGTAGAAAAGTTGGGCGGTTGTGAACACAGAATCCTTCCGGATATGATTGAAATAGGCTCGTGGATTGGTCTTGCAGCCATGACTCGTAGCGAGATTACCATTAAAAATGTCAGTTGGGAAAACTTGGGTGTAATTCCGAATGTATTCAGAAAACTGGGCATTACCCTTGAGAAAAAAGGTGATGATATCTACATTCCGGCACATACCAAAGGCTATACCGTGAAAACAGATATTGACGGTTCCATTCTGACTATTGCCGATGCACCATGGCCCGGATTTACGCCCGATTTGTTGAGTATCGTTTTAGTAGTGGCAACTCAAGCCAACGGTGATGTGTTGATTCACCAAAAAATGTTTGAAAGTCGTTTGTTCTTTGTGGATAAGCTAATTGATATGGGTGCCAAAATTATGCTGTGCGATCCGCACCGAGCGGTGGTTATGGGACATGATTTTAAATCACAGTTGAAAGCTACTACCATGTCTTCACCGGATATTCGCGCAGGAATTTCACTATTGATTGCCGCGCTTTCCGCTAAAGGAACGTCTACTATTCAAAATATTGAGCAAATTGACCGAGGATACGAGCGCATTGATGAGAGGCTTCGTGCACTAGGCGCTAACATTGTAAGAGTTTAAATTTGATTGATATTTTCTTGATATACAGAGGCGCTTCGTGTGCCTCTTTTTAGTTTGCTGTATATGGAAACTTATATATTAGTACTGTTGTGTCTGGCCGCTTTTTTAGCCGGATTTGTCGATGCTATAGTAGGAGGAGGCGGGCTCATTCAAACTCCTGTGGCTTTGGTATTATTACCTCATTTTGCAGTGGCTTCAATCATAGGTTCCCTGAAAATACCATCTTTTAGCGGTACAGCTTTGGCAGCTCGGCAATATGTCAAAAAAGTAACTATTGATTGGAAGCTGCTTTTTGTCATGGCGTTGGTTGCTTTTGTTTCGTCTTTTTTGGGATCCAATTTGTTAACCTTAGTGCATAACGATTTTATGAAGCCGTTATTGTTCGTAGTGTTGAGCTTGATTGCGGTTTATACATTCGCGAAGAAAGATTTCGGAAAGCATCAAGCAAAGGAGCATTCACCCAAAGAGCAACTCTTTCTGGCGGTTGTCATCAGTACTCTGATAGGATTCTATGACGGATTTATAGGGCCCGGTACCGGGAGTTTTTTAGTATTAGGTTTTGTAACTGTTTTGGGGTTCGATTTTCTGCACGCTTCCGCCAATGCCAAAATGGTTAATTTGGCTACTAACTTCGGGTCTATTTGCCTTTTCGTATTGAAAGGGAAAATCATTTGGGCCATAGCTCTTCCAATGGCTGTTTGCAATGCTATTGGAGGTTGGGTAGGAGCCAAGCTCGCGATTAAAAAAGGAAACGAATTCATTCGCCTCTTTTTTTTAATAGTGGTTATTGGTACGCTTATCCGTTTTGGTTATGATGTGTTCGGATCTTAATTATTCAAAGACATTTAAAAATTTCAATCCAAAGATAACCCCATCTCCCTGATAGCCGTTTTGATAAGCACGAACATAGTCAATACGCAACAAGCGGTATTTCCCAAAACCTAAATTGTCAAGGCCAATGCTGAATTCCTGATACGGTTTACGCTCCGGAATGGCGAGGTTGTGAAACCCTAAAACCAATTGCGATTGCAGGTATTTGAGCAAAGGCAGTTTGTTCATTAAATATCCTTTGTCGTTGTGCTCTAAATGACTTTCAAAATAACTGTCGTTTGTGCTGGCGGCATAGTAGGGCAGTAGGTTGAATACATTGGTATAACTTTCACCTTGTCCAATATGGGTTTGATTACCGTTGAAATGTTTGTAATCTGCAAACGAAATACCTTCTGCATTAAAGAATTTGCCGGCTTTACAATTCGCCTGCATAAATCCTTTGTTGCCCAAAGTTACGTCATAGTTGACGCGGGTTGAAATCAAATCGTATTCATAATTTTTTTCGGTGGCGGCAAACGTTTTTTCATAACCCAAAGTCAGTGTGGGGTAATCATCATTCGGAATGTTGAATTTGCCGTCAGGTCTGGATAAATATTTTTGGCCAAAATTAAATCGAAGTGCCATATTGGCTTTTATTAAATTGTGTTTGGCGATGGCAGCTGAGGTTTCATCCTCGGGCGCAAGAGGATTGTTGGAACTGTACAAATCGTCACTTTTTACAATGGTGTAATCAGTAGTGTTGTAAAGCGGTTTTCTCTCGGCATACTCTACCGCGGCATTCATGTAAAATCCGTTCACCACTTCTCTGCCAAAAAAAGCCGACACAAAATTCTTCTCGTACACTTTCATGTAGTTGTTTTTGAAAAACAAAGAGCTGACAGAGTTCACTAAGTTGCTAATGGGATTGTTTGAATTGAATTGACTCATCGAACTTCCTCCGTTAATCGTTAACAAACTGTTGTTGGTGTTGTTGAATTTGTGGGCAAAGTTGAATACTCCTCTGACTTTCTCTTCCGAAAAACTATAGGTAAATCGGGTTCCTATGCTGGTGTAGCTTTTTTGTTCTTCATCGCGTTTAAAATAAGATAAACCGGCATCTATGCGCCAGCCCTGTATCGTGTTGAAAGAAGGTAAAAACAGCGGGCCGTCATAATTGAGCGACCATTTTTTAAACGAATTTTTATAACTGTAGCCACTCAGTATAGACATTGGCTTGAATTTATTGTGCTTGGCATCAATAGAGTCAAGGTATTTTTGCGATTTCTTCTTGGTCTGCAGAATGTCTTTTTTTACGTAATCAGTAGCTTCTTCCTGAGTCAGTGGCACTGGGCGAATGGTGTTCCAGAAAACATCATCTTTTCTGTTGGCATTTTGTTCAAAGGAAAGAATCTCGTTGGTAAAAGTTCGTTTGGCGAATTCTTTTTCAAATTCAAAATTTGAATAGACATATGTAAAGCGCCCATTGACTTTGATGCTGAGCATTCCGGCCACAAAGTCGAGCGTTTGCGTATTTTTCACCCATATCTTGTTGTTTGAATTGTAACTGAAGCTTTGTTTCAGGGTCAGATTATCTATGATAGGTGTTTGTATCTGATTGCCTTTTATCGACAAATCTATTGCGTAAATGGCATAAGAATCATCTACTATATATATGTATCCTTCCATAGCCGGTTCGGTTTCACGACGGGGAATGACCTTTATTTTATTAATCTGCTGGCGGTTTTCGGTAAAAAAGGAACCTTCGAATTTGTATTTGTAATAGTTGAATGCATTGTCAGCAATTGGGGAGACCACATTAACTTCAAAAGGAAGATAGTTTTCATAAAAATCAAAATTCACCGAAGCCGCATTGTTAAAGCTAAAGCCGTTGTCTTTTCCGCTTACTTTTGAAGCCACGATGACTTCCTTCATTTTGTCGGGTTTCTGAAATGTGATTCGGGAAACCGTTTCTGAAAGGTAAATAATCCCGCTTCGCGTTGAGTCGAGGATTTCGTCAAAGAAATCAAACTTCTGTCCCATGATGGTTTTGGGTGCATCTTTCAGGCGTATGATACCGCGCGAATAAAAATCAGATTTATAACGGGCCGTCTTTTCCGAGTTTTCTTTTTTGTTTCTTATTGCATTTCTGATGATATCATTTGCCGGATTGTCCTTTGGGTTAATCACAACTTCGTTAAGTGTGATGTTTTCCTCCTGCATCATTACATCAATAACCGTCGCTGTTTTGTCGAGTTCTATTACTTCTTTAACCGTTTTGTATCCTAAGTATTGGAAAATAATTTTATGCGTTCCCGGAGTTTTGATGTTCAATTCAAATTTTCCCAAATCATTTGTTGTGGTTCCGTTATAGGTGTTTTCTTCAAAGATGTTAACGAATGGTAACGGTTTGCCGTTTACATCGCTGACGGTCCCTTTTATTTGTGCCAATGAAAAAAGTGTTGACAGTAGGCAATAAAGAGTAAGAGTTTTTTTGAGCAACATAAGGTAATTGGTAGAGTTTATAAAAATGATTGCAATGCCAATTCGTAACTTTTGAGTCCGAAACCAATGATGATTCCTTTAGCATTTGGCGAAATGAAAGACTGGTGTCGGAATGTTTCCCGGGCAAAAGTATTTGAAATGTGTACTTCTATAACGGGCGTGGAGATGGCTTTAACGGCGTCGCCAATTCCGATGGAAGTGTGAGTGTATGCCGCGGCATTAAGAATGATACCGTCATATGAAAAACCCACTTCCTGAAGTTTATCGATAATTTCACCTTCTATGTTGCTTTGAAAATAATGTAATTCGGTCGAGGCGTATTTTCGTTTTAGACCATTGAAAAACGTCTCAAATGACAGACTGCCATATATTTCGGGTTCTCTTTGGCCTAAAAGATTGAGATTCGGGCCGTTTATTATTATAATTTTCATACAATTTTATGTTTCTGTAAATGTAAAAATAATCTTTTATAAAGTTAACCCCCTCTAAAAACCCAATTATTTGTGGGAAATCGCCCTAAAATGACGAAATATTGCCAGTTTGGAAGATGTGGGCTATTTGCCTTTTTTTGTTGAAAACAGCTTATTCTTTTGTTTTTAAATAAGTTACAGAATTATTTTGTTAATAAAATTGTTGATAACTGCAATAACCCCTGCTGTTGCTCGAATTATAATACTTATACTTTTGCTATATTAATTTTAAAATTAAACAAACATGAAAAAAATTATTTTAACAGTAGCTGCAGTATTCGCTTTATCGTTTGCTAACGCTCAAGACAAAAAAGAAAGCTCATTCGGTTTTGGTAAAGGAGATATCTACTTAGGTGGTAGAATTTCTTACTCAAGCGAAGATGACGATGTTGTTAAAACTACAAGTACTACTTTCGCTCCTGAAGCTGGTTATTTCATTTCTGATAACTTCGCAGTTACTTTAGGTTTGGATTACACTACTGTAGATAATGGTGTTAACAAACCATCTTCATTTGACGTAAACTTAGGAGGTAGATATTACTTCTTAAACTTAGGAGAAAGATTCAAAACTTTCACTAACTTCGGAATCAACATTGGTAGTGCAGATCCAGATACTGGAGGTGACAAAACTAATACTTTTGGTATCAGAGGTGGTTTAGGAATCAACTATTTCGTTACTCCTAAATTAGCTATCGATTTTGGTCTTGCAAATGTATTGTCTTACCAAAATGCTAAAACTGGTGATGCTAAACAAACAAATACAGACTTGAATGTTAATGTTTTCAATAACTTCTTCAATGCTGCATCATTCGGTTTAATCTACAAACTATAATTTTTGTAGAACCAAAAAATTTAAACCGCGTCATTGACGCGGTTTTTTTTGCGTTTAATCGGATTTTTACCAGAAAATTTGTATGCCATTTTGGAAATAATATTTTTGTTATACTAATTTTAAAAATAACAAATCATGAAAAAAATTATTTTAACAATGGCAGTTGTTTTAACTGCAGTTTTTGCGAATGCGCAAAAAAAAGGAGCTTCTGAAGACATGAAGTTTGGTATCAAAGGTGGTTTAGTGTCAGCTAATTATGGTGCTGATGCCAACGATGGAGATCCTAGAACTGGCTTCTACTTGGGAGGTTTGGTTGATTTCACAATTTCAGAAAAATTTCATGTGCAACCCGAGTTGTTGTATACAATGGAAGGAAATGGTGAGACGGATTTTGATTTGAATTTCATCAGAATTCCTGTTCTGGCAAAATTTTATGTAGCAGATGCATTTAGTCTTCACGTAGGTCCTGAAATTGCTTTTGTAGCTGGGGGAGGTGATGCAAAAGATTACTTAAAATCAATGGATTTTGCATTAGGATTTGGTGCTGCTTATGAGTTGCCGTCCGGATTATTTTTTGATGCAAGATACAATTTAGGGCTGTCTGATCTAAATGATTTTCCTTCAGGATCTGGTTTAGAAACAGCAAAAATAACTCAGAATTCTTTCAATATTGGTTTAGGATACAGATTCTAATCTTTATGAAAGTGATAAATCTAACCACGCCAATGGCGTGGTTTTTTTATTGCTTATCATTTCGTTTCTTTGCAATATGAACTGGAACAGTTATATCAAAAATTTTCAATCCTATTTAAAGATTGAACGTGGTCTGTCAAAGAATACGGTAGCCAATTATACGTTTGATTTAGAGCGATTGTGTAATTTTTTGGTTCAAAACAGTATTAGTGTTTCGCCTGAAAAAATCAGCGATGAGACTATACAAGAGTTTGTTTATTCGGTTTCCAAAGAAGTCAATGCCCGTTCTCAGGCCCGAATCATTTCAGGGTTGAAGAGTTTTTTTTCGTATTTGGTTTTTGAAGATTTCCGAGCAGATAACCCTATGGAGTTAATCGAAGCTCCGAAAATAGGCCGAAAATTGCCGGATACCTTATCCGTAGAAGACATAGATAATCTTATTGCTGCCATTGATTTGTCAACGCCGGAAGGTGAACGAAATAGGGCGATTTTGGAAACGCTTTACGGATGTGGGCTCAGGGTTTCTGAAATCATCAGTTTAAAAATTTCGGATTTGTTTTTTGATGAAGGCTTTATTAAGGTTACCGGTAAAGGGAATAAACAACGGTTTGTTCCGGTAGCCGTTGCTACTCAGAAATACATAGAGTTGTATAAAAGCCAAATCAGATCTCACTTAGTGATTGCAAAAGGGTTTGAAGACACGTTGTTTTTAAATCGTCGTGGCAAACAACTCACCAGAGCGATGATTTTTACCATTATCAAAAGCTTGGCTGTGAAGATTAATTTAAACAAGAATATAAGCCCTCATACTTTAAGGCATTCTTTTGCAACACATTTGCTCGAGAACGGTGCCGATTTGCGTTCCATTCAGTTGATGTTGGGCCACGAATCGATTACTACCACCGAAATCTACGTGCATTTGGATCGCAAACATTTAACACAAATCATGCACACATTTCATCCCAGAAAAAAGTAAGTTTGCTTAATTTTAATTAAATTAGCAACAGTTTTTAATGAAAATTAACCCAAATCTCTTTTCAAAAATGAAATTCAATGACGTTTTTGTCGTAGATGATGATAAGATTTACCACTTTCTTATCAAGAAGTTGTTAGCTTGCAATAATATAGATGTCAATCCACTTTTTTTCGAAAACGGTTTGCTTGCTATTGAAGGCATTAAAACTAAAATTGACAACAGAGAATCGCTTCCTGATTTGATATTGTTAGACATTAATATGCCTATACTTGACGGGTGGCAGTTTTTAGAAGAGTTCAGATTGCTTAAAGATAAAATAGAAAAAGAGATTATCATTTACATTATCAGTTCTTCCGATAATACGGTGGATAAGGACAAGGCAAAAGAGTTTAAAGAAGAAGTAAAAGATTATTATTTAAAGCCGGTTACGGTTGACGCTTTAAAAGCAATATTCTCCATATAAAAAAAGGCAATCAATTTGATCGCCTTTTTTCTTTTATAAAAGTACTTCGCAATTTACTTGGCAATATTTACTGCTCTGGTCTCGCGAATTACAGTGATTTTTACTTGTCCCGGATACGTCATCTCGGTTTGGATTTTTTGTGAAATTTCGAAGGACAGTGTAGCGGCATTTTCGTCGCTTACTTTTTCGCTTTCCACAATTACACGAAGTTCACGTCCTGCTTGGATTGCATAAGCGTTTTTAACCCCGTTGAAGCCAAAAGCAATGTTCTCTAAATCTTTCAAACGTTGTATGTACGAATCCAATACTTGACGTCTTGCGCCCGGTCTTGCTCCTGAAATAGCATCACACACTTGAATGATAGGAGAAATCAAATATTTCATTTCAATCTCGTCGTGGTGTGCTCCGATAGCATTGCATACTTCTTCTTTTTCGCCATATTTTTCAGCCCATTGCATTCCCAACAAAGCGTGTGGTAAATCGCTTTCTGTATCAGGCACTTTACCGATGTCATGAAGCAATCCGGCTCTTTTGGCCAATTTAACATTCAAGCCCAATTCAGCTGCCATGATTCCACAAAGTTTGGCCACCTCTCTAGAGTGTTGTAATAGGTTTTGTCCGTAGGAAGAGCGGTATTTCATTCTTCCGACAACTTTAATCAACTCAGGGTGCAACCCGTGAATTCCAAGGTCGATTACTGTACGTTTTCCTACTTCGATGATTTCGTCTTCAATTTGTTTGGTGGTTTTGGCAACCACTTCTTCAATTCTGGCCGGATGGATTCTTCCGTCTGTCACTAATTTGTGTAATGACAAGCGAGCAATTTCTCTTCTAACCGGATCAAAACATGATAAGATGATGGCTTCAGGCGTATCGTCAACGATGATTTCAACACCGGTGGCAGCTTCTAATGCTCTGATGTTTCTACCTTCACGGCCGATGATTCTTCCTTTTACGTCGTCTGATTCAATGTTGAAAACAGAAACGCAATTTTCTACGGCTTCTTCGGTTCCGACACGTTGAATGGTGTTGATGATAACTTTCTTAGCTTCTTGCTGTGCTGTTAGTTTGGCTTCTTCTATGGTGTCCTGAATGTGCGACATGGCCTTAGTTTTAGCCTCAGCTTTTAAGCTTTCGATCAATTGCTCTCTGGCATCTTCCGCAGAAAGACCTGAAATTACCTCCAGTTGTTCTACTTGACTTTTGTGTAATTTTTCAAGCTCCTGGTGTTTCTTATCTAACAGCTCTATTTTAGAATTGTATTCCTTGGTTTTGGCTTCAAAATCGTCGTTTACTTTTTTGGCTTTTGCCAGTTCGCTTGAAACCTGAGATTCCTTGTCACGGATTCTTTTTTCAACTTCAGCAATCTTCTTGTCTTTGTTTAAAATCTCTTTTTCATGTTCTGATTTTAATTCCAAAAATTTCTCTTTTGCCTGAAGCAGTTTGTCTTTTTTAATGTTTTCGGCCTCAACGTTAGCATCTCTTAAGATAGTAGAAGCTTCTTTTTTGGCGTTTTTAATCATGTTGGAGACATTATTCTTTTCGAGATATTTTGCAATCCCAAAACCTCCTCCAATTCCTGCGATTAGCGCAATTATAATTAGTACAGTTCCCATTTTGTTGTTAAAGTTTATATATAAAAAAAGCCTACATTAGGTGAATGCATAAACTCGTAAAGACAAGTTTTGAGCTAACTCGTTGGTCAAGGATCCGCGATAAAAGCGGCATGCTTTAGTAACGATGACTGGCTCATTCTAATTTGTTAGTGTTGAGTTTACCAATTAAAATCTAATGTAGGCGGTATTGTAATCTATGTAAAGAACGTTATTTTTTTTCGAGATAATCGAATAATAAATCATTAATTTTTTTCAGTCGTTCCAGTGTAGCAGTGCCATCAATGGAATTTTCAACTTGTTTTTGTTCTATCTGCGAGGCAAATTGTAACGCGCACATGGCCAGTACATCTTGCTTGTCGCGAACTGCATAGTTCTCTTCGAATTGCTTAATCATAGCATCAATCTTCTTGGAAGCGCTTCTCAGACCTTCTTCCTGAGACATGTCTACCGTTAACGGATAAACTCTGTCGGCAATTGATAATTTTATTTTAAGCTTATCCTCCATGCTTTTTAGTCTGATAACTGTGCAATACAGTAGTCTATCTCGCGAATTAATGAATTTATTTTAAGCTTCGTATCTCGATTGTTTTCTTCACCGCCCAGTAATGAATTTGCCATTTTGAGTGTATCACACTCCGATTTTAAAGCGATAATTTCGCCGGATTGTGACTGAATCAACGCTGCAGCTTTGTTTAATTCTGCTTTCAACTCAATAGAATTTTTCTCTAAACTCTCTATTTTCATAAAAAGTTTTTGAATTCTATTTTCAAGAGAATCAATTATTTCTGCAATTTCACTCATGAAATACCTTATTCATTACTTACTTTACAAAGTTAGGATTCTATTTTGTTTGCACAATAGTTTTGTCAATTATTTATTTCTTTTTTAAGTCGATATTATAATATTTTGTTTTTTAACGAGTTACAAAAATATAACACGATTGTAATTTTTTACGTACCTTTTTGTACCTTAGCTTATCAAGTTATTTTTATGAAGAATTTTTGGTTCATACTGCTGATGGTCTGCTTCGCATCGGGGCAAACTCAATATCCGAGAGATTATTTTGGTTCACCTTTGGATATTCCGTTACAGTTGTCAGGGAACTTTGGTGAATTGCGTTCCAATCACATCCATTCGGGTTTCGATTTCAAAACACAACAAAAAGAAGGCTTCAAGGTTTATGCCGTAGCTGACGGCTATGTTTCGCGAATAAAAATTTCGGAAATCGGATACGGAAAAGCCATTTATATCACACATCCCAACGGCTTTACTTCGGTATACGGACACTTGCAATCAGGGTTTGGAGAGGTTGAAAAAAGAATCAAAAAAGAACAGTATAAAGCCAAATCTTATGAAATAGATATTTCTTTGAATCCCGGAGATTTGATGGTTAAAAAAGGCGATGTCATTGCAATTTCGGGTAATACCGGCGGTTCTGACGGTCCGCATTTGCATTTTGAAATTCGAGATACCCAAAGTGAAAAAATCATCAATCCGTTGTATTTCGGGTATGATATTTTAATTCCCGATGACAAACGTCCTCTCATCAATAGTTTGTGGGTTTATCCTTTGGATGAAAATGCAGTTGTCAATGAATCCAAAAGACCCATTTCTGTCAACTTGTCTTTGCAGGATGACGGAAGTTATATAGCAGAAACCATAAACGCCTCGGGAAAGATTGGTTTCGGAATTACTGCGATTGATTACGATAATGTGTCGTGGAATTCTAACGGTATTTTTCGGGTGCAGACATTTCTGAACGGCAAAACCGATTTTGGCTACCAGTTTGATACGTTTGCCTTTGATGAAACGCGCTATGTTAACGCACTCATTGATTATGGACGATATAAAAAACTTGGACAACGCGTGCAAAAATTATTCATGAAAAATCTATATCCGTTAAGCATTATCAAGCCCGGGGCGAGTAGCGGAATCATCAATGTTGCCAACAATGTTTCGCAGTCTTACCGTATAGAAGTGGCTGATTACAGTGAGAACATCTCCAAGATTTTTATTCCCATCAAATATTCAAATTTACCCGCAAAAATCAGCGAAGTGCCGGTAACGTCAAAATATTTTGTACAAGCCGGAAGAGAGAATATTTTCGCCTTAGAGAATGTTACGGTTTCAATACCGGCCAACACTTTTCTGGAAAATTTTTATATGGATTTTGAAGTAAAAAACGGCACCGCCAAAGTTCATGAAGATGTGATGCCTGCTTTTACCAATTTTTCAATCACGTTTGAAGACAGTATTACTCCCCAAAGAGAGCGTGATAAACTGTTCATAGGACTTGTAGACGGAAAAAAAACATACTTCTATAATACTAAACGGTATGATAATTCGTTTACCATTTACACCAAATATCTGGGCGATTATAAATTGCTCAGAGACGGAATGCCGCCTAAAATCAAAAGTGATAAGAGGATAGGAGGGAAATGGATCAGTAATTTGAACGAGTTGCAATTCACCATTTCTGATGATTTGTCTGGAATTAAAAGTTATGAAGGGTATTTGAACGGAAAATGGATTTTATTGGAGTATGAATCCAAAACCAAAAAGCTCATTCACCGTTTTTCCGACGGAATAGTGGCTGAGGGCAAAAACGATTTAAAAATCACAGTTACTGATAATGTTGGAAATTCTACTATCTTTGAAACACAATTTTTCAGAAGTCAAAAACCTTAATCATACAGTTTGAGAACAAATAAATCACTTTTCACGCTTCTTTTCCTACTCTTCAGTATTGTCGCTTTTACACAAAATCAAACCGCCAAAGTGGCCGGAGTAGTTCTTGATGAAAACAACAAACCGGTAGCCGGAGTTAATGTTAGTTACCAAACCAAATCGGCTACGACTGATAAAAATGGATTTTACCAAATCAGCGTTCCTGCCAATCAAAAAGTGGTATTGGTTTTTACACATGTTGCCCTTAAAAACATTACGGCTACTTTGCAACTCAAACCTGGAGAAAATTTTGAATTTCACGTGGTGATGAGTGACAAGGCAGAGCAGTTGAATGATGTGGTTATTACCAACAACAGAAAGCAAGTGCAGGGAATCACCACCTTATCTCCTGAAACAGTTCGCAGAAATACCAGTGCTATGCCCGGTGTGGAAAGTGTCTTGAAAACATTTGCAGGAGTCAATGCCAATAACGAATTAAGCTCAGGATATAACGTTCGTGGCGGAAATTATGATGAAAATCTGGTGTATGTTAATGAGATAGAAGTCTATCGTCCGTTCTTAATCCGTTCCGGTCAGCAGGAAGGGTTGAGTTTTACCAATACGGATATGGTGCAAAATATAGATTTTTCTGCCGGTGGATTCCAAGCAAAATACGGCGATAAATTGTCTTCGGTTTTAGATATTACTTATAGAAAACCTACGAAATACGGCCTTACTGCTGAAGCCAGTTTTTTAGGTGGAAGTTTAACCGGGGAAGGTATTTCCAAAAATAAAAAATGGTCGGCTATTACCGGAATTCGCTATCGGGATAATTCGCTTTTGGTGAACAGTCAGGAAACACAGACGAACTTCAGGCCCACTTTTATTGATGTACAAACCAATGTGAATTTCAGCCCGAATAAAAGATGGCAATTCAGTTTCTTGGGTAATGCTTCTCAAAACAAATACAATTATCAACCGTTGACACGTCAAACTAATTTCGGGACGATTGATGAGCCTATAGCTTTGCAGGTTTTTTATGAAGGACAGGAAAACGACAAATATCAAACGTTGTTCGGAGCCTTCAAAACTACTTTTTCGGCCAATGAAAACAATACCTACAAGTTAATCACTTCTGTTTACCACACTCAGGAACAGGAGTATTATGACATTCTCGCCGCTTACTATTTAGGCGAAGTAGATACCAATATCGGTTCGGAAACTTTGGGAGAGGTAAAGTACAACCAAGGAATCGGGAGTCAGTTGAATCATGCTCGTAATGATTTGGATGCCTTGATTGTGAATGCCGAAATTAAGGGAACACATCAAATCAACAACAAAAAACATCAAATAGATTGGGGTTTTAAATACACCCGTGAGAATTTCCGTGACCGAATTGTAGAATGGGAAGTTATCGACTCTGCAGGTTTTTCCATCAACCCACCTCAATTTCATGTGCCGAATAATCAGCCGTCGAGTTCTTATGTGGGACCGTTAGTTCCATACCAGAATGTGCGTTCCACTAATTTTGTGGACATCAATAGACTTTCAGGCTACGCTCAATGGAGTACTAAAACCAAATTAGGAGAAAATCAACTCTGGATTACTGCCGGCTCTCGTTTTCACAGTTGGAAGGTTTCAGCCGAAGGTGTAGCAGGAGGGAAAATGCAGACAGTAATCAGCCCGAGATTGCAATTAACCTTAAAGCCCGATTGGGAAAAAGACATGTTATTCCGATTTGCAGTAGGTCTTTATCATCAACCGCCCTTTTATCGTGAGTTACGTGACGAGGACGGTGTGGTTAATCCGAATGTTAAGGCTCAGCAATCGGTACATTATGTGTTGAGTAACGATTACAATTTTAAAATGAACAACCGACCGTTTAAGTTGGTTACCGAGGCTTATTACAAGTCGATGACAGATGTTAATACTTACACTTTGGAAAATGTCCGAATTCGCTACAGAGCGAATAACGACGCTACCGCATATGCCTATGGTTTAGACATGAGGTTGAATGGAGAATTTGTTCCGGGCACTGAATCCTGGTTGAGTTTCGGATATATGAAAACCGAAGAAAATCAAAACGATCGCGGATATATTGCCCGTCCAACCGATCAACGACTGAAATTCGGGATTTTGTTTCAAGATTATATGCCAAACATTCCCAACATGAAGTTGTATCTCAACTTGGTCTACAATACAGGTTTGCCGGGAGGTTCACCATCATATGCTGATGCCTACGATTACCAAAACCGTTTGCGGGATTACCGTCGTGCGGATGTAGGGTTTTCTTATGTCTTGACCGAAAGAAATAACGAAAGACCCGATGGTCATTGGTTAAAGAAATTCCAGGATTTATCCGTTGGATTTGAGATTTTTAACTTGTTCAATAATCAGAATGCTATAACCAATACTTGGGTGCGTGATGTGTATACGAAGAATCAATACGGAATACCGAATTACATGACTACCCGAGTGTTCAATGTAAAACTGACGGCCAAACTGTAAAAATAAATCACTATTTTTGAGTGTTCAATTCGAATAGCCATGAAAAAATACCTGTCCTACTTATCTGCAATGCTTGTTGTGTTTTTTGTGAGTTGCAAAAAACAGGAAGAGGAGAAGCCTAAAGTAATCTACGATGCTACTTCCAAAGTAAAACCCGAAGTGCCTGCGGATACCAATCAAATTCTGATTGCTGACTTACCGGTAAACATGGAAGGAACCCAGTATTTGATTCATCCTGTAGGAGTTGTGTCGGGCAAGAGTAAAGGATTCAAATCTTCTGTGGAGGCTGGAGAAGGTTTTACGGTTTCCAATTATGGCGAATATCAAATTACCGGTTATTTAAAAAACCTCATGTTTCAGGAGATAGGTAAAGACACTATTTATGCTTTGACCGATAAACCGGTTTTAATAGAAACGGCAACCTACCTGAAGACTTTTGCCGATAAAACAAAACAGCAGTTGATGGTTTATTCTTTGGCAGATATGGATACCAACAAAGACGGTAAATTAGATTCAAGCGACATCAAATCGTTATACATCAGTACCGCTTCGGGTCAAAAGTTTACCAAATTATCGGCTGATTTTCAGGAATTGGTAGACTGGAAAATCATAGAGTCAAAACAGTTGCTTTACTTCAGAGTCATTGAAGATACCAACAAAAACGGGGAATTTGATGCCGAAGATAAGATGCAGTATCGCTTCGTTAACTTGTTTGACAAAGATTGGAAAGTACAAGAGTACAACCCTATTTAAATCAGGATATCACTTTCTAAATCTGATTTCTCAATTTCAAAGTCAAAACCCAATTTAGAAACCAATTCGATTACCAAACGTTTATACCAGTTTTCCGATTTGGGATGGATATATATTTTTTCAATCAATTGGTTGATATCAACATCAATCTTTAACCCATCATTGATTTTGATGTTTTCGGAAGAAATGTCGGCAATAATCCGCACTTCGCGTTCGTACTGAAAGCTTTTTCGTTTAAACAAAAACGGGAAAAACATGTCGTCAAACGGAATATATTCTTTTTTGTAATCAATATAATTGACCTCACCTATATATTGTTGGAACTCTTTTTCAGCTTCCAGTGCTTTCTGCAGACGGCCGATTGTAGACTGAATGGCCAAGCCTTCGCTGTTTTGCGTAAAAATCTGCCACATGGCAAACGATTCGTATTCGTTGATGTGCCAGCTGCTGACTACTACTTTTTCGCGATGCGTTTTGTAATAGGCTAAGAACTCGGGATTGTTTTCGGATAGTTTTTTGATTTCTTCATAGGTAGGTTCGCTGAACGTGCCTTCGAATTGATCTTCAAACTTGTCGGAACGCGAGAGGAACAACTTCTTAGAAAGGAGTAAATCCAAAAATTTAGACAAATCCAAGTATTTCCAAACCACCGTATCAGGATCTTCAGGTAATTTGATATTTGGATTGTGCAGGTACATTATTCAAAAGATTGCATAGAAACCAATTTGGAATACATGCCGTTTTTGGCCAAAAGCGTTTCGTGAGTTCCTTGTTCTACAATTTCACCTTTTTGCATAACTACTATTACGTCTGCTTTTTGGATGGTGGAGAGTCGGTGGGCAATGACTACTGAAGTTCGGTTTTGCATCATGTTCTCCAAAGCTTGTTGTACCAGTCTTTCACTTTCGGTGTCCAGAGCCGAAGTGGCTTCGTCCAAAATCATAATCGGTGGATTTTTCAACACAGCACGAGCAATAGACAGTCGCTGTTTTTGTCCACCCGAAAGTTTGTTTCCACTATCGCCAACGTTGGTGTAAATGCCCTCCGGTAAATCTTTTACAAATTCGTAGGCATTAGCAATTTTGAGGGCTTCAATGACTTCTTCGTCGGTAGCCTCTTGTTTTCCCAATGCAATATTGGCCTTAACGGTATCGTTAAACAAAATCGAATCCTGGGTTACCAATCCCATCATGGTGCGTAAGCATTTGATATCAATGTCTCTGATGTCGGTGTTGTCTATCTTGATTTGGCCTTCATTTACATCATAAAAACGCGTCAGCAAATTAGCAATCGTACTTTTTCCACTTCCGGATTGCCCTACTAATGCTACCGTTTTTCCTTTCGGGATGTGTAATGAGAATTTTTTCAATACATTTTCTTCTTCATAACGGAAGTTGATGTTATCAATTGAAATTCCGCTTTCTACGGTTTCTTTCTTGATGGCATTTTCTTTATTGACAATCGGATTTTCCTGTTCCAATATTTCAAAAATACGTTCTACCGCTGCATTTCCGCGTTTGACACTGTATGAGGCTTTTGAGATGGATTTAGCCGGAGTGAGAATGTTGTATGCCAGTCCCATGTAGGCAATAAAAGCAGCACCATTCAGGGTTTTTTCGATTAAGACCATATTTCCTCCATACCAAAGTAAAATAGCAATAACCATAATTCCCATGAACTCACTTACTGGTGAAGCCAGGTTTTGACGGTTTCCAATGTTGACGGATAGGTTAAAAAAGCGGTTGGTTGATCCTTGAAAAACTTTGTTGAAATAATTTTCAGCATTGTAACTTTTAACAACTTTCAAACCGCCCAAGGTTTCTTCTATAGTAGAAAGAAAAGTTCCCTGTTCTTCCTGCATACGGGTTGATTTTCGCTTTAATTGTTTTCCAATCAGGGAAATAATATAGCCGGAAACCGGAATAAAAATAAACACAAACACTGTCAGTTTCACGCTGATGGTAAACATCATGATGATGGTAAAAATAATCGTCAAGGGTTCTTTGACAATCAGCTCCAGCATCGATAACATAGAAGTTTGTACTTCATTGGCGTCTCCCGAAATACGCGAAATTAAATCTCCTTTTCGTTTTTCAGAAAAGAAAGAATGTGGCAATTCTAATGTTTTTTTGTAAATCGCGTTTCGCAAATCTCGCATGATGCCGTTTCGCAAAAAGTTGATGAAAAACATGGCGAAATAATCGCTTAGGTTTTTCAGCAAAAAGATTGAAATAATGATGGCAACCATAACGGCTAGCGTGAAGCTGACTCCTTTTTCATCCGTAGTGGTTGTTATATAATAGCTCAGAAAATCTTCCAAATAATGTTTGAAATGAGCGATGTCCTGAAAAACAGGTTTAACGGTATTGCGTTTGGTTTGGTCAAACAATACCTGCATCATCGGAATCAAAGCCATAAACGACAACGTGCTGAACAAGGCATACAAGATGTTGAAAAAGATGTTCAGGTAGGCGTACTTTTTATACGGCTTGATAAAGGGAAGTATTTTCTTAAAACTACTCATTAGTTCAACTGCATTTCAGAAATTATATTTTTGATTTTGGTATCCAACTGTTCTTCTGCAGCCGGAATTTCATTCAAACTTTCGATAGCTACATTGACACTGAAATAGAATTTTATTTTAGGTTCTGTACCACTTGGACGTGCGCAGATTTTAGAACCGTCTTCTAAGTAATAAATCAATACGTCTGATTTTGGAACAGACAAAGTTTCCAATTCATTGGTTAGTAGGTTTCGGGCAGTAGAACTTTGATAATCTTCAACCATAATTACTCGTTGTCCGTTAATTTCAGAGACAGGTTTTTCGCGTAGGTCAATCATCATTTGCTTGATTTGATTGGCGCCTTCGATTCCTTTTTTAGTTATCGAAATCAGATGTTCTTTATAGAAACCAAAGTCAACAAACATTTGTTGGAGTTCTTTGTAAACCGAACCGCCTTTTTCTTTGGCTTGCGCTGCAATTTCACACATCAATAAAATAGCTCCCACAGCATCTTTATCGCGAACGGCATCACCTACCATAAATCCGAAACTTTCTTCACCACCACCAATAAATTTCAGTTCAGGGAAGTCTTTGATGAACTTGGCAATCCATTTGAACCCGGTCAAGCCCACTTTACATTCTACATTATAAGCTGAAGCTAATTCTAGCATCATCGGGGTTGATACAATAGTGGAACCAATGAATTGTTTACCGTCCAGTTTCCCGGCTATGCGCCATTGTTCCAAAAGATAATGCGTCATTATTGCCATGGTTTGATTTCCGTTGAGCAAAAGCATCTTGCCGTTGTTGTCTCGCACAGCCACACCTAAACGGTCACTGTCGGGATCGGTGCCAAAAACAATATCGGCATTAATCTTATCAGCCAAAGCCAAAGCCATGGTCAGTGCTTCCGGTTCTTCGGGATTCGGAGAAATTACCGTTGGGAAATTGCCATTCGGCTCGGCCTGTTCCGGAACGATATTGACATCGGTATAACCGGCAGCTTCCAATACTTTCGGAACCATCTTGATAGACGTTCCGTGTAAAGAAGTGTACGCGATTTTTAAGTTTTGTCGGGCCGATGCGGATGTGTTAAAACTGGCATTTTTTACCGTTGAATCAACAAATGCATTGTCAACAGCTACATCAATATATTCGATTAAATTGTCGTTGGCTTCGAATTTAATTTCGCTGTATTTTAAATTTTCAATCACCTGAATGATTTCACCATCTTGTGGCGGAACCAATTGGCCGCCATCCTGCCAATACACTTTATAACCGTTGTATTCCGGCGGGTTGTGCGAAGCCGTCAAGACAATTCCTGCATGACAGCCAAGATATTTCACTGCAAAAGACAATTCCGGTGTTGGACGCATTTCGGAGAACAAGAATACTTTAACGCCATTAGCCGAAAAAACATTGGCTACAACTTTTGCCAAGGTATCACTGTTGTGGCGGCAATCGTAAGCAATGACAACTTTCAGAGTTTCATCCGGGAATGATTTTTTTAAATAATCAGATAAGCCCTGAGTGTTTTTACCCAAAGTGTATTTGTTGATTCGATTGGTTCCCAAGCCCATAATTCCGCGCATGCCTCCGGTTCCGAATTCTAAGTTTTTATAGAAACTCTCCTCTAAATCTTTTGGAGAAGAAGTCATCATTTCTTTGATTTTTTCCTGAGTATCGTTGTCAAAAGTCGGCGTAAGCCATTCGTTTACTTTGTCTAATATGTTTTGTTCAATATGCATTTTAAATAAATTTAACTGGGAAGTTTGATTTGATTACAAATTAACTTCATTAGATATTTTATAGCGCTCTTCATTGTTTTTGGTACGAAGTATAATTTCGCCCAAAAATCCGGCTAAGAATAATTGTGAGCCAATAATCATGGCGGTTAAGGCAATGTAAAACAGTGGATTTTGTGCCACTAATATGGTTTGTTCGTGAAAAGCAAATAATTTCAAAAGTTTGATGCCGATAATCAAAAAAGTAGAAACGAATCCGATGATAAACATCACCACACCGAGTGCTCCGAAGAGGTGCATCGGGCGTTTGCCGTATTTGGATAAAAACCAAATGGTAATCAAATCTAGGAAGCCATTGATGAAACGGCTCATGCCAAATTTGGATTCCCCGTATTTTCGAGCCTGATGAATGACTACTTTTTCGCCAATTTTTCCAAAACCGGCATTTTTGGCTAAAACCGGAATGTAACGGTGCATTTCACCCGAAACTTCAATGTTTTTGATGACAATTTTTTTGTAAGCTTTCAAGCCGCAGTTGAAATCATTCAAATGCACACCAGAGGTTTTTCGAGCGGCCCAATTGAATAATTTGGAAGGCAGGTTTTTGGTTACCGCATTGTCATAGCGCTTCTTTTTCCAGCCCGAAACTAAATCAAAATTTTGATTCACAATCATGTTGTACAAATCTGGAATTTCGTCCGGACTGTCTTGTAAATCGGCATCCATGGTGATGATTACATCGCCCTGAGCTTTGGCAAATCCGGCATGCAAAGCTTGAGATTTACCAAAGTTTCTCATAAAACGAATACCTTTTACGTTCGGGTTTTCCTGTGAGAGTTTTTCAATAATTGTCCACGAATCATCAGTACTGCCATCATCTATAAAAATGACTTCATAGCTGTACTGGTGGGAAGTCATTACTTTGACAATCCATTGGTGTAATTCGGGTAATGATTCCTGTTCGTTAAGAAGCGGAATTATGATGGATAGATTCATTTATAATCCTTGATTCGATTTTGTTTTAAAAATGGCTGCCAAAATTAAACCAAAAATTGCAACAACAACATACATCGTTAAAAGTCCCATGAAGATGTTGCCCAGTGAGTAGTTGTCTGCTTTTTGCATTTCGGCTATCGTTTGGTTCAATACCTCGGTGGGTGTGCCGAATTTCTGCATCATTTCAACCGTATATTTAATGGTCATTTCTTTGAGTGTTTCTTTGGCTTGAGGATCGATGAAATTGAATAAAATATAGTTGTAGAGAGCAGAGACTGTACTTCCGAATACCCCTGAAATGAAATACACTGAAAATGCTTCTTTGAAACTGATGATATTGTTCATTTGACTTTTGGTTTTTGTAACCAATAGTACACCAATAGTAATGTTGATCAGAAGGCTAATTCCGCCTATCCACCAATTCATAAACAGCTTCATGTCAATAACATAAAGAAGGGTTGTGGATACGATTGAGATTAGTCCTAAAATAAGACCATAGGTAACAGCATTTTTCTTAATGATTTCGTTCATGATTTTTCGGTTTTAATTATTTAACAAATATAAGTAATTCCGTTATTACTCAATATTAAGTGCGGAACATTTAAAAAAAGTTACAGATTGATTTGATTTTTGAAAAATAGTTGTATTTTTGCACACTCAAATTAAAAAAGAATTAATTAAAAGTTGTAGCCAGTTTACACCTTCTCAGTCAGAAGCTTCAAAACGAACTACTTCAAAACCATAACAAGATTTTATCATGAAAAAAGGAATCCACCCGGAAAATTACAGATTAGTTGCTTTCAAAGACATGTCAAATGAAGATGTGTTCATCACTAAATCTACTGTAGAAACTAAAGAAACGATCATGCACGAAGGTGTTGAATATCCAGTTTACAAAATGGAGATTTCAAGAACGTCTCACCCTTTTTACACAGGTAAATCTAAACTTATCGATACTGCAGGACGTATTGATAAATTCAAAACCAAATACGCTAAACACGCTAAGTAATAGTTATAGTGTTCAAATTTTAGAAAGACCATTCACGAAAGTGAGTGGTTTTTTTATTTAAATTAGCCGATTATTACAAAGCAAAGACAGGACAATGTCAGGTCTCAAATCAATAACACATGAACTACATACTTTTTGACGGAACCGTTCGCAATGCCTTATTGCCTTTTACTTTCACCAGACCTGTTGCTGATATCCGCATCGGCATTTTGACCATACGCGAAAAATGGGAAAAATATTTGGGGTACACCACAACAACATTAACCGAAGAATACCTTTCCGAAAAATTTCCTATGGTGGAAATGGAAGAAAATGTCATGATTAACGCTGCGTTTCTCCCCAACGATGTCTTAGCCGAAATGGTCAAAAGTTTAGAGAAGAATCAGGCTATTTTCAAAGGCGAAGAAGTGATAGCATTTTATACGAATGATACCCAGGACGAAGTTGATTTTGACAGTTATGAAATTATAGATTATCAGGAAGATGGTTTGAAAATAGAACATACTTGGGATATTTTTGCCAAAAACGATGCTGCCTTGCGCGAAGATTTTGAACTTATTACTGAAGGCAGACATTCGCAACCTATACCTAAAAGTGTGAACGTCATCGCGCCTGAAAATATTTTTATAGAAGAAGGAGCAAAGCTCGAGTTTGTTACGCTAAACGCTTCTACCGGACCCATCTACATTGGTAAAAATACTGAAATAATGGAAGGTTCCGTAATTCGAGGTCCTTTTGCTTTGTGTGAGTCGGGGAGGGTGAAACTGGCAACTAAAGTTTATGGTGCTACTACGGTAGGGCCACATTCCGTAATTGGCGGCGAAGTGAATAATTCGGTGCTAATGGGCTATTCCAACAAAGGACATGACGGATTTTTAGGGAATTCTGTTTTAGGAGAATGGTGTAATATTGGGGCTGACAGCAATAATTCCAATCTCAAAAACAATTACGAAGAAGTGCGTTTGTGGAGCTACGAAACCGAAGGATTTGCCAAAACCGGTTTGCAGTTTTGCGGACTCATGATGGGGGATCACAGTAAGTGCGGTATCAATACAATGTTCAATACCGGGACGGTAGTAGGGGTTTCTGCTAATATTTTCGGAGCCGGATTTCCACGCAACTTTGTGCCGAGTTTCTCTTGGGGCGGAGCTTCAGGATTTACAACGTATTTGACTTCCAAAGCTTTTCAAACAGCTAAAATTGTGATGGCAAGACGTCAAGTGGAATTTTCGGAACAGGATGCTAAAATTTTAGAACATGTTTTCGAGGAAACTAAAAAATACCGAAAAGAATAGTTTTGATTTGAAAATTTGAAGATATAAAAGGTAAGTCTTTAATTTTCAAATTTTCAAATTGCTTAATTTTCAAATTAAACTATCTTTGCAACCTCAATTTTTGACAACGATTTCATCAATTGAGTTTTATTTATGGAACAAAGAAAAAAAGTAGCGTTCTACACGCTGGGATGTAAACTGAACTTTTCAGAAACATCGACCATCGCCCGAAATTTTCAGGACGAAGGATTTGATCGGGTTGATTTTGAAGAAATCGCCGATATTTATGTCATCAATACCTGCTCGGTTACTGATAATGCCGACAAACAATTCAAGCAAATTGTAAAGAAAGCCATGAAGCTCAACGAAAAAGCATTCGTTGCAGCGGTGGGTTGTTATGCGCAATTAAAACCCGAGGAATTGGCTGCTGTTGATGGGGTAGATTTGGTATTGGGTGCTACTGAAAAATTCAAAATTACCGATTACATCAATGACTTGTCCAAAAACGATATGGGAGAGGTGCATTCCTGCGAAATTGAAGAGGCTGATTTTTACGTAGGCAGTTATTCCATTGGCGATAGGACCCGTGCTTTTTTAAAAGTGCAGGACGGTTGCGATTATAAATGTACCTATTGTACAATTCCTTTAGCGCGTGGAATTTCGCGCAGTGATGCATTGGAGAATGTGCTTAAAAATGCGGCTGATATTTCTAAGCAAGGCATTAAAGAAATCGTATTGACCGGAGTGAATATTGGCGATTATGGTAAAGGCGAATTCGGGAATAAAAAGCATGAACACACTTTTTTGGATTTAGTAAAAGCATTGGATGAGGTAGAAGGGATTGAGCGTTTGCGCATTTCTTCCATCGAACCCAATTTGCTCAAAAATGAGACCATTGAATTTGTGGCCCAAAGCCGCACGTTTGTCCCGCATTTTCATATTCCGTTGCAAAGCGGAAGCAATGAGATTCTGAAGAAAATGAAACGTCGTTATTTGCGCGAAGTTTATACCGACCGTGTTTCCAAAATCCGTGAAGTAATGCCTCATGCCTGTATTGGAGTGGATGTTATTGTAGGCTTTCCGGGAGAGACTGACGAACATTTTTTGGAAACCTATAACTTCTTAAATGAACTGGATATTTCCTATCTGCATGTGTTTACATATTCGGAAAGAGACAATACTGAAGCCTCCGAAATGCCTGATGTCGTGCCGATGAATGTGCGCAACAAACGTAGCAAAATGCTTCGCGGATTATCCGTAAAAAAACGACGTGCGTTTTATGAGAGTCAAATCGGTACCAACAGAACCGTGCTTTTTGAGGGAGAAAACAAGGAAGGGTATATATACGGTTTTACTGAAAATTATGTAAAAGTAAAAACACCATGGAATCCTGAATTGGTCAACACATTACACGAAATTAATTTGACTAAAATTGATGAAGATGGAGCAGTGCGTATGGAGTTTATAAATGTTGACGCTTAATATTTGTAGTGAAACCGGATTTTGGTAATTCGGAAAACGGTTTCGCTGTATTGTTCAATAAATTCAAACTCGTTACGGCCCAATTGTTTGAAATTGGCAATCCGGTCGGCTGAAATTTCGTAATACACAGAACTGCCTTCAATCATGAATTTTTCTCCTGTAGTGCGATAGGCTGAGCGAATGAGCTCAAATTCGGATAAATTCCACGTCGTCAAATTAGCATCTGATGCCTCTGCATCGGTGCATAACCCTTCGGTTATTTCGGTTTTAGAGCCGTAATATTTGTCGATGCTTTCAAAAAATGCAATGATTTCTTG
>CAYPSB010000008.1:32416-69860 GCA_964413435.1 uncultured Flavobacterium sp.
ATTGGTCTATTGAAAATATTATCAATTGGAGCAGAGTGGCTGTTGATCCCGAAGTTATCCATATTCATGGTGATGCGGATGAAGTTTTTCCGATAAAGTACATTAAAAAATGTACGATTGTCAAAGGCGGAACCCATATAATGATTCTCACAAAATACCGTTGGCTCAATGATAATTTACCTAAAATTATGTTAGAAAATGAATGATTACGGCCTGATTTTTGTAGATTTACAAGATAAATAAAGGATTATGAAAACGAATAAAGCCCTATTATCGACCCTTGCGGCGGTTTTGATTTCCGGAATATTGGTTTTCGGCGTAGCCGGCGACAATAAAGACAAAGCCATGCATGAGGGCACTGCCAGTTTTTTTCCGGAAAGTGTTGATTTTGCAGGTGAACTTACTCCCTTGCAAATTGTTGACGTAAAAGAACGCTTGGACAGAGAATTACTCATTAATGCCAATTTAGATGCTACTACAGCTTTGATTATAAAACGTGCTAACAGAGTGTTTCCTATTATTGAGCCGATATTGCAACAATACGGAGTGCCTGACGATTTTAAATATTTAGCGGTGATTGAAAGCGGATTGGTAAATGCGTCTTCACCGGCAGGAGCCAAAGGAGTTTGGCAATTTATGCCTGATACAGCCAAAGAAAAAGGTATGGAGGTTAACGATATTGTTGATGAACGCTACCATTTAGAAAAATCTACAGAGGCTGCTTGTAAGTACTTTTTGGCTGCCAAACAAAAATTTGGTTCCTGGACCATGGCCGCAGCATCGTATAACGGAGGCATGAACGGTTTGAGTAAAAAAATAGAAGAGCAAAAAGTTACCAACTACTACGATTTGGGACTCACCGAAGAAACATCGCGTTATGTTTTCCGAATTTTGGCCTTGAAAGAAATCATGAAACAACCGGCTAAATACGGGTTTAGTATTTATCAGAGCGATTTGTATCCGCCGATTCCCACTAAAGTTGTTGCAGTTGACAGCACAATCAATGATTTGGCCAGTTTTGCCTTTTCACAAGGAATCAATTATAAATTATTGAAAATTCAAAATCCTTGGTTGCGCGATAAAAAGCTTATCAATCCTAGTAAAAAGAGATACGAAATCAAAATTCCCTTGACAGGGTATTAAGCGATGAAAATGAATGTGTCAACGGTTTTAATCTTATTGTTTGTTGGACTCATCGCAGGGATGTTGAGTGGATTAATCGGAATTGGAGGCGGAATTATAATTGTCCCAATGCTTTTGTTCATAGGATTAACACAACAGCAGGCACAAGGAACAAGTTTGGCAGTGATGTTGCCGCCTATAGCGTTTTTGGCAGTGCTGAATTACCACAAAGCCGGACAAATTGAATGGAAATACGCCATGATTATTGCGGTGTTTTTTATAATAGGAAGTTATTACGGAAGCAAAATAGCCATAAATATTGATCAAAAAACATTGCGAAAAATATTCGGCGTTGTATTGCTTATCATAGCAGGTAAAATGCTGATGACTAAATAAAAAAACATCCCGGGAATCCGGGATGTTTTTTTATAAATATATCGCTTTTTGCTTAAATCTTCTTCATCTGCTCTTTCATCATTTTGATTTGATCAGCAAGCATATTTTGTTTGTCCAGTTTTTTGGCTTCGTTGAGTAAAGCAGTGGCTTCCAGTTTGCGTCTTCTGGACATGGCAATTCCTGCCAAGTTTAATTTGGCTACGGCCAAATCCATATCCATACTCAAACCTAACTCGATGGCTTTTTTGAAAAATTTTTCCGATTGGTGCAAATTGGTTTGTGACAACATCAATCCGTGTAAGTAGTTGTAGTATCCTTGTTGTTTTCTCACCAGGGCCGTTTCCGGATTTTTGATTTTGTCTAACCACATTTTAGCTCCCGCAAAATCCTGCTTTCTCAATTTCAGGAATGCCATTAGTATGAATTCATTTTTGTAATACAGGAAAATCGGAATGGAGGTCAGTAAAATCAGGAAAATTCCGTTTCCGATATTGCTTTCCGAGAATTGCCAAACGGCTGTGGCTACCAATAAAGCCGCTATGATTAATTTAATAAATCTGTGAAACATAATAGTTATTTTTGTGGTCGCAAAGGTAATAAAAGGAATTGAAAATATTTTTATAAAACTACTTGCCAGAAAAAAAAAGGTTTGTATATTTGCACTCGGTTTTGAAGGAGCCGTACACCAAAGATATTAATACACGATTTTAAAGATACAAAGCAATGAGCAAAAGAACGTTTCAACCATCGAAAAGAAAAAGAAGAAATAAACACGGATTTATGGACAGAATGGCTTCTGCAAATGGAAGAAAGGTCCTTGCGCGTCGTAGAGCTAAAGGAAGACATAAATTAACCGTATCTTGCGAACCAAGACACAAAAAATAATGATTAGCAACTAATCAATATCAAGCCGTTACTTTTATTAGTAACGGCTTTTTTTTAACTTGTTTATAAATAATGATAAATTTCAGGAACTATTTCCCGCTGTTCGCTACAATCTTTTTACTTTTAAAAAGTAAAAAGGATTTGATGCGCCAGTTCGGCCGGGGGCCTCGGGTCCACTGCCATAGGAGCTAGGGTCTCCCAAAGAATACAACTAACTACAACAAACAACAACTAACTACAATGCCCAAAGACAACTCCATTAAATCGGTTTTAATTATTGGTTCCGGTCCCATTGTTATCGGACAAGCCTGTGAATTTGATTATGCTGGTTCTCAATCAGCACGTTCCCTTAAAGAGGAAGGAATTGAAGTGATTCTTATCAACTCCAATCCGGCGACGATTATGACTGATCCCAGTATGGCTGATCATGTTTACCTTCTGCCTTTAACCACCAAATCCATCATTCAAATCCTAAAAGAGCATCCGCAAATTGATGCAGTACTGCCTACCATGGGAGGGCAAACCGCTTTAAATCTTTGTCTGGAAGCAGACGAAAAAGGCATCTGGAAAGATTTCGGTGTGCGGTTGATTGGGGTTGATATTAATGCTATCAATATCACCGAGGATCGTGAACAGTTCAAACAATTGCTCGAAAAAATTAAAGTACCTACAGCACCGGCCAAAACGGCTACTTCTTTCTTAAAAGGAAAAGAAATTGCACAGGAATTCGGTTTCCCGCTGGTAATTCGTCCTTCGTTTACCTTGGGTGGAACCGGGGCTGCTTTTGTACACAAAAAAGAAGATTTCGATGATTTACTTACCCGAGGTTTAGAAGCGTCACCCATTCACGAAGTCTTAATTGACAAGGCTTTGCTGGGTTGGAAAGAATATGAGTTGGAATTACTTCGCGATAAGAATGATAACGTAGTCATCATCTGTTCCATCGAAAATATGGACCCGATGGGAATTCATACCGGTGATTCCATAACGGTGGCGCCGGCCATGACTTTATCGGATACGACTTTCCAAAAGATGCGTGATATGGCAATTTTGATGATGCGCTCTATCGGGAATTTTGCCGGAGGGTGTAACGTACAATTTGCTGTTTCCCCCGATGAAAAAGAAGACATCGTAGCCATCGAAATCAATCCGCGTGTTTCACGTTCCTCAGCCTTAGCCTCTAAAGCAACCGGTTATCCTATTGCTAAGATTGCCACCAAATTGGCTTTGGGGTACCATTTAGACGAATTACAAAACCAAATCACCAAGTCGACTTCGGCTTTATTCGAACCTACTTTGGATTATGTTATTGTAAAAATTCCGCGCTGGAACTTCGATAAGTTTGAAGGTTCTGACAGAACGTTAGGCTTACAAATGAAATCAGTGGGTGAAGTGATGGGAATTGGTCGTTCATTCCAAGAAGCCTTACATAAAGCTACCCAATCTTTGGAAATAAAAAGAAACGGAATCGGAGCAGATGGAAAAGGCTATAATAACTATGAGCAAATTATAGAGAAACTGACTTTCGCCAGTTGGGACAGGGTATTTGTCATTTATGATGCCATTGCTATGGGAATTCCGTTAAGCCGCATCCATGAAATTACCAAAATAGATATGTGGTTCTTGAAACAATATGAAGAGCTCTATTTATTGGAAAAAGAGATTTCAAATTACAAGGTAGACTCTTTACCCAAAGGACTTTTGTTAGAAGCCAAGCAAAAAGGCTATGGCGACCGACAAATTGCTCACATGATGGGATGTTTGGAAAGTCAGGTGTACAAGCTGCGCGAAGAGATGAACATCAAACGCGTGTATAAACTGGTAGATACTTGTGCAGCCGAGTTCAAAGCCAAAACGCCTTATTATTATTCTACTTTTGAAGCTGAAATTGAAACAGCAAGCGGAGAGCGCTATGTGCATAATGAGAGTGTCGTGACATCCAAGAAAAAGGTTGTGGTTTTAGGCTCGGGGCCTAATAGAATAGGGCAGGGAATTGAATTTGATTACTCTTGTGTACACGGGGTTTTAGCGGCCAAAGAATGTGGTTATGAAACCATCATGATTAACTGTAATCCAGAAACGGTTTCAACTGATTTTGATACGGCTGACAAATTATACTTTGAACCTGTTTTTTGGGAACATATTTACGACATCATCCGACATGAAAAACCGGAAGGTGTTATCGTGCAATTGGGTGGGCAAACCGCTTTAAAACTGGCTGAGAAATTAGACCGTTACGGTATAAAGATATTAGGGACTTCTTTTGATGCTTTGGATTTGGCTGAAGACAGAGGGCGATTCTCAGAATTATTGGAAGAGTTGCACATCCCGTTTCCTAAGTTTGGCGTGGCTGAAAATGCTGACCAAGCTTCGGCTCTGGCAGATGTACTCGATTTTCCTTTATTGGTTCGTCCTTCCTACGTATTGGGTGGGCAAGGGATGAAGATTGTCATCAATAAACAGGAATTAGAAGAACATGTGATTGATTTACTGAAAAACATTCCGGGGAATAAATTATTGCTGGATAATTATTTGGATGGTGCCATTGAGGCTGAGGCAGATGCTATTTGCGACGGCGAAAATGTATACATCATCGGTATCATGGAACATATAGAACCTTGCGGTATTCACTCGGGGGATTCAAATGCTACTTTGCCACCTTTTAATTTGGGTGAGTTTGTGATGCAACAAATTAAAGACCATACCAAAAAGATTGCTTTAGCCCTTAAAACAGTAGGTTTGATTAATATACAATTTGCTATTAAAGACGACATTGTTTACATCATCGAAGCCAATCCCAGAGCTTCGAGAACAGTGCCTTTTATTGCTAAAGCTTACGGAGAACCTTATGTAAATTATGCGACTAAAGTTATGCTGGGCGAAAACAAAGTAACCGATTTTACATTTGCACCTAAATTAAAAGGCTTTGCCATTAAGCAACCTGTTTTTTCATTCAGTAAGTTTCCTAATGTGAACAAAGCTTTGGGGCCTGAAATGAAATCAACGGGAGAGAGTATTTTGTTTATTGAAGATTTGAAAGACGACCAGTTTTACGAATTGTATTCAAGACGTAAGATGTATTTGAGCAAGTAACAAAAAAAAGGATATTTATTATACCTGTTAGGTTTCAAAAATCTGACAGGTTTTTTTATGAACTTTCTAAAGTACTGTTTTTTAATTTGATTCTACATTATAATCCATTTAATGTTAATTTTTCTTATACTTGTTCCCATGAAATTTTAAAATACTATACTCATGAAAAAAATGCTTTTGCTAACAGCATTAACGTCTTTGTTGTTTGCTTGCTCCTCGAGTGATTCTTCTTCTTCTGCTACTGAGAATGATGTGTTGATGACAAAATCAATTGCTACATATGATAATGGCGCTCCGATAACAACAACCTATGTTTACAGTGGGAAGAAAATGCAGAAATCAATGTCTTCTAATGGTTATTATGAGAAGTTTTATTACACAGGCGACTTGCTTACGAGAATAGATTACTTTGATGATTCAGATGTTTGGATTTACAAAGAAACGTATGGTTACAATGCCAATAATCAATTGATTAATTATAGCTGGATAGAACTTACGAATGATTATGGTAGCAGAGAGGTGTATACGCACAACAGTAACGGTACCATTTCAGTAACTAAGTATTATGGAGATGCTACGAATCAAACTAATTTTTCTGATTCGGGAACTATTTATTTTACCAATGGAGATGTGAGTATGATAGATATGGATTCAGGAGGCATGTATATGTATAGTTATGATAGCAAAAACAGTCCGTTTAAAAATATAACCGGGCTTGATAAAATTAATTTTGCTGATGGGGATCCTATGGGAGTTTTTCATAACATCCTGACTGAGAGTCATGACGGTTTTCCTTCGGAGACCATGTCTTATGATTACACTTATAATGGGCAAAACTTCCCGTCAACCAGAGAATGGAATGAAGATAGTCATTCTATCTCGGTTCAATATTTTTATAATTAAAATTAAGCAGTATTTTTAAATATGAACGCCCAAGTAAAACTTGGGCGTTTTTTTATAAGGTATTGATTTTTTGTGTTATGAAAAGATATTAAGATTAGGCTGCTAATTATATTTTCAGCAATTCAATTTTTTTCATCCATGAAATTTCAGATTCTAAAAACAAAAGTTTTGTTTTGATGATTCGGTCAGAGGTATCACGGGGTGATTTTGTAATGAACCTTGCTTTTGAATTCGAAAAATCCAAGGTGTTTTTTTGATCAAAATCAACTGTTTTTTCGCAGAAGAATGAGATTATATCCTTGTTGAGTTCCCATTTTCCTTTTCCGTATTTATCAACCTCGGGCGGAATTCCGTTTTTAATTTTTGAATGATAATGAAAGGTAAATGTTCCATCCTGAGCTAAGGTCAAATCATACTCAAATACATTATTTTCCTTAGTTCCGAGTCTAAGAGAATAATCTCCGATAACTTTATCTGTTTGAGAAAAAGAAGTCCATCCGGAAATTAAAAGCAGTATGGTAACTATAGTTTTCATGAGTTTTAGGGTGTTTTATTTCTGTTTAGAATAGATATTACAAATTAAGGAAATTACTATTGATAAACAAACTACAATATCTCATTCCTAGGTTTTATTGGATAAAATCCTTTATGTTTTATCCTCTTATGGAATCAAAGTTGCATCATATCTCAAATTTTTTTACTTCTTTCCATTGAAACAATTGTGCATGTTATAATAATTGAGGATTGTGAAGTTTTGTAATTAATTTTAATTAAAAAACCCTGTCAAGGTATTGAACTCTGACAGGGTTACTGATTTATGAGGTGTTTTTTATTTAATCAACTCAAAACTTCTTTTTACAAAAGCTGTTAGTTCTTCGCCTTTTAATAATCCTTGGGATATTTTGGCCAAGTCTAAGGCTTGTTTGACCAAACTTTCCTGAACCGATTTGTCCTCAGTGTTCAAGATGGTCGTCGCCAAATCTGAGTTGGTGTTAACAACCAAGTTATACATTTCGGGGAAGTTGCCCATGCCAAACATACCGCCGCCACCGGTTTGACTCATTTCTTTCATGCGTCGCATGAATTCGGGTTGCGTGATGATAAAAGGGGCTGAGGTGCTGTCCATCGGTTCTAACTGTACCGAGTAATTGGTTTTTGGGACAATTTCCTCCAGAACAGTTTTTAGTTTAGTGGTTTCTTCTTCCGATAATTTTGAAATCTGAGTGTCTTCTTTCTGAATCAATTTGTCGATGTGGTCAGAATCTACACGAACAAAAGTCAGGTTCTCGTTGTCGCTTTCCAGTTTTTGAATCAAGTGAGAAACAATTGGTGAATCCAACAAGAGCACTTCGTAACCTTTCTCTTTGGCAATTTCAATATAGCCGTGTTGCGCGTCTTTGTTGGAAGCGTATAGCACGACCAATTTTCCGTTTTTGTCGGTTTGATTGGCGGAAATCGCTTCTTTCAATTCGGCTAAAGTGTAGTATTTACCGTCAACGCTAGGGTACAAAACAAAGTCGCCAGCTTTTTCATAAAACTTAGGCTCTGATAACATTCCGTATTCCAACACAATTTTAATGTCGTTCCATTTGCTTTCAAAATCTTCGCGGTTTTCGTTGAAGAGCGATTTTAATTTGTCAGCCACTTTACGCGTGATGTAATTCGAGATTTTCTTCACATTGCCATCGGCTTGAAGATAAGAACGCGATACATTCAACGGAATATCCGGTGAATCAATCACACCGCGCAGCATTACCAAAAATTCAGGAACAATGCCTTCCACGTTATCGGTTACAAATACCTGGTTTTGGTACAATTGGATTTTGTCTTTTTGTACCTGAAGATTCGCATCTAATTTCGGGAAGTATAAAATTCCGGTTAAGTTGAACGGATAATCGACATTCAAATGAATGTTGAAAAGTGGTTCTTCGAACTGCATTGGATACAATTCGCGGTAGAATTCTTTATAATCTTCTTCTTTTAAATCGCTTGGTTGCTTGGTCCAAGCCGGAGTTGGGTTGTTGATGATGTTATCTACATCAACATATTCGGTTTTATAATCGTCACCGGCATCTTCCGGCTTCGGTAAAGCTTCTTTTTTGGTTCCGAATTTAATCGGCACCGGCATGAATTTGTTGTATTTGGTCAACAATTCGCGGATTCTGTATTCTTCCAAGAATTCAAGGGAGTCTTCAGCGATGTGCAGGATGATTTCGGTGCCACGCTCTGTTTTGTCATGTGGTTCCAATGTAAATTCCGGACTTCCGTCACAGGTCCAGTGAGCTGCCGGTTCATCTTTGTAGCTTTTGGTGATGATTTCTACTTTTGAGGCCACCATAAAGGCAGAGTAAAACCCTAATCCGAAATGTCCAATAACACCTGAATCTTTGGCGGAATCTTTATATTTTTCCAAAAACTCCTCGGCTCCTGAAAAAGCGATTTGGTTGATGTATTTCTCAACTTCTTCGGCAGTCATTCCCAAACCTTGATCGATGATGTGGAGTTTTTTACCTTCTTTGTCAATCTTAACCTCGATGATAGGATTGCCATATTCTACTTTGGCTTCGCCTATACTGGTTAAGTGTTTTAGTTTTAAAGTAGCATCTGTGGCATTAGATACTAACTCGCGCAAGAAAATTTCGTGGTCGCTGTATAAAAACTTCTTGATGAGCGGAAAGATGTTTTCAACTGATACATTAATTTTTCCTGTTGTCATATGGTTATTTTTTTAAATTAAACGTTTGGTTTCCATTCACTCAAAACTAATACCAATTGTAGGAGTTATGACAAATTGGCGTAGTAATAATTCTATAATATTTCTTGGTTATTATGTAAAGACCATTGTAAAAATGAACGTATATTTGTTTCATAAAACATAATTCTAACAAGCATGAAAAAAATTATTCTAATTAGTTTCTTATCGCTTTTGATTTGTTCGTGTAAATCAAAAAACTCTGCCACCAGTACCAAATTGGATACTAAATCAGAAGTAGCCATCAAAGGAAATTGGGTCATCTCCTCAGTCAACTATCCGGGTGCTGACGTTATCAAAGTCACTTCTTTTGATTTGGCTGATTCGAAATGTTTCATTGGCAGCAAGTGGAAGTTTGTTTCCAATAACAACAAAGGAATCATGACTTTGGAAAGTCCGAAATGTACAGCTTATTCTACACCCATCACTTGGTTTATCAATAAGGAAGGCCAGTTTGTGATGAAGATTTTGGATGAAGCCAAAGCCAAAACGGTAAAATCGGGCTATGTGTTGCGTGTCGCCAATCAAACCGAAACATCTTTCCAGTTGATTGACCGTATCAATGTAGCCGGTAATATGACGGATGTAGTATATCAATTTGAAAAATTAAATTAAACAAGATGAAAAAGATAAGTGCAATTTTAGTAGGGAGTTTATTGATGTTATCGACGGTTTTTACCAGTTGTGAGGCGGTAAAAAATACGAATAAAACACAACGCGGCGCTGCCATTGGTGCAGTGGGAGGAGCAGTTTTAGGTGGCATCATCGGAAATAATGTCGGCAAAGGCGGAAACGGAGCTTTGGGTGCTGTATTAGGAGGTGTCATTGGTGGTGTAGCCGGTGGTGTTATCGGAAACAAAATGGACAAGCAAGCCCGCGAAATTGAAACCGCTTTGCCGGGTGCGCAAGTAGAAAGAGTTGGAGAAGGAATTCGTTTGGTTTTGGGTGAAAATGCCGTGCGTTTTGATACTAATAAATCAACGTTAACCGCTTCTGCTAAGGCCAATTTGGACAAATTGGTGCCGGTATTCAACCAATACCCGGATACTAATATTCAGATTTACGGTTATACTGATAGTACCGGAACTGCGGAATACAATTTAAAGTTATCCGAGCAAAGAGCAGCTTCCGTAAAAACCTATTTAGCCGGTAAAGGTCTGGTATCTGCAAGATTCGCAACAACCGGTCTTGGTATCGCTGACCCAATTGCGACCAATGATACTCCGGAAGGAAGAAGTCAAAACCGCCGCGTGGAATTTGCCATCACTGCCAACGAAAAAATGGTTCAGGATGCTAAAAAAGAAGCCGGGAAATAATAAATATTCATTTAAAAAAAAGCGTTCATCTAAAGTGAGCGCTTTTTTTATGTCTCACAGGTAATAATTTAACAAAACTTTTTGTTTAAACATTTTGAATAATAGTTAAACGATTTGTATCTTTACGCTATTAAATGTAATAGTGTATGGCAACGACCAAAAATCCAAAAGCAAAGAAAAAACAGCAAGATGATTTACAAATCATCTCGTTGTATATGAATGATGTGCTGGAAATGCATGAAGAACCTAAGAATGTCTTTGTTTTCTGCAAGAAACACGGTATTGAAGAAAGCGATTTTTATTCTTTTTTCGGTTCGCTCGATGCTTTAAAACAAGATATTTGGGTTAAGTTTTTTGAAAATGCCGTTGCTGCCATCGAGAAGGAACCGGACTTTGACAGCTATTCTGATAAAAATAAATTGCTGACATTGTACTTTACGTTGTTTGAAGTACTGACTTTGAACAGAAGCTATGTGTTGTTTTCATTTCAGGATAACAAAGAAGGCTTGAAAAATCTAAAAAGTTTAAAGCAACTCCGAAACCATTTCAAGGATTATATCACCACCAAAATAAAGGCAAAAACTTCAGAAGCTTTTCAGAAAGTCGCGAAAATTACGGATCCGGTTTATTCTGAAGGCGCTTGGATTCAGTTTTTATTTTTATTAAAATTTTGGATAGATGATACTTCAAAAGGATTTGAAAAGACAGATGTTTTGATCGAAAAATCAGTCAACACTGCGGTAGATTTATTGGATACCCAACCATTGGAAAGTTTGTTTGACTTGGGCAAATTCCTTTGGAAAGAAAAAATGCAATAATCCTCAAACCTCTCGTCATCCATGAAAACTCTAGATAAAATTCCAACCGGAAAACTCGAACGTGCGGGTCAATTGGTTAAAACCGGCATCAAAGTCGGTGGAAACTACGTGGCTTATTACAGTGAAAAGATGGTCAATCCTTCCTTGAACCGCGATAAACTCAACGAAAATAATGCCGAGGATATTTATGACGGATTAAAAAATTTGAAGGGAAGCGCTCTGAAAGTGGCTCAGATGCTCAGCATGGACAAAAGCATCATGCCGCAAGCCTATGTTGACAAATTTTCTTTGTCGCAATTTTCGGTGCCACCCTTGTCCGCTCCTCTGGTTCGCAGAACGTTTAAAAAATATTTGGGTCATTATCCCGAAACTATATTCGACACTTTCACCCCGGATGCTACTAATGCTGCCAGTATTGGCCAGGTTCATAAAGCCACCAAGAATGGGAAAAATTTTGCTGTGAAAATTCAATATCCGGGTGTGTCGGATAGCATCAGTTCGGATTTGGCGTTGGTTAAGCCTTTTGCCATTCGGATGTTCAATCTCAAAGGCAAAGATTCTGAAAAGTATTTTAAAGAAGTAGAAGATAAATTACTGGAAGAAACCGATTATGTGTTGGAGCTCAAACAAAGTCTGGACATTTCAAAAGAATGCCAGAAGATAGCCAACCTGCGCTTTCCGAAGTATTATCCGGAATTGTCGTCTGAAAAAATCCTTACCATGGAATGGATTGACGGTGAGCACCTTTCTGAGTTCACGGCTCACAACCAAGACAGAGCAAAAGGCGATAAAATTGGTCAGGCCTTGTGGGACTTTTATATGTATCAAATGCATCATTTAAAACAGGTTCACGCTGATCCGCATCCGGGTAATTTTTTAATCGATGAGTCTGCTAATTTGGTGGCTATTGATTTTGGTTGTATGAAGCAGGTTCCAGAAGAGTTTTACATTCCGTATTTTCAATTAGCACGACCTGAGGTGATTAATAATCCGGAATTGTTTACCGCCAAGTTGTATGAATTGGAGATTTTGAGAACCGATGATTCCGAACAGGAATTGGCTTATTTTACCAAGGTTTTCTACGACTTGTTGAGCCTGTTTACCCAGCCGTTTCACGGGGATTCTTTTGATTTTTCGGATGAACAGTTTTTTGGACAAATTGCACAGATGGGAGAACAATTTTCTAAAGATACCCAACTTCGCAAGATGAATGGCAACAGGGGTTCCAAGCATTTCTTGTACATCAACCGAACGTTCTTTGGGCTTTATAATTTGTTGCACGATTTGAAAGCAAGAATTGATACCAAATCTTTCGAAAAATACATTTAATATAAAACAGTTTGTTTATTTATTGGTTAGGGTGAAAAGAGCTGAGCTCCACGTTTGAGTTTGGCTCTTTTCTTTTTCAGAATCTTCGTAAATTTGTCCTTTATTTAAAAAAATGCTGCAGGTACAACAGGTCACTTTTTCATATTCGGATACAAAAACATTATCCGATATTCATTTCTCACTCGAAAAAGGGCAGACCCTGGCTTTAATTGGAGAAAGCGGTTGCGGTAAAAGTACTCTCCTGAAACTAATTTATGGACTGCACGATTTGAGCGAAGGCCGGATTTTCTGGAACGAACAAGAAGTGTTAGGACCCAAGTTCCACTTGATTCCCGGAATGCCCTACATGAAATATTTGGCGCAGGATTTTGATTTGATGCCCTACATTACGGTGGCAGAAAACGTAGGGAAATACCTTTCCAATTTTTACCCCGAAAAAAAACAAGCCCGTATAGCCGAACTCCTGGAAGTAGTAGAAATGACGGAATGGGCCAATGTAAAAGCTAAAAATCTCAGTGGAGGGCAGATGCAGCGTGTGGCCATTGCGCGTGTTTTGGCACTGGAACCCGAGGTTTTATTGTTAGACGAACCCTTCAGTCACATCGATAATTTCAGGAAAAACAGCTTGCGCCGAAAATTATTCCGATATCTGAAAGAACAAACCATCACGACTTTGATTGCCACACACGACAGCACAGATGTCTTGTCGTTTGCCGACACGGTTTTGGTATTGCAGCAGGGCAAAATCATAGAAAGCGGAACACCGGAGGCGATTTACAATCGTCCTAAAAACAAATACGTGGCCTCACTTTTTGGCGATGTAAACGAATTAGAGCTCGATGGAAATGTTGCGTTCGTTTATCCAAATCAATTAGCGGTAGTTGCCCAATCGGATTGGCAGGTTGAGGTAATCCAAAGTTACTACCGAGGAAGCCATTATTTGATTGAAGCCAAACACAACCATCAAAGCTTTTATTTTGAACATCCCATCGAAATTCCGGCAGGGACATTGGTTTTTCTTCAAAAAATAAGCCCCGAAATAATTTAATTTCAGGGCTCTTTTAATTAGTTTTTCAAATACTTTTCGAGGAATTGGTCTTGTTCCCAAAGTAAATGCAGTATGTTTTCTTTGGCAGCGTAACCATGCGATTCTTTGGGTAATAACACCAAACGAACCGGAGCTCCCAATCCTTTCAATGCCTGGAAATAGCGCTCCGATTGCAACGTAAACGTTCCCGGATTGTTATCGGCATCTCCATGAACCAGCAATAGCGGGGTTTTCATTTTTTCAGCATTCATAAAAGGCGACATTTCATTGTACACATTAGGAACATCCCAGTAATTGCGCTGCTCGCTTTGAAACCCAAAAGGGGTCAGCGTTCTGTTATAGGCACCACTTCGGGCAATACCACAGGCAAAAAGATTGCTGTGTGTAAGCAAATTGGCGGTCATAAAAGCGCCATACGAGTGGCCACCGATAGCTACTTTTTTTCGGTTGATGTAGCCCAAACGATCTACCGCATCAATAGCTGCCGCCGCGTCATCAATTAATTGAGGTAAGAAGGTATCATTCGGTTCGGTACTGCCTTCTCCAATAATAGGAAACGAAGCATCGTCAAGCACTGCGTAGCCTTTGGTTACCCAATACACAAACGAACCATAATTTGGAAACGTAAATTCGTTGGGGTTTTTGTCGTTTTGTCCGGCCGAGTTTTTGTCTTTGAATTCTGCCGGATAAGCCCAAATCAGTAACGGCAGTTTTTCGGTCTTTTTTGTACGGTCATAATTTGCCGGAAGATAAAGGGTTCCCGATAAATCCACGCCGTCTTTTCGTTTGTAATTGATTACTTCTTTGTACACATTTTTGATGCTTTCAAACGGATTCTTGAAGTGGGTAATTTGCGTCAATTTACCCGATTTCAAGTTTCGGAAATAGTAATTCGGATAGTCGGTTTTGGATTGCAACTGCACCAAGACATCGCCTTTTTTGAAATCTTCAATCGACAGCAAATCTTCTTTTTTGTCTTTGTAGGTTGAGGTATAGAGGCGTTTGGTTTTTAAGGTTTTCAAGTTGAATTCATCAATAAACGGAAACTGTCCGTCTTTGGTAAATCCATCGCCAATCAGATATAAATTGTCATTTTCGATGGCCAATACATAACGGTTGTACTCGTTGCGCTTGGTTTCAAAATTTCCCGGATCGGAATAAATATCCTGTGAATTACGATCGAAAATAATTTTAGGGGCCTGATTTGGATTTGACGGATTGAACAAATATGTTTTGGTATTTCGGGTATCGTACCAATCATCGTATGCCACAGCAATGTTGTCATTTCCCCAGGTGATTCCGGCAAAGCGTTGTTTAGTTTTTAAAATCGATTTGGCCTCAGCGGTAAATGGAGCTTCCCAATTGAAGATTTCATCTCTGAAATCTGCTTTGTTGGCTTGATCACCTCCGTCTAAAGCTACTGTATAAGCCAGGGTTGAAGGCTTGTCGGCTCTCCAATTCATGCTTCTTTTGCCTTTGCGTACCGAAGAAAAACCTTTGGGCATAACCTCGTTTAGTGGCACTTCATTCACGATTTTAACTTCTGCTCCGTTTGAATCATACACCACCGTTTTTTGCGGAAAGCGACTCATGGGAACCACATACGAATACGGTTTTTGAATGGTAGTTACCATTAAGTAATTTCCATCGGGTGAGAAACTTTCTCCGGCGTAAATGGCGGCCGGCTTAAACAGTTCCGATTTCCCGCTTAGTGAAACTTTGTACAATTCAGAAGTAACCAAAGTTTCAAAATTAGTTTCGTCGGTTTTGTTTTTCAATAAATCGGCATAGGTTCTGTTTTGCGATTTGGAACCGTCACTTACCGAAACGGTTGGACCTTTAGGCAGTTCTTTTTTCACATCAATGAGTGCCGGACGGTTCTTCGGTAACATTTTGACCAACAAGGTTTCGTTGTCTTTCATCCAGTTGAACGGATTGCCCAAATTGGCATTCAAATTGGCGTCTATAACTTTTTTGGCGGTAGCCGAAAACACGTCGAGCACCCAAAGTTCAACTCCTGTATTGGTGGTGTGGGTAAACGCAATTTTCTTTTCATTGGGGGACCAAGTGATATTGGTTATTCTCGGGTTTTCAGGTAAACCGCTGATTTGGGTTTCGGTTTTATCGGCAATTTTTCGGATTTTTAAATTGTTCACATACGTAACCGTACTAGATATATTGGTTACCGGATTGATGCGCAAACCGCCCAAACGCATTTCTTCCTGATTCAGATCATCTAACGATTTATAGGTGTTGCGATAGGTAAAAAGCACGTATTGTTTTTTTGAATCCATGCTCACATTGGGCGTTCTTTCATAATCGGCCAATGCTAAAATTTCTGCGGATGGTTTTTGATACGTCAGATTTTCCTGGGCGATTGCTGAAAATCCAAACCCAATGAACAAGGACAGTAGCGTGTAACGTAGTTTCATAAGTCAAAAATTAGTTTTGATTGTTTGTATAGGTAGGTCTAAGATAAAGTGGAATGGTTACAAAAAAGTAAATATTTTGTTAAACTTGATTACTTACTCATGCCGCATGAATTTTTACCAATTGTTAAAAAGAGATGTAAAACAATCATTACCATTATAAGATTGTTAAATTTGCGCTATGAATTTTAGTAAAAAAACAACTTTATGTTTCATTCAAAAATAAGCGGACTGGGATTTTATGTGCCCGATAATGTAGTAACTAACAATGATTTGGCCCAAATAATGGACACCAGTGACGAGTGGATTCAGGAACGCACCGGAATCAAAGAAAGACGTCACATCATCAGAGGAGAAGATACAACTACTTCAATGGGCGTGAAGGCTGCCAAAATTGCCATAGAACGTTCGGGAGTAGCCTACGAGGATATTGATTTCATAGTGTTTGCGACCATTTCACCTGATTATTATTTTCCCGGTCCCGGCGTTTCTTTGCAAAAAGAATTGGGGCTGCCTACCATAGGCGCTTTGGACATCAGAAACCAATGTTCAGGGTTTATTTATGCGTTGTCAGTAGCTGATCAGTACATCAAAACCGGAATGTACAAAAATATTTTGGTGGTAGCTTCTGAGTTGCAGTCATTAGGATTGGACATGACTGACAGAGGTAGAGGTGTTTCGGTTATTTTTGGCGATGGGGCAGGAGCGGCCATGCTGAGCAGAGAAGAAGATGTGACCAAAGGAATCCTTTCCACACATTTGCATTCCGAAGGCGAACATGCTAAAGAACTGGCTGTTTTGGCTCCGGGAATGGGCGGAAGATGGGTGACTGATATCATTGCAGATAACAATCCGGAGGATGAAAGTTATTTTCCTCACATGAACGGGCAGTTTGTATTTAAAAATGCGGTGGTTCGTTTTAGTGAGGTTATTAATGAAGGGCTGAAAACTAATAATTTACAAGTTTCTGATATCGATTTATTGATTCCACATCAGGCCAATTTAAGAATATCACAGTTTATTCAACAAAAATTCAAGTTGAGTGATGATCAGGTTTTCAATAACATTCAAAAATACGGCAATACCACTGCGGCATCCATTCCGATTGCGTTGACCGAAGCCTGGGAACAAGGAAAAATAAAAGAGGGCGATACCGTTGTACTTGCTGCTTTCGGAAGCGGATTTACTTGGGCAAGCGCCATTATTAAATGGTAAAAACAGCCTTATATAAATTGAAAAAGCCATGCGAATGCATGGCTTTTTCGTTCACTAATTAAACCAAATTAAATAGGATATTTTACATCATTCCACCGCCTCCTTGGGTTTCGTTTTTGTCGCGTTGCTTTCTTTGAAGCGCAGCGTTTTTACCACCACCAAAGCGATAGTTGAATCCTAAATAAATTGATTGACTTTCCCAGTAAAAGGCACCGTCTTGTTTGTACGGTAAATCGCCGTCGAAGCTGAAATTCATGGTGTTGAAAATGTCGCTGGCACGGGCACTGATGGTACCTTTTCCTTTCAGGATATTGTAGCTTGCACCCAGATCTGTCTTGTACATGCTTTTTCTTAAAAATTGTAAGCCCTGTTCTTGTCCGCGATACATACCGAAAAGTTGGAATCGCAGGTTTTTAGAAGCTTTGAATGTATTGTTGATTCTGGCGTTGAAAATGGAAACGTCTTTTTCAACAAATGCCGAAGAAACAGTTCCTCTGATGGTTTTGAAATAAATGTCGGTACCTATATTGGCACTCCACCATTTAGTGAAATCTAAGTTTCCTGAAATTTCTGCCCCATAAGATTTGTTGTCTTTAAAATTATCGTAAGATAAAATATTTCGGTTCGGGTCATTCGGGTCAATTTCCACCAAACGGGTGATTTCCTGAGTGATGATACGGTAAAATACCACGGTAGAGATAGAACCTATTTTTGTTTTTCGGGTATAATTCAGTTCAAATGAATTGGTAAACTGAGGTTTCAAATATGGATTTCCCACCGAAGATACCGTTGGAGTACTCCATTCTCTGATTGGGTTTACCTGGCCGATGCTCGGACGATCTACTCTTCTGGAGTAATTAAAATTAAACGAATTATTTTCGGATAATTTATATGAAACATAACCACTCGGATAAAAAGTGTTTATTTGATCGTTGAATTTTTCTTCATTTGAATTTAAAGCATTGAATTTGGCATCAGCTTTATAATTTTCAAAGCGTGTACCCACTTGAAAGCCCCATTTTGTCCATTGTCGGCCGTAGGTTACATAAGCGGAATGAATTTGTCTTTCGTATTTAAAATCGGAGTTATACGCATAATTTCGGTTGAAAGTATTGTTGGTGTTTTCAATACGCGTTTCCAAACCGACTTCTAAACGGGCATCTTTAGGCAACGGATTGGTATAATCCAAGTTGATTTTAGTATTGTTATTAATGTTAGTTATATCGTTAGGATCATCGCTCGAAGTATTGTTGGTAAAGGTTCTGAAAAGAGTGTTTTCGGTTCCTTTATTGCGGTTGAAGTTATATTCTAACTCAATATTTTCACCTTCTTTTTTGAATTTGTGTTTGTAATCTAAATTATAAGTTCCGGAGGGATTATAGTTTCTGCCATTGTTATTTTGAACAATGTCATATATGGCAGGATCATCATAATTTACCTCAGTAGTACTGGTTCCAGATGAAAAGAACTGATTTTGCGTGGTGTAAGCTGAAAAGGTATTATAGTCGTCAATATAATAGTCAACCCCGATTTTGTACAAATGCGAAGTGTTTTTGTTTTGAAAATTAAAATCTACCGCCTTCTCTGCATTCGGTTGGTAGCTGTTTACAAAACCATGGTTTTTTTGCTTTCCGTGATTGAATCCGTAATTGCCGTAAACATTAAATTTGCCTACTTTGTAATTCATGTCAAATGATGAATTTACTTTGGGTGTTTTGGCAAAAGTAACTCCGTTGTTAACGCTTCCGTTAAAACCTTGTCCGGCATTTTTATGTAAAATAATATTGATGATGCCGCTCATTCCTTCCGGATTGTATTTAGCCGAAGGGTTGGTAATCAATTCGATTTGTTTGATGGATGCTGACGGAATTTGTTTCAACAATTGAGAAGGATCGATATTGGTTGGTTTGCCGTCTACCAATATTCGAACGTTTTCGTTTCCTCTCAAACTAATGGCATTGGTTTGCGCATCAACGCTTACCGAAGGAATATTGTTCATGATTTCGCCTGCAGTAGCACCGGCCGAAATTAAATCTTTACCAACATTAATTACTTTACGGTCAATTTTTTGTTCGTAAGTTGATTTTTCTTTGACAATTTCAACTCCTTCCAGTTGTACGGCTTCTTCTTCCAATAAAATAGTGTTCATACTGACACTTTTGGAATTTGTATCCAAGGTTACATTAACCGTTTGCTTTTTATAACCTATGAATTGGAATTCGACCGTATAACTTTCTAAAGCTAAATTTTTTATGGTAAAATTTCCATTATCCTGTGTGATTCCGCCGGTCACAAATTTGCCGGCTTGTTTAAGGGTAACGTTTACATAAGGAATGGGCTGTTTGCTGTTTTTGTCGATGACTTTTCCCGAAATACTACCAATATTGATAGTAGCAGGAATTGAAGTTTGAGCCTGTAAAAAAGTGATGCTGCTCAAAAGAACTACGAGTAATGCTCTTAATCTCATTTTTATTTTTGATTGATGATTTTGTTTAACGTTGTAGTAGACATCAAACTGTAAGATATGTTACAAATATTAACATAAAAAAAACTCCCAAGTTTGGGGCTTGGGAGTTCAAATAGTAGGTTAAGGCTGGTAATTATCGCTTCATAGCGAAATGGGCTTTGAATTCTTTTTCTTCGTTGTCTTTGTTTTTATAGCTCACACTGAACCAGTAATCGTCTGAAGGCATGAGTGCTCCATTGTAGGTTCCGTCCCAACCGCTGTTGTTTGGTCTTAGGTATTTTAATACTTTTCCGTAGCGGTCATATATGGTAATCATTGCATTTTTTTGGTCGGCTAAATCACGGATATTCCAAGTGTCGTTGTATCCGTCTCCGTTAGGGGTGAAAAATTTTGGATAGTTCACCACCAAAGCTTGAATAGTAGTGCTTCCGCAACCGTATTTGTCACGCACGGTAATAGTATGTACTCCTGAAGTTACATGATCAAATACCGGACTGTCTTGAAAAGCTTCATTGTCTAATTGATATTCAAAGTTATTTCCTTGTCCGATAGCAACCACAGTGATATTTTGTGAATCAGCGAAATCTTCATTGACAGTGTAGGATACAATTGCCGGTTCAGAAGGAATTACGTTAACATCCACCGGAACTGAAGCACAGCCTGTTATTTTATTGGTTGCCACCAAGGTGTAAACACCCGGTAAAACAGCTTGGTATGAAGTACCCGTTCCTACTGTTTGTCCGTTTTCATTTGTCCAAACAAACGTATAAGCGCTTGCTGGTAGACCACTGTACATAGTGTACGGATTTAAAAGAGTACCGGTTTTACTGTCGATACAAATAACACCATCAACCGGGGTTGGAGCTGGTAATTTGTTAACCACAATCGCTACTGTTTTGATATCGTAACAGCTTGTGGCTAAAGTATTGCTGACTCTAACATATACTAATGGTTTGATAGTCGATGTCACGGCATTAATTTGATTGGCTGCATCTGTAATGCTTTCATAGTAAGCAATTGTAAATTCACTACCCGTTTGAGTTCCCAATATTGTTGCTGATAAAGTCGTTAAATCAAATGAAGTTATACCATCATTAGTTCCGTCTTCGTCACAAACGGTTCGCATTGTTATAGGTGCAGGATTGGCAAACGGTGTATCAATTATGGTAACTGTGAATGAACTTTCATCTGAACATGAAGGACTGAAAGTTGACGTACCGTAGATGTATATTGTTTGCGAGTTTGAAATTATTGTTCCGGCTGCTAACATAGTTCCTGTACCGCCACTTCCGGTAAAATAATTACCTACGCTTAGAACAGGAAGTTTATAATTTTCACAAATGGTGATATTCGGTAAATTGTCAACGTTGTAAATAGTAGCTGTAAAACTTGCTTCACTACTACAATCCGGTGTAGTTGCTGTATGAGCGAATACATAAATTTTCTGTGTACTGGTGATAGCATCTCCGGCATTCAACAAAGTTCCTGTACCGTTAGGTCCGGTGTAATAATTTCCTAAAGACAAGGCCGGTAAAGTGTATGAATTACAAGCTGTAATGTTGGCAAATGACGGAAGTATTGGTGTTTTGTTAATGGTTATTGTAAAACTGTGTTCATCCACACAAGAAAAAGAAGTTCGGATTAACGATTCTTTGAAAACATATAGTGTTTGACTAGTAGTAAGTGTAGTTCCTGCCGGTATTTCTGTTCCACCGCCATCAGGTCCACCGGACAAGGTGTAATATTTATTATTCGTAGTTAATGCGGGCAGAGTGTAACTGTCACAAGCTGTTACATCAGCCGGTGCATCCGAAGAAGTTGAAAAGATATTGATTTGGAAACTGTTTTCTATAGAACACGGAGGTGTTGTATTGGAAACTGCATACACATAAATTTTTTGAGATGTTGTAATCACAGTTCCTGCCGGTAACATAGTTCCTGTACCACCCGGACCGGTATAATAGTTTCCTACATTCAAAGCTGATAGAACATATTGGTCACAGATATCAATATCCGAACGCGAGTCTATGTTGGGTAGTGGATTAATCGTTACCATAAAACTTGACTGGTTGAAACAAGTAGCATTTAATCTCTCAAAAATGTATATCTTTTGAGTTGACACGATTACATTACCCGGATAAAGGATAACTCCGGTTCCGTCAACACCTGTGCGGTAACTTCCGTGATTTAATGCAGGAAGCGTATACGATTCACAAACAGAAACGTCATTCAATACATCAACTTCTGGTTGTGCTATATTTAAAGTGAAATGCATGTTGTCTGTACAATTGTTCAAACCACTGGTTGTTGGGGCGTAAATATAAACAGTTGTACTGGCGTTGATAACCGTTCCGGCTGGAATGATGGTTCCTGTACCCATCGGCCCCGTAAAATAATTTCCGATTGGTAGTGCGGGTAAAGTATATCCGTTACATTGATTTACGTCACTTGGTTGTGGCATGCCAATGATTACATCAAAACTATCCTCATCAGAACAAGTAGTGCTTACGTTGGAAGAAGCATATACATAAATAGTTTGACTGGTAGTGATAACATCACCAGCATGTAATAAGGTTCCTGTTCCGTTTTGTCCGGTGTAATAGTTTCCGATAGACAAAGGAGGTAAAGTATAGGATGTACATTCAAAGACATCCGGTCTTTCACCAACTTCGACCAATGGAAGTATGGTAATGTTTAAATCAGTATCTATTTCACAAAACGGAGCGATTTCAGTTTTATAGTAATAGTGAATTACTTGTGATGAAGTGAAAACTGTCCCTGTCGGTATCGGCGAACCCATTCCTCCGGGTTGAGTAAAATAACCACCATATGGGGCATTAGTCAAGGTGTAACTTCCACATCGTGTTACGCTTGAGGGTGATAATGAAGACGGATCAATAATTTTAACTTTAAAAGAACTGTTAGATCCACATGTGCCGGGACCACCAGGTTGGTTGTATATGTAGATGGTTTGCGTTTGAATAATTTCATTTCCGGCAAATAGCGGAATTCCGTTTCCGTTTGGAGCGGTAAAGTAGTTTCCGTTTACCAAAGGAGGTAAAGTATAGCTGTTACACACAACCACATCATCTAAATCATCTACCGGTGGTATAGGAGTAACCACTAGGTTAAAATGAGTAAGACTATAACACAAAGGATCGCTCACATTTTCAACTCTTACGTAAATCGTTGTATTTGAATACAGTCCGGTTAAAACATTAGTAATCGGATTTGTACCGTTGTTGGCATCCAACTGTGAGGTATAGTAGCTTATAATGTTAACCGATGCGGGTTGTCCGTTCAATATTTGAGCATTTTGTTGTGTCAAATTAAACACAGCGTTGTTTTGATATTGTGATCGGGCACATTTTACAAAATCTGCCGGTTGGTTAGCTACAGGCCCCGGAGATACCATTAATTGGAAGGATTTAACCACATAACAGCCTGTATCAGGCAATTTAATTCTAACATATACGGTCTGACCACTGGCGCTGTTGTACACCAATGGTAACGGATTAATACCATTTTCAGCATCTGATTGTGAACTGTGATAAGTAACTACGGCTGAAGCATCTAAACCTGCTTTTACTACAGGGGTATTTATGTCAAGATTGTAGTTATAGGTTGCAGCTCCTGAATCACAACGGTATATGGTTGTGGGGTTGGCAGTAACAATTTCCGGGTAATATTCCACCACTATATTGTCTGTAATTGGTTGACAGAAATTAGACAGATTAGTATAAGTTACTGTGTAAGTTCCCGGTTGATTGATGACTAAACTTGAATTGGTTTCTGACGGTAAAACATCTCCGTTTTTTTTCCAAACAAAAGTATAATCAGCTGTGCTTAAACCGGTAGTCAAGGTTTTAGTACTTCCATAGCAGAGCGCAGTATTGTTGGCAATCGTCAAATCTTGGCCTAATACATCCTGACCAATGTTAAAACTGTCGGAAGATATAAAAATAGCAGAATCCGATTGAGGATCCAATCGGTCAGCGATAACTAACTTAATGTGATAAGGTACGTTGGGTATCAATGGAGCGGCAGCGGTCAACAATTTAGTCTGACCATTAAAATTGGTAGCTGATCCGGCTGCAGCAGATCCTCCGTTGAAGCTCCCGAAAAATTGAGCATTCGCTGAAGGACATGATGAGTTATACTGAGAATCTCTGATGGTAACCACAGAAATCGGTAAAGTTGTGCTAGGCACTACTGCTAAATTTGTAGTTACTCCGGTATTCATGTTGGTCAACAAAAACGCAAAAGCATCCGAATAATGACATTGGTAATTTCCGTATTCTTCTGAAGCAAATACGAAGTCAAAACTAAAATTGGGCGAAATAGGTGTAAAATCGAACTCTAAAACAGTAGCGTTTTTCGATACCATCGGAATACCTGATGCCGCTAAGGTAGCTTCTAAGCTACTGTCACCCGGCCAGGCAACTGATCCGTCATTTAACAAAGATGTATTAGGGCCGGCTGCATTTAAAGCGTTTCCGGTACTTAACACTACACCGCTGTTCATTGGGAAGTTCGGATTTGAATTTTGAAAAAAACCAATTCCGTTTGAAGAACCAAAGTTCGATCCGGTTGACCAGGTTATGTTCGTTGCCGATACACAAGGAGAGTTAATAAGTACATCGTTAACCAACTGAGGTACCGTGTGACTGGTCGTACTCACTGATAGTGGTTGCGAAAAACCAAATATCGTAAATAATAAAATGATTACTAGTAATATCTTTTTCATGACTCGGGGATTTTGACGAAGCAAATATTGAATATAAAATCGTTTAAATGCAAAAAAAATCGATGAAAAGCATAAAAAAAATTAAATAAAAAGTAAAATACTTACAAAAGTAATTTTTCTGTAAACATTTATATTAACAAGTTTAGCATATAAAATTTCTATACTAATGTTTATCTTTGCCCACCAAAAAGAAATACCATGAAGCTTTCAGAATTGCTGACTCAACACATACAAATCGCTATCCAACAATTGTTTGATGTAACAACAGATAAAGTTGAATTTCAAATGACCCGCAAGGATTTTGAGGGCGATATCACGATGGTAATTTTTCCGTTATTAAAAATCATCAAAGGAAATCCAATAGAAATCGGAACCAAAATCGGGGATTATTTAGTGCAAAATGTTACTGAAGTATCACGTTATAATGTAGTTTCCGGCTTTTTGAATATAGTGGTGGCTGATAGTTACTACCTTACTTTTTTCAATGATATTAAAGACAAAGAACAATTCGGTTATGTAGCGGCTTCGCCAAATGATAAAGCCATTATGGTTGAGTATTCTTCACCCAATACCAATAAACCACTGCATCTCGGTCATGTCCGCAACAATTTATTGGGATATTCGGTAGCTGAAATCATCAAAGCGTCCGGGAAAAAAGTGTACAAAACCCAAATCATCAACGATAGAGGGATACATATTTGTAAATCGATGTTGGCCTGGCAAAAATTCGGTGACGGACAAACTCCCGAATCTACCGGTTTGAAAGGCGATAAATTGGTAGGAAATTTTTATGTTGAATTTGATAAAGCATATAAAGCCGAAATCAATGCTTTAATGGCTGAAGGAAAAACGGAAGAAGAAGCCAAAAAACAAGCGCCAATTATTCTCGAAGCCCAACAAATGCTTCTCGACTGGGAAGCGGGCAAGCCCGAAGTTATTGAGCTTTGGAAAACTATGAATCAATGGGTTTATGACGGTTTTGCCCAAACGTATAAAAATCTGGGTGTTGATTTCGATAGTTATTATTACGAAAGCAATACATATTTGTTAGGAAAAGAAGTAGTACAGTTTGGCCTCGAAAAAGGCATCTTTGAAAAAGACCCTGACGGTTCGGTTTGGATTGATTTAACCGAAGACGGTTTAGACCGAAAAATTGTGTTGCGTTCCGACGGAACAGCGGTTTATATGACTCAGGACATAGGAACGGCTATTCAAAGGGTAAAAGATTTTCCTGATGTTGGCGGAATGGTGTACACCGTGGGTAACGAACAGGATTATCATTTTAAAGTTTTGTTCCTGATTCTGAAAAAACTTGGATTTGATTGGGCTGAAAGTTTGTTCCATCTGTCTTACGGTATGGTGGAATTACCTTCAGGAAAAATGAAATCAAGAGAAGGAACAGTGGTTGATGCCGACGATTTGATGGAGGAAATGACCACCACGGCCGGAAATATCGCTACCGAACTCGGAAAACTGGACGGCTATTCAGATACAGAAAAAGCCCGTTTGTTCAAAACCATTGGGTTGGGTGCGCTGAAATACTATATTTTAAAAGTTGACCCTAAGAAACAAATACTTTTTAATCCTGAAGAATCTGTTGATTTTGCAGGAAATACAGGTCCGTTTATTCAATATACGTATGCCCGAATTCAATCGATTTTGCGTAAAGCTGATTTCGATTTGAATGTTACGGTTGTTGATATAGAATTACATGAAAAAGAAAAAGAGTTATTGAAACAAATCGAACTTTTCCCTGATGTGATTCAAAATGCCGCACACAATCACAGTCCGGCTCTGATTGCCAATTATACCTATGATTTGGTCAAAGAATACAATTCGTTCTACCAATCGGTTTCAATTTTGGGAGAAGAAGATGCTACGAAAAAAGTATTCAGAGTACAACTTTCCAAAAAAGTGGGAGAAACGATAAAATCAGCTTTCAGGTTATTAGGAATCGAAGTTCCTGAACGCATGTAAAACGATAAAATGAGTTTGTAAAGGTTGGTTTTGCCAATCTTTTTTTATGCTAAAAACTCAACTTGACGTTAATATTCGGAGTCAAATCAAGCGCATAGGTATTGACGCTTTCAATGGTATTGTTGGCAGTGTTTACGCGGTAAAACCTATTGATGCTGTTTTGCGTGTTCAAAACATTTAAAACGGATACATTGGTTTGCAAGGCCATCTTTTCTGCCAATTTCCATTCTTTAGAAGCAGAAAAGTTCATCTGAAAAAAATCATCTAATTTGGCATTATTCGGCGAGTTGTAAACAATAGAATTATTACTATCAACGGTAGTCGAAGCCGGAGTTGTTATGGGTTTTCCGGTGTGCCATTTGCAGCCCAAAGCCAACTTCACGCTGTTCCACTCGTAAATTCCCGCCCAGGAAATGCAGTGTTTCAATTCGAAGTTGTTGTAAAACTCAGGTGGTGCAAGCGATTTGAAAAAGTATTTGTTATCGTTGTAGCTGTAACTCAACCAGGAATAAAAGCGCCCGAAATTCTTTTGAATCAAAAACTCCGAACCCAATACTTCATAAGAACCGCTTGATTTCACAAACTCAAACTGATTCTGAAAACCCTGACTGCTGGTGGTTATCCCGGTTATTTTTTTATAAAAATTATCCAAAGTAATCAGCCAGTTATGTTTGGTGTAACTAAAACCCAGTGATAACTGTCGACTTTTTTGAATCGGGATAGTATTGTCATTTGCCTGTGTCCAACGTCGCTTTTCGATGCCTAAGAAATCCTGTTGTAAATCGATTACCTGCGAAAGCGTTTGACTTTTTTGTTCCCCTAAAATTTCGAGGCGTAAATTAGTGTTCAAAGCCTGATTGAATTGCAGACGCGGTTCAATCAGTGTCTTTTCGAATTTTGAAAAATAATTGCCGCGAACTCCAACTTTCAAAAATGTTTTTTTGCTTTCATTTTCAAAAATACCCTCAGCAATCAATGCATGAGTCAACAACACATTAATGCTTTTTCGGGAGAAAAACGGAGTGTTGATTTCGTCACTGTTGGTTACACCGGTTTCGTTAAACTGATATCCTTGATTTATAGTGATGTTTTTTGAAATAACATTCGAATTTTTGAGTTGAAAACCCAAATCCAATACACTGTTTTCTTGTTTTAAAATCTGATTGTTTTCTATCGATTCATTTTTAGAAACTAAGGAATATTTAGAACTGTACAACTCAATTTGGGAACTGTTATTGGTATTCCAATTGGTTTTCCAATGCAGGCTGCTACCCAGTGTTTCCTGAGCTAAGTCGCTGTTTTTGCTGGCATTGGCAGTAAATTGATTGATGAAAAGCGAATTTCGTATGACTATGGCATCAGCAGTAAGTTCGTGTTTTGAACCTATTCTTTGTTGGTATTGCCCGGTAAAATCATAAAAATAAAAGGCTTCATCGGTTTTGAAATTTACGGTTTGATTATTATCCAGATTGGTGACTACTGTATTCTGAAACACTTTATCCCGATAATTTTTATAAGTGGGAGAGGCAAAAAAATCAGTGAGTGAACGCCTGCCCGAAAGTATGATGTTGGCTTTTTCAGAGGCCTTTATTTTGGTGTAAAACTCTGCACTAATCAAATTGGAACTGATGCTCGAACGGCTCTTGGAAATGGCTTTTGTATGCGATGTGATGTCAATCAAACTCGAAACACTTTCTCCGTAAAAAGCAGAACTTCCGTTTTTGGTTACCGATATTGTTTGCGCTAAGGATGGATTGAAGGCCGAAATTAATCCGAAGAAATGACCGGTTTGAAACATGCGGATGCCATTCCAAAGAAAAAGGTTTTGATCGTGTGTGCCGCCTCGTACATTGATGTTAGAAACTGTTTCGTCAACCGATGAAATCCCTGGAATTTGTTGCATGGTTTGTAACACATCGGGCTCAATCAAACCCGGTAGGATTCCGAATTTAGTAGGCTTTATTTCCAGACTACCGTCGTTTTTTTTATAAATTCCGGTAGTTAAGTAGCGCAGTGCTATGACTTCATTCAGTTGTTGCGCTACAGCTGTCAATTTGATTTTAGGGCAATCGGATACGTATAAATCAATAGGACTGATTTGTTTTTTTTCAAAACTCAGATGGCTTATTTCAATGGTGTTTGGCGAAACCAAAGGCAATTCAAAATATCCTTTTTCGTTTGAAAGTGTTTGCGTGGTTGTTTCCGAGATACTGATTTTTGCATTTTCAACGGGCAGTCCGGTGTTTTCATCAAATAAGTAGCCGCAAAGCGGTTTGTCCAAATGCCTGTTATTGACGACAGAGTAATAATTGTCGCTAATTTGTTTGATTTTAAAACCGGTTTTGGATTGGATATAGGTGATCTTTTCAGCTAAAGAAGCGGTTTCTTTCGGCGGAATTATTTTGTAGATGATAAGTTCCGAATCAATATAATTGAACTTTACATTGTGTTGTGTGCTTATCTGATCTAAAACAGTCTTTAATGGCACAGCATTCTGACCTTCCTGAGCCTGAGCTGTAAAGAAGGAAAGAAACAGGAGCAGTACAAAAAACAGTCTGTTTGGGTTTAACATTAAAAATCTTCTAAAATAACTTTTCCAGTTTCAAATTTAGAGATTTTTAAATGATATGTAGAAGAAACTATCTGTAAAGCTGTTTTTAGATCGTCAGCAGGTATGGTTCCTGAGAAAAGCTGTAAATTTTCTTTGGCATTCAATGCGATTTCGCAGTTGTATTGCCTCTGTAATTCATCTAAAATGTGTTGTAGTTTTTCTTTTTTGAAAACAATTTGATTGGTCGTCCACTCGGGTTTTGTGTTTTGAACGGTTTGTTGTTCAAAGGCATCAGCTTCAAATGTAACCGAAGTTCCTTTGGTGATGATGACTTCATGATGATTGTGTACTACTTTCACACGGCCCTCGTAACAAGTCACATCAAAGCGATTGTCGCGTGCTTTTACGTTGAATTGAGTCCCAAGTACGGTTACAGTTCCCAGTTGGGTATTTACTTCAAATTTTTTGCCGTGTGCTACTTTAAAATAGGCTTCTCCTTTTAGGTGCAGGGTTCGGTTGTTGTCCCAGTTCCATTTTTTGTATTCAATTTCAGAACCGCTGTTTAACACTATCTGAGAATGATCGGGTAGTGCAAAACTGGTTTTCTTTCCGTTTTCAGCAATTTCTGTTGAGGTTGAAGTAGTTTTTAGAAAGAAGGTCAATCCCAAAAGCACTACAAAAACAGCAGCAATTTTCATCCATTTAGATTGGTATAACGGAATTACTTTAGGTTCTTTTTGAGCTTTGGAGAGAGTGTTTTGATACAACAAATCGCTGTCAAAATCAGGGGCTTTCAATTGTCTTGAATAGTCCGCAATTTTAACATAAGTAGCATAGTCGAGAGTGTTTTGAAACGCTTGTAATTCCGCTTCGGTCATTTCTCCTGCCAGCCATTTGGCTAATTCGTATTTTTCTTCCATTGTATTCATTATGTTTGGTTAAACAGTCCTTTAGTAAAAAACCCTACTTGAACTGTTCAATTTCGGTTCGTAATGTAATCAGCGCTCCGTGTATTCTTTTCTCAACCGCTTTGACACTAATGTCTAAAATAACGGCAATCTCATGATATTTTTTCCCTTCAATCCGATGCAAAAGAAAGGCGGTTCTCTGAGCTTCGGTTAAACTGTCTATAGCTTTTTCGAGCTTTTGTTTGAATTGTTCTTCTTCAATTAAGAACTCCGGATTTAAATTCGTTCGGTCTTTTTGCGTTTGACTCTGCGCGTATTTTAAAACTACTTTTTGATGGGCAATTTCATTGAGCGAGGCATTATTGGCAATCGTATATATATAGGACTTGGCTTTTTCCAACGGGACATTTTTACAGTTCTCCCATAGTTTTATGAAAGATTCCTGAGTGATGTCATTGGCTTTTTCTTCATTGCCAAATTTGAAGTACAGGTAATTGCGCAGGGATTTTACGTTGGCTTTGAAAAAACGAGAAAAAACTAATTCTTCACAAATGCCATTAGAATCGGTGTGCTCCATTTTAATTTATATCGATTGTTTGAAGGTTTAAATATAAAATTTTTTTCGAAAGTAGGGTTTTTTATTGCAACTTTGTTTAACCTTTTGAATCGAAGTAACAATTATGAGAAATTATATTTGGTTTGTTTTTGCCTTAGTAGCTTTGCCTTTCGCCTCTTGTCAGGACGAGGAGGAGAGCGTTAAACAAAGTGCGGCCAACAGTTTTGGTAAATCTTCTGCAATATCATCTTTAATTTCAAGAGTTTCACAATTTGAAACAACTTGTGACAACGTGCTTGATAACACGAGTAATTTTAGTGTGAAGTTACCGGTTCATGTAACGGTGAATTCTCAATATTGTTATGTGACCAGCAGTGCTCTTTACCCAACGGTTCAAAGTTACAAGGATAATTATACAGGAGATGATGTCGTTCATTTTCAGTTTCCGATTACGCTGGTTTATCCTGACCATCATGAAGTTTTGGTGAACACTGAAAACGAATACAATGCAATCTTAGCAGCCATGGGTGATGACAGTACTTATCACGAAATTGACTGTATCAATTTTCAGTATCCTTTCACCATCAATAAATACAACACCAACAATCAGGTTGCAGGCTCAGTAACGATTACCGGTGATACACAACTCTATGATTTCATACGCGATTTGAGTGCCAGTGAAATCGTCGGAATTGTATATCCGTTATCGCTCAAAAAGACAAACAGTTCCTCGGTGATTACGGTTACCTCCAATAGTCAACTTGAGGATGCTATTGACAATGCAGTACTTGAGTGTACAACCGGTCCAATGCCACTTGAGGTAGAGGAAGTCTTGACAAGTGGAACTTGGCATGTCTCGTATTGTTATTATACCCATGATGAAACGTACTATTACACCAATTATAATTTTACGTTTAACAGTAATGAAACGGTCAAAGCGGTCAAAAACAGTACTGTAATTTATGGCGATTGGGACGTTCATGATGAGTATACTTATCAACGGTTGGATTTGCATTTTGACGGCTCCACTTTAGAAGACCTTGAATCCAATTGGAGAGTGCTCGAAGTTACCAGCACTTACGTCAGACTCAAAAGTGAAAGCAGCAGTAGCGGACAATACTACTATTTAAGTTTTACCAAAAACTAGACTTTTTAATCACGATTTTACCGGCATGAAATTTTTCAATAAGAAGTTTCTAAATCAGCAAGGATTTAGAGATACAAGGCTTGACATGACTGCATTAGACAAAACCAAAATCAATTATTTTTTCAATCAGATACTAATATGGGTATTGATTTTTATGATTATTTTTTTTGTCCTGAAATTTTTAAACAATTAACTCTCAATAAAAAAACGTAAAACAATGAAAAGATTATTTATTTATCCGGCTTTAGCTATGGTGTTTTTTATGAACACAGCTTCTATGTGCAGTTCAGACAGCAGCGCATCATCTACTGATCCAACGCCTGTCATCAATACAGCCAAACAGGGAACGTGGCGTGTAACCAGTTACATCGATTCGGGAACAGATGAAACCAATCATTTTACCGGTTATAATTTTACATTTGACAACAACAATGTCTTGACAGCCTCCAACGGAACCAATACTTACACCGGTACTTGGTCAGTTACTTCAGACGATAGTAATGATGATAGTCCTAGTAACGATTTGGATTTCAACATTGCTTTTGCTTCACCGGCTGATTTTCTTGAATTAACCGATGATTGGCACATTACAACTTACACTTCAACTACCATTTCTCTTACTGATGTTAGTGGTGGTAATGGCGGAACTGACGTTTTGGTTTTCACCAAAAATTAATCGGTCAGAAAAAAATAACCGCCTAACTCTTTTTAAACCATTCGCCAAAAGCGAGTGGTTTTTTTATTTGGTTTACTGTAAAACTTCAAAATCAAATCCTTAAATTTGCCACTTCATTAAAAAAACAAAGCTTGCTATTATGTTCAATAATTTAAGTGATAAACTAGATAAAGCATTACACATCCTTAAAGGACACGGGAAAATTACCGAGGTTAACGTAGCCGAAACACTCAAAGAAGTGCGTCGTGCTTTACTTGATGCCGATGTTAACTTTAAAATTGCCAAAGATTTTACCACTAGAGTTAAAGACAAAGCCATAGGTCAAAATGTATTGACTACATTACAACCCGGGCAATTGATGGTGAAAATTGTAAAAGATGAACTGACCGAATTAATGGGAGGTGAAGCTACCGGAATCAATTTAACCGGTTCACCAGCAGTTATCCTGATGTCGGGTTTACAAGGTTCGGGTAAAACCACTTTCTCCGGAAAATTGGCCAACTACCTGAAAACCAAAAAAGGCAAAAAGCCATTATTGGTAGCCTGTGATATTTACCGACCGGCTGCGATTAATCAGTTGCACGTCGTAGGAGATCAAATAGGAGTAGAGGTATATTCGGAGCCCGAAAATAAAAATGCAGTACAGATAGCTTTAAATGCCATCCAGCACGCTAAATCAAACGGTTACAATGTGGTCATTGTCGATACGGCCGGTCGTTTGGCCATCGATGAGGAAATGATGAACGAAATTGCCAATGTGCATGCCGCCATCAAACCACAGGAAACGTTATTCGTGGTTGACTCTATGACCGGGCAAGATGCTGTGAATACGGCTAAAGCATTCAACGACCGTTTGAATTTTGACGGAGTTATTTTGACCAAATTAGACGGTGATACCCGTGGTGGAGCCGCTATCTCAATCAAATCAGTAGTTGATAAGCCAATCAAATTCATCGGAACCGGTGAAAAAATGGAAGCTATTGACGTGTTCTATCCATCGCGTATGGCCGACCGTATTCTTGGTATGGGTGACGTGGTTTCCTTGGTAGAAAGAGCTCAGGAACAATACGACGAAGAAGAAGCACGCAAAATTCAGAAGAAAATTGCCAAAAATGAGTTTGGTTTTGATGATTTCCTAGCCCAAATTCAACAAGTGAAAAAGATGGGTAACATGAAGGATTTGGTGGGAATGATACCCGGTGCCGGCAAAGCATTGAAAGATGTAGAGATTGAAGACGATGCTTTCAAACACATCGAAGCCATCATTCACTCGATGACTCCTAAAGAAAGAAGCAAACCGGCCATTATAGACGCTAAAAGAAAAATCAGAATCGCTAAAGGTTCAGGAACCAAAATAGAGCAGGTTAACCAATTGCTGAAACAATTCGACCAAATGAGCAAAATGATGAAAATGATGCAAGGTGGTGGCGGCAAAAACCTGATGCGCATGATGGGCGGCATGAAAGGCATGAGATAATGTAAAGACGCGATTTATCGCGTCTTTTTTATTGCTAAACAAACAACACACAAATACAACTACAATGCAAATTCTAGACGGAAAAAAAGTGTCGGAAGACATTAAAAATGAAATCGCAGCCGAAGTTCAAAAGATGAAAGCCAATGGCGAGAAAGTACCCCATTTAGCGGCCATTATTGTCGGAAATGACGGTGCCAGTCTCACCTATGTAGGCAGTAAAGTTAAAGCCTGTGAGCGGGTAGGTTTTGAATCTACGTTGATAAAAATGCCCAGTACTACTTCGGAAACCGAGTTGCTCAAAAAAATCAAGGAACTCAACGAAGACGATAACATTGACGGTTTCATAGTACAATTGCCGTTACCCGAACAAATTGATACGCAACACATACTAATGTCTATCGACCCAAGTAAAGACGTGGATGGTTTTCACCCCGAAAATTTCGGTAAAATGGCGTTGGACATGTCTACTTTTATTCCGGCCACACCCTTTGGAATTTTGGAATTACTGGAGCGTTACGGAGTAGAAACCCAAGGGAAACACACAGTAGTTATAGGCCGTAGCCATATCGTAGGCCGTCCGATGAGCATCCTGATGGGCAGAAAAGGATTTCCGGGCAATTCAACCGTAACCTTGACTCACAGTTTTACTAAAAATATAGCACAAATCACCACTCAAGCCGATATTATCATCACGGCCTTAGGAGTACCCAATTATCTGAAGGCGGAAATGATTAAAGACGATGCCGTGATTATAGATGTTGGAATCACTCGCGTTGCGGATGAAACTGATCCAAGAGGATACCATATTACCGGAGATGTTGATTTTGAATACGTATCTAAAAAAGCCTCTTTCATCACTCCGGTTCCCGGCGGTGTAGGTCCAATGACCATTGCGATGTTGTTGAAGAATACGCTCTTGGCAAGAGAACAAAAACAGTTGAAAATTGAATAACAAAAAATCCTGAGTGAAAGCTCAGGATTTTTTTTAAAGTGATTTTTTAGTAGATTAAATCGATAAGTCATTTTGGTTTAAAAGTGTGGCATTTTTTTTGGTGAAAAAAAAATGCCACAAAAGTTGTGGCAAAATTTTCAGGCATAAAAAAATGCCACAACTTATTTAGTAATAAAAAAAAATGAGAATTAGTTCAGTTTTTTATTTGATATTGCCTTTCTTGATATTTCGGGTATCGATGCGGAAAGGAACGTAAAGCGGGCAAAAACTGACCAAACTTGTCAATAAAAATACGCCGGCAAAAATTAAGAGTATTACGCCGAATACCCCTGGAATGATATGATTAAAATACAGAAAAGCCATCGCGGCCGCAAACAGCACTCTGATGAATCGATCGGAAGAACCCATGTTTTTTCTCATGATATGTTTTATTTAGTGTTAGTATTTCCAAAGGTATACCACAAACTTTGAAAGATGGTTGATATATGTCATGTTGTCCGTTTTTTGAAAACAAAAATCCCTTCAGTTACAGAAGGGATTTAATATAGTTTGAAATTACAATTTAGCCAACCAAAGTGAGGCATTCATGTGCAGTCTTGAGTGCGATACCAATTCGGTCCAACCCGGATATAGCGTGTCTCCTGTAGCACCTGTACCGTCATCTGCCGGCGAACTGTCGCCAATGACAAATACCCTTCCGGTACCAAAAGTAGCCGAAGCACACATGATGTTAGAAGTCCCCTGAGATGAGCTTCCTCTCCAAATCAATCCCTGAACGGTTGAATTGGCAGTAGTGTTTACAGACATGGTAGCGCCGTTAGAAAATTTAAGATTGGAAACGGTTCCCTGTGATCCGTTCAAAATAGGATTGGTGGTAGTGCTTAAACGGTTAGAGCTCGTTTCAGAGATGTTATTCAAAGTAATGGTAATGCCGAACGGATTGGTCTTAACGGTGTTGTTTGACATCAAGTCATTCCAAATAGCAGGAGAATCCCAACCGTCGTTATTGCGGTCAGAAACCGTATGGTCCGATATCATGAATAAGCCTCCGCCATTTTTCACAAAATTGAGAATGGCTGTTTTTTCGGCTGCTGTGAATCGAATGTTCGGTTCATCAATCACAAATACGTCGTAATTTTTCAAATCCTGAGCTCCTGTACCACCATAAGTGATTGGAGTGCCTGATGGCAGTGTTTCAACGGTATGGCCTAATTTCGCCAAGGCTACTCCCCAGGCTGATAAGCCGCCTTTCCAAAAACTTTCGGTAGTAGTTGACGTGATGTTGGATTGCGCCGGTGTAGGAAAGCGTTGCGGAGAGGTATCAGCATCGATAACCCAGTCGGCATTTCCGGCAGTTTCGGCTTTAGTAGCGTCAAATAAAAATTTCTTCGGACTCACAGCTAATGCTGCTGTACTTGTAGAGGTGGTTCTTGTAGTGGTTTTGTTTTCTTTTTCGATATCGTTGCTACACGAAAAAGTGATGGTCGCCAAACCGACCCATAAGAGGTTACTAATTAATTTCATGTGGTGTTTTGTTGGTTAATGAATTTAAAAACAACCACCACGGTTTTTACCCTAACAAAAAAACTATTTTTTTCCGTTTTTGAACCTTACTTTTTCAACCACCTGAATTTTTGCCTCCGGTTTCTTGTTTTTTGGTTTTACACCGGCTGCCGGTTTTTTGTTGAACGCAGTTTTGGAAGCCGTTTTGGGAACTGCCTTGTTTTTTTCAGAAGTGTTTATCTTAACCGCTTGTTGGTTCTGTTTGATGACCTCCATGGGGTTTTTCGGATTTTCTTTTGTTCCCCTTAAATGAATCACCAAGCCATTTAAAAAATTACGCAATACCTGATCACCACAATCCATGTATTTCGGGTGGTCGGCGTTTCTGAAAAAAGCCCCCAATTCCGCTGCCGAAATTCGGAAATCTACCAATTGCATGATTTCTACAATTTGGTCGTCGCGCAATTGCAAAGCCACACGGAGTTTCTTAAATATATCGTTGTTATTCATAATTGGTGAAAATTTGAAAATCTATAATCCTGAAATCTGTAATTCATAATTCGTAATTCGTAATTCGTAATTCGTAATTCGTAATTTAAAACAGCCAAAGATACGCCTTTTTAAAACTCTCACGCCACAATTCTTCGTCTTGCTGTCCGCCTTTGACAATTACTTTTTTATTTAGTTTTTTACACTCGCAGCGCTTGGTATTTACCCAATGCTCGACCAATGTTATATCGGAAAGCATCTCGGGGTTATTTTCACGGTCACCACACAGGAAATAGACTTTGGCTTTAAACGTTTCTGTTTTTGCCAACAGTTCCAATAGTTCAGCTCGATTGAATCCAAAAGCAGGGAAGAAACATCCCACTTTGCCAAACACTTCGGGATATTTCAAAGCAGCATAAAAAGATACCGCTCCACCAAGGGAACTTCCCATGATACAGGTATTGTGAGCGTTGGTTTTAGTGCGGTAAGTTGCATCTATTTTAGGTTTCAGCATTTCAACAATAAAAGCCAAATACTCATCTGTTTTGTTCTTACCGTATTGTTGATTTGTATCGCTTTCAATCCCGATGACAATGACTTGAGCATTGATATCGTTCAGAGCCTCATCTATAGTCCATCCGGAAAGAGTTTCATGATTATTACGGAACAAATTTTGCCCGTCGTGCAT
>CAYPSB010000008.1:69960-74294 GCA_964413435.1 uncultured Flavobacterium sp.
TCCATCCGGAAAGAGTTTCATGATTATTACGGAACAAATTTTGCCCGTCGTGCATATAAATGACCGGATATTTTTTAGTTGACGCTGTGTAGTCTTTGGGCAGGTATACCCAAATTTTCTGTTCGCTTTTCAGTTGAGGTGCTTCGAGAGTGAAGGTGCTGACTTGTTTGGAGGCCGTACTTTCCTGAGCGATTAATTTGCCGAAAAAAAGAAAACCGAGTACAAGAAGAAGTTTATTCAAAATCAATTATTGTTCTGTAGTTTCAGCTTTTTCTTTTCGTTTCTTTTTCGTTTCTTTTTTCCCTACAGCCTTATCCTCTTTCATTTTATCGTATTTCTCTTTTTGTGCGGGATTGAGATAACTCTTAATACTTTTTTCTGTTTTTTCCTGAATAGCAATAAGTTCTTTTTGTTTGTCCTCATCCGAGTTTTCACTTTTCATCACAATTTCCATATTTTTGAAACTGGATGAGATGTCATTTTTGATGGCAATGTATTGCAGTTCATCAAGATTTAACTCGCCTTTTAATTTTTCCATAGCAGTAGTAACCCGCTCTTCTCTGTTTTTTTCAATTTCTGCCGGTGTTGGCTTTGATTCTTTTTGTGGTATGTTTGACATGCTGTTGTATCGGTTTCCATAACCATAGTTATTGCCATACTGAGCGGTAGCTACTGTCGTCGAAAAAAGCACACAGAAAAATAAAAATTGTAAAGCCTTCATAAGTCCAAAATTAACCTTGTAAAAATAAATCAAAAATGATTTCAAAATAATAATAGGCTACAATTTCACAAAAAAAATTATATTTTAGCTAAAAATAATTAATCGATTGATGGATACCTACGAAGATAAATTAGCATTACTGACCGAGATGATTGCTTTTTCTGTAATTGACGGAAGATTGCATGAGAGAGAATATGTTTTTCTGTCAATGATTGCCCAGGAACTTCAGGTGAAAAAGGAAGATTTTAACGCTTTGTTTCATCATGAAAATTACCCAACGGTCATTAAATCCGAATTCGAACGCATTCAACAATTTTACCGTTTGGCCTTGTTGATGCATTGTGACGGTGTACTGCACGAACGAGAACAAAATAAAATACACGAAATCGGAATCAATATGGGGCTCAATCCTCACGCCATCAAAAGAGTCCTCAAAGCCATGGAAACCTCACCAACCAAAATGGTCTCGCCTGAGTTTTTATTAGAGGTGTTTCAGGAGCAATTAAACTGATATTTAGTCAGTTAAAGAAATCTTAAATCCGACAATTTTTCATTTTCCAAAGCGGCATTGTTGTCAAAATGACTCAATGCGAGCCTTGGTATAGCTTTTGTTTTTTTGGTTGTACGTAAATGAAGTTTAACATTAAATTCTACAACCATGAACTTAGTTAAGAAAAATTACAGCAACTTTCCATCCATCATTGATGAGTTTTTGAAACCGGATTGGTTTGGCGGATTGCAAAATTTTCAATCCAATATTCCAGCCGTAAATATCAAGGAAACCGATACCCATTACAGCCTTGAATTGGCGGCTCCGGGCAAGTCTAAAGACGACTTTACCATAGAAATTGATCACAATGTATTGACCATTTCATCTGAAATGAAACATGAAACCGAACAAAAAGACGACAACGGAAGATACACCCGCAGAGAGTTTAGTTACTCCTCTTTCCGACGTGCCTTTACGTTACCGGATTCGGTGAATACAGAAGATATCAATGCCAATTACGAAAACGGCGTATTGTTGGTAACCTTGCCAAAAAAACAAGAAGCCTTGCCAAAACCGAAACGTTTGATTTCGATACAATAATCATTGAAAGACAAAATAAAAAGCGCCTTTTTAAGGCGCTTTTTTAGTTACTTCTGTTGGGAATTTGAATTAGGAGCGACCCGATTTGAATCGGACGATTTCGTTTTTCTTAGGCTCCAAAGTGCGAAGGAATTTGTAAATGGCTGCCAAATCTTCTTTGCTCATGCCGGCATACATCATCCAAGGCATCGGAGTTTGAAATTCACCCGGTGCTACTTGAGGTGCTTTGTAATCGGGATTGGTGTAGGCTTTGAATCTTTGAACAAATTGGGCTTCGGTCCAATTTCCGATACCGCTGCTGTGCGGCGTGATGTTGGCCGAGGTGGTTACCGAACCATCCGGTAGTTTAAATTCAAATCCACCGGCAAACGGCTCTCCTACAAATTTCCCTTTTTCTTGTTTGGTATGGCAATCAAAACAAGCACCGGCCGTCACCAAGTAACTTCCGTAGGCTACCGAATTTTTATCTTCCGGAATTTTACTGAATTGAGCTTCAGACGGTATGGTGTTGATGATAAAATTCATCGGGAAATCGGGTGATGAAGGAGCTGTCGCATGTTCTATCGGAGTGAGTGTTCTTAGGTATGCAACCACTGATTCAATATCGGTTTTATCCAATTTCCCGTAGCTGATGTGCGGCATTACCGGGAAAAGTGCTTTGCCGTCTTTGTTCACTCCGGTCGTGATGGCTCTGAAAATTTCACCATCGGTCCAATTGTTTAGGGCAAAAGGGGTAATGTTAGGCGCAATAAATTTTCCGGGAAAACCCAAGTTTTGATCAAAAACTTCGCCGCCCATTCCCATGGTTCCGGCTTTTGGCGGGCCCGCAAACTTGCTCCAGTCTCTCGATGAATGACAGTCCATGCAAACCATTACGTTATTGGCGAGGTATTTTCCTCTTTCAATGCGTTCCGGTGACATAGACACTTTCATTTGGGGAGCATCATTTACATTGGGCAACATGGTCTTGACGTAGGTTAAGATTCCGGCGATAAGCAGTAGTACACAGACTACAACGTACTTAACGATTGTTAGTGTTTTTTTCATTATTGATTGATTGATGATTAATTTAAATTGGTTTCCCAACAAAAGTTCTTACGAGACGTTTTAGTCATCATTTTGTTACAATTTGTGTTAAAAAAAGTGCCAGCAGAGTCCATTAGGTAGTGTTCAACTGAGAGGATGAACCGGATTGATAGCAGAGATGCAGCGCTGAAATCGTTGGTAGAATTGATTTTGCCGATAGTCACTGATTGCTTTTAGCACGATTAGTTTCAGTGTCTTTTAGTGAATGAAAATCAGAGGTTCTGATATTACTTCTATGCAAAAAAATGATTTTAGAAAAACCGTCATTTAGGTTGAGGCCAATTTGTTTTGCAGCGCCTGGATTTCATCCCGATATTTGGCTGCCTGCATAAAGTCTAAATCTTTAGCGGCTTTTTCCATGGCTTTCCGGGTGTCGCGGATTTTCTTCTCGATTTCTGGTTTGGATAAATACAGGCTTTCCGGTTCAGCGGCTTTGGCGATTTTTTCTTCAAAATATGACGTCGAAACCGAATTGTTGCCCAAGGCATTGTTGAGGCTTTTGTTGAGCGCTTTGGGTTCAATACCGTGCAGGGCATTGTAGGCCATTTGTTTTTCACGGCGGTAATTGGTTTCGTCAATCGTTTTTTGCATGCTAGCCGTAATTTTATCCGCATACATAATGGCTTTCCCATTAACGTTTCGCGCGGCACGGCCCACGGTTTGGGTAAGCGAACGATGACTGCGCAGAAATCCTTCTTTGTCGGCGTCTAAAATGGCTACTAAAGAAACTTCGGGTAGGTCTAATCCTTCTCGGAGCAAGTTTACTCCAATCAGTACGTCGAACAATCCTTTGCGTAAATCCTGCATGATTTCCACACGTTCCAAAGTATCCACATCCGAGTGAATGTAGCGGCAGCGAATGGAAACTTTGGCCAAATATTTGGTCAGTTCTTCCGCCATTCTTTTGGTTAAAGTTGTCACCAATACCCGCTCATCGGCCTCACAACGCACCTGAATTTCCTCGATTAAATCATCAATTTGATTCAAGCTGGGACGTACTTCAATGATGGGATCCAACAATCCCGTCGGGCGGATTACTTGTTCTACATAAACGCCTTCCGATTTTTGTAATTCGTAATCGGCCGGTGTGGCTGAAACATACACCACTTGGTTTTGCATGCTTTCGAATTCTTCGAATTTCAACGGACGGTTGTCCATGGCTGCCGGCAAACGGAAACCATATTCCACTAAATTTTCCTTCCGGCTGCGGTCGCCGCCATACATGGCGTGTACTTGCGAAATCGTGACATGACTTTCGTCCACAATCATCAAATAATCATCGGGAAAATAATCCAATAAACAGAACGGGCGGGTGCCGGGCAATCTTCGATCTAAATATCTGGAGTAATTTTCAATTCCGGAGCAATAGCCCAACTCGCGTATCATTTCCAAATCAAAATTGGTGCGCTCTTCCAAGCGTTTGGCTTCGAGGTGTTT
>CAYPSB010000009.1:0-5325 GCA_964413435.1 uncultured Flavobacterium sp.
GCTTAACAGATATAAAAACCGCCCAATAGGGCGGTTTTTTAATTAGTAGTACAGTTATAATTTCAAAACACCACGGGGAAACTATAAAATAGCGTGGGGAAGTCTAAAAATTGTATGGGAGAATCCTAGCTCATACTCTTCATTTTATCAAAGCGGTAAAAATTTTTTCAAGAATCACGCGAAAGGATTCGTGCAGTAGCTGGGGAACGAAGTAAACTGTTGTTCATATGAAGCAGTTCTATTTTTAATTATTTTTTTTACCATTATTTGATTTCCCGTTTTTATTTTGATGTAATATACTCCGGCTGATAAATCGCTAATTCCAATGGTAGTTTTTCTTGAATTCAATTGAGCTGTATGGTAAATGCAAACAAATTTGACTCACTTAATAAAAAACGCTACTTTTACAACCCAAACAACACTACCATGAGTCAAAAAGTATTGCTCACTTCCAAAGAAGTCAATATCATACTCCATCGTTTGGCTTGTCAGTTAATCGAAAACCACCTCGATTTTTCCAATTCAGTACTTATCGGTATTCAGCCCCGAGGGGTTTATTTGGCACAGCGATTAAAGGCATTATTGGAAAACGACTATAACATCAAAAATATTCCCCTGGGCTTTTTGGATATCACATTTTTCCGCGATGACTTTCGCAGAGGGGAAACGCTCGAAGCCAATAAAACGCAAATCGACTTTTTAGTAGAAGATAAAAAAGTGGTTTTTATTGATGATGTCTTGTTTACCGGTAGAAGTATTCGAGCGGCATTGACAGCCATACAGTCTTTCGGAAGACCTTCTGAAATTGAACTTTTGGTATTGATAGACCGAAGATTCAGCCGCCATCTTCCGATACAACCTGATTACAGAGGCAGACAGGTAGACGTCATCAACGATGAAAAAGTAAAGGTATGCTGGAGTGAAAAGGATGGAGAAGATGCCGTATACTTAATTTAAGAGTTCAGTCAGGGTTTAACACATAACACACAACTTACACACAACAACAAATGTCCGAACTGTCAGTCAACCATTTACTAGGGATTAAATACCTGCAAAAGCAAGACATCGACTTGATTTTTGAAACTGCGGATCATTTCAAAGAAGTGATTAACCGCCCGATAAAAAAAGTGCCTTCACTGCGCGACATAACTATTGCCAATATTTTCTTTGAAAACAGTACGCGTACGAAGCTCTCTTTTGAATTGGCTCAAAAAAGACTTTCGGCCGATGTAATAAGTTTTTCAGCTGCACAATCCTCTGTTAAAAAAGGAGAAACCCTTATCGATACGGTCAATAACATTCTTTCTATGAAAGTAGATATGGTGGTCATGCGGCACGCCAACCCAGGAGCAGCTTATTTCCTTTCACAAAATGTAAAGGCCTCCATCATCAATGCCGGTGACGGAGCTCATGAACACCCGACACAAGCCTTATTGGATAGTTTTTCCATCAGGGAAAGACTTGGTTCTGTTGAAGGGAAAAAAGTGGTCATAGTGGGAGATATTTTGCATTCGAGGGTAGCTTTATCCAACATTTACGCTTTGCAAATGCAGGGCGCCGAAGTTAAGGTTTGCGGCCCAAAAACATTAATTCCGAAACATATCGAAAGTCTTGGTGTAACGGTTGAACCTAATCTGCGTAAAGCGCTGGAATGGTGTGATGTGGCGAATATGCTAAGAGTACAAAACGAACGTATGGATGTGAATTATTTCCCCTCTACGCGGGAATATGCCCAACAGTACGGAGTAGATAAAAATCTGTTGGATTCGCTTAACAAAGAAATTGTCATCATGCATCCGGGACCAATCAACCGGGGCGTCGAGATTACTTCGGATGTCGCTGATTCGAAGCAATCGGTAATCTTAGACCAGGTAGAAAACGGTGTAGCCATTCGAATGGCAGTGATTTATCTTTTAGCCTCTAAAATACAGCAATAAAAAGCCCCGATATTTCGGGGCTTTTTAGTTATTCTTTTTTCAAGTTTCGAAGTTGTTTCAGCTTATCTTTTAAGATGGCTAATTCTTCTTTTTTGAATTCGATGTTTTTCATGACTTCTTTCACCATCGGATTATCCGCTTTGGCATTGGCAAAGAATTGAATGTTATTTTCCAATTGGAAGATTTCGCCTTGTACTTCATCAATCTTGCGCATGATGAATACTTTCTCATTATCCAGTTTTCGGGTGTCTGAATGGGCTAAATTGTCAAGCTTGTTGGCATAACGAGCCATTTCGTTGTCTTTTTTGCTGGCGCTTAATTTTTCAAACAAGGCATCGAGAATTTTATTGAATTTACCTTCAATGTGACGACGGGCAAACGGAACTTTGCCAAAACTTTTCCAGGTTTCGATATGCGCTTTGATGGCATCTAAATCGGCACGGTGTTCACCTGTAAGCTCAAAAGATCTCAAGGTTTCCAGGTAAGCCTTTTTGTTTTCAAAAGCGGCAACTTCCTCTTCATTAACTTCAGATTTTTGTTCTTTCAGTCTTTCAAAATACTCGTTACAAGCGGCTCTGAATTCGGTCCAAAGTTTGTCTGAAACCTTTCTCGGCACATGTCCGATTGTTTTCCACTCTTCCTGAATTTGTTTCAATAGTGGAGTAGTGACAGCAAAATCAGTACTGTCTTTTAATTCGATAGCTCTGGCTACTAACGCTTGTTTTTTGCTTAGGTTGTCGTTTTGATCTTTCTTGATTTCTTTGTAGAATGAATTCTTTGAAATATTGAAGTTTCTAACGGCATTTTTAAAGGCGGTCCAAGTATCTTCGTTTACTTCCGCAGGTACTTTTCCGGTTGAGAAGAATTGATTGCGCAAGGCTTCAACCTTTTCAATTTGTGCCTGCCAAGCCGAATGGGAGTTTACTTTTTCATCGCCTAAGGTTTGTATTTGGGCAATAATTTCTTTTTTCTTTTCTAAATTGGCATTTTCCACCTCGCGAAGTTTCTCGTATAAACCTTCACGTTTATCATGCATTTGTTTGGTCAGTTCACTGAATTTGTTCCAAATTTCCTCGCGGTGTTCTCTCGAAACCGGTCCGATTTCTTCTTTCCAAATGCGGTGTAAATCCTGTAATTCGCGGAACGCTTTGTTGATGTCTTCCTCTTTAAGCAATTCTTCCACACGCTCAATGATTTTGAGCTTTTGTACCAAATTGTGTTTGAAATCTAAATCGCGTATTTCACGGTCTAGGTGAAGAATATCATAAAAATTTTCTAAGTGAAAATGATAATTGTTCCAAACGTGATTGTAGCGGTCCTTCGGAATGGGACCTGCCACTTTCCAACGATCTCTGATATCATTAAATTTCTTTAATGTTACAGGGATGCTTTCCTGACTGTGCACTAAGTTTTTCAACTCTTCCACTATGGCCAATCGGTTTTCCAAATTGGCTTTCAGATTGTTTTGCAGACTTTGGAAATGGTTATTTTTCTTTTCTCTGTATTGAGTGTATAATTGATCAAATTTTACTTTCAACGGAAAGTGGTAATGAAAATCTTCAGTAGTATCAGGATTTTCGGCATGAAACTCTTCTTTCTTCTCGTCAATAAAATGATGGTATTTAGATAAAAAAGCCTTTTTCAGTTCTTCGACATGGTCTTTTACCGACATTACTTTTTCAACCACCACCAGCTTTGACAATTCATCAACCAACTGTTCCATTGACAACGTCTCGTAATCCAACATCGGAATGTCATGACGGTCTTTTAGCGATTCGTCTTCACTTTCTTCTGCGTTTACTTCGTTAATGGCTGAAATAGCTGCCTGATTTTCGTTTTCAACAGGAGCAGAGATAGTATCTTCCTCTTCAGTTGTTTCTTCTTCGGCAACTTCATTTACCGGATTTTCAATAGTTTCTTCAACGAGCGCTTCTTTTTCTGCAGCTAACTCAATTTCATCTTCGGAAAGAACTTCAGTTAAAGCAGGAGCTTCATCTAATGTGTTTTCCGGTTGTTCTGCTTCTTGCAGAGGTGCGTTTTCTGCTAATTCTTCTTTAGCAATTTCTTGATTTTCAGTAGCTGTCACTTCCTGTGATTCACTGACTACGTTTCCATCTGCATGTTGCAGGTTATCATTCTTTTCTTCTAACATTTTATGAAATGTATTGAGGGTTACACAATTTGAAGGCGAAAGATAGTAAAGTAGTACTTAAAATTCAAAGGATTTCACAGTTTTCTCTTCTTTGAGAGCTTTGTTTTCGATTAAAAACAAGAAACGCTGTTGAGATTCAACAGCGCTTCTTTATAATTTTAAGTATAAAATTCTATTAGTTAACCAAAACTTTTTTAGTTAATGATTCGTTATTTCCTGATAATTTCAAGAAATAAAACCCATTTGGTAAGTTGGTTATAGTAAAGGTATTGTCTTGGAATTCAGGATTTTTAATTTGTTGAATTACTTGCCCGTTGATGGTAATCAATTCAATACTGTCAACAGTAGTTTCGCAACTGATAGTTATCGTGCCATTATTTGATGGATTCGGATATACTTTTACAGAATTGATTAAACTGAAGTTTTGATTGTTTAAAGCAGCGCAGGCAGCTCCCCAAATCTGACATACATATTCCGGATGATCGATAAATGGGTTTCTATTGTTTTGGCGGGCATAAACGGCATTGTTTCTTTCGATTTCTCTTGCGCTAACAGGGTCTTGCATATGCCAAGTTAACAGTATATTTAAGAATGTTGGAGAAAATGATTGTGAACTGGTTCCGTCAAAAATCACTTTGGCTTCTGATGCAGTTGCGGTATAAAAACCAGCCAACTGATCTTCGTATCTTGTAACAAAATACAGTAAGCATCTGGCAATATCGCCTTTAAACTCATTTAAAGGTTCGAAAACCTTTCCAGTATACCCGGCAGAATACCCAGCGTTTACATTCGAACCTAATTTGGAACCGTTTAAGGTTGTACAAGGCGTATTGGTTGCTCCGGCGTTACATGGATTAGTAGTAGCGGCTACGACACCATAAGGATGATCGTCTCTCCAGCCATTCACTTTTCCGTCAGTAGGCAGTACAAAATGGGCATCAGAATACATAGGTTGTACCCCATTACCGAAGAAACTTTGCGGTACGGTATGCTCTCTATTGTAGCAGCCTCCTTCAGCATTGTAGGTACCGCATTGACTGGTACCTATAGTAAAATTATACGGGTCTGTACCCGTTGGATTTTCAGAATAAAGGTCAATGAGCGTGCCGTCATTTTCATATTGATGGTCTATGTCAGACGTTTCATAGGTTGTCCATAAACCTGAATACCCTTTATCGGTATGATTTTTAATGATATTAAATAATTGTGTTTTCAGTGTATATCCGGTTCCGGTAG
>CAYPSB010000009.1:5425-70111 GCA_964413435.1 uncultured Flavobacterium sp.
TGATTTTTAATGATATTAAATAATTGTGTTTTCAGTGTATATCCGGTTCCGGTAGCACTGTTATAGTAACCATTGGGTATTGAAGCAGTCGCATTAGTGCTTTTAGATTCTTGTTGTGCAAAACTAATTAGTGTTACACTGATAAATAGTAAGGTTAAGCTTTTTTTCATTTTCTTTTTTATAATTCTTTTTTGCGTTCTAATAATGCCATGTAAAAACCATCAAATCCACTTTCTTGGGCAAGAATTTTAGAATCTATTACAAAGGTAAATTTTTTACCGGTCTCGGTAGTTAAAAAATGTTTAATTTGTTCCTGATTTTCAGAGGGTAAGACCGAGCAAGTGGCATAAACCAACTTACCTCCGGGCTTAACTATTTTAGAATAATTCTCTAAAACTTCGGCCTGTACTTTTCGGATGTTATCGATGAATTCCGGTTGCAATTTCCATTTGGCATCTGGGTTTCTTTTCAAAACACCCAAACCGCTGCACGGCGCATCAATAAGAACTCTGTCTGCTTTTTCGTGAAGTTTTTTGATGACTTTGGTAGAGTCAATGATTCGGTATTCAATATTGAAAGCCCCATTTCTTTTGGCTCTTAATTTTAATTGTTTGAGCTTACTTTCGTACAAATCCATGGCGATTAATTGCCCTTTGTTTTGCATCAACGAAGCCATGTGTAACGTTTTCCCTCCGGCTCCTGCACAAGTATCAACCACTCTCATGCCTGGTTGAACATCTAAGAAAGGAGCTACTAATTGAGAAGAAGCATCCTGAACTTCAAATAAACCTTCCTTGAAAGCATCGGTAAGAAAAACATTCGCTCTTTCTTTTAAAACCAAAGCATCGGGTTGGTCTTTCAAAAATTCGGTTTCGATATTTAAATCCATCAAAATAGCACGAAGCTTTTCTTTGGTGGTCTTTAATGTATTCACGCGGAGAATGACTTGTGCTTGTTTGTTTTGGGCCGCAATTTCTTTGGTCCAAACATCTTCTCCTAATTCTTTTACACCCAATTCATCCATCCAATCCGGAATGGATTCACGATATTTTCTGATTTTCGATAATTCATCAAAGCGGCCTTTGATTTTTCGTTCGGGTGTTCCTTCCAATTGTCTCCAATCTGGAATAGGATAGCCTCTTAAAACTGCCCAAACGGCAAAAATTCGCCACAATTGATCACGGTCAAAAGGCTCTTTTACGCCGGCAATTTCCATGTACAATCGTTTCCAACGCACAATTTCATAAATGGTTTCGGCTACGAATTTGCGGTCAGAACTTCCCCAACGTTTGTCTTTTTTCAAGGCTCGGGCTACTACTTTGTCGGCATATTCACCTTCATTGAAGATGGCATTTAAAGAGTCAATAGTGGTGTAAACTAAATTTCGATGTAATCGCATGGTGTAAAAAAATCAGCCCGCAAAGATATTGCAATTTTGCAGATAAAAAAGAAGTATTCTTTAAAACCTTCTTAAAAAAGGCAGTAAAGAATACTTTGTATGAAGTTGATGGTTAATATTTTGCGTAGATGCGCTTCATGTCTATGATTTCAGGGGCATGAATCACCAATGGGAACTGTTCTATTTTAACAGAACTACTGTCTAAACCAAAGCCTTTTTCCTCAGATAAACTGAATTTTTTCATGAAGAAATAGGAGTACATCACAATTTTTTCAAAGAAATTCAAATCGCTGTCGTTTGATAAAAATTTCTCGGACAAAACAAATTTGAAATCACCAATGATGTTATTTTTATTCAAAGATTCATAGCGACTGGTAATATCAACCTCACCATTTTTTACCATGTCTTTGATTACTTCTTTAAACATTAAATTGATTTTGGTCGGTTCACGGAATCCCAAATAAAAATCAATTCTGTACAAGTCGTCTTTAATAATTTCATTTACCTTGAATTCTTTACGATAAGGTTCGCTTAAGATGTTTACGTGAATTAACCAATAAATATCGGCTCGTTTTGGCCTTTTTTGAAGAATAGAGTACATTACTTTTTCTTCAATTTCATCAACGCGATTTGAATTGGTCATGTATACTAAGTGCGTGGCGTATTTGGGTATGGAAAGATCCAAACTCAATTCAGCCAGTACTTTTTTATAGTTATCAATTTTGACCATTTTAGTGTAGTTCTTGCTGATTTTTTTGGCCATGTACCAAACGGTCATTATGCCAATTAAGATACAGGCAATGAATAAAGTCACGTAACCTCCGTGCGGGAATTTATCTAAATTAGCTATCAGGAAACTAAACTCTATAGCCAGATATAACGTAATTATTGCCCCTATGATATACCAGGAAACACGTTTCATTATCAAGTAATAATTCAGCAAAATGGTGGTCATAATCATACAGAGCACAATAGCCAAACCATAGGCGGCTTCCATATTTCCGGATTCTTCAAAGTGCAATACAATTCCGATACAGCCTAATAAAAGTAACCAGTTGATAGATGGAATGTATAACTGACCCTTCAAATCGGTTGGGTATTTGATTTTTACTTTTGGCCAGAAATTGAGTCGCATCGCTTCATTTATCAAAGTAAACGAACCACTGATTAGAGCTTGAGACGCAATAACAGCAGCACTGGTGGCAATTACGATTCCGATAGGTTGGAACCAATTTTCCATAATTAAATAAAACGGATTGGCATTCTTTCCGCCCAAATTGAATAACGTATCACCTTGGTGTTTGATTAAATAAGCACCCTGTCCGAAGTAGTTTAAAACCAATGTGGTTTTTACAAAAATCCAGCTGATGCGGATGTTTTTTCGGCCGCAATGCCCCATATCAGAATACAACGCTTCGGCACCGGTAGTACACAAGAAAACAAACCCTAAAACATAAAAACCATCGGGATGAATACGCAACAATTCGTATGCATAATAAGGATTGATTGCTTTAAATACGGAAAGATTTCCTCCAATTTGGATGATACCCAATATTCCCAACATACTGAACCAGACTAGCATCATGGGAGCAAAAAACTTTCCTACTAACTTGGTTCCGAATTGTTGAATGGTAAACAGCACTACCAAAATAGCAATAACTATTGGTACGGTGTTCAAAGACGGATAAAATGTTTTTATACCTTCTACAGCCGAAGAAACCGAGATAGGAGGGGTAATGATACCATCAGCCAATAGTGCGCTTCCTCCTATGATTGCCGGGGCAATAAGCCATTTTATTTTTGTTCTTTTTACCAGTGCATACAAGGCAAAAATACCTCCTTCACCGTGATTATCAGCGCTCAGAGTAATCAAGACATACTTAAGAGTAGTTTGTAATGTCAATGTCCAAAAAATACAGGATAATCCACCAAGAATGATATCAGGATTGATAACGTGGTTTAATCCAATTATGGCTTTCATTACGTAAAGAGGGGAAGTCCCAATGTCACCATAAATGATTCCTAGTGTAACAAGTAATCCGCCTATGGTAAGTTTGCTGTGAAGCTGATGATTATGAGCGCTCATAAATGAATGTTAAAAGGGTACAAATGTACAGTTTTTTTAAAATAATTATTTTTTTACCATTTTATTTTTGAACTGTAAAGATTAAAAAAAAATCACCACAATTTGTGGTGATTTTCATAATTAACAAGACTTGTATATTCTTAACTTAACTTCTTCTGTTTCCTCCGTTATTTCCTCTGGAAGCTCCTTGATTTCCAAAGCCTGAGTTACCTCTCTGACTTGAAAACTCCCTTGGTGCGGCATTGCTTTGTGGGGAATAATTTCGGGTATTTCCTATTTGTGAACTGTTATTTCTTGGAGATTCATAACTTCTGTTGTTTCCTCTGGGAGTTGACACATCAGGAGTTACATTTCTTTCATTTGAATAAACTCTCGGAGATGACTGTTGCGTCATGACTGTTCGGGGTGATTCAGTAACTTGGCTGTTGTTTCTGTTTGATTCTAATACACGAGGAGAATTACTTCTTGGGTCTGAATTGGTTCTTGGAGATTCACTTACAGAGTTATTGCCTCTGGTAGTGTTTCCTCTTTGTTCCAAATTTCTGGGTGAATCATAATTTCTTGTTTCTCTTCCCGGATTCATAACGGTCTCATTTCGGGTTCCAACAGTTCTGATGTTTCTGGTTTTATCTAATTCATAACGGTTAGCATAACTGGTGTTTCGGTGTTCAAACGAACGGTTAGGATAACGGGTTTCATAAGCGTTTCCTCGTCTTCCTCGATAAGAATTGTAAGCCACTTCACATCTTCTGTAATTTACGTAATTGTAGTAATGATGATTGTTTATGCAAATTCCTATGTGGCTTCTGTATCTGAAGATAGGGTAAGGTGACCAAGCATAGTAGTACGTAGGATAGTAACCCCAATACCAAGAAGAATAATAAGGCCGATAATTACCAACCCAAAAGGAAGCGTAAATTACCGGCGTGGAAACGTATACCGGCTCGTAAATATAATTTGCTCCATACATGTATACATCGCCCACAACCTGAATCTGTACTTTATTGTTACGATCTTTTTGAACTTCAACTGTGGCTACGTCTTGATAGGTGTCTCGACCTAATACGGATTGAATTACAATAATATGAGCATTTCCTTCAACAGTTTCAATCACACGCAAGTAATCTACTTGGTTGTCTTCGTTTAAGTCTAGGTTTGAAATTTGCATTTTCGGATCATTAAGTCTTCTTTCAAAGTCGGCTAAATTTTCTGAATCTCCAAATATTGAAGCAACAGCCCTCAAATCTAAGTTATCACTGATTTCCGAACTGTTTGCAGTTACCGTTGTTCTGTCTTGAGCAAAAACATTTGTTATACTCAGTAATGACAATATCGAAAAAGATAAAATTGTAGTTTTCATAATTTAAGTTTTTTTATTTGAATAGTTTTGAAACGGAATATCCAATTACTGTGCCACAGGTTTTTTTTGAAATCCTTTTAACTAAACCTTAACTAGGCTTAAATTTGTATATTCGCTTATATCTCAAGCCCTCACAATGAAAAATCATTTTTTAATTTTATTGTTTTTTTTCTTATTAATCCCTAATGCTATAAGTTCACAAATTGATTATTGGGTAACAATTGATACTGTTTTAAGCAAAAATATCAGTATTAGAGCCATACTTGTAGATGGAGATAAGCTTTGGTATACCGGTAATACTAATCAATTGGGATATTATAATTTTAAAACCGGGGAGCTGCGTGAAAAGTTAATTGAGAGTGATTCACTGAAATTGGAATTCAGAAGTATTGCTCAAAATTCGAAATCAATTTTTATTGCCAATATCGGCAACCCCGCTTTTGTGTTTAAAATTGATAAATCTGACATGAACATCACTAAGGTATATATCGAAAATCATGAAAAAGTTTTTTACGATAGTATGCAGTTTTGGAATGAATCAGAAGGTATAGCTGTTGGTGATCCAACCGATGAATGTTTGTCAATTATAATTACTCGTGACGGAGGTTTTTCATGGAAAAAAGTAGCATGCAGCAATTTACCTAAAGTAGCAGATGGTGAAGCCGCTTTTGCAGCCAGTAATACTAACATTTGTATTAAAGGAAATAAAACTTGGATTGTTTCCGGCGGTGTGAAATCAAGAGTTTTTTATTCAGATAACAAAGGGAAGTCTTGGAATTTTACAGATTCTCCGATAATTCAGGGACAAGCCATGACAGGGATTTTTACAGCCGATTTCTACAATGAAAGAACAGGAATAGTTGCCGGTGGAAATTATGAGCAGCCTGAGCAAAATTTCAGTAACAAAGCCATAACGAACAATGGTGGGAAATCCTGGAAATTAATAGCTGATAATAAAGGGTTTGGGTATACTTCGTGCATACAATTTGTGCCCAATTCGAAAGCTTCCAAGATAGTTTCGGTCGGAGCAAGTGGTTTGTATTATTCTGATGACAAAGGCAATTCCTGGAAACAACTAATTCAGGATAAAACCTTGTTTACGATTCGCTTTGTTGATGAGCACACAGCCTTCGCAGCAGGAAAGAATAAAATTATCCGAATCGTATTCAAAAAATAAGAGAGCCTATAGCTCTCTTTCGGTTAACGTCCTAATTTTTTATCGCGGTATTGCTGTAGTAATTTTCGATTGAAATTTTCTTCTGCTTTTTTGAGCTTTAAAATTTTTATCGGTGATATAACTCCTTTCAGACTGTTGATGAACTTCTTTTTAGCCTGATATAAGTCATCTTCCATGGCTTCCATTTGGTTAAGCATTGCAGAGGCATCTTTTTCGCTTAACTTATCAAAAGAGTCATCATCCATACGGTTGATATAGGCTTTAAGTTTTTGCTTTTTAATCTCTTGCTGTTTATCTTCAAAAGCATTAAAAAGGGGCCAAAACTTTGTTGCTTCATCAGGAGTTAAAGCCAATTCATCGGTTATAAAAGCTACTTTTAGGGCTTTTATCTGTTCTCTTTTTTCCCGAAGACGGCCATTCTGCGCCACGGCATTAATAGAAATTAAAACTATAAGTGAAGCTAGTATTTTATTGATTTTCATAATATTTAATCTAAAATATATTGTTCTAAATTTGAATTATTTTCTAAAACTTCCTCAATGTCTTTGTCTTGAAGTTTGAAATCGATTTTCATTTTCTCCAAATCTTCTTTATCCAATGAATTGAGAATTTCGTCTTCTGTAATCGAAGAATTATTGGCTAAATAATCTTCTAAGACTGTTACATCGGCCAAATCCTGTTTTAAAGTATATTGATGGTATAAAGGAATTGATAGCCCTAAAACAATGACTGCAGCCGCTGCATAATACCATACTTTTTTGAAACTGAAAACACCGACAAACTTGGATTCTTGTTTGGGTAACTGTTCTAAAACTATAGTTGAAAATGAATCAAAATAACCATCAGGAACCTTAAATCCTGTAGTTATTTTTGGGGTAGTATCTAAATTAAAATCATTCATGGCTCTTTGACAAATCTTTAATAAAAAGGTTTAATTATTTTTCATGTAATCTTCAATTTTTTTTGCGGCATGGTGGTAAGAGGCTTTCAATGCTCCAACCGAAGTCCCCAGAATTTCAGACATGTCTTCGTACTTTATTTCCTGATAGTATCTCATCTTAAAAACAAGTTGTTGTTTTTCGGGTAACAGGGCAATAGCCTTTTGCAGTTTAAGTTGAATTTCATTTCCGTCAAAAAAAACATCGGCCTTCAAATTATCAACTATTTTGCTTTGTAACGCTTCACTGGTAGTGCCGTTCCGTTTGGCTTTTTGATTGATGAATGTTATAGATTCGTTGGTCGCAATGCGGTACATCCAGGAAAAAAGCTTGCTGTCGCCTTTAAAATCTTTTAAGTATTGAAATACTTTTACAAAGGTATTTTGCAAAACATCATCAGCATCATCATGATTCAAAACAATAGATCGGATGTGATAATACAACGGTCTCTGGTAATCGCGCAGGAGCTTTTGAAACGCTTGGTTCTGCGTTTTCGGATTCAATAAATCTTTGATAAAATCCTTTTCTTCCTGCAAAGTAAAAATTTAAGCGTTGGAATAAATATAACTGAAAAGGTTTAATAGCATTCTTTAAATTACGGTGTTTCTGTGGTAGGTTCACTACTTTTTACCACAGGAGTAGCAGGTAGAGATACCGGACTTGCTGATTCAGCTTTCGGGAAAACCGGTATATATATTTCAGTTATCCACTTTGAAGGTTGTTTTATGTCATCAATTGTTTTCACATAAACTTCGGTATATTTTCCGGCGAGGTTTTCTGTTAAGCCATTGTTCTTTATGTATTTCTTTGCCTTTGACCACGCTTCCTGAGTATGCGAATAGTCGCCCACCAATGTAGTTTTCAGACAGGTAAAAGGAATAATTTCTCTCGAATTTACATCGCTCTCCGGTGTTACGAATATCTGCTCTGTTGTTGGGACGCAAACTGAAAAAGTGACAAAATCATTAGCTGTATCATAACGGTCGTATTGTATGTACGGTTTTCCGGCCATTACCAGCTTGTTTTTCTTGAAAAAATGAACCATTCCCGACATCATGATTTTAATGTTTTTAGGTAAGCTCTTTATTTTACAAGATATTTGCTGTTGCAAACAAAATCTGGAGTTGCGTTGCACTATTCCATTTACTTTGATAGAATAGGTTTTCATTTCGTAATCGAGCGTTTTGTCAAGATTACGCAAACTTTTCTCAAATGTATCCGTTAGCAAATTTGAAATTCCTCCTTTAAAAAAAGTGGTGATTTTAGTAAAAATATCCAGCTTTCCTTTCCCGTAAAGGGTTACCTTGGTTCCGCCAACGGTGTCTTTGAAAGTCCATGAAATATTTGCAGTGCTGCCGTTGCAACTTACCTTCTGCGAAAGGCTGTCGTTTTCTTTCACAAAAATAGTTTTTACAGTTCCGTTGTCTGACCCGTTTGTCCATGAAAAACTAGCACCTGAACCCACTGTTTTTGCAGGATAATCAAATTGAATATTGTTTCCTTTAGTCATATAAGAACCAAAAGATTCCCAATTTTTATAGTCATTAACGTAGTCAAAAACAGAAGATTTACGAGCTTTTACAATGCTACTTTTGGTTATTTCAAAATTTCCGTTTTGGGTAGCAACATAAACCGTTACGCCTATGAAAGCTAAGACAATCAGTAGGAATATGTATTTCAAAATTCTCATAAATCTCTTTTTAGTGACACAAAGTTATGAATTTAATGATAGGAAAATAGTTTAGTATTGATATTTAGAGATTGTTTATATTTGTTTGTAACCAAATTTAATTGCATGAGAACCACCACCGAACTTCGAGGCATTTTATTCAGACATTTAGACGGAATTGTAACTGCTCCAACGGCCTATGCATTGCATAAAAAAGGGGTTTTAGATTATATTTTGGAAAAGCAAAGTGCGTCATTGTCAGCATTAACAGAAAAGTTCGGTGCGAATGAAGGTTATCTGAATGTGGCATTGCGGGTTTTGGCTTCTCAAGGTTGGCTGATTCAGAAAATTAATCCGCTGACAGATGAAATTACTTTTGCAACTAATGCTCAAACTCATACAGCTTTTTCCTTGGTTCCGTTGTATGAAGACGTTGTCAATTTGATGCAGTTTTCAGAACACTTTCATCCGCGAAAATTTGAAGTCGAACCGTTTGAAATGTTGAATCAGTTCTTTCGGAAATTTAAAGCAAATTACGATATAACGTTTTCAACAGATGAAACTACCAGAGTTTTACAACAACAGGTTTTATATCACATCGAAGGAAACTTGGTCGGTCCAACTATTGTTATGCTGGGTATGACCGGTATGTTTCATAAATATTTCATGGAGACTTCTTTCCGCCCGGAAGAGTTTCATAAGAATCCGGAATGTTTTAAAGAGATTTTAGATTTTTTAACGCATTTGAAATGGTTTACCAAAAAGAACGAACATTATCAGTTTACCGAAGAAGGCTTGTTTTATGCCAAAAGAGCCACAGCATACGGGGTTACCGTTTCCTACATTCCAACTTTAAGAAAAATGGATGAATTGCTTTTTGGTAATCCGTCTATTCTCAGAAATATTGGCGAGCATGAAACTGAACTGCATGTAGATCGGGAAATGAATGTATGGGGTAGTGGAGGAGCTCACGCCGAATATTTTAAAATTGTTGATCAAATCATTATTGAATTGTTCAACCGTCCAATTGCTGAACAACCCAAAGGTGTTTTAGACATGGGATGCGGTAACGGGGCTTTTTTAGAACACATGTTTGATGTGATTGAGCGTCAGACCAATCGGGGAAAAATGTTAGACGAATACCCTCTGTTTTTGGTAGGAGTCGATTATAATGAAGCGGCTATAAAAGTTACCCGGGCCAATTTAATCAAAGCTGATATTTGGGCAAAAGTTATCTGGGGTGATATCGGAAGGCCTCAACTGTTAGCAGAAACTCTGAAAGAAGATTATAACATTGACCTGAGAGAATTATTAAATGTCAGAACCTTTTTAGATCACAACCGCATTTGGGAAAAACCCAGCGCGGTAACGTCGGGCAGAATTAGTTCTTCAACCGGAGCCTTTGCCCACAGAGGAAAACGAATTCCCAATTCGGAAGTAGAGGATAATTTACTGGAGCATCTTAAAAAATGGTCTCCGTTTGTTGAAAAATTCGGGTTGCTTTTAATCGAGTTGCATACTATTGCTCCTGAACTGACGGCCTCAAATTTGGGTAAAACGGCAGCAACAGCCTACGATGCCACTCACGGATTCTCTGATCAATACATTGTTGAAATAGAAGTACTGCACAAAATTGCCGCCGAAGCCGGTTTGTTTTCAGATGAAAAAGTGTTTACCAAATTTCCTAATTCTGAATTAGCCACTGTTAGCGTCAATCTTTTAAAAGGGAAATAGCTTTGTTAATGCTTCATTGTCACTTTGATGACAAATAAAAACGCAATAAAAAGAAGAAAAGCAATGAGAATCTTATAACTTCCTTTGTATACTTTGTTGTGTAGAGCCTTGTCTTTTCCGTAAGCAAAGTAGGCTGCTATTACAAAAGCTACAAAAAACAAAGCGGCGAAAGTCCATTGACCGGTTGTAAACATTTATTTGAAATTTTCAACAAATTTACTCAAATGCATCGGAATGTTGTAATTTGCATCCACATAAAATCTTAGAAAATGCAAAAACAACTCAATGCTGTAAAAGAATTCCACACTGCTTTCGGGCTGGGAGTCAGTTACGAAATGAAAGGTGATTTAGGAGAACAAAAAAACCAACTTCGTTTCAACTTAATGAAGGAAGAAAATGAAGAATACTTAGAGGCCGTTCAAAACAATGACTTGGTTGAAGTTGCCGATGCACTTGGGGATATGCTTTATATTCTTTGCGGAACAATCTTAGAGCACGGATTGCAACACAAGATAGAAGAAGTATTTGATGAAATCCAACGCAGTAACATGAGCAAACTGGGTGAAGACGGACAACCTATTTACCGCGAAGACGGCAAAGTGATGAAAGGACCTAATTACTTTAAGCCTAGTTTTGAAACTATTTTAAAATAAGCGTTACTTTTTATTCTCTAAATCGCTGATTATTTTTTTAATCGAATCGACGCTGATTCTTTTGGCTCTGATGATTTTGTCTTTGTCCAAAAGATAAATTACAGGAGTAGAGTATACGTCGTATTTTTCGACAGCATTGTTGTAATGGGCACCGTCGTATACGTTTATCCATGGCAATTGATGCTCGGCTATGTATTTGAGGTATTTTTCTCCTTCGTGTTGCATGTAAACACTATAAACTTTGATGTCTTTGTGTTCTTTCAGCAATTCGTTGTAAACGGTTAATAATTTTGGAATTTCCTTTTGACAGTGACCACAGTCAACATCCCAAAAAATCAATAACGTGTAAGCGGCTTTTACATCGCTTAGCTTGACAAACATTTTGTTGACTTCGTTCACATTTTTATAAAACACATTGGTCATTTCTTCGCTGTTTTTGGCGTTTTCAAATCCCATTTGTTTCATTTTATCAAAATCCTCAGCTTTAATCATGAATAAATCCTGAGCCGGAGCACCAATTAATAAAGGTTTTAGTTTATCGGCACGCTTAATCACACGTTCAATCACATCATCTTCGTATACACCTTTGGCTTTTCCGGTTTTAAAATAGTTATCTGACAGATAAACAAAAACCTTGTCAAATCCCATTATTTCTGAGGTTTCATAAGTGTAGGTGAAATGTGCCAGCAACAATTTGTTGAACAAACTTCCCGGCTGCGTTCGTTTCATCATTTTATCAATTTGTACACAAACCGAATCGGGTTGAACCGGAATTACCGAATCAAAATACTTCTTAATTTTTTTGAAGAAAAACGGATTGCGAATGGTTCCTTCGTCGTGAAAGTTGACAGCATCCCAATAGTGATTTCTGTAGTAAGTAAAGGCCGCTAAATCATCAGGTTTGCCTTCTTTGTTTTTTGGAATATCTTTTAAAACTTTTTCCAGTTTAATATTCACTACATCAGCAATGTAAGTTCCTTTGTTTTTGGCCAAAAAGTTTTCTTCGTAGTCGGCTATAGTCTTTTCTAATTTTATCTGAACGTCTGCTAAGGCAAGGGTGTCTTTTTTGGTTTGAAGTACTGTTTTTTGTTTGATTTCCTGAAATTCTTTGTTTTGTTTGGTGATGAAACGGATGTAATCAAAAAATTCATTTTCTCGGGCCGAATTCACTGCCTTGAGCTCTTTGAGCATATTTTCACCAACTTCACTTGCAAGCTCCAGTTTTTGAGTATCGTCATCTATAAAAAAATCAAAGAAAATAGACTTTTGCTGACTCACCAACGAATAAATTCCTTTGTCGAGTTTGCCTTTACCTCTAAAAACAATTTTGCCGTTTTTGATACTGGTACAAGTGTCTTTTATCATGGTCTTATCCATTTGATAAAAAGTAAGATAGGCCAGGGTATCTTTGCAGTTTTTTAAATTAATGGTAATCTCATAATTTGTTTGAGCTGTGCTGCAGAGAGATGATAAACATAATGCAAAACCGAAAAGTAATTTTTTCATAAACAAATTGTTTTTGAGTTCCTTTAAAATAAGCCAGTCAAAAATAATTTTTTTTTGATATAAATCAACTTTGGAAATTTTAAAGTTTCCTTAAAATAAAAAGAGGCACCGTGAAGTACCTCTTTCTGTTGAATGGATATTTTTATGTGTTATGAAACATCAACTGTAGTAGCTTCGGCTATCTTTTTATAGGTACCGTTAACCAATTTTTCACGAATTGCATTAAAGGCTGTAAGTGTTTCTTCTATATCGGCCATAGTGTGTGAAGCAGTAGGAATCATTCTCAATAAGATGATGCCTTTAGGAATAACCGGATAAACAACTATAGACAAGAAGATACCGTAGTTCTCTCTCAAATCATTCACCATAACCATAGCTTCAGGAATTGACCCTTCTAAGTAAACCGGAGTTACACAAGTATTGGTGTCTCCAATATTGAATCCGTGAGCTTTTAATCCGTTTTGCAGGGCATTTACATTCTCCCAAAGTTTAGCTTTCAACTCGGGCATAGTACGTAGCATTTGCAAACGTTTTAAGGAGCCAACTGTTTGAATCATCGGTAAAGCTTTGGCAAACATCTGCGAACGCAGGTTGTATTTTAAGTAGTCAATGATATCTTTGTCAGCGGCAACAAAAGCCCCGATATTAGCCATTGATTTGGCAAACGTTGAAAAATATACATCAATTCCATCCTGGCAACCTTGTTCTTCACCGGCACCGGCACCTGTTTTACCAAGAGTACCGAAACCATGAGCGTCATCAACCAACAAACGGAAATTGTACTTTTCTTTCATAGCCACAATCTCTTTCAGTTTACCTTGCTGACCGCGCATTCCGAAAACACCTTCGGTTATGAACAATATACCGCCTCCGGTTTCGTTAGCCATTTTGGTAGCACGTTGCAGGTTTTTCTCCATGCTTTCCAAATCATTGTGCTTGTAAGTAAATCGTTTACCCATGTGTAAACGTACACCGTCAATGATACAGGCATGAGCATCAACATCATATACAATAATGTCATTTTTGGTCACCAAAGCATCGATGATGGAAACCATTCCCTGATAACCGAAATTCAACAAATAAGCTGCTTCTTTCATCACGAATTCAGCTAACTCATTTTCCAGTTGTTCGTGAAAATTTGTGTGACCACTCATCATACGGGCACCCATTGGGTAAGCAGCTCCATACAGTTGAGCAGCCTCGGCATCAGCTTTTCTGACTTCGGGATGATTCGCTAATCCTAAATAGTCATTGATAGACCAGTTTAAAATTTCTTTTCCGTGAAATTGCATTCTTGGGCCTAATTCACCTTCCAATTTTGGAAATACATAATAGCCTTCTGCTTGTGAAGCCCATTTTCCTAAAGGGCCTTTATTGTTTTGTATTCTTTCGAATAAATCTTTTACCATGGTAATTAGTGTTAAAAACGAGGCAAAAGTAAAGATAAATTTAGTTTACTCCTAATGTTTGAAAACATAAAATTATGCCAAATAATAAGTCTGAAACTAGGCGATTGAAAGCTCCACCAATGATTTGATATTCTCGTACAGAACCTCTTTATCAACGGGTTTAGACAGGTATTTATTCATACCGATTTCGAGTACTCTTATTTTGGTGCTTTCCATTACATCTGCTGTTACGGCTATAATCGGAATGTTTTTATTTTCTTCACCTGCATCTCCTTTGCGTATGGCAATAGTGGTTTCGTAACCATCCATAACCGGCATTTGTAAATCCATTAAAACAATATCAAACAGATTATTTTTTAATTTGTTGATTCCTTCTTCACCATTATTAGCAAACTCCACTTCGGTATTCATCCAATTTTTGGTAATCATTTTAATAACCATTTGATTCATCATGTTGTCTTCAACTACCAAAATTCGCTTGCCTTTTAGGTCATAATTGTTATTGGTTTCAATGATTTCTGTTTTAGGCTCACTTTTTATTGTTTCAAAATTCAAATCGATGGTACAAATAGTGCCCAAGCCTTGCTGGCTTTTGATGTCAACCTTACCATTGTGTATATCCACGAGGTTTTTGACGATGTATAATCCTAAACCAAGACCGCCAAATTTTCGTTTATTGTTAATGCTTTCCTGTGAAAATGAATCAAAAATACTGTTCATTTTTTCTTTGGGAATCCCAATACCGCTATCGGTTACTTTAAGTTGAAGCTTGATTTTGTTTTCTCCATTTGGTGTTGACGTTAATTCTATTTTGATTGTTCCTTCTTTTGTAAACTTAATGGCATTATTGATTACATTGTTGGCAATTTGTTCAAATCGAATCGCGTCGCCGAGCAGGTTATCAGGTAAGTTGTCAGCAAAGGAAAATAGTATCTTTAAATCCTTTTCTTTCGAAGTTACCAAAGCTGTATTTTTGATGTGTTCCAGAGATTTGTTTAAGCTAAATGGCTGTATTTCTAACTTGAGTTCTCCTTTTTCAATTTTAGAAAAATCTAAAATATCATTTACGGAATTAAGCAAACTCTTGGAAGAGTATTTAATGACATCGCAATTTGCTTTAACGGACTGGTTCCCGACTTCAGAGGCAATAGCATCTGATAAACTCATAATTGCATTGAGAGGGGTGCGCAATTCGTGACTGATATTGGATAGAAAATACGATTTCAGTTCATTCATTTCTTCTGAACGTTGTAGTGCCAGGGTTTGTAATTCTTCACGTTCATTTTTTAAATTCCGGATTAAATTTGCCATTGATAGGGATAGGAAGACTACTTCCAGTCCTGTACCAAACTTAGAGGCGTTTTCAGTCCAGAAGGTAAGAGGTAAGAGGCTGAAATTTTTTAAAATAAAAACCACAAAACCGCTAATCAAGAAGAATATACCAATAGCAAAAAAACGATCAATAGTTCGTGTTTTAGTATAGATTAAGACTTGTGATGTGATGATGAGAAGTAATAATATTAATCCCAACATGTTTGCAATAGGATAGGCATATTGATGATTTTCAATTAAAAATAAAGACAACAACAATAAAAAATCCAAAACATACATTACATAAAATGCCACATTAAGTAATGAGCTGTAAGACTTAATTTTCAGAAATACTTGCGCATATCTTCCCAAAAAGAAATTGGCCACACAAGCAAAAAGCAAAACAGAATGCAAAGACAACCAACCCGATTGCGGAGTAATGAATTGAAAGAAATACCCGTCGACGGCAAACTGTAATAACCCTATAAAGATGACATACATACTGTAGTACAAAAAAGTTTTGTCGCGCATGGCGAAGAAAAAAAACAGGTACAAAACAGCAGCAATAATTAACATGCCATAGAAGAAACCAAATATAAACTGCTCAAAAGAGGTCACTTCAAGTAAATTTTGTAAACTGTGTAATACAACCGGCATCGAAAGCATTTCACCATCACTCTTTACATGTAAATAAAATTGTTGTTTTTCATGAGGTTGTAAAACAATTTTAAAAATGGTTTTCCGATGATTAAAACTTTTCTCATCAAATGGAATAGCATCTCCGCTTTGGTGTTTTATAATTTGATGATTTGATTTTATAGTGTAAAGCTCAGCTTTATCTGTTATTGGGCGGGCAGTTTCAAAAAAATATATTGCTTCCTCATCTGTTGTATTGAGTAATTGAAAACGAAACCAAAAATTATGATTAGTAAACCCAAAATCCATATTCTCACTCTTCATCGGCAAAAATTCAAAAGACTTAGTATGTATGATTTGATTTAAAGTGAGATTGGATTGTCCAACATCAAGATATTCAGTTTGGTTATGAATAGAAAAACTTTCGTTATTTTTTTTCTTGCTTATGATAAATTGTGCTAAAAGAGATTCTGTTAACAACAGAAATAATAGAACTAATAATGAAGAACAATTAAGTGTTTTGATTGTATATTTTGATGGCATATTGGGGTAATTTATTGATTATAAAATCTGGCTAGGTGCTTTTTGTTTAGCAATAATAATAAAAAGATAAACAAAAATTATATTTCACATTCTTTAAATTTATAATATAGTTAGATTTGATAAATTTACAAGCTTAATACTTCATTTATGCAACTCGTCTTCGCCTCCAACAACAAAAACAAAATCAGAGAAATACAATTACTTCTTCCTTCGTCTATTGAAATTCTTAGCTTAGAAGATATCGGTTGTTTGGAAGATATTCCGGAAACGGCTGATACCATTGAAGGGAATGCAATACTCAAGGCCAATTATGTTTCCGAAAAATATGGGTACAACTGTTTTGCCGATGACACCGGTTTAGAAGTTGAAGCTTTGAACGGTGAACCCGGTGTATATTCCGCTCGTTATGCCGGAGAACAAAAGGATGCTGATGATAATATGAATAAATTGCTTTCTAATTTGCAAAATCACTCCAATCGCACCGCACAATTTAAAACCGTAATTGCTTTAAATTTAGAAGGTAAGCAATCTTTATTTACCGGAATAATCAAAGGTAAAATAACTACTCAGAAAAAGGGAACCAACGGTTTTGGTTACGATCCTGTTTTTGTCGCTGAGGGATATGGTCAAACCTTTGCCGAATTGTCAATAGAAGAGAAGTCAGGCATCAGTCACAGGGGTTTAGCTATTCAAAAATTAATCGACTTTTTGAAATAAAAAATCCGCAATAATTTGTCTTTTAAACTACTTTTGATTGTGAATAAATCGTTAAATAGTTTAATTTATTGATTTTCAGTCAATTTTAAATTAGGGTATGTGGTATTTAAAGCCTACCTTTGCACCCAATTTAAAATACAATATGAATAAATTTGAACAATTAGGTCTGAATGAATCGTTACTGCTGGCGATCAAGGATCTAGGATTTGAGAATCCGTCAGAAGTGCAAGAGAAAGCGATTCCGGTACTATTGGAACAAAACACTGACTTAGTAGCTTTAGCACAAACAGGAACAGGGAAAACAGCAGCTTTTGGTTTCCCGCTAATTCAAAAAATTGATGCCGAAGACAAAAGTACACAGGCGTTGATTTTATCGCCAACCCGTGAGCTTTGCTTACAAATCACCAACGAAATTAAACAATACTCAAAATATGTAAAGGGTTTACATACAGTGGCAGTTTATGGTGGTGCAAGCATTACAGAACAAGCCCGAGAGGTAAAACGTGGAGCACAAATCATTGTGGCCACACCCGGTAGAATGCAGGACATGATTAATCGTGGTCTTGTTAACATTAAAAACATCAACTACTGTATTCTGGATGAAGCAGACGAGATGTTAAACATGGGATTCTATGAAGATATCGTTTCGATATTATCAGATACGCCCGATGATAAAAATACCTGGTTATTTTCGGCAACCATGCCGGCTGAAGTAGCCCGAATTGCCAAAAAGTTCATGCACGAACCGGCCGAGGTAACTGTAGGAGCTAAGAACTCTGGTTCGTCTACGGTTTCACACGAATTTTATGTGGTAAACGCCCGTGATCGTTACGAAGCCCTAAAACGATTGGCTGATGCTAATCCGGATATTTTCTCAGTAGTTTTCTGCAGAACCAAAAGAGATACTCAAGCGGTAGCTGAAAAATTAATTGAAGACGGTTATAATGCAGCGGCTCTTCACGGCGATTTGTCTCAGGCACAACGTGACAGCGTAATGAAATCATTCCGTGGAAGACAAGTGCAAATGCTAGTTGCTACAGATGTGGCTGCGCGCGGAATTGACGTAGACAACGTAACTCACGTGGTAAATTATCAACTGCCGGATGAAATTGAAACCTACAACCACCGTTCGGGAAGAACCGGTAGAGCAGGGAAATTGGGAACTTCTATAGTGATTATTACCAAAAGTGAAATTCGCAAGATTCACTCAATTGAAAAAATCATCAAACAAAAGTTTGAAGAAAAATCCATTCCTTCGGGAATAGAAATTTGCGAAATTCAATTATTACATTTAGCCAATAAAATTAAAGATACAGAGGTTGATCATGAAATTGACAACTATCTTCCGGCTATCAATGAGGTTTTAGACGGTTTGTCTAAAGAGGAGTTAATTAAGAAAATGGTTTCGGTTGAATTCAACAGATTCATCAACTACTATAAAAAGAAACGCGATTTATCCGGAGAAAAATCAGAAAGAAGTACAGAACCAAGAGAAATAAGAGCCGGAGATCCTGTTCGTTATTTTGTAAACATTGGTGCCCGTGATGATTTTGATTGGATGCAATTGAAAGACTTCTTAAAAGAAACACTTGATTTAGGACGTGATGACGTATTCAAAGTAGATGTAAAAGAAGGATTCTCTTTCTTCAACACTGATGGTGAACATACAGACCGTGTTATGTCTATTCTAAATGGATATGAGTTAAACGGACGTCGCATCAATGTTGAAATTTCTAAAAATGACGGGGGAAGTAGCTCAAGACGCGACCATAACGGCAGAAGCAGCGGTGGAGAACGAAGAAGTTCAGGCGGTTTCGGAGGAAGACGTGATGGCGACAGAAAATCATCCGGAGGCTTTGGTTCGAGAAAAGAAGGCGGTTTCAGAAGCGACCGTTCTTCATCCAGAAGAGAGCCGGGTTCATTTCAAAGAGAAGAAAGAGCACCAAGACGTTCTGAAAGCAATGACAGACCTGCTGGACGTTCTTTTGAAGCGGCTAAAAACAGACGCCCGAGAAGAAGCTAACATAGAAACTAAAGCTCCGTTTTTAAACGGAGCTTTTTTTATTTAAAAGGATAGAATAATGTGTAATCCAGAATTCATTTTTGTTCTGAAAATGATGTTTTGTCCTAACCATACCGCATTTTGTTAATTTTGTTCTAATTCTGCAAACAAACTTTAAAATATCTTAAAAGAGTTTCATACTTTTAAACCATCAAAAACAACCATGAGATATTTTACTGTTTTACTTTTTTTGTTGCTTTCTTTAAGTGTTACGGCACAAGACAATCCGATTATTCAAAAGGTTACCGGAACGATTGTTAACGACAATACTCTTATGCCTATTGCCAATGCCAATGTCATCAATGTCAATAAGGTTAAAGGAGCAGTAACCAACAGTAAAGGTTTTTTTGAATTAGAAGTTAGTGTAAGTGATACATTGCACATTTCTATCTTAGGTTATCAATCACTGCGCATCAGAGTGACCAATGACTGGCTTAAAAACGGTACAGCCAAAATAATGCTGACCGAAAAAGCGATTGCCTTGGAAGAAGTAATTGTAAAAAAATACGATTTAACCGGCTATCTCGAAGTGGATACCAAGTTAATCCCCGATAAGGAAAACTATCGTTACAGTATTTCCGGTTTGCCACAAGGATATGAAGCAGGGGAGAGCTCTCCAAATGCTTTCACCAGAGTATTGGGTTCTATTTTCAATCCGGCCGATATGCTGTATAATTTCTTTGGTAAAAAGCCGAAAGAACTCAAAAAGCTGAAAGCCATGAAAAAAGATGATACAGTGCGCAATCTGCTTGAATCTAAATTTGACAGAGAGACGATTTCGGTATTATTAGGAGTTGATAAAAAAGAGATCGCCGAAATTCTTCAGCGTTGTAATTACTCCGAATCTTTTATAAAAACTGCCAACGATTTGCAAATCATGGATGCTATCAGTGATTGCTACGAGCAATACAAAGTGTTGAAGAAAAATTAATTTGCAAATTTCGCTTGTTACAGTGATGGTGTACTGCGGCTGTAATAGCGTTCTTCAATTCTTTTAATGTCTTTAATCGAATTCTTAGCCCAAAGCAATCGTTTATCTAAAATTTCTTCTTCCGAAAGTTTCCAATTTACTTCAGATTGACGCAAACGGGTGGTAATATCCTGAATGATAATCGCCGCAGAAACAGAGATATTCAAACTTTCGGTAAAACCAACCATCGGAATCTTGATGAATCCATCTGCCTGGTCAATTACTTCTTGTGATAAGCCTTCTTTTTCGGTACCAAAAAAAATGGCACTCTTCTTAGTGATGTCAAACTCATGCAACATACAAGAATCGTTGTGTGGAGTTGTAGCAATGATTTGATATCCTTTTTCCCGTAACGTATCCATACAATTTTGCATGGTATTAAAACGGTTAATATCAACCCATTTTTGAGCCCCCATGGCAATTTGTGTATCAATTCGTTTTCCGAATTTTTGTTCAATCACATTCAATTGTTGTATCCCGAAAACCTCGCAACTACGCATTACCGCACTGGTATTGTGCAACTGATAGACATCTTCCATAGCAATGGTAAAATGATTCGTTCGGTTGGCCAATACAGCCGCAAACCGTTCTTTACGGCTATCGGTTAAAAAGTCTTCAAGATAGGCTAGGTAATCGAGGTCAATCATGGAATTAGTTTTGCCAAAAATAATAAAAAAGCGTAGTTTTAAATCAAATATACTCTACGAACCTAAAAACGATATTGGAAACCGTGATTAAAAAGAAATTAGTAGTATTAACCGGTGCCGGAATTTCGGCCGAAAGCGGTATCAAAACTTTTCGCGATGCTGACGGATTGTGGGAAGGACATGATGTTATGGAAGTAGCGTCATATGACGGTTGGCTTAAAAATAAATCATTAGTACTCGATTTTTACAACCAAAGACGCCGGCAATTAAAGGAAGTAACGCCCAATAACGGTCATTTGGTTTTGGCTGAATTGGAAAAGGATTTTGAAGTATACATCATCACGCAAAATGTGGATAACCTGCATGAACAAGCGGGAAGTAGCAAGGTATTACACCTACATGGTGAACTGCTCAAAGTGCGCGGCGATCATCCCGACGCTAAACATGTATTGGAATGGAAAGAAGATGTAAAAGTGGGCGATACCGATTCGGATGGTCATCAATTGCGGCCGCATATTGTTTGGTTTGGCGAAATGGTTCCGGCTTTAGATGAAGCCATACAACTCACAAAACAAGCCGATTATCTGGTTGTAATAGGAACTTCACTTCAAGTGTATCCTGCTGCCGGTTTGATGCATTATGCGAATCCTTCAGTTCCGGTTTTTTATGTTGATCCCCGACCGGCAAGTATTCATAATCTTTCAAATCCTTTGGAGGTCATGGCCATGAATGCCAATGAAGGAGTTCCGATTTTGAAAGAAAGATTGTTGGCTTTAAATCGGACGAATTGATTTCAAACAGGTACAGATAGTTTGTTTATTTTCTGTCCGTCTGCTTTCTTTTATCTAAATCTAATGCTTACTTTTGTGCCACAAACAACACAACAACACATGTCATTAACACCTTTAAATGCTGTTTCTCCTATTGATGGCAGATACAGAAGCAAAACCAAATCATTATCTGCTTATTTTTCAGAAGAGGCTCTAATCAAATACCGTGTATTGGTAGAAATAGAGTACTTTATTGCTCTCTGCGAAACCGGATTACCCCAACTGAAAAACGTAAACCACACTGTTTTTAATGATTTGCGGAACATTTATAAAAAGTTCACCACTGAAGATGCTCTTTGGATTAAAGAAACCGAAAAAACTACTAATCACGATGTAAAAGCGGTAGAATATTTCATCAAAGATAAATTTGAAGGATTAGGATTGAGTGAGTTCAAAGAGTTTATTCATTTCGGATTAACTTCTCAAGACATTAACAATACGGCTATTCCGCTTTCGGTAAAAGAAGCCTTTGAAAAAATATACTTGCCGGGTCTGATTGGTTTGATTGCCAAGTTAAAAGAACTGAGCATGGAGTGGAAAGACATTCCGATGTTAGCCAGAACTCACGGACAGCCTGCTTCACCAACTCGTTTAGGAAAAGAACTGTTGGTTTTTGTAGAACGCCTGGAAGAGCAAATGCGTTTGCTGTTCAATGTTCCGTTTGCAGCAAAATTCGGAGGTGCCACCGGTAACTATAACGCTCATCATGTGGCTTATCCTAATGTAGATTGGAAACAATTCGGGACAGCTTTCGTAGAAGAAGTTTTGGGTTTACACCATTCTTTTCCAACTACACAAATTGAACATTACGACCATTTAGCTGCTTTTTTTGATGCTTTAAAAAGAATCAATACCATCATTATTGATTTAGACCGCGATATCTGGAGCTATGTTTCGATGGATTATTTTAAACAAAAAATTAAAGCCGGAGAAATAGGTTCTTCTGCCATGCCGCATAAAGTAAATCCTATTGATTTTGAAAATTCCGAGGGCAATCTGGGAATTGCTAATGCGATATTTGAACATTTGTCTGCCAAATTACCCATTTCAAGATTGCAACGTGATTTGACCGACAGTACGGTATTGAGAAATATTGGGGTGCCTTTTGGACACACGCTGATTGCTTTTGATGCTACATTGAAAGGATTAAACAAATTACTGCTTAATGAATCCAAGTTTGCCGAAGATTTAGAAAAAAACTGGGCGGTAGTAGCCGAAGCTATTCAAACCATTTTGAGAAGAGAGGGCTATCCGAATCCGTATGAAGCTCTTAAAGGATTGACCCGTACCAATACTGTCATCAATAAAGAATCGATTCACGCTTTTATCCAAACCCTAGCCGTTTCGGAAGATATTAAAGCTGAATTGTTAGCGATTACTCCTAGTAATTATTTGGGGATTTAATTTGAAATTTGACATAAAATAAAAGGCATAAGATTCAACTTATGCCTTTTTACTTTATTATTTTTCTCAAAAATTATCTCGAATAATTTGGAGCTTCTTTGGTAATCGTAACATTATGCGGATGACTTTCACCGATTCCGCTGGTGGTAATGCGAACAAAGCGTCCGTTTTCTTGCAGAGTCGGAATGTCTTTAGCACCACAATATCCCATACCGGCACGGAGTCCGCCTATAAATTGTTGCATGCTTTCGTTTAATTCACCTTTGTAGGGAACGCGTCCAACTATACCTTCAGGAACTAATTTTTTGATATCGTCTTCCACATCCTGGAAATAACGGTCTTTGGAACCTTCCTGCATGGCTTCTACAGAACCCATACCGCGATAAGATTTGAATTTTCTCCCTTCAAAAATGATAGTTTCTCCCGGTGATTCTTTGGTTCCTGCTAATAAGGAACCTAACATTACACTGTCGGCTCCCGCAGCAATGGCTTTCGGGATATCACCTGTATAGCGAATACCGCCATCAGCAATGACCGGAATTCCGGTTCCTTTTAAAGCTGCTGCTACTTCTAACACGGCTGAAAACTGAGGAAATCCGACTCCGGCAACTACTCTCGTGGTACAGATTGAACCCGGACCAATTCCTACTTTTACCGCATCAGCACCATTTTCAACCAAATACAAGGCTGCTTCAGGAGTGGCAATATTACCTACTACAACGTCTAAATCAGGGAATTTGGCTTTGACTTCTTTTAAAACCGTCACTACACCTTTGGTATGTCCGTGAGCAGTATCTATGATTACAGCGTCAACACCGGCATTCACAAGAGCAGTAGCCCTCTCAATAGCATCGGCAGTAACACCTAATGCAGCTGCCACTCTCAGACGACCGAATTTGTCTTTATTGGCAATGGGTTTTTGAGTAAGCTTGGTAATATCACGGAACGTAATTAAACCTACCAACTTGTAGTTTTCATCAACCACGGGTAATTTTTCGATTTTATTTTGTTGCAAAATACCTTCGGCTTCCTGCAATGTTGTACCAACTGCCGCAGTTACTAAGTTTTGGGCAGTCATGACTTCGGTTATGGAACGTGAGTTGACTTTTTCGAAACGCAAATCGCGATTGGTAGCAATTCCTTTTAAAATCCCGTTCTCATCAACCACGGGTATACCGCCGATACCGAATTCTTTCATAGCCATTTTAGCATCGCCAACAGTAGCTGTGAGAGGTAAAGTCACCGGATCAAGTATCATTCCGGCTTCAGCACGTTTTACTTTGCGTACTTTGGCTGCTTGTTGTTCAATAGTCATGTTTTTGTGCAAAACGCCAATACCACCTTCTTGTGCCATGGCAATAGCCATAGAGCTTTCGGTAACAGTATCCATCGCAGCTGAAACGATAGGAACGTTTAAAGTAATATTCTTCGAAAATTTCGACTGTATACTAACTTCACGCGGTAAAATTTCGGAGTAATTAGGAATAAGCAATACATCGTCGTAGGTTAGACCCTCCCCAACGATTTTGGAGTTGTGTGCTTTCATGTTGCAATTTGTAGTTGTAGTTAAATTGCGAGCAAATATAGTAAAAAATCTCTAAAGTATGATGGCTTAAGCTTTCAAAAAAGAAATGATGAACTCGGTCATTTCACCCTCTTTGCTCTGAATATTGAGCAAGCCCTTGTTATTAATCAGAAATTGTTTGACGAGTAGTAATCCCAAACCGGTTCCTTCTTCCATAGAAGTGCCTTTTTCGGGCGTAAGTCTTTTGTCAAAACTCATGATTTCATCTATTTTACTTTGATTGAATCCGTTTCCAAAGTCTTTGATGTGAATTTTTTGATACTTGTTATTTGAAGAATAAAAAATATCGATTCGGCTGTTGATGGGTGCAAATTTTATTGCGTTGGCAATTATGTTCTGAATGATGATTCGGGTTTGCCCGATATCCGCTTTAATGAAAATATCCTCTTTGAAATTGTGGTTGAAAGTTACTTTCTTTTTTATCACTTCTGCATAAAATGAACTGATGGATTCTTCTGTGATTTGATTCAATACAATTTTTTCAAAATGTACGCTGGTTCCGTCTATCTGCGAATTGGCCCATTGCAAAAGATTGTTGAGTACCAGTGAAGTTCCTTCCACTTGTTTCTGAAGTTGCTCAAAAACAAAGGCTTGCTCTTCTTTTGTTAAATCGTTTTGCTTGTTGAGTTCGATAACCTGAATGAGTGAATTTATAGGTGTCTTTAAATCGTGAGAAAGAATAGAAAACATTTTGTTTTTGGTTTGATTCAATTCCTCCAAAACAATATTTTGGGCTGTAATCATTGACTGTTGGCTTTGAATCTCACGATTTTTGATTGCAATTTCTTTGAAAAACTTTCCTTTTTGTCTGGTGTATTGGTAATAATAATAAGTGAAGATGGAAAGCGATACCAAAAGAATGATGATGAAGCCTACAAAAATTCGGGTGTTATTGAGCTTTTGTTGTGCGGTTTCTGCTTTGGCAGCCAATTTTTCGTTTTCAGATTCTTTGGCTTCTAATTGAAGGATATTAACGGCCTTTATTTTTGATTCGGCATACAAAGAGTCATTGTATATTTTGTTAATGTTCAGGTATTGGTAGGCCAATTTGAAATCATTTTTTTTGCGGTATATGTTGGATAAAATTTCGGCTGAACGGGCAATATCCCATTTGGCACGAACAACTTTAGCCGCTTCAAAACCTTTCAATCCGAAATCTATTGCTTTGGAATACTCTCCTTTTTTAAAGTAAACTTCTGAAAGTCCGGACAAGGCATAGGCTTCTTCCCATAAGTTGGGTTTTACATTGCCATTCAGTACTTTTTGATAATAGTATACCGTCGAATCAAGATTGTTTTTGACATAGTGCGTACTGGCCAGCTTATTCATGGCAACTTGAGAATCTTCAACAAATTTGGCTTTTTGACTTAATTTCAATGACTCAGTAAAACTGTCATAGGCTTCATCGTATTTGTTCAAGTTGGCTTGCGAAACTCCAATATTCAAAAGGTTTTTTACTATAAACAGCTTGTTGTTAAGAGCCCGACAAAAAGCAATCGACTTTTTGAATTTATCTAAAGCCTCTTCGTCTCTGCTGTAGCTTTGCAAAATAATACCTTGGCCCATCAAACATTTTGCAACTCCCAGCTTGTTGTTTTGAGATTCATAAATCCGGGCGGCTTTGATATAGTAATTTAGCGCTACATCATACGAACCAAAAATGTAATAATTGGCTGCAAATTGAAATTGTATATCAGCAATGGCATTTTTGTCGTTAAGTTGACGGGCAATTTTATCGGCTTTCGCCAAATACAGTTTGGCTGTACTGAAATCAGAATAGGTGTATTTTTTGGATTCCTTCAGGTAGTAACTAACAGAATCTTTAGCGTGCGGTATACCGAAAGCTTTGTTTTGAAATACAAGCAGACACAGCAATACTAAAAACGAAAAGCGTATGATTCGAGGCAAAAGTTATTTTTTTGAGTTCGGGACCATAAATGTACAAAACAATTGCGCTCAAGCCAAAGTCTTAGTGAAATTTTCCGAATAATTTGGAAGCCTCATTATAAGCGCTTTCAAAACTCATAGGACTTGCATTAGTATCGGCTCTCTTTTCGGTAAAATAGGAGAGTAGCTTTTCAGTAGGCATGTTTCCGGTCAAATCATCTTTAGCCATAGGACATCCGCCAAATCCTTGAATAGCACCATCAAAACGCAAGCAGCCGGCTTGGTAGGCAGCATCTACCTTTTCGTGCCATTTATCAGGAGTGGTATGCAGGTGAGCACCAAATTCAATGTTAGGATACTTCGGAATCAAATTTGAAAACAAATAGGTAATCACATCAGGTGTAGAGCTGCCAACGGTATCCGAAAGTGAAAGGATTTTCACGCCCATATTGGCTAGTCTTTCTGTCCATTCACCCACAATTTCTACATTCCATGGGTCTCCATAAGGATTTCCGAAGCCCATCGAAAGATAAGCTACGACTTCTTTATTCGCTGCATCAGCAATATTGAGTATTTCCTGCAAAGTGACCAAACTCTCAGCAATGGTTTTATGCGTGTTACGCATCTGAAAGTTCTCAGATATCGAAAACGGAAAACCTAAATATTGTATTTCTTTGTGAGTGGCTGCTGTTTGAGCTCCTTGTGTATTGGCAATGATGGCCAGTAACTTACTTTGGGTTTGAGACAAATCGAGTTGCGCTAACACTTCGGCAGTGTCCTGCATTTGTGGTATGGCTTTGGGCGAAACAAAACTCCCGAAATCAATAGTGTCAAAACCCACTCGCAACAACGATTGGATGTATTGTACTTTTATTTCGGTAGGGATAAACGTTTTGATGCCTTGCATAGCATCTCGTGGACATTCGATTATTTTAACTGTTGTATTCAAAGGAATTGGGTTGCAAAGGGGCTAAGTTACAAAGTTTTTTCAAGGATTTTTCTATTGATTTGTTTTATCAAATTAGGACCTTCATAAATAAACCCGCTATAGAGTTGTACTAATGATGCACCAGCTTCTAATTTTTCCAGGGCATCTTCCGCCGAATGGATACCGCCCACACCAATGATGGGAAATGCTTTATGACTCTTTTCCGAAAGAAAACGGATCACCTCGGTAGCGCGTTTGGTTAGTGGTTTACCCGACAAACCTCCGGTTTCTGTTTTATTTTCAGATTGGAGCCCGTCGCGCGAAATGGTTGTATTGGTGGCAATAACCCCTGCAATTTTGGTTTCCCTCACAATTTCGATTATGTCGAGTAATTGTTCGTCTGTTAAATCGGGAGCAATCTTTAACAATATAGGTTTTTGTTTTGGTTTGGTCAGATTTTGATTTTGAAGAGTTTGCAGCAAGGCAGTTAACGGTTCTTTATCCTGTAATGCTCTCAGGTTAGGAGTATTGGGTGAACTTACATTTACTACAAAATAATCAACATAATCAAATAAGGTATCAAAGCAAATCAGGTAATCGGAAGTGGCATTATCATTTTCGGTTACTTTATTTTTACCTATGTTTCCTCCGATGAGAACACCTTTGTTTTTCATCAATCGCAATACAGCTGCATCCACACCGCCGTTATTAAAACCCATTCGGTTGATGATGGCGCTGTCTTCTTTTAAGCGAAACAGTCTTTTTTTAGGATTACCGTTTTGTGGCTTCGGAGTTAAAGTTCCTATTTCGATAAAACCAAATCCAAAGAGAGATAATTCCTGATACAATTTGGCATCTTTGTCGAATCCGGCAGCCAGCCCAACGGGATTTTTGAACTTCAAACCAAAAACTTCTCGTTCCAGACGAGAATCTTCCACCTGATACATCCACTTTAAAAGTGTTGGAACAAAAGGAATTTTGGCAATAAATCGGATAAACGAAAAGGAAAAGTAGTGCACTTCTTCGGGATCAAACCAAAAGAGAATGGGACGAATGAGTAGTTTGTACATGAGTTGTTGTGTTGTTGCGCAAAGGTAATAAATGATTTGAAAAGAACCAATCTGATGATAAACCCACAAATTTGAAATTAAAGGCATTATTTTCAATTCTAAATTTTCAAATTTTCAAATTTTCAAATTACTTTAGCCATTCAATAATTTCAAAAATGATTTCAGAGCAACAGTTTCAAAGAGAACTAGATATAATTATACAAAACGGTATTCGCGAAGACATTGGTCCCGGCGATTACAGTTCGTTGGCGTGCATTCCAGATACAGCAAAGGGGAGAGCTAAGCTTTTAGTCAAAGACAACGGTATTATAGCCGGAGTAGAATTTGCCAAAATGGTATTTAAAAATGTCGATCCTACTTTGGAAATGGATATTTTTATAGAAGACGGAACTCCCGTAAAACCGGGAGATGTGGTTTTTCACGTTTCGGGCAGCTCTCAGTCAATATTAAAAGCTGAACGATTGATGCTTAATTCGATGCAAAGAATGTCTGCCATAGCTACTAAAACCAATCAGTACGTAAAACTGTTAGAAGGTACCAAAACCAAAATATTAGATACCCGTAAAACCACGCCGGGGTTTCGTGCCTGCGAGAAATGGGCCGTAAAAATTGGGGGAGGAGAAAACCATAGGTTTGCTTTGTATGACATGATTATGCTGAAAGACAATCACAACGATTTTGCCGGAGGCATTACTCATGCGATAACGAAAACCAAAGCGTTTTTAGAGCATAACAAGCTTGATTTGAAAATCATAGTTGAAGCAAGAAATCTCGCTGAAATTGAAGAGATTCTGCAAAACGAAGGGGTATACCGCATCCTGATAGATAATTTTAATTTTGAAGATACCCGAAAAGCAGTAGCCATGATTGGTGACAAGTGCTTGACTGAATCTTCGGGTAACATTAATGAAAAAACCATACGCGACTATGCGGAATGCGGTGTCGATTACATATCATCGGGAGCTTTGACGCATTCGGTTTACAATATGGACCTCAGTTTAAAAGCATTTTAAATGGCCGAAGAATCAGATAAATTGATAAACCGACTCCCACTGGTCAAGCAACTTGTCGCTTTGCTCAAAAGGATAAAATTGCCTTGGCTGCACGGATTGTCGTTTTATGAATTGCTTGATTTATACATTACCGGAATTATAGAAGGTGCCATTTCCTACAGAGCAGCAGCCATTGCCTGGAGCTTTTTTATGGCCTTGTTTCCGTTTATGCTGTTTATCCTTAATCTTATTCCGTACATTCCCATACAAGGTTTTCAGGATGACTTCCTCGGTTTTGTACACCAAAGTGTACCGCCAACGACTTACGATGCCATTTACAAAATCATCAATGACATTCTGCACAACAGTCACAGCGGTTTGCTTTCAACCGGATTCCTAATGGCAATTTTGTTGATGACCAACGGGGTGAATGCTATATTAGGTGGTTTTGAGAGTTCACATCACGTGCACATTACCTCCAAGCGAAAATTTTTCCGGCAGTATGTTGTTGCTTTAGCCTTGTCCATTTTACTCTCACTGTTGCTGATCATTACCGTTGCAGCCATTGTAATTTTTGAGGTTTTCATTCAAATGACCAAAATTCAGGATGTTTTATCCGACAACATCCCACTGATAGAAATGGGGCGTTACATCTTTGTTATTTTAATGATACTGGTAGCTACTTCGCTGTTGTTCAAATTCGGAATCCGCCACGACAGAAAACGTTCGTTTATATCTATTGGCTCTGTATTTACAACCATTTTGATCATCATATCGTCCTATTTTTTCGGAATTTGGGTGGTGAAATTTTCAAAATACAACGAGCTTTACGGCTCCATAGGAACCTTGTTGGTAGTCATGTTTTACATTTGGATAAACTGTATGATATTGTTGTTGGGCTTTGATTTAAATGCTTCCATACACCACATCAAACGCGAAAAACAAAAAGAATTAGAAACCAAACCGTAGGCATCTTTTACTGGTAGTTCCTGCCTTCCGCACTACGCGGTAGTTGCTGCAGTCAAGGTTAAAAAAACAAACTGTCCGCATTTTTTAAATCATATATCATGCTTTTTTTTATTGAAGTTATCATTCCGCTTTCACTACCTAAAACCTTTACATACAGGGTTTCTGAGGCTGAATATGCTTTTATAAAAAAAGGAATGCGTATAGCTGTTCCCTTTGGCAAAAACAAAATCTACACAGCATTGGTCATCGATTTACACCAAACGGCACCAACGCTTTACGAAGCCAAAGAAATACATCAAATTCTGGATGAACAGCCCATAGTCAACGAATTTCAAATCAACCATTGGTTCTGGATTGCTTCCTATTATATGTGTAATATAGGCGATGTATATCGTGGAGCTTTGCCTTCGGCATTGTTGTTAGAAAGTGAAACTATTCTCTCACAACGACAGGAAACCTTCGTGAATCAGGCAGATTTATCCGATGACGAGTTCTTAATATATGAAGCTTTGCAGCATCAATCCTCGCTAAAGATTCAAAATGTGGTAGACATACTGAATAAAAAAACAGTACTGCCTATTATTCAAAAACTAATCAACAAAAACATTATTTCTTTACAGGAGGAAATTCAGGAAGAATACAAACCGAAGCTCATTCGATACATTCGTTTGCACCAACAATACCAACAGGAAGAAAAAATGATTGAGTTACTGGATAATTTCAATAAAAACGCAAACAAACAAAAAGAATTGGTATTGCAATATTTTCAGTTGCAAGCTTTGGAAAAGAAACCCATATCCGTAAAGCATTTAACAGAAACCGCTAAAACATCGGCAGCTATTGTCAAAGCATTGGTTGATAAACAGGTTTTTGAAGAATATTATCTGCAGGAAGATCGCGTTAATTTTAATAAAAACAAAGTAGATAATCAGCTTTCATTAAGTGTGGCCCAGCAAAATGCGGTAAATCAAATTGAAGAAGTGTTGGCAGAAAAAGAAGTTTGTTTATTGCACGGAGTAACCTCCAGCGGCAAAACCGAAATCTACACACACCTCATTGAGCAATACATAAATCAAGGAAAACAAGTATTGTATTTGCTGCCCGAAATTGCTTTGACTACACAATTGGTATCACGCTTAACGCAGTATTTCGGGAATAAAGTGGCTGTTTTTCATTCTAAATACAGCAATAACGAACGGGTTGAAGTTTGGAATCAGGTTTTAACCTCTTCCGAAAAAGCTCAGGTGGTAATCGGAGCCCGATCGGCTTTGTTTTTGCCTTTTTCCAATTTAGGATTAATCATTGTAGATGAAGAGCACGAAGCTACATTCAAGCAGCAGGATCCGGCACCGCGCTATCATGCCCGTGATGCGGCTATTGTACTGGCAAATGCCCATCAGTCTAAAGTATTATTGGGTTCGGCAACGCCTAGCATTGAGACCTACTATAATGCTGCCTCGGGTAAGTTTGGTTTGGTTACCTTAAAGGAACGTTTTGGCAAAGTACAACTACCCGAGATTCAATTGGTCGATTTAAAGGATAGTTATTTCAGAAAAAAAATGAAAGGACACTTCAGTCTCACCTTGATTGAAGCTATAACCGAAGCTTTTGCCAATGGCGAGCAAGTGATCTTGTTTCAAAACCGCAGAGGGTTTTCGCCTGTATTGGAATGCTTGACTTGTGGTCATGTTCCGCAATGTCCGCAATGCGATGTGAGTCTGACTTACCACAAATATAAAAATCAATTGCGTTGCCATTATTGTGGTTATAACATGGCTAAACCGAAAAATTGTCATGTTTGCTCAAGTGTTGACTTAGAAACCAAAGGGTTTGGTACCGAGCAAATAGAATTGGAATTGGCCGGCTTGTTCCCCAATAAAAACATCAAGCGAATGGATCAGGACACCACGCGTGGGAAATACAGTTTTGAAAAAATTATAGACGGATTTAAAAATCGTGAAATTGATGTTTTGGTAGGAACTCAAATGCTGGCTAAAGGATTAGACTTTGACAATGTTTCGTTAGTAGGAATCATGAATGCTGATAACATGCTGTATCATCCCGATTTTAGAGCTTTTGAACGCAGTTATCAAATGATGACCCAGGTAGCGGGCAGGGCAGGGCGCTCGGAAAAACGGGGCAAAGTAATTATTCAAACGTATAATCCGCTTCATAATATTATACAGCAAGTGACCAATCATGATTATGAAGGCATGTATAAGGAACAGTTGTACGAGCGAAAGATTTACTACTATCCGCCTTACTATCGCTTAATCCGATTAACCTTGAAGCATCGCGATTTTGAGAAGCTCAAAGAAGGTTCGATGTGGTTGTATCAGGTGTTGAAGCAAAATTTGTCTATTCCGGTACTTGGTCCCGAGGAACCGGCTGTTGGGCGTATTCGCAACGAATACATTCGTACGATTATGATTAAAATTCCGGCAGAAGCTTCTTTACAGGGCACAAAAAAAACTATCCAGAAAATACTGAATAGTTTTGATTTGGTTGCGCAATACAGAACCGTTAAAGTTACTGTAAACGTAGATTTTTATTAAGTAGTTTTAGGCAATGGCTAAAGCTCTGATTAAATCTTCTTTCTTATTTCTGCTCAAAGGAATCTTAGTAAGACCAATTTCGGCAAACTTACTATTGAAACGTTCTACTTTATCTATATTAATAATGTAAGATTTGTGAACGCGGATAAACTTGTCTTTTGATAAGTCTTTCTCAAAAGATTTCATAGTAGAAAGTACCAGGTTGCTGTCATCTTCGGTAACTACTTTTACATAATCGCCGTATGCTTCAATCCATTTGATTTTATTGGTATATACTTTGAGTTTTTTGAGATTACTTTTAATAAAGATGTGTTCTCCTTCTTCTTCCTGATTTTCTTTTTTTAGCATATGGAAATCCATAGCTCTTCTTACAGAAGCATTAAAACGATCCAGCGCTATCGGTTTCTGTAGGTAGTCCGTAGCGTCATAATCGAATGCTTTCATTGCATATTCTGCTTTTGACGTGATGAAAATGATTTGAGGTTTTACTTTCAAACCATCCAGAAAATCAAATCCACTGATGACCGGCATCTCGATATCGAGGAAGATTAAGTCAACAGTATGAACCGACATGCAATTTTTAGCTTCAATTGCATTAGAAAAATCACCAACTAAATGTAGATTCGGGTGATTATTTACTAGCTTTGCAATGATCATCCTTTGGATTGAACTATCATCAACAACAACACAATTTAGTTTCATAACTTTACTTTTATAGATTTGGTGTTGTAAAAATATATAGTTTTTTTTAATCTACCTAACGTTTTATCGATTTTTTTTGCTTTTAAACGGAATTTTATACTTTTAGACGATTTGTGTATATTTGTTATGGTTAATTGAAAAGTATTTTATATTTTTGCGCCCAATTTAAAATTTTAATCATTTTATTATGAATCATTACGAAACTGTTTTCATCTTAAATCCCGTTTTATCTGAAGTTCAGGTAAAGGAAACAGTAAGCAAATTTGAAGATTTTCTTACTGCTAAAGGAGCAAAGATGGTATCGAAAGAGGATTGGGGCTTGAAAAAATTAGCTTACGAAATCCAAAACAAGAAAAGTGGTTTTTACCATTTATTCGAATTCCAAGTATCTCCTGAAGCATTAATCGCTTTTGAAACTGAGTTCAGACGCGACGAAAGAGTAATGCGTTTCTTGACTGTAAGTCTTGACAAACACGCTATCGCTTGGGCAGAAAGAAGAAGAGCTAAATTAAAAGAATCATCTAAAGCTTAATCATTATGGCAAATTTGCAACAATCAGCTTCAGGAAAAAAAGACGGAGATATCAGATATTTAACGCCTTTAAACATCGAAACTAACAAAACTAAAAAGTATTGTCGTTTCAAAAAATCAGGAATCAAATATGTAGACTATAAAGATCCTGACTTCTTATTGAAATTCGTAAACGAGCAAGGTAAAATTTTACCACGTCGTTTAACCGGAACTTCATTAAAATACCAAAGAAAAGTATCAGTAGCGGTAAAAAGAGCCCGTCACTTAGCTTTAATGCCATACGTGGCCGATTTATTAAAATAATTAACAAACATACAGTTGTTGGTTTTCTGTAACGAAACCTAACTTCTATAAAAAAGGACAACAACATGGAATTGATCTTAAAACAAGACGTTCAAAATTTAGGATTTAAAGACGATGTAGTAACAGTAAAAAACGGTTACGGTCGTAATTACCTAATCCCGCAAGGCTTTGCTACTTTAGCAACTCCTTCTGCTAAAAAAGTTTTAGCTGAAAACTTAAAACAAAGAGCTTTCAAAGAAGCAAAAATTGTTGACGACGCTAAAAAATTAGCTGAAGCGTTAAAAGCTTTGGAAATTAAAATCACTGCAAAAGCAGGTGGAGAAAAATTATTCGGTTCGATTACCAACATTGATATCGCTGCTGCTTTAGAAGCTGCCGGTCAACCAATCGACAGAAAATTCATCACCAGTGGTGTAGTAAAACGTACCGGTAAATATGCTGCTTCTGTGAGATTACACAGAGAAGTTGTTATCGAATTACCATACGAGATTGTAGCTGAGAAATAATATTTCAACATACAAAACAGAAAGTCCCGATGCAAATCGGGATTTTTTTTTGAAGCTTTTTCCCGCTATCCTCGCTACACGGTAGCTTGCTCCTATCGGGGCTATAACAAATAATACAATTACACGTGAAATATAAAAGATTAACTAAAGAACAATTTGAAGCTTTGCACCAAGAGTTCAGCAACTTCCTGGCTACGCAATCCATAGACAAAGTCGAATGGGATGCTATCAAAGCCAACAAACCTGAAGTAGCTGAACAGGAATTAGATGTATTTTCCGATTTGATTTGGGAAGGCGTTTTGACCAATGCTCATTATTTGGAACATTTCTCCAAAAATCACATTTTCCTTTTCCACTGCCAGGAGAAATTAATTCAGTCTATAGTGCTTAAATCATTAGATCCTGAAATCGATTTTATGCAAAAAGAAGGATTGCAATGGCTTAGTGATAATTTGTTTACCGACACCGTAGAAATACACTTGGGCAAAAAAGAATACGATCAGGAGCGAAATCCGGCTATTTTTGATTTGATAACACAAGGAGCTATTTTAAGTGACGGACAGTTATACCTGCAAATCAATGGGATAATACAATCGTAAAGTTTCTTCTTTATCCAAAAAATATTGGCTATTTTAGTGCACACAATTTGCAACTATAATAGCCAATTTCTTTTTATGGATATCTCAAAAGTCATTCAGGATTTACGCGACGAACTTAACCTGCACAACTACAACTATTATGTGCTCGACCATCCCACGATAAGCGATTTTGAGTTCGACCAAAAACTGAAACAACTTCAGGAATTAGAAGCGCAACACCCTGAACTTTTTGATGAAAATTCACCTACGCAAAGAGTTGGCGGTGCGATAACCAAAAACTTCAATACCGTAGTTCACGACTATCGCATGTATTCTTTGGACAATTCCTATTCTAAAGAAGATTTGTTGGATTGGGAAAACCGCATCCAAAAAGTGTTGGGCAACGTGCCTTTGCAGTATACTTGTGAATTGAAGTACGATGGAGCATCCATCAGCATTACTTATGAAAACGGCAAACTCAAACGCGCCGTAACCCGTGGAGACGGTTTTCAGGGCGATGATGTGACTACCAATATCAAGACCATAAAATCCATACCGCTGCAACTGAAAGGACATTATCCGGATCGATTTGATATTCGTGGAGAAATCATCCTTCCTTTTGAAGGTTTTGAAAAAATGAACCAAGAGTTGATAGAAATTGGTGAAACCCCTTATTCTAATCCCAGAAATACCGCTTCGGGCAGTTTGAAATTGCAGGATAGCGCCGAAGTAGCCAAGCGCCCGCTGGAATGTTTGTTGTATTTCATCGTTGGAAATAATTTAAACATTAAGACCCAATTCGAAGGATTGGAAGCCGCGCGCAAATGGGGATTTAAAGTGCCAAAAGAAGCCAAACTAGCCAATTCACTCGAAGAAGTTTTTGAGTACATTAACTATTGGGACACCCACCGCCACAAACTTCCTTATGAAACCGATGGAGTAGTGGTAAAAGTAAATGATTTTCATTTGCAGGAAGAACTAGGCTATACCGCGAAATCTCCACGTTGGGCCATGGCGTATAAGTTTAAAGCCGAACAGGTTTCCACCAGACTGAATTCGATTTCGTATCAAGTCGGGCGAACGGGTTCGATTACCCCGGTTGCTAATTTGGAACCGGTGCAACTGGCCGGTACGATAGTAAAAAGAGCTTCGTTGCACAATGCCGATCAAATTGAAAAGCTCGATATTCGAATAGGCGATACGGTTTTTGTAGAAAAAGGGGGTGAAATTATTCCGAAGATAATAGGAGTAGATTTTGCAAAAAGAAATGCAGATTCAGAACCAACCCAATACATCACTCACTGCCCGGAATGTCAAGCCGAATTGATACGAACTGAAGGAGAAGCCAATCATTATTGCCCTAATTTTTATGGTTGTCCACCACAAATTATTGGAAGAATCCAACATTTTATTTCGCGCAAAGCCATGGATATTGAAGGATTGGGCGGCGAAACGGTAGCTTTACTGTATAACAATGGTTTGGTGAAAAATTATGCCGACTTATACGAATTGACCGTGGCACAAATCCTTCCGTTGGAACGTATGGCCCAAAAATCGGCGGAGAACTTAGTCAATGGTGTTCAGAAATCAAAAGAAGTTCCGTTTGAACGAGTTTTATATGCTATCGGAATTCGATACGTGGGGGAAACGGTAGCCAAAAAATTAGCCAAGCATTATAAAACCATTGATGCTTTGAGAAACGCAACTATGATGGATTTGGTTTTGGTGGATGAAATAGGAGAGAAGATTGCCCAAAGTGTTCTGGAGTTTTTCAGCAATCCCGACAACGTGAGTATTATTGAGCGCTTGAGACATTTCGGAGTCCAATTAGAACTTATTGAAAAGCACAATCCAAATGCTACTGATATTCTGTTGGGAAAAACTTTTGTGGTTTCCGGTGTGTTTGAAAAATTCTCAAGAGATGATTTGAAAAAAGCCATCGAAGACAACGGTGGCAAGATAGGAAGCTCTATTTCTGCCAAGACCGACTTTGTAGTGGCAGGTGATAACATGGGACCAGCCAAGTTAGAAAAAGCCAATCAGCTAAAAATTCCGATTATTTCAGAAACTGATTTTTTGGAGATGATTACCTTTTAAAAAATAATATCTTTTCAGTGTTTGATTCTGAAATATTTAGCTTATATTTAGAGAGGTGTTTTTTTAAATAAATTGCTGGTTGTTTCATCGCTATGAAAAGAGGAATTGTCGATTATTTTAAGAATTTCGGGAAAAATAAACTGTCAAACATTTTTTTGTTGGGTTTTCTTGTGGTTTCTATCTTTGAAATTATAGGCGAATACAATGAGAATAAAACTTTAGTTTGGGTAACTAAACCATTGATTATTCCTTTATTAACCGCTTATTATTTAATAGTTTCTCAAAAAATAAATCAGCTTTTTATTGTTGCCTTGGCCTTTAATTGGATAGCAAATTTGTTATTCATTCAAAACACTTTTCAGTTTATTGTTTACGGAGTTTTGTTTTTTGTGATTTACCGAATATTGGTAATCTACATTGTGGTAAACAAAGTAAAAATGCCAAGCCCAATTCCTTTAATCATTGGGTGTATACCCTTTGCCTTTATTTATATGTCGGTCACAATATTTACCTATAATGCACTAGGAAATGGCGTTTATTTGTTTTTACTGCAAGGTATTTTTACCATTTTTTTAGGCGGTTTCAGTTTAGGGAATTACATCATGGATTCCAATAAATCTAACTCATTGTTACTCATAAGTACATTGTTTATGGCTTTTAACCAGTTTGTTTTTTTGTTGAAACTTTATTATCAACAAGTAAATATGTTACAAGCCTTTGCCATGCTCTTGTTTATTGCGGGTCAATTATTACTGACCTTGTACATGTTTAATACTGAAAAAAATGTCCGAAAAACAGAGCCGATAAAAACTAAATAATTTGGAACAACAATTACATGCAAAGTAGAAATGACATCGTAAAAACATTAACGTTTTGCTATTTTCTCGTAGCAGCTTTCGAAATTATTGCTGAATATGTAATTGCCAAATCTTTTATCTGTGCTCTAAAACCACTCATCACGTTAATTCTGATTGTCATCTATTGTTTAAAATCTGATGAAAAAAGTAAACTGTTTATTCTTGTTTTAGGGTTATCGTTACTGACCAATATTTTATTCATTCCCAATACGCCCACATCCTTATTTTATGCTTTGGTAGTTTTCAGTATACATCGGATATTGGCGATTTACCTTATTTTTTCCCTCCAAAAAATAAAAGATTTTATACCGGTCGTAATTGCAACAGCTCCATTTTTATTGATTTTCTTTTACTTGTTTATGGAAACTCCCGATATACCGGAGCAGAGTTATTATTTGCTGGTGATACAAAATGTATTGATTTCGCTGTTTGCCGGGATTTCGTTGTCGAGTTATGTGTTGGATGATAACAAACAAAACTCCATCTTATTGATAAGTGCTTTGTTGTTTGTGATTTTGCAGTTTTCGGTTTTTATAGAAAAGTACTTCTTAACCAACGAATACCAAGAGTTATTCCGTCCGTTGGCTATGACCTTTAATTCGTTAGCCTTTTTTACTTTTTATAAATATGTCATTAATGCTGAAAAATCAGCTCACAATGATTGATCTTCCTGATGTTATTTTAGCTTTATCATTTTCAAAATACACATCAATTCTGCCCAGGTTCACCCCGTAACAACCCACCTGATTTACCAAAACATCTTTACCTTCAGCATTTTTTAATACAGTTGGTTTATCCAAAAAAGTATGGGTATGACCTCCAATGATTAGATCAATATCTTTGGTTAGTGTGGCCAGTTTGGTATCGCATATCTTATCCGGTTCATCCTTGTATTTGTACCCAATGTGAGAAAGACAGATGACCAAATCACATTGTTTTTCGTGCTTCAAAATACGAGCCATATCTTGTGAAACCCCCACAGGATCATTGTAAACAGTTTCTTTGCTGTTTCGTTTGTCTACCAAACCTTCCAGTCCTACACCAAGCCCGAAGACACCCACTTTAATCCCGTCTTTGTCCAGTATCTTGTATGGCTTAACGTGTCCGTTCATGATGGTATTCTTAAAGTCATAATTGGCCGAAACAAATTCGAAAGTCGCATTGGGCAATTGTTTGTACAAGCCTTCGATACCGTTGTCAAAATCGTGATTGCCAATGGTCGCCAAATCGTATTTCATCATGCTCATCAGTTTGAATTCCAATTCACCGCCATAATAATTGAAATAGGGGGTGCCTTGAAAAATATCTCCGGCATCAAGTAGCAACACATTCGGATTTTCTTTTCGGATGGTTTCTATCAGAGCCGCTCTTCTTGCCACACCACCCATACCCGGATTTTTCGGATGATTTGGCGGGAACGGATCAATGTAACTGTGCACGTCATTGGTATGAAGTATAGTCAGGTGCTTGGTATTAGCAGTTTTGAAACTACTGAGTGATAAACCGCTAATTCCTAAGAAAGCTGATGTTAAAGCTGTATTTTGTATAAAGTATCTTCTTTTCATTTATGCTGGATTTATTAGAACATTTTAGATAAAAACGCTACGCATTTTTTACTGTTCATTGGTAATTCTGATGTCTTTATTAGCGGTAATGGTCTTGTTTTCTTTGAAATAATCGATGATGATGTTTCTCAACTTATAATCCAAATCAAATTTTTCTACTCCTTTTTTGAAGAAGTTCATGTTGTCGCCACCATTTGCCAAATAATCCGAAGTGGCTACGTAATAAATTTTGTCATTAACCAAAGGCATACCTTTTACCAGGATGTTTTTGGCCTGATTATCTTTACTTATCGCGAAAGTCAATCCTCTTAACGGATGTGGTTTTTTTTCGGATATGATGTAATTTACGAGTTCCAAAATTTGCTCTCCCTTCAGAGCTACTACAATAGCACTGTTTTCAAAAGGCATGATTTCATAAGCAGTTCTGGCTGTTACATCTCCTTTAGGAATAATGGTTCGAATTCCTCCGTGATTCAACAGACAAATGTCAACCGCCTTTTTTTCTCTCAATTGAAATACTTTGTCTGACTTTTCAAAAGTAATGTCAGCCAAAAAGTTACCCATCGGAGTTTGCCATTCTCCTGTTTTGTCAATAGTTACCGGTGCATTAGCCAAAACCAAGTTCAAATCGGCATCAATTTTATTGCGATAAGGCTTGATAAAGTTTTCAATTTCAGCTACTTCAGCATTCTTGTCTGTAATGCCAATTTCTTTGCCTTCAATTCGGGTTAAAGTGTATTTTTTTTCCGCACAGGAGAGGGCCGTTGTAAATGTTAAGAATAAAACAAAAAGTTTTAAAACAACCGCATAGTTTTTTAGCTTTGCCATCGACTTTGGTACTAATTTTAGTAAATTTGTAATTCAAGTAAAAGTAGTATGTTTTTAAATTACTTCAAGGATTTTTCAACAAAAAAAATAGTTAAAAATAGTTTATCAAATGTTAAACATTTGGCCTTTGACGGCATCATAAAAACGGTCGGAATTGTTTTTGATGAAACCTACTTTTACGAAAGAGAAGCTTTGGTACAGGAATTAATCCAAAACGGGATTGAAGAAAGCAATATCAAAGTTCTGGTTTATAAGGATAAGGTTAAAAAAAACGAAGCCTTTGATTATCCGGTTTTCAGCCATAAAGATTTGAGTTGGCATGCTACTTTTGATAAAAAAGAAGTCAATGATTTCATAAAGGAACCTTTCGATTTATTAATCAATTATTACGACACCGAAAAAGTACCCTTGCTATTGGTATCGCACTTGTCAAAAGCCGGTTTCAAAGTGGGATTCACATCAATAGACAAGCGATTGAATCATTTTATGATTAACACCAATGCTGAAAACTACAAGGTTTTTATGGATGAATTATTCAAATATTTAAAAATACTAAACAAACTATAACATGCAATCACTAATTGGAACCGGAGTAGCTTTGGTAACTCCATTCAAGAAAGACTTTTCTGTTGACGTAGAAGCATTACAGGCCATCGTTAATTTTCAGATAGATAACGGAATTGATTATTTGGTAGTACTAGGAACCACAGCCGAAAGCGCTACTTTATCAAAAGCAGAAAAAGAATTGGTTATAAAAACCGTTGTTGAAGCCAATAAAGGAAGATTGCCTCTGGTTTTGGGAGTTGGTAGCAACAATACCCAAGAAGTAGTTGAGGAATTGAAATCGCGTGACTTTTCAGATTTCGTAGCAATACTATCTGTTTCTCCTTATTATAACAAGCCAACTCAGGAAGGAATTTACCAACATTTCAAAGCTGTAGCCGAAGCTTCACCACTCCCTGTAATTTTATACAACGTTCCCGGAAGAACCGCCAGCAACATGCTCCCGTCAACCATAATCCGATTAGCTAATGATTTCAAAAACGTTGTAGCAGTCAAAGAAGCCGCAGGAGATCTTGTTCAGGCCATGAAACTCATTCAAAACAAACCGAAAGATTTTCTGGTAATTTCGGGTGATGATATGATTACACTTCCTATGGTTTTAGCCGGTGGTGCCGGAGTTATTTCTGTTATTGGCGAAGGTTTTCCTAAACAATTTTCAGAAATGGTTCGATTGGGGTTGAACAGAAGAGTAGAGGATGCATATAAGTTACACTATCTTTTGGCTGATGCTATTGATATGATTTTTGAGCAAGGAAATCCTGCCGGAATCAAAGAAGTATTTAAATCACTGGGCTTATCAGAGAATACGGTGCGTTTACCATTAGTAAATGTAGATGGAAATTTGGCCAAACGCTTGGATGATTTTACTACTAAAATTTCAAAAATGTAGTTTTTCGGAAGTCGAAAAAAATATTTTGTAGTCTACAATTAATAACTAAATTTGCAGTTGCTTTTTAAACCACTGAAGACGTTTAGAATAAGCTGAATTAAACCAAAAAATGAAGAAATTTTTAGCCCTGTTTGCAGTTGTATTGTTTTTATCGTCATGCAGCGAGTACCAAAAAGCATTGAAGTCGGAAGACGTTGCTGTTAAATTTGTTTCCGCTACCAAAATGTACGAAGCAAAAAAGTACAACAAAGCCATACGATTATTTGAGCAAATTGCACCGGCATACAAAGGGAAACCTCAGGCTGAAAGAATGTTCTACATGTATTCGCAAGCCTTATACAAAACCAAACAGTATTACTTAGCAGGATATCAGTTTGAAAATTTTGCGGCCAGTTATCCCAAAAGCGAGAAAATGGAAGAGGCTTCGTTTTTAAGCGCCAAGTGTTTCACAGAGTTATCTCCGGTTTACAGTTTAGATCAAACCGATACGTACAAAGCAATTGATAAATTACAGAATTTCATAGATGCTTATCCCAATTCACAAAACTTAGCTGAGGCAAATGTGTTGGTTAAAAATTTGAGAGAGAAACTGGAAAAAAAGGCATTTGAAAATGCAAAAATTTACAATACCATCAATGATCATAAAGCTGCCATGGTAGCATTTGATAATTTTTTGATTAATTTTCCGGGAACTATTTACAAAGAAAAGGCACTATATTTTAAGTTGGATTCAGCTTATCAACTTGCCATTAATAGCGTTCCTGCAAAAATGGAAGATCGATTAAAAAATGCCAAACAGGCTTATGCCACTTTGCTTAAATATAAAGCGGATACCCAATACAAAGCAAAAGCTGACGAAATGTTAGCCCGAATTGATAAAGATTTACAACAATTTTCTAAATAAACAAAAGTCATGGATTTAAAAAAGACGAACGCACCGGTAAATACAATTACCTATAATAAAACTCAAATTGAGGAACGTACCGGTAATGTTTACGAAGCAATAACAATAATGGCTAAAAGAGCAAACCAAATCAATTCAGAAATTAAAAAAGAATTGACTGAAAAGTTAGAAGAGTTTGCTACTTACAACGATAGTCTTGAAGAAATCTTTGAAAACAAAGAACAAATTGAAGTTTCTAAGTACTACGAAAAATTACCAAAACCACATGCATTAGCTGTTCAAGAATGGCTTGATGACAAAATTTACTACAGAGACACTACAAAAGACTAATTCTCATGTCTGTTCTAAGCGGTAAAAAAATAGTACTCGGCGTTTCGGGAGGAATTGCTGCTTATAAAACAGCTTCATTAGTCAGATTATTTATAAAAGCCGGTGCAGAAGTCCAAGTGATTATGACACCGGCTTCTAAGGATTTTGTAACTCCGCTGACGTTATCCACACTTTCTAAAAATCCGGTTCATTCTGCTTTTTACAACGAAGAAGATGAAAATGCTGAATGGAACAACCATGTTGAGTTAGGTCTTTGGGCCGACTTGATGCTGATTGCCCCGGCTACAGCCAACACTTTATCCAAAATGGCTAACGGAAATTGCGACAACCTATTGATTGCGACCTATCTTTCAGCTAAATGTCCGGTGTATTTTGCTCCGGCTATGGACTTGGACATGTATAAACATCCATCTACCATTTCCAGTTTTTCACTTTTGCAAAAGTTTGGAGATACTATGATTCCTGCAGAATCGGGTGAATTGGCCAGCGGGTTATCCGGTGAAGGCAGAATGGCAGAGCCCGAAAATATTATTGCTTTTCTGGAAAATGACTTAGAAAGCAAGTTGCCGCTTCGGGGAAAGAAAATCTTAATTACAGCCGGACCCACTTATGAAGCTATTGATCCTGTTCGCTTCATCGGGAATCATTCAACCGGAAAAATGGGATTTGACATTGCAACCAGTGCTGCCATCCTTGGCGCTTCAGTAACCTTGATTACCGGCCCAACTTTTTTAACCGTAAAGCATTCCAGTATTAATGTAATCAGAGTCACTTCGGCTCAGGAAATGTATGAAGCATGCCATCAGTATTTTGATCAAAGCGATGTAGTCATTTGTGCCGCAGCCGTTTCAGATTACAGGCCTAAAGTTGTAGCGGAACAAAAAATCAAAAAAACAGAAGCAGAATTTTCCATCGAGTTGGAAAAAACCAAAGATATTTTGGCTTCATTGGGACAACAAAAACAAAAACAATTTCTGATTGGCTTTGCTTTAGAAACAGAAAATGAAATTGAAAATGCAAAGTTGAAAATTCAGAAAAAAAACCTAGATTTGATTGTTTTAAATTCGCTTCGGGATGAAGGCGCCGGTTTTGCAAAACCAACCAATAAAATTACGTTTATTGATAACAATTTTGCGATTGAATCCATGCCGCTAAAATCAAAAGAAGCCGTTGCGGATGACATCATCAGTAAAGTAATTTTGCATTATGAAAAAAATAGTTAGTTTTCTTTTTTTGTGTTTTGTCGGAATTGTTCAAGCGCAGCAACTAAATTGTACCGTGCAGGTAAATGCTGCCAAACTGGCCAGTACCAACAATCAAATATTTAAAACATTGCAAAATTCAATCAGCGAGTTTGTAAACAAAACTGATTGGACAGGAGAAAGCTACAAGCAAAATGAAAAAATAAACTGTTCCATGGTTATCATAATTGACAGCTATGATTCTAATCAGTTTTCAGGTACAATACAGGTGCAATCAACCCGACCGGTTTTTAATTCAAACTATACTACACCGGTTTTTAATTACAATGATAAAGACTTAGCATTTCGCTACATAGAATTTGAGAACCTTAATTTTAATCCATCGAGTTTTGATTCTAATTTGGTTTCGATTTTGGCATACTACAGCTACATGATTCTTGGTTTTGATGCGGATACTTATGCTTTAAAAGGTGGTAAAAATTGGTTTGATACTGCTCAACAAATTATGACAGTAGCACAACAAGGCGGTTACAAAGGTTGGAATCAAGGCGACAGCAATCAAAACAGATATTTTTTGGTTAATGACATTCTTTCCGGAACGTATGATTCTTTCCGTGAAGTATTGTACAAATACCACCGTGAAGGTTTAGACACGATGAATGCTGATTTGAAAACCGCTAAAGAAAAAGTAATCGAATCAATCAATACTCTTAATGTATTGTATAAAATACGTCCAAATGCCTTTTTAACACGAGTATTTTTTGATGCAAAAGTAGATGAAATCATTTCTATTTTGTCGGGAGGCCCGAAAGTGCCATTGGCAGATACTATTGATACTTTAAATAAAGTTTCTCCCATCAACTCCAGCAAATGGGCAACCATTAAGTTATAATCAGTACCTTTACTTTTTAAACTTTTCCTTCTTTTTCCGAACATGATTACAGCGCTTTCAATCGAGAATTTTGCATTGATAGAAAAATTAAATATTGATTTTTCCAACGGTTTTTCAATAATTACAGGTGAAACAGGAGCAGGAAAATCAATACTTCTGGGTGCATTAGGCTTAGTATTGGGCAAAAGAGCCGATTTAACCTCGCTTAAGAACAAAGAAGAAAAATGCATAGTCGAAGCCAATTTTTCTATTGGCAAATACAACCTCCAATCGTTTTTTGAATCCAATGATTTAGATTATGAAGAAGAAACGATTATTCGTCGTGAAATTTTGCCTTCAGGAAAATCCAGAGCTTTTGTCAACGATAGCCCTGTCAATTTACAACAACTGCAAGATTTGAGTTTTTATTTGATTGATGTTCATTCGCAACACCAAACATTGGAACTGTCAGAAGAAGAATTTCAGTTTAAAATTATAGATGCCATTGCTAGCAATCAGGAACTAATCGCTGACTTTCAAGCTGCTTTAAAAAAATACCGAACGGCCAAGACTGAACTGGAAAACAAAAAAGCAAGTCTTTCGAGTATTTTAAAGGAGAAAGATTACAACGAGTTTTTATACAACGAATTAGCATCGGCTCAGTTAAAAGCCGGAGAATTGGAAGAATTAGAACAGTCTTACGAAGCTTTAAACAACGTAGAGTTTATAAAAGAAAACCTTTCGGCTTTATTAGCCCTTTCAAACGATGATGAATTTGGTCTGCTGAAAATTTTGAAAGAATTTCGTTCAACTCTTCAAAAAAACAGTAATTTTTCTGCTGATTATGCTACACTTTTTGAAAGGACTAACTCAGTTTTAATTGAGTTTGACGACATCGTAAAGGAAATAAACCGCGCTTCAGAATTGGTTTTCAGCGATCCTGAAAAACTGGAATTAATCAATCAAAAATTGCAGTTGATTTACACTTTGCAGAAAAAGCACCAAGTCTTGACGGTTGAAGAATTGTTAGAAATTCAAAACGAACTCGAAAATAAAGTTGTTTCGGTAGTGACTTTGGAGGAAGAAATCGTAAGATTGGAAGGCACAATTATTGATTTTGTAAAGCAATTAGACGGTATTGCCGAAAACATAAGCAAAAGCAGGAGGGAAGCCATTCCGATTTTAACCGAAAAATTGGTAGCAATTCTGAGTCAATTAGGAATGCCCAATGTTCGATTTAAAATTGAACTGATGCCTTCAACAGCCTATCATAATAACGGAAAAGATACTCTCCAGTTTTTATTTTCTGCCAATAAAGGAACTGATTTCGGACTATTGAAAAAAGTAGCTTCGGGCGGCGAAATGTCGAGAATTATGCTGGCAGTAAAATCTGTTTTAGCACAATATTCAAAGTTGCCAACAATCATTTTTGATGAAATAGATACAGGAGTTTCGGGTGAAATTGCCAATAAAATGGGTGAAATTATGCGAGGCATGAGCAGTAGCATGCAGGTTTTTGCCATTACCCATCTTCCGCAGATTGCTGCCAAAGGAAACTGCCACTACAAAGTTTTCAAAACTGTATCGGGCGAAAATACCGTTTCAGAACTTAAATTATTGAACACAGAAGAACGCATCAGAGAAATTGCTGAAATGCTTTCGGGTAAAGAAATTTCAGATTCGGCGTTGAATCATGCGAAAGCATTGCTGAACTAACCGTTTAAATTTACTACTTTTGTGCCACTTTTTAACTAAAATTATGCAACTTAATTTCAACAGAATATGATTATAGAACCAAGAATGCGAGGATTTATTTGTCTAACAGCCCATCCTGAAGGTTGTGCACAAAGTGTTAAAAATCAAATAGCTTATGTGAAATCAAAAGGAGCTATTGATGGTCCGAAAAAAGTATTGGTTATCGGAGCTTCAACCGGTTTCGGACTAGCATCCAGAATTACCAGCGCCTTTGGTTCAGATGCTGCTACTATTGGTGTTTTCTTTGAAAAAGAACCTGCAGAAGGTAAAACCGCTACTCCGGGTTGGTACAATTCAGCGGCTTTTGAAAATGAGGCTCATAAAGCAGGATTGTACGCAAAGAGTATCAATGGCGACGCTTTTTCAAATGAAGTAAAACAAGAAACTATCGATTTAATCAAGGCTGATTTAGGGCAAGTGGATTTAGTGATATACAGTTTGGCATCGCCAGTACGTATGCATCCGGTTACAGGAGTGTTACACCGTTCTGTTTTAAAACCTATCGGAAGTACGTTTACCAATAAAACCGTTGACTTTCATACCGGAAACGTAAGTCAGGTTACTATAGAGCCGGCCAATGAGGAAGACATTAAAAATACCGTTGTTGTGATGGGAGGTGAAGATTGGTCTATGTGGATGGAAGCACTTAATAAAGCTGGCGTTTTGGCTCAAGGTGCGACCACAATTGCTTATTCATACATAGGTCCGGAAGTTACTGAGGCAGTTTATAGAAAAGGAACTATTGGTAGAGCCAAAGATCATTTGGAAGCTACTGCTTTTGAAATTACCGACAGTTTGAAATCTATAGGAGGTAAGGCCTATGTTTCGGTTAACAAAGCGTTGGTAACTCAGGCCAGTTCTGCTATACCTGTTATTCCTTTGTACATTTCATTGTTGTACAAAACCATGAAAGCTGAAGGAATTCACGAGGGTTGTATTGAGCAAATTCAAAGGCTTTTCAGCGAACGACTTTATAGCGGTAACACAATACCTACAGATGATAAAGGAAGAATCAGAATTGATGATTGGGAAATGAGAGAAGACATTCAAAATCAAATCAAGGCTTTGTGGGAAACAGCTACTACAGAAAATCTAAGTAATATTGGAGATTTAGCCGGTTACAAACAAGACTTTTTAAATCTTTTCGGATTTGGATTTGAAGGAGTGGATTATGATGCAGATACTAACGAAATGGTCTACATTCCAAGTATAAAAAAATAATTTAATTGTTAAATTAATAGTTATAAACTTCAAAAGCTCACAAATATTTGTGAGCTTTTTTAATTATTTCTATCTTTATAGGCAATTAACTTTTAAACTATAACTTTTATGAAAAAAATTACATTTTTGTTCTTTTTTCTTCTTGGAGGGTTTTTGTCGTCCTCTGCTCAGTTTAGCCAAAACTTCGACGCAGGAACAACAACCCCTGCAGGGTGGACAGTGAACAATGGAGGTGATGCCAATACTTGGACTTTTGGTGTGCCAAACGTAGGCACCGCTAATAGTGGTACCAACGTTGCCAAACTTATTTATGGGTCAACGGCTCATGATGATTATTTGATTACACCTCAATTTACCGTTACTGCAGGTGTAACAGATTTTTTAACCGTTTGGGCTAAACAAAGATCTAATACTTTCCCGGAGCCTTTTGATATCTTATTATCGACTGCGGGTACTGCAAGTTCAGATTTCACTACGACCATTGCAAGTACAGTTCAACCTAATACTACTTGGCAAAAGTTTAGCTATCCTTTGACAGCATATTTAGGTCAAACAGTTTACATTGCATTTAGAAGTACAACTACTGACGAGTGGGAATTATATCTTGATGATATCTCTGTTGGAGCTTTACCGAATCCGCTTGATTTCGTTAGTTTACAGTCTCCAGCAGCTGCAACCATAGCACAAGGAGGTAATGTTACTGTTTATGGGCAAGTATCTGAGGCAGGTCTTACTGATGTGACTTCCGGACAGGCCCCGGGCATCCAAGCATGGGTAGGGTATAGTTCAACAAACACAAATCCAAATACTTGGACAAACTGGACTGCTGCAACCTTTGATATGGAAGTTGGTAATAATGACCAATACAAAGCTACAATTGGTGCTACATTAACTACCGGAACATATTATTATGCTACCCGTTTTTTACTAGGTAACGGAAACTATTTTTACGGAGGGATTAATTCCAGTGAGGATGGCTCTTTTTGGGATGGAACTGCTTATTTAAGTGGAGTCCTTACTGTTACACCTCCACCACCTCCTGTTAACGACGATTGTTCAGGAGCTATTGCTTTGACTATTAATCCTGACTATTTATGTGGAACTGTTACTCCAGGTACTGTTTTAGGCGCAACTGCTTCAAATGTTGATTCAGCTGCATGTTCAGGTACAGAGGATGATGATGTTTGGTTTTCATTCGTTGCTACGTCTACCTCTCATAAAATCAGTATTTTAAATGCTTCCGGATCAACAACAGACATGTATCATTCTTTATGGACAGGTTCTGATTGTGGTAGTTTAACATTAGTTCCTGGTACTTGTTCAGATCCTGATAATAGTTTCCCTTCAGGTTTAACAATAGGACAAACATATTATGTAAGAGTATATACCTATACATCAACAGCGGGTCAGAATACCACATTTAATATCTGTGTAGGTTCACCACCACCACCACCAGCCAATGATAATTGTTCAGGTGCTATTGCATTAACCGTTAATCCGGATTATTCATGTGCAGTTGTTACCCCTGGAACTGTTTTAGGAGCAACAGCGTCACCTGTTGATGCTTCTGCTTGTTTTGGAACTGAAGATGACGATGTTTGGTTTTCATTTGTTGCTACATCTACAAATCATAAAATTAGCATCTTGAATGCTTCAGGTTCTACAACAGATATGTATCATTCATTGTGGACAGGTTCTGATTGTGGTAGTTTAACATTAGTACCAGGGACTTGTTCAGATCCTGAAACCAGTAATCCAAGTGGATTAACAATTGGTCAAACTTATTTTATAAGAGTTTATACTTATACCGCTACTGGTGGTCAAAATACAACTTTTAATATTTGTGTTGGTTCACCACCTCCACCTCCTGCAAATGACGATTGTTCAGGAGCTATTGGATTAACTGTAAATCCTGATTATTTATGTGCTGCAGTTACTCCGGGCACAGTTGCAGGTGCAACGGCTTCAAACACTGATACTACTGCATGTTCAGGCGCTGAAGATGATGATGTTTGGTTCTCTTTTGAAGCAACCTCTACTACACACAGAATAAGCCTTACTAACGTTTCCGGGTCTGCAACAGATATGTTCCATTCATTATGGACTGGTTCTGACTGTGGTAGTTTAACTTTAGTTCCGGGTTCATGTTCTGATGCTGACACCAGTAACCCTTCAGGATTGACTATTGGTCAAACTTATTTTGTACGAGTTAATACCTATACTTCTACTGGTGGACAAAATACTACTTTCAACGTATGTGTTGGTACGCCGCCGCCGCCGCCAACAAATGATGACTGTTCAGGAGCCATTACAGTTACTTGTGGTTCAACAACTCTAGGTACAACTGAAGGAACAACTAATGAAGGTGTTGCTGTTTGTGGTATCGCCAATGTTACAACACAAAACACAAATGGAGTTTGGTATAAATATGTAGGAGATGGAAGTACAGTTACTGTTACTACTTGTTCTCCAACTATTACATCGGGTGATTCAAGACTTGCTGTATTTACAGGAGCTTGTGGTAATTTGAATTGTATTGGTGGAAATGACGATTTGCAAACTGCCGGATGTTCTACTAACACATTGGCTTCAGGAGTAACTTTCAATACCGTTGTTGGTACTGATTATTATATTTTAGTTTACGCTTACACTTCAAACGCATTAAATTTCGCTTTGACAGTAAATTGCGCAGCAGCATGTACTCCAGCAACAACTAATGATGAATGTTCGACAGCTATGCCATTGACTTTAGGATCAACTGTAACCGGCGCCAATAACCTATGTTCAACAGCCAGTTTAGATACAGCTTATCCTAGTTGTGGAAATCAATTCTTAGCATACTACGATACTTGGTATTCGTTTGATACTGATACAGCTACAAATATTACTATCTCTTTGGCTAATCCGACAGGAGTGAATGGATACGCATTATATACCGGTAGTTGTGGTTCGTTAACTATGGTTACAGGGTCTTGTACTACAACAGGAGGTACTCTTGCTCTAACTGGTTTAACACCTGCAACAACCTATTACTTGAGAGTATTTTCTACTTCTCCTTCAACCAGAGGTACTTATGATTTGACTGTTTCAAATACTTTGGGCAACAATTCATTTGATAACGGAAGCTTTGCTTATTATCCGAACCCTGTGAAAAATGTACTTAATTTATCATACAATCAAGCAATCTCAAATGTTGAAGTATTCAATATGTTAGGTCAAAAAATGAGTTCAAACAAATTTAATGCTAATGAAGCTCAGGTTGATATGTCGCATTTATCTGATGGGGCCTACATGGTAAAAGTAACTTCAGAAGGTCAAGTAAAAACAATCAAGGTTATCAAGCAATAATCTTTTGCAATTTGATTTAAATTTAAAAACCACCTAATTATTTAGGTGGTTTTTCTTTTTAAGAAAACTTATCTTTGATAAAAATTTTAACATGTTATTTTCAATAATTATACCGGTTTATAATCGTCCTGATGAAGTTGATGAACTTCTGGAAAGTTTACTCAAAAGTGATTATTCTAAAGAATACGAAATTGTAATTGTAGAGGATGGTTCGTCGATGACATGTAAAGATGTTGTTGATAAATATCGAAATACACTGAACATTTCATATCATTTTAAAGAGAATTCGGGTCCGGGAGATTCACGAAATTACGGAATGAGAGTGGCGAAAGGAGATTATTATATAATTTTTGATTCTGATTGTATTATTCCCAAGCAATATTTATCTGAAGTTGAAAATGAATTGAATACTAACTATGTTGATTGCTTTGGTGGTTCTGATGCTGCGCTGGATTCATTTTCTAAAATTCAAAAAGCCATTAATTTTGCCATGACTTCATTTTTGACTACTGGCGGAATCAGAGGAGGATCTGAAAAACTGACTAAATTCCAACCCCGCAGTTTTAATATGGGTATTTCCAAAAAAGCTTTTCAGGCTTCTAATGGTTTTGGAAATATTCATCCGGGAGAAGATCCTGATTTATCCATAAGACTTTGGAAATTAGGTTTTGAAACAAGATTGTTTTCAAAAGCATTTGTATACCACAAAAGAAGAATTGATTGGGATAAATTTTCATTACAAGTGACAAAATTCGGGAAAGCGAGACCAATTTTAGATTCTTGGTATCCTGAATATAGTAAACTCACGTTTCTTTTTCCTTCCTTATTTGTTTTGGGATTTGTTTGTGCACTGTTCTTGTTTTTGTTTGGTATTGAATTGCCTATACTTTGTTACGCCTTTTATTATATTTTAATTTTTGTCTTCTCCAGTATTGAAAATAAAAGTATTGAAATTGGTTTTTTGGCTCTGATAGCAGTCACAAAGCAATTTTTTGGATATGGCAGAGGATACTTAGTTTCCTTCATCAAAATCAAACTTCAGAAAAGAAAACCGGAAGAAGCATTTCCGGAGTTATTTTTTAAAATTAAATCATGACCAAGATAATAGGACTAACCGGTGGAATAGGAAGTGGCAAAACGATGATTGCTAATTACATGAAATCGTTAGGTATTCCTGTTTATATTGCCGATGATGAAGCCAAAAACTTAATGCAAACCAAAGAGGTTATTGATGCTATTGTTAATGAATTTGGCAGTGAAATAATTGAAAAAGGTAGTCTTAGTCGTGAAAAATTGGCTCAAATTGTCTTTACAAACCCTGATAAACTTCAAAAGCTTAATGCCATTGTCCATCCGGCTGTGAAGAAACACTTCGAAACCTGGTTGCATAATCATCATACTTTTCCTTTTGTAATCAGAGAAGCAGCTATATTATTTGAAAGCGGAAGCTACCGCGATTGTGATGCTGTTATAACAGTAATCGCTCCCTTAGAAACCCGAATCCAAAGAGTAATTGAGCGTGATAAGACTACTCGTGAAAAGGTTTTACAAAGAATGCAAAATCAATGGACCGATGAGCAACGCATTGCTCAAAGCGATTACATAATTCACAACATTACTGTTAAAGAAACTAAAAAACAAACTGATGAAATTCTTAAATTATTAAAAAATCAATAATAATAGAATGAGATGTTAATGTTTGGTTAATGTATTTATCGTATAAATGTTAAAATGCTAAATTTGTTTGATGAATAAATTGTTTTTCCGATTACTTGTCATTTTAATGAGTTTATCCTTAATAGGTATAATACTTGTTCAGGTATATTGGTTTGATAAATCTTTTGAAAACAATCAGGAGCAATTTAAATTTCACGTAAAGCAGGTTCTTGGCAATGTTGCGGAAAAGTTGAATAATAATGAAATGTACACGTACTATGAACGTTACAATCATTTGAAAGACAGTACCGGCAAAATTCCGGATAAAAATGATTTCTTGGAATTACGTCTTTACCAAAGAGACACCCGTACTAATGAAACCATTATTTATTCCAACAGCATCATTTCTGAAGACTACGGCATTACATCATCGTTCTTTGATACTAAAACGGATACCGTAAAAAAAATTAAAAGTTTATCTGCCAACAGAAAAACTGAGATTTATAACAAAGGTAACATCGACAATCTTTCTGCCAATCATACCATTACACCCGATATCAAAATTGAAAAAAAGGGGCGTACTGATTTGCTGGACTCCCAATTTGAAATGGTATTTAAAGACATTGCAGCTTTAAAGCCAATTCAGGAAAGAGTTTCCAGTGAAATGTTGCAGAAATTACTTTTTGAAGAGCTCAATAATTACGGAGTAAAAACTCCGTTTGAATTCAACGTTTACAGCAACGGATTGGCCACGAAAATAAAATCGGAAAAGTTTAAATATGATAAGGAATCAACCTATTCTATTCCAATTTTTATTGATAATGACGGAGTAAATAAGTATCAGCTATTGGTAACTTTTCCGCAAAAAGAGAAGTTTTTATTCTCAGAATTGGTTGGGATTTGCATTTTATCAATCATTTTTACCCTCATCATTATTATTGCTTATTCAAATGCTTTGAGTCAGGTAATTAAACAGCGCCAGATTTCGGAAATTAAAACCGATTTCATCAACAACATGACGCACGAGTTTAAAACACCCATAGCGACAATAAATTTAGCCTTGGACGCTATCAAAAATCCAAAAGTAATTGAAGACAAGGAAAAGGTTTATCGCTATTTGCAGATGATTCGTGATGAAAACAAAAGAATGCATGCACAGGTTGAAAATGTATTGCGCATTTCTAAGTTGGAGAAAAAGGAATTAGAAATCAATAAAGAGTCTAATAACATTCATGACATCATTGAAGATGCTATTGAACATGTTAATTTGATTGTAGAAGACAGAGGAGGTATTATTACAACTCATTTTGAAGCCACCAGAACTACCGCTCTGTTAAACGATGTACATTTTACCAATGTTATTGTCAACATACTGGATAATGCTATTAAATATTCGCCATTAGCACCGGTAATTGATATTTATACGGAAAACGTTAAAGATTTTATCATCATAAAAATTAAAGATCAGGGTGCCGGTATGACAAAAGCGGCCCAAAAAAGAATATTTGAAAAATTTTATCGCGAACACACCGGTGATTTGCACAATGTAAAAGGTCACGGTTTAGGTTTGGCTTATGTAAAAAGAATATTAGACGACCACAACAGTCAAATAACTGTTGAAAGCGAAAAAGGAAAAGGAAGCACATTTATAATTAAAGTCCCACTCATAAATTAACATATATGGAAACAAACAAAAAAATTCTTTTAGTAGAAGATGACCAAAACTTCGGAATAGTTTTGAGAGAGTATCTGACTCTAAATGATTTTGATGTAACCTTGGCCAAAAACGGTATGGAAGGTTTTGAAAAGTTCAAAAAAGACAATTTCGATTTGTGTATTTTGGATGTTATGATGCCTTACAAAGACGGTTATACTTTGGCTAAAGAAATAAGAGAAAAGAACAAAGATGTGCCATTGATTTTCTTAACAGCAAAATCAATGAAAGAAGATGTAATGAAAGGATATAAAGTTGGCGCCGATGATTATTTGAACAAACCTTTTGATTCTGATGTATTATTGATGAAAATCAAAGCTATCATTCAAAGAAAATCAGCTGAAAATAAAAACGAACCGGCTAAATTTGAATTCCAAATAGGTAAGTTCCTTTTGAATTCAAAGTTGCGTTACCTTAAATTTGAAGATCAGGAGCCAATCAAATTATCACCAAAGGAATCTGACTTGCTCAAAATGATGGCTACTTATGAAAACGATTTAATGCCGAGAGAATTAGCCTTAACCAAAATTTGGAGAGAAGATAATTATTTCACTTCAAGAAGTATGGACGTTTACATTGCTAAATTGCGTAAATACCTCAAAGAAGACCCGAACGTAGAAATCCTGAACATTCACGGCGAAGGATTCCGATTGGTAGTAAAAAAATAAGCTTAAAGGCTTCGGGAAACCGGAGCTTTTTTATTTTAAGTGCAACTGCAAAGCAAAATTAACTTTATCTTTCTTATGAACGGCAAACGTCATTTGATCTTCTGAACTGTGACTGCTTATGGTTACTGTATCGTTCAGAAAAACTTCTTTTAAATAATTCATTTCAAAACTGTCAATTTTTTGATTTTGAATTAAAGTTAAATCCGCTGCATCCAAACACCATTCTAAATACTTTACACTGTTGGCGTGATTCACTATGTCTAAATCCGAAAGTTTTACTGTATGGATGGCTTTAGATTGCATTTTGTGTTGGATATCTATTTTGCTAAAAGGATGTAGTGTTGCTCTGTCAGGATATTTTTCAAAATGTTCATGAGCCAAAGCCAATGACTCCGGTCGACGCGTATTAGTATTGAACACTGCCCAAAACGTTTCACATCCAATAATTTTCTCATCATTAAGATACACTTCCAAACAACGAATTGAACGGGAATTTTCTAATGAATTGATCCAAGTTTTAACGGTAACTGTATCCTTCCATTTTGGTAATCGTTTTATTTCAACCCGCATTCGGCTTAAAACCCAAGCCTGATGATGTACCTGCATGTCGGTAAAACTAATCCCTCCTAATTCGGCATGTAAACCCGCAGTTAATTGTAGGATGTTACACAAATCGGTGTATTTCAAGTACCCGTTGGGGTAGCATTGAAGGAAATTAATGGTCCAATCCTGTTGCAATACAGAAGTAAAATTAGGAGCAATTGGCATTATTTAATCTTAGATTGAATGTGATTGATGATTTTTTCTTGTTCGGTTAAATAATCAAACCAAATGGCATTTTCGGTCCTTTTAAACCATGTCAGTTGACGCTTGGCAAATCGCCTCGTATTTTTCTTGATTTCTTCTATAGCGAATTCCAAAGTCACTTTCCCGTCAAAATAATCAAACAGTTCCCGATAACCGACCGTTTGTAAAGCATTTAAATGTTTATAGGGATACAAAGATTTGACTTCATCCAGAAGACTTTCATTAATCATGAGGTCAACCCTTTTATTGATTCGGTCGTACATGACGTCGCGTTCGGCTTCTAAACCAATAATGATAGGCGTGAAGTGCCGATTGTTTTTCTTTTGGCCAATAAAACTCGAATAGGGCTTTCCTGTTCCGATACAAACTTCTACGAAACGTTTCATACGTTGCGGATTTTGCAGCGTTTGCGGATTTTCAGCAGAAAGTTTTTTAAAATAATTAGAGTCTAATTTTTTCAATTCTTGCTGTAAATAATCTATCCCAAATTGTTCAAAATCAGCATTAATTTGCTTTCTAATATTTTCGTCAATATCCGGAAAATCATCAAAGCCTTTCAAAACAGCATCAACATATAAACCCGATCCGCCAACCATGATTTGAATGTTATTGGTAAGAAATAATTCATCCAGTTTAGCTATCGCGTCTTGTTCAAAATCGCCTACAGAATAAGAATCATAAATCGACTTGTTCTGAATAAAATGATGATTGGCAGCTTTTAATTCTTCTTCCGTCGGAACGGCCGTGCCTATTCGCATTTCTTTGTAAAACTGTCGGCTGTCGCACGAAAGAATATCACAAGCGAAATGTTGCGCCAATGCAATACTCAAGGAAGTTTTTCCAATAGCCGTTGGACCGATTATGGTAATTAAGTAATTAGTCATGATTTATTTTTTCGCCGCAATGGTGGCAAAATTGAGCATCTTCAATCAAAGCGGTTGTACAGGAAAGGCATTTTTGAATAGGGCTTTCTCTTCTTCTGTTTCTGAGATTCGAAAATTCGGCGGTAACAATTCCGGTCGGTACCGCAATAATGCCATAACCCATAATCATGATGAAAGAAGCAATGATTTGCCCTAAAGTAGTTACCGGTGCAATATCACCGTAACCAACGGTTGTCAGCGTTACAATACACCAATAAATACTGGTGGGTATACTGGTAAATCCGCTCTCTTTTCCTTCAATCACATACATGACGGCGCCCAGTAAGATGGAAACAATTAATACAAAATAGATAAAGACAATTATCTTCGTTCTGCTGGCTTTAATGGCTAACTTTAATTGTGATTCTTGACCGGTAAAATGAACTAAATTCAAAATCCCGAACAAACGCAACAGTCGTAAAGCTCTGATTACTGATAACATGCGCGACCCCGGAAATATAAAGGACAAATACATCGGCAATATGGAAATAAAATCCACTATTCCGTAAAAACTAAAAATATAGGTTAGTGGTTTTCGGTTGGACAGAATTCGCAGAAAATATTCAATAGTAAAGAAAATGGTGATTACCCATTCTGAAACTAAAATGAACTGATGGTATTTTGAATCCAATTTTTCAACGGATTCCAACATTACCAAGAGGACACTTAATAAAATCACGCCCAATAAAATCAAGTCAAATAGACGACCGGCAAAAGTATTTGAACCATAAATAATGATGTAAATCTTTTGTTTGAATATCTCGTATTTGGTCTTGATGTGTTTCATCGACTAAAATTTTACAATGCGAATCACTTTGTGTCGGCGCAAATACCCTTGGATAATGGTTCGGGTATCGCGGTTGTTTTGCATCGGAATGATTAGGTTTTTAAGTATTTCGATGTTGTTCACCTGGTAATTCAACTCGAAGAAACAATAGCCTTTATAAATTCCGTTTTCAATTAGAACAGCACTGCGTTCATTCACATTTCTGCCGCGATCGATAATGACTATATTTTTGTTTTCGAATTTCATTTCGTTGATGAATTCTTCCACACGCTCATTGTATTCTTCAGGTGGTTCTTGATTTAAACAAGCGCCTTTGCATTCCTTGATTTTGAGTTGAAAACAACCGTTTTTGGTTTCGTACAATCCGTTTATTTTTTGACATAATTGGTGCTCGGCCGTAATTTTATGCAACAAACTTTTGCCTTCCTGAATTGAAGTGAAAGAGGTAATTTCTTTTTTTCTACCGTCAGCTTTTTGGACTTTCAGCGCTAAATACCCATTCGCATCTTTCTCAACATACAACGCATATTGAAAAATTGTTTTGCGTTGTGCACGGTTGTAAATAGGTTTATTGATTTTGATTTCTTCACTTTCTTTGAGCAAAGCGATCAATTCGCTGCCCGTTTCCTCATAAGTTACGGCAAACACATCGCGTTGGATTTTTTTGCTTTTGCCCGAAGTTCCCGTAAAATGCTGGTTGATGCGTTTCTTAATGTTTTTGCTTTTGCCAATGTAAATCAAATCGCCTTTTTCGTTATGAATATAGTAAATACCGGTTCGAGTAGGCATGCTCTCAACTATGTCTAATAGCTTTGGAGATAATCCTTTTTTGATTTCCGCTTTGATTAAGCTGATTAAGATTTCCTTTTCTACATCTTTTGCCAAAAGCATTTTAAACAATTTAACCGTTGCCATAGCGTCACCACTGGCACGATGCCTGTCGGTAACCGGTATACCTAAAGAACGAACCAATTTTCCCAAACTATAAGAAGCTTGGCCCGGTATTAGTTTTTGAGACAATTCGACTGTGCAAAGAGTAGGCTTGATGTAGTCGTATCCTAAACGTGAAAACTCGGTGCGTAGAATTCGGTAATCAAATGAGGCATTGTGAGCCACTACTATACAGTCTTGTGTAATTTCTATAATTCGTTTGGCTATTTCATAAAACTTAGGAGCAGAGCGCAACATGGCATTATTAATACCGGTAAGTTTTACGACAAACGGCTGAATTGGCTTTTCGGGATTGACCAAGCTGATGAACTGATCCACCACTTCATGACCATCAAATTTATAGATGGCAATTTCAGTAATGCCTTCTTCGTTGAATTGGCCTCCGGTGGTTTCTATGTCTAGTATAGCGTACAACTTGTGTCTTTATAATCCGTATCGGGTTTTATCTGTTGCCAAATATACTACTTCCTATGCGAACCATGTTACTACCACAGGCAATAGCGATTTCGTAGTCCCCGCTCATGCCCATAGACAAAGTGTTCAGCTGACAGTTGGCAGTGTTTAGTGATTTGTATTTATCAAAAATAGACTTGAGATGTTGGAATTCTCTTTTTATTTGTTCTTGATTATCAGTGAAAGTAGCCATTCCCATCAATCCAATAACTTTAACGTTTTCCATAGCTTTGAATTCTTCGGAATTGAACAATTCTTCCAGTTCATTTTCATTCAAGCCAAATTTTGTTTCTTCTTCGGCTATGTGAATCTGCAACAAACAATTGATGGTTTTTCGCCAACGAACCGCTTGACGATTGATTTCTTTCAGTAATTTCAAACTATCCACTCCATGAATCAGTTTCACATAAGGAACCATGTATTTCACTTTATTGGATTGTACGTGACCAATCATATGCCATTCGATATCCTTCGGCATTTGCTGCCATTTTTCGGTCATTTCCTGTATCTTATTTTCACCAAAAATACGCTGACCGGCTTGATAAGCTTCCATCAAATCAGCAACGGGTTTTGTTTTAGACACTGCCACCAAGGTTACATGGGGAGGAAGTGAGGATTTTATTTCGAGAAGGTTATTTTGTATTGACATATTGAATTTTTCAAATTAGCACATTTCAAAATCACAACTCATACACCATCAAACCACTTCTGAATTTGGGCTCAATGTAGGTGCTTTTGGGTGGCATGATTAAATTGTTATCGGCCAGTGCTTTAATTTCGGATATGTCAGAAGGGTAGAGCATGAAGCCAACTTCAAACTCACCTTCATCTACCAGCTCCTTGATCGTCAGAATGGATTGTTTTCCCGGGATGTATTCTATGCGTTCGTCGTTTCGTAAATCTTCAATGCCCAATAGTGGTTGCAGTACTTTGTCATATAAAATCTGAGCATCTAAGTTTTCTAAAATAGACGGTTGTTTATTTTCCTGTTTGTAAAAAAGCGCATAAAAATTACCATCTAAGTACATTCCGAATTCGAACTTGCTTTGCGGTTTCCACAATTCTTGCTCTTTGTCTTTTATGATAAAGTTTTCGGATAATTTTGTCAAAAAATCTTCTTTAGAAAAACCATTCAAATCGCGAATAATTCGGTTGTACTCGTAAATTTTCACATTGCTTTCAGCAATGAGAAAGCTCATAAAATAGTTTAAATTTTGGTTGCCCAAATGTTTGTCTTCGTCATATAATAATTCAGCCGAAGCAGATCGGTGATGTCCATCGGCTATATACAACTCGGGTATGTTTTCAAACTGTTTGGTCAACCAATCTATTTCATCATCGGTATCAATTTTCCAGAGTTGGTGTTTCTCTTTATTAGTGGTGGAATAGTTGTAAATGGGCTGGCTTTTTTTCTTTCTATCAATCCAGTCGTTCAGGATTTGATTATCCGGATAAGTAATCAAAACCGGCTCAGTGTTGAAACCGGTTTGATGCAAGTAATCTTTAAAATATTCTACCCGATACTGTAGTGTATCTTCGTGCTTTTTGATGACGTTGTTTTTGTAATCTTCTATTGAAGTGCCGGCAACGATACCCGTGAACGACTGTACTTTAGTCTGGATTTCATACAGAAAGAAAACCGCTTTGTCTTCTTCCATAAAAACGCCATCTTCTTTGAAGTCTTGGTATTTGTGAGCTACTCCTTTAAAACGCTTGTCCAATGTGATTTTTTGCGAATGCATATAAGCCGGATTGATGACATGCAAAAACGAATAGGGATTAAAGCTCAACCAAGCTGCTAACTCAGCCGAACTGTAATCATCATAATTTCTGCAGGTGACCAACGCAACTTTATCGGGTGTAGGACGAACAGCTTTGAAAGGAATTATTTTGCTCATGTATTCAATTGATAATTGACAATTAACAATTGATAATTATGTTTAGGAATTATCAATTATCCATTATCCATTGTTAATTATAAAAATTGTTTTGCAACTTTCTCTGCCTTTTTAGATTCGGAATAATCGTAAAACCCTTCACCCGATTTAACCCCCAATTTTCCGGCCATCACCATGTTTACCAAAAGCGGGCAAGGAGCATATTTCGGATTTTTGAAACCGTCATACATTACGTTTAAAATAGAAAGACAAACATCTAACCCAATAAAATCAGCTAATTGCAATGGTCCCATAGGATGCGCCATACCCAATTTCATAACAGTATCTATTTCACTCACACCGGCTACACCATTGTATAATGTTTCGATACTTTCGTTGATCATCGGCATCAAAATTCTGTTGGCTACGAAGCCTGGATAATCATTTACTTCGGTTGGAGTTTTACCTAATTTTACCGACAAATCCATGATAATCTTCGTTACTTCATCAGAAGTGTTGTAACCACGAATGATTTCTACCAATTTCATGATAGGTACAGGGTTCATAAAGTGCATACCAATTACTCGTTCCGGATGAACTACCTGAGCAGCAATCTGAGTGATGGAAATTGAAGACGTGTTGGTTGCCAGGATCACATTGTGATCACAGATTTCGCTCAGTTGCTTGAAGATGTTTAATTTCAAACCTACATTTTCGGTAGCGGCTTCCACCACTAAATCGGTTCCTACAACACCGTCTTTGACATCGGTATAAGTAATGATATTGCTTATAGTTTTGTGTTTATCGTCTTCGGTAATGCTTCCTTTGGCTACCATTCGGTCTAAATTGGCAGCAATAGTTGCCATACCTTTTTCCAGAGATTTTTCAGAAATATCAATTAATTTTACGGTAAAACCGCTTTGAGCAAAAGTGTGGGCAATTCCGTTACCCATAGTTCCTGCGCCTATTACAGCTATTGTTTTCATTGTATTAGTTTAGTTTGTATTTTGTTTCATTGAGTCGATAATCATATATGCTACGCGTAGTGCTTCGGTTCCGTCCTCCAGCGTAACTATAGGTGTAGTGTTGTTGGTAATGGCATCTGCAAAAGTTTCCAATTCATCCAAAATGGCATTATTTTGATGTACTTCGGGATTAGCAAAATAGATTTGCTTGCGTTCGCCTTCGGCATTTTGTAAAATCATATCAAAATCCCCGGGAACTTCGGGAGCATCTTTCATTTTAACCACTTCGCAGGTTTTATCTAAATAATCTACCGAAATGTAAGCGTCTTTTTGGAAGAAACGCGACTTGCGCATATTCTTCATCGAAATTCGGCTCGAAGTAATATTGGCTACACAGCCATTTTCAAATTCGATACGGGCATTTGAAATATCGGGAGACTGACTCAACACCGAAACGCCGCTGGCATGCACCGATTTGATTTTGGATTTTACCACGCTCAAAATAGCGTCGATGTCATGAATCATCAAGTCTAAGACAACCGGCACATCCGTTCCGCGAGGATTGAACTCCGCCAAACGATGCGTTTCGATAAACATCGGATTATCAATCATGTCTTTTACCGCAGTAAAGGCCGGATTAAAGCGTTCAACGTGACCAACTTGTCCTTTAACATTGTATTCTTTGGCCAAAGCAATAATTTCTTCCGCTTCTTCAACAGTGGTGGAAATAGGCTTTTCTATAAAAACATGTTTGCCCGATTTGATGGCTACTTTGGCACATTTATAATGCGAAAGGGTGGGAGTAACGATATCGATTACATCTACAGCATGAATTAACTTGGCAATAGTATCAAATTGTTTATACCCGAATTCGGCTTCGATTTTAGCCCCGTTTTCATGATTTTCGTCGTAAAAGCCAACGAGTTCGTATTTTTCAGATTGTTGTAATAAACGCAAGTGTATTTTTCCGAGGTGACCGGCACCTAAAACGCCAACTTTTAGCATAAAAAAAAATTTTACCAAAAATAGAAATTAATTGATAAATGGGAATTGATAATTGATAATTTGTTTTCTATTTTTACCAAATAAATCCCAACCCAAATTGAAAGATACCAGTAAACATCAAGGACTTCGAAATCAATTAGCTAAGCAATTGGAAGAAAAAGGAATTACGGATAAAAACGTTTTGGATGCCATCCGCAAAATTCCGAGACATTTGTTTCTGAATTCCAGTTTTGAAGATTTTGCTTATCAGGACAAAGCATTTCCTATTGCTGCCAATCAAACCATTTCACAACCCTACACTGTGGCTTTTCAAACCGAATTGCTTCAGGTAAAAAAGGACGACAAGATTCTGGAAATTGGTACAGGTTCAGGTTATCAAACTGCTGTTTTAGTGACTTTGGGAGCCAAAGTATACTCGGTAGAAAGACAAAATGAATTGTTCAAAATCACTTCAGTTTTATTACCAAAGTTAGGCATAAGACCTAAACACTTATCTTTTGGTGATGGTTATAAGGGGTTACCAAATTTTGCTCCGTTTGACAGCATCATAGTAACCGCTGGAGCTCCTATCATTCCGGAAGCATTAATGGCTCAATTAAAAGTAGGAGGCAGGCTGGTTATTCCGGTTGGCGAAAACGAGCAGGTAATGACCATGCTGATTCGCAAAAACGAAAGACAATTTGAAAAACACGAATTTGGTGATTTTCGATTTGTACCGTTGCTGCAGGATAAAAATTAAAATGATTTTTTGATTCGGTCTAAATCGCGTTTGGTGTCTTGTTCTTTAAGACT
>CAYPSB010000009.1:70211-73421 GCA_964413435.1 uncultured Flavobacterium sp.
ATATTGGCTTTTCCTAATCGTATAGACTTGATTTCTGTACCGGTAAGGACAATACCCGCCGTGTAAGTTTCGATAATTTCATAATCGAACTTAGCTCGCTTGTTGAGTATGTTGACAGTTTTTAACATGGGATGGCAAATGTAATAAATTATTGCTGCAATTTGGGACGGAATTAGCAATAAAAAAAATAGGTGAACTATGATTTATATCAGTTTTTCGGCAAAATCTTCAGTCTAATTTTGGGGTATAATTTAAAACCAATATTCAAAATGAAAAAATTATTAGTAGTAGCAGGAATTGCATTATTAAGTATAACTGCTCAAGCACAAGAAAAAGGTCAAGGTCTTAAAGGAGCATGGTGGGCTACCGCTCAATTTGGTTACCAACAAACAAAACATGCTGATGACAAAGGCACCAATACTACCATTTTGCCATTAGCCGGTTATTTCGTTACGCCATCCGTTACAGTAGGAGCAGGGGTAGGTATGATTAACATCAAATCAGAAAATGCTGCTGGTACAGCCGCCAATACTAACTTGGTAGTAGTAGAACCATTGGTTAGAAAATATTGGAATATAGCCGGTAACTTCTATTTCTTTGGGCAATTGGCCGCTCCGATTATCTCGGGTAAAGAAAAAGAGCTTAACACTAAAGTAAATCAATACGGTTTAGCTATGTCCGGTGGTATCGATTTCTTCGTAACTAAGAATTTCTCTGTAGAGTTCTCTTATGACTTGGCCAACTTTACATCAACAACAATCAAACCGGATGGAGGAGATAAAACTACAGTTAACAATTTTTCAATTGCTCACGTAGCTTCTGCAGACCAATCTTATATTGATGCTCTTGGAGGTAGTGCTCCAAACTTAACATCTCCATTATCTTTCGGATTCAAATTCGTGTTTTAATTTATGAGTTAATAGGTTAGTAGTCTGATTTCGGTCGGACGCTAGGAACCGCCTTTCTTGATTGATTGGCGGTTTTTTTATTACTTTTACAACATGCAAAACAATACTTCCAATAACCCGCTTCACGGTATAACGCTTCAAAATATGGTAGAGCAGCTTGTAGCCTTTTACGGTTTTGATACTTTGGGTGAATTGATTACAATCAGATGTTTTCGAGAAAACCCTTCGGTAAAATCGAGTCTGACATTTTTAAGAAAAACAGACTGGGCTCGAAAAAAAGTAGAAAAGCTCTACATCGATACCTTGCCTAAACTAAAAGACCAATAATTATTTTTTAAAATTTCTCTTCAGCAAAGAATAGATTACGGTATCCCAAAATTTACCATCCCAGTATTCATTTTCTAAAATATGAGCTTCTTTTACAAAGCCGTTTTTCTGTAAAACTCTTTCCGAGGCAATGTTGGCAGGGTCTATTACAGCTTCAATCGAGTGTAGATTCATTTGATTAAAACCATATTCAACAACCGCTTTAATGGCTTCGCTGATGTACCCTTTACCATTGTATTGGGGCAAAGACATATAGCCGATTTCTGCTCGGTAATTTTCGGGTTGGATGCGGTAATGACCAATAATCCCGATGATTTTATCGTTTCCTTTGATGGTAATTCCCCAATTGATTCCGGTATTATTTTCTATTTTTTCTTCAATCATAGCAATGTGTCCCAAGGCTTCTTCTTTGGTTTTGGCCAGCGGACGAGGTATGTATTTCATCACCTCAGGGTTCCCTCGCATCTCCAATACTTCATCAACATCGTTTGTGTTCAGACGACGCAACAATAATCGTTCGGTTTCTAAATTTTGAAATGGATGGAAGTTAATCGTTAGCATACTGTTCTTTTTGGTTAAATTTATAGAATTTCAATGCTAAAACGATACTCTTTCTCAGAATTACGCTCTAATAATTGAATTCCTTCTTTTTCAGTAAGAATTCCAGTAGAGGTAACTATATCTGAATAACCGGCCCATGGCTCCAGACAAATAAAGGGAGCACGAAGTGGAGTCCAAATTCCCAAATTAGGGAAATCGGCAAACTTAAAATTCAGAATTGGTACTTTATTTTCAATAATTTGAATGTTTCGGGAATGTACTTTTTTAAAAATCAAAGCATCTTGTTCAAAAAGCGAATAAGTGAGAGGTAAAAGATGATTATGAAGCTGAATCTCTTTTACATTTTCAGATAATAAATTGTTTTCTAAGGCATAGCTCACCAATGTTTCATCTGATTCAAATCGCAAACTGTAAGTTTCAAAAGATTGATTTAGTGCAAAAGCCGGATGACCACCAATAGAGTAAGGCATGCTCTCATAGCCATGATTGATTACTTTATAAGTAATCTGTAACTCTGAATTGATAAGTTCATACGACAGTTGCAATTCAAAATCAAATGGATAAATCAATTTTGTATTTGTATCAAACTGTAAACTAAACACTACTTTATCGCTTTTTACTGATACTTGTTTGAAATCTTTGTCTCTGGCAAATCCGTGTCGCGACAATTCATATTTTTTTCCATTGTGCATAAATGAATTGTTTTTTAACATTCCAACAATAGGAAAGAGGACAGGAGCATGTTTTCCCCAATAGTCAGGGTCTCCTTCCCAAATATATTCTCGTTTTGAATTGATATTTTGCAACGATTGGAGTTCAGCACCTTTGTGATTAATCGTTGCCTTTAGTATTGAATTTGAGATTGTTGTAGTCAACTTTGAATTGTAATTTTAAACGAAATAATTTGTTTGACAAATATATTTTTTTAATTTTATTCTGCCCATTAATCTATTACCAACTTAAATCTACACACATGAAAACAAATTTCGAAACTATTGAGAAGGAGAAAATCCAACTTCTGTCATTTCCGTCCTCTGAGGTTTTAGAATCCCGTGAAGAAATTCAACAACGCCATTTTGAACTAAACAGAGCCCTTGCTTTGGGAAATTTAGAACATTCTAAAATTAAAATTTATTTTGAAGATAATCAATCCAAGAAAGTAGTGGAAACTACGGTTTGGGCCGTTACTGATCAACGGGTCATACTCAAACAAGGACATTCGATTCCGATAAACCGGATTTATAAATCGGCCTAATACAAAAAACCACTCCGAAGAGTGGTTTTTTAGTTTTGTTGCTATCGGATTGGAACAATCAAAAAAAACACCAATAAGTAAGAAATTGTCTTATTTAAATTAACAAAAAGTGTATTTCATCGATTTTATTTGTATTTTAAACGATAAAATGCGTAGTAT
>CAYPSB010000010.1:0-61843 GCA_964413435.1 uncultured Flavobacterium sp.
CATTCAAATTGCGGAATAATTCAGCACCTAATTTGTTTTTAGGTAACATTCCTTTTACAGCTTTTTCTACTAATAATGCAGGGTTTTTTTGTTGCATTACTTTAGCAGTCAAGCTTCTTTGTCCTCCTGGGTAACCTGTGTGTCTGATGTACGTTTTGTCATCCAACTTGTTACCAGTTAGGTTGATTTTTTCTGCGTTGATAACAATTACGTTATCTCCACAATCAACGTGCGGTGTATAACTTGGCTTGTATTTACCTCTCAAAAGCATCGCAACTTTTGAAGCTAAACGACCTAAGTTATGACCTTCTGCATCTACAACAATCCACTGCTTGTCCGCATTGGCTTTGTTAATAGAAACTGTCTTGTAGCTTAATGTGTTCACAATAATTTATTTTAATTAAACATTCCATTCCCAATAAAGGGAGTGCAAAAGTACAATTATTTATTATAAATGCAAACACCCTTTTTTAAATATTTTGCTACTAGTCAAACATTTACCTAAAATCCTATGAATGAAAGGGCTTAACGAAGTAAATAGAATCTGTTTTCTAAAGCAAAACTACCTTTTATACACCTGTTTCACCACTAACTTTGATAGGAGGGTAGTCTCTGGCAGCACAAATTTTATTATTTTTACCCATTAACTAAGAGAAAAATGAAATCGAAAGCTACCTTAAAACAAATTGCCAAAGAACTGGGTGTATCTGTTTCCACCGTTTCCAAAGCCTTAAACGGAAGTCCGGAAATCAGCGAACCCACCAAGCAACGCGTACAGGAATATGCCAAGTTAAAAAATTACAAACCCAATGTCATTGGTCTCAACCTCAAAAACAGAAGAACCAAAACCATAGGGGTAATCGTTCCGAACATCCTGAATTCCTTTTTTGCCAAAGTCTTCAGCGGAATTGAAAAAGTAGCCGACGAAAAAGGATATAAGGTAATCACCTGCATTTCGAACGAATCACTGGAAAAAGAAATCAACGTGATGGAAATGCTCAGCAACGGAACCATTGACGGCTTCATCATCTCTATAGCCGAAGAGTCTCAAAAGCTCAAAAAGTTTGACCACTTTAATACCATACTCAACGAAGGGACACCTATAGTAATGTTTGACCGCATAGTAGACGAGGTCAATTGCGACAAAGTAATAGTAGACGATTTAGATTCGGCTGTTCACGCCACCGAACATTTAATCAAAACCGGCTGCAGGAAAATAGCCTTCTTATCTGCCATAGATAATTTAAGTATAGGCAAGTTGCGGGCAGAGGGTTTTTACAAGGCCATGCAGGAAAACGGAATTCCCATAGACGAGAACCTGGTCATTCGGACTAATAATAATGAGGAGTTCAACGCCAAAATGGATGGTTTTTTCACCAAAAATAAACCCGACGGAATTTTTGCAATAGACGAACATACTTCGGTAACGGCCATGAAGATGGGAATACAAAACGGATACAAAATTCCGGATGACTTATCTATTATTGGTTTCGCTGACGGCGTTTGGTCAAGAAGAATGACACCAAGTTTGTCAACGGTAAGTCAACACGGCCCCGAAATAGGGGAAGTAGCCACCAAGCTTTTGATTGATAAATTAGAAAGTAACCGGGAAACTTTCACCTTTACCACCACCACGGTTAAAACCGAACTGCGTCAGCGGGATTCTACCAAAAGACTGTAAAACAGTCGCATAGCTATTCAAAAAACAGGTTGTTTACCAAATGTTTACCTTGTTTTTTTAGAGTTGAATCAAAATTTGGAGTATTTTTGATACACTAAATTATTCGCTATGAAGAAATTGCTGTTTCTCTCCTTTTCATTTTTATTGTTTCAACACGCCTTCAGTCAGGAAGCGGTTGATGTTTTTGATATTGCCAGAAAAGGAACCCTTGAGCAGGCCAAAGCCATCGTAAAAAACAATCCCCGAGCTTTTCAAACGGTAAATCAAGAAGGCTTCTCTCCTTTAACCTTGGCGTGCTACCGCGCGAATAACGAAGTGGCCAAGTTCCTTACCGATTCAGGTTGCGATATCAATCAAAACAGCAGTATGGGAACCCCTTTGATGGCTGCCATAGTAAAAGGGAATAATGAAATGGCTCGTTATCTGTTACAAAAAAATGCCAACATCAATCTTACCGATGCCAACGGAACTACAGCGTTGATGTATGCAGTTATGTTTAAAAATAAAGAAATGGTCGCGCTGTTGCTTCAAAAAAAAGCCGATAAATCGGTGGCCGACCACAAAGGGAAAACCGCTTTTGAATATGCCGTTTTTTCCGGAAATGAAGAGATTATTAACCTATTAAAATAAAACAGATGAAAAAAATTACTTTAGTACTGTTGTTGCCGCTTTTGGGAATAGCTCAATCAAAAATTACCAATACGATTTCGGTGACCGGAGCAAGTGCTAACATTATGTTGAATAATGGCACTCAAACGGCAACCTTAACGTTGGTCGGCCCTTCTGACCGATGGATGGCTTGTCAGTTTGGTACTTTTTCTGGCGGAATGGAAGCCGGTTCGGATGTGGTTTATTACAACGGAACAACATTAGTAGATGCTACCCACAACGGAATAGGGAGTGCTCCTTCTCCGGATGCGCAGAATAATTGGACGGTGACTTCAAATACAGTTGCTTCGGGAGTGAGAACTTTGGTAGCGACCCGCGTTTTTAATTCTCCAGATACGTCTGATTTTGATTTCGATTATTTTGCCGATACTATAGGTATAGCAGTGGCTCACGGAAACAGCGCCTCGTTTAGTTTGGCTTACCACGGTTCTGGAAACAGAATTGTAGATACCAGTGTTCCGTTCAATAATTTAGGAGTAGAAGATTTTACGTTACAAGGCGCTACTATATATCCTAATCCTTCAAATGGAAATTTTGCGGTTCACTCTAAAACTACTTTAAAACAAATTTCGATCTACACCTTAACCGGAGGTTTTATCAAAACCGTTAAAGCTGATGCTGAAAATGCATCTCAAATTAAAGTAGATGGGTTGTCAACCGGTGTCTATTTGCTCGAATTGCAAAACGATTCCCAAAAAGTTTGGAAAAAAGTGATTGTGGAATAACCCCGTCAAATGAAAGAACTAAAAAAGGCAACAAATACTTGTTGCCTTTATTTTTTAATGCGCTTCGAGCCAGTTTGTTCCTGTGCCCATTTCAACTTCAAGCGGAACAGCCAATTTAAAAGCGTGCTCCATTTCGTGTTTAATCATGGGCTTTATTTTGTCGAGTTCTGAAAGATGTACATCGAAAACAAGTTCGTCATGCACTTGCAACAGCATTTTAGACTTCCAGTGTTCTGAAGTAAGTTTTTTATGGATGTTAATCATGGCTATCTTGATGATATCGGCGGCGCTTCCTTGTATTGGAGCGTTAACCGCATTGCGTTCTGCTGCACCCCGAACCACTGCATTAGCCGAATTGATGTCTTTCAAATAACGACGTCTCCCCAAAACCGTTTGTACATACCCGTGATGGCGGGCAAAATCAACTTGGTCACTCATATAAGATTTAAGCTTTGGATAGGTCTTATAGTAAGCATCAATCAGAGCGGCACTTTCACTTCGGGATAGGGAGGTCTGATTGCTCAAACCAAAAGCAGAAACCCCGTAAATGATTCCGAAGTTTACCGTCTTGGCATTGCTGCGCTGTTCTTTAGTAACCTCTTCTAAAGGTACATTGAATACCTTGGCTGCCGTACTCCTGTGAATATCCTCATGGTTTTGGAAAGCTTTGATCATGTTTTCCTCTCCCGATAAAGCAGCGATAATACGCAACTCAATCTGAGAGTAATCGGCAGAAAGTAAGGTGTAATGTTCATCACGCGCTACAAAGGCTTTTCGAATCAGGCGCCCTCGTTCTGTACGAATAGGAATGTTCTGCAAATTCGGATTATTGGAGCTCAAACGACCGGTAGCTGCTACAGTCTGCATATAATCGGTGTGTACCCGTTGTGTTTTTGGGTCAACCTGATTGGGTAAAGCATCTATATAAGTGCTTTGCAGTTTTACCATTTGTCGCCAATCGAGTATGTCTTTCACAATTTGGTGTTCGTTGGCCAAATAGCTCAACACTTCCTCGCCGGTAGCGTATTGTCCGGTTTTGGTTTTCTTTTGTTTGGCACCGCCTATTTTCAATTTATCAAATAATATTTCTCCCAATTGTTTCGGAGAAGCAAGGTTGAATTTTTGACCGGCAGTTTCGTATATTTTTTGTTCAAACAAACTAATTTCTTTTTGCATGTCGCCCGACATGGCTTTTAAAAACTCAACATCCAACCGTATGCCTTCGGTTTCCATCGCGGCTAATACGGAAATCAATGGGATTTCAATATCCTCAAACAGTTTTTTGGTTTCAACTTTGTCTAAAATCGGACTGAAAACTTCTTTCAGTTGGAGTGTGATATCGGCATCTTCAGCAGCGTATTCTTTGATGTCTTCCAAAGGAACATCGCGCATAGAAAGTTGGTTTTTGCCTTTTTTGCCAATTAAAGTTTCGATGGATTTAGGCGAATATTTTAAATATGTTTCGCTCAACACATCCATGCCGTGACGCATATCCGGATTAATCAGGTAATGCGCAATCATGGTGTCAAACAATTTTCCTTTTACCTGAATGTTGTAATTTGATAAGATTTTCAAATCGTATTTGATGTTTTGTCCAATCTTTTCAATCGATTCACTTTCAAAAAATGGTTTGAATTTATCGGCTAAAGCTTGTGCTTCTGTCTGGTTTTCGGGAAACGGAACGTAAAAGGCTTTCCCTTTTTCATAAGAAAACGACATGCCGACCAATTCTGCATGTAAGGTATCAATCCCGGTGGTTTCTGTGTCAAAACATACCGAAGCTTGATTCATCAGGTTCTGCAGGAACAGTTTTACCGCCAAATCACCTTGTACAATTTGATAAAAGTGTTCGGTGGTTTCTAAAGTTGCATAATAGGAGTGCTGTCTCGGAGCGTCGCTTTCTTCATCAGTGAACCCGAATAAGTCAAATTGTTCCTGATTGCTTTTCTTAGCAGGTGTTTTCTTTTTCGTTTCGGTTGCTTCAGCCTCAGTTCCGTTGCCATTGTTGTCAATTTCGTCGTAGTCTTTTCCGGTTCCGAAAAGTTTGTCGAACTGGGCTTTCATTTGACGGAATTCCAGTTCCTGAAATAAAGCATCGGTTTTTTCTACATCGGGTTTGGACAGTTCAAAATCAGTGGCATCAAAGGTAACCGGGCAATCCAATAGTATGGTCGCCAGTTTTTTAGATAAAATTCCGAGTTCTTTGTTTTTTTCTATTTTGTCTTTCAGAGCGCCTTTCAGTTTATCGGTGTTCTCCAAAAGATTTTCCATCGATCCGAATTCTTTCAATAATTTTTTAGCGGTTACTTCGCCTACGCCGGGAAATCCCGGAATGTTATCGGCAGAATCCCCCATCATTCCAAGGAAGTCAATAACTTGCAATGGGTTTTCGATCTCAAATTTTTCCAATACTTCGGGAATACCCCAAATTTCGATATCGTTGCCCATACGGGCTGGCTTATACATGAAAATATTTTCGGAAACCAACTGGGCAAAGTCTTTGTCGGGTGTTACCATGAACACCTGATAGCCTTCTTTTTCCGCCTGCTTGGCCAAAGTACCAATCAAGTCATCGGCTTCAAAACCGGCTTTTTCCATAATGGGAATGTGCATGGCTTTGAGTAATTCTTGTATATAAGGAACGGCAATTTTGATGGCTTCTGGAGTTTCGTCACGGTGGGCTTTGTATTCTTGGTACATTTCGTAGCGGTAATCGCTGCCGCCTTTGTCAAAAGCTACCGCCAAATGATCGGGTTTTTCCCGTTTGATAACATCCATCAACGAATTCATGAATCCCATAATAGCGGAGGTGTCCATGCCTTTGGAGTTGATGCGCGGATTTTTGATAAAAGCATAATATCCACGAAAAATTAAAGCATAAGCATCGAGCAGAAAAAGGCGTTTTTGTGACATGAAACAGATTTTTATAAGATTGTAAAAGTAGCAATTTGAAGCTTACCATTTGGCAAAAACCTAAAGGAAAGTTAAACTTTTTAAAACGCGTGATTCTTCATTTTGACTTCATTTTACAGCAGTAATTTTACTTCACTAAAAGAAATTATTAATTCAAAAATTTAGAAATCATGAAACGAGTTGTAATGTTATTGGCCGTGCTTTTGGGCACCAGTGTTATGGTAAATGCAAATACCATCACCAAAAAAGCTACCACTAAAGAGGTAAAAGCAAACGTTGAAAGAAAACACAGAAAAGCAAAAAAAATGAACCGAAAAGCAGCCACTGCCAAACCGGTTGCGACAGTTCAAAAATAGTCTTGACGAAAATGGTTATAGTTAGATTGTTTTGTAAAAGCCGATAGTTTTATCGGCTTTTTTACTTGAAAGAAGATTGGGTTAAAAATTCGTTAAATCGTCAGTTAAAATTAAAACTTCATTTTGTCTTCATTTTACCGTTTTAATTTTGGGTCTGTTAAAAGAGAGGGATTACAGTTTAGTTTTTATTGATTGTTAATTTTGAAAAGTCGGCGAAGGGATTTGCCGGCTTTTTGCTTATATTTACTTTACGTTTTATTACAGCTTATGAATGTATTGCTTGTTGAAGATTATCAAGAGTTAGCCAAAGAGATAGTTGATTTTTTAACTAAGAGCGGATATTTGTGTAAATGGGTGTCGAACCGGGCACAAGCCTTAGAAGAAATAGGGGTAAACGATTATGATGCGATGTTATTGGATTTGGGTTTGCCCGACGGTGACGGATTTGATATTTTAAAAGACATCAGAAAACAGCAATCCAAAACGGCGGTTATTGTAATAACGGCTCGGGGTGAACTCAATGATAAAATTGACGGGCTGCAACTGGGTGCTGACGATTATTTGACCAAGCCTTTTGCGCTGACCGAATTAGGAGCCCGTTTGTTTGCGGTTATCCGAAGAACGCACGGCATTACGACCAACGAAATTGAAATACATAATTTTAAAATTCAGTTGCAAGATTATCGGGTGACTTTTGATGATGAGATTATCAATCTGACCAAGAAAGAGTTTGATATTTTTCAGTATTTAGTGTTGAATAAAAACAGGGTTATAACCAGATTACAGCTGACAGAGCACATTTGGGGTGATATTTTAGAATTGAATTCGGATTCTAATTTTATTGACGTTCACGTCAGAAATCTGAGAAAGAAACTCGAAAAATTTGCTAAAATCGATTGGTTTGAAACCGTCAGAAATGTTGGTTATCGCATAAATATGTAACATGAGAATCAAGCACCAACTTACCATTTTCAATGCCTTAACCCGGTTTTTAATCATCTTGGCAATTTGGTTGTCGTTACCCTTATTGATTGAAAAAGTAGTTTATAAACGAATAGACAAAACCCTGCTCGAAAAAAAAGAAAAATTCATTGAGCATCTGGACAAAGAGGAAATCAATGATTTTTTGAATCGGAATGACGCTACGGAGACTTATGCCAGTTTTTCCACTTTGCACAATGAGTTTCTACAGCTTTATCAAACCCAAGAAACATCTAAAGAAAAAAAATCCTATTTTAAAAACGAACCGCGAATCATAGAAGGTGAACAAAGCGATTACAGAGTGCTGTATTACGATTTTGTATACGAAAACACCAATTACAAACTTGAGATAGGCAGTAGTCTTAGTGAAATAAAAGACCTGACGCTGGCCATTCGGGTATTTATTTTAATAGTGTTGAGCGTTGTGATTGTATTCACTTTTTTGGTCGATGCGGTGTTCATTGAGTATTTGTTGAAACCGTTTCATCAAATCATCAATCAGAAAATCAGACACGTTAATGAGCCCGAAAAGTTCAACTATACCCCTATAAAATCACACTCAACGGATTTTCAGGAATTGGATGAAGTACTGAACCAAATGATGAAACGCATACAAGAGTTGTTCAGCATAGAAAAACAATTCATAGCCAATGTGTCGCACGAGTTATTGTCGCCTATCGCTTTGCTGAAAAATCGCTTTGAAAATCTGATTCAAAATGAATCGTTGGATGAAGAAGCAGTCAATAAAATAGTAAGTTCACTCAAGACATTAGACTTGCTCAAAAAGATTATCAACAACCTGTTACTCATCTCCCGAATAGAAAATAATCATTACGTTTCAGACGAGCCCATTGATTGCAAGAGTGTGCTTGAAGATATTAAAGAAGAATTGGAGGATCGAATTGAGGAAAAAGAACTTAATTTCAGTATCCACCTGAACGAACACTATCATTTTGCCGGAAACAAAACGCTGATTCACATCATGTTTTATAATGTAATTGCAAACGCTGTAAAATTTACAGAACCCAAAGGGACAATTACAATAACTGATGCCAAGGCAAATTCACAGTATTCAATTATTGTTCAAGACAACGGTTGTGGCATGACGCAGACACAAACCGCTGAAATTTTCAACAGGTTTACACGACTCAATTTAAACAAAGAAGGTCAGGGACTCGGATTGGCAATTGTAAAAACTATAGCCGATTTTCATCAGATTGAAGTCGTCGTTACTGCGGTTCCGCAAAAGGGGAGTGCTTTTGAATTTATCTTCCACACCGGGAAAAAGTTGTAAATAAAAGTTAAAATTTCGGCTGCTCCCTAATCTTCATTTTATCTTCATTTAGCGGTTATACTTTTGGTGTGTAAATAATATTTAATTTAAAATTTAAACATCATGAAAAAAGTATTAATGTTAGCCGCTTTGGTTTTAGGAACAACTGTAATGGTAAACGCACAACAAAAAGAACCTGCTAAAGCTACTCAAGCTCCTGCAAAAGAAGCAAAAGAAGTGAAAGAAGTAAAAGAGGTGAAAGCTACTAAAAAAGTAATGAAAAAAGCTAAAGAAGAGAAAAAAGCAGAAGCTGCAACTCCGGCTACACCAGCAAAAAAATAACTCTTTTTCAGAAGAGAAGTCAAGCAAAATGTGATTGAAACGAAAGGCCGGTAAAGCAATTTGCCGGTCTTTTTCATTGGACTAAAGTTAAAATTATCCAAAAGCTAAAATGGAGTAGTGCTTTCTTCGTTAATTTGTTAAAAAATTAAATCGATGATTCGTTGGGTTATTTTTATTGTAATAGTTTCTATAATAGAGTTTTATGCTTTTCAGGCGTTTAAAACTGTTACCAAAATCAGATGGGCTTTGTACCTGTATCAACTGATTTCTTTAGCCGTAATTGTATTCATTGCCTATCAGTTTACACAGTTTGACCGAAGTGTCGGACAAACCAAAACCACGCTCTTTACTTTAGGATTACTGCTGCTGGTGTTAATTCCGAAACTTATATTGACTTTTTTCCTTTTGTTGGAAGATGTTTTCAGAGTGGTTTCGGGTTCGGTAACGTATTTTATGGGCGATAATAACAATGGTGATTTTTTGCCCGAAAGGCGAAAGTTCGTCAGTCAAATTGCCTTAGGAATTGCTTCAATTCCGTTTATGGGATTGGTTTATGGAATGACCAAAGGCAAATACAACTACAAAGTGATACGCCAAACGTTGTTTTTTCCTGATTTGCCCGATGCATTTGACGGATTTACCATTACTCAAATTTCTGACGTGCACAGCGGTAGTTTTGACGACCCTGAAAAGATTGAATATGCCATTGATTTAGTCAACCAACAAAAGACCGATATGATGTTGTTTACCGGAGATATAGTAAACACACACGCCAAAGAAATGCATCCGTGGATTGAGACTTTTAACAAAATAGACAAGCACGAATACGGAAAGTTTTCCGTTTTGGGCAATCACGATTACGGTGAATATGTGAGCTGGCCTTCACAAAAAGCGAAGGACGATAACTTTCAGGCAATTAAAGATTTGTATGGTCAGATTGGATTTCAGTTATTGTTGAATGAAAATGTAAAAATCAAAAAAGGCAACGACGAAATTGTATTGGTAGGGGTTGAAAACTGGGGGCATAATTTCAAACAAGCCGGTGATATCAACAAAGCGTCAGAAAATCTAAAGCCCGAAGATTTCAAAATCCTGATGAGTCATGATCCCAGCCATTGGGAATATGAAGTCAAAACGCATCCTAAAAATTTCCATTTAACCCTTTCCGGACACACTCACGGTTTTCAGTTTGGTATTGAAATTCCGGGGATTATCAAATGGAGTCCGGTGGAATATGTTTACAAGCAATGGGCCGGATTGTATAAAGAATTTGGTCGTTATGTATATGTAAACCGTGGTTTTGGTTTTCATGCTTATCCGGGAAGAGTCGGAATCTGGCCTGAAATCACGGTTTTTGAACTAAAAAAAGGGAATAATGTAGCATAATTAGTTAAAAATGCTACATTTGTGCTTTAATGTTTCTTTTAAGCAATAAAAAGAAAGTAAAAACATTTTGGTTTTATGTCAAAATTTGGAGAATTAATCAATGCTCAAGTACCTGTGTTAATTGATTTTTACACAGAGTGGAATGAATCTTCGGTTTCCATGCATCCTGTCATCAGAGATGTGGCGGCGGCGCTTGGTGATAAAGCAAAAGTGATCAAAATTGATGTAGATAAAAATCAGGAGCTGGCAGATGCACTTCGCATAAAAGGTTTGCCAACGCTGATGATTTACAAAGACGGCCAAATGGTGTGGAGACAATCCGGTGAACTGGATGCAAACACAATTATTAGTTTGGTTCAGGAACAGCTTTAGTCAATTTTGGCACAAACAAACCCCTTTTCTTTCAAGTAAGCTAAGGTTTTAGGCAAAACATACCGCAGGTTTTGCTCCGCCTTTACACTGTCGTGGAAAACAATAATACTTCCCGACGAGACGTTTTTCAGTACATTTTCAAGACATTTTTCTTCAGATACGGTTAGATCAAAATCCATACTGATAACATCCCACATGATTATTTTGTATCCCAGCTTTCGCAAGACTCCCGATTGAGCGGGCTTAATTTTTCCGTAAGGAGGCCTGAACAATTCACGTTTGTAATTGTCCTTTGCATTCTGCTCTCCGCTTTCTGAAAATTTACTGATGATTAACGAGCACTTCTTGATGTTTTCAAGATAGGTGTCGTCGGCCGTTTTCCAACCTTTTAAATGATTGAATGTGTGATTGCCAATCGCGTGGCCTTCGGTAACTATTTTTTGAAAAATGTCGGAGTGTTTTTCAATGTTGTGACCAATACAAAAGAAGGTAGCTTTGGCGTTGTACAGTTTTAATTGTTCCAAAACCCATTCGGTAACTTTGGGCACCGGACCATCGTCAAAAGTAAGGAAGATCTTGTTGTCTTTATTCGGAATGTCCCAAATGTAATTCGGAAACAACAATTTGACGAAACGATTTGTTTTGACCCAAAAACTCATAGGTTAAATGTAAAAAAAAGTGCCAATAAGAATCCCTCTGATTGGCACTTTTTAAGTTTTGTAATGAATTATTCTTTATCTCTTCCGAAGCGTTCGAAACGTTGTACAAATGCGTTGAACGTTGGTTTGTTTTTATTGTAAAACTCAAGGTCTCCACGGTCTTTCATTACCATCAACAAACTTCTGTATCGTTCAATATCCGTGATGATGTCTGTAGCAATACCATTTTGAATCGAAGGCTGAATACCAGCAAAATAAGTCAGGTTTTGCTTGTATTTGGTCATCAATCGTTCGAGTAATTCTCTCGCTTTGGCTTTTTCACCTATTTCGTAATAACCGCTGGCAAAAGGTTCCACCATGGTGTAGTATCCGTAGTAATCCATAGGCATTTTGGTTAAGGCCAATTCTATGATTTTTTTAGCCTTTTCTTTTTTGCCTTCATTGATTAGTTTTTCCATCAAACGAGCCATGTTGGTACGATAAGAAATACTGTTTTTACGGGTTTCAGGGTCGTGGTAAATGGTGGTCAAATCGCCGTTACCCCAACTCCAATTCATTACCAGGTTGTACATTTTTTCGCTGTCAATATCTCCCATGTCGTATGGGTTTTCTTTGTCGATTGGGGTTTTAACCGGTACTAATTTGTATACCAAACCGTCTAATTGCAGATAATCTTTCATCCACAAGTAATCGTCATCCCCGAAACTACCTCCGGTAAAATAGATAGGACGCTTCCAGTTGTTGTTTGCCAAAACATCCAACATCATCAAGCGGTTTTTGTAAATCGCACTTCCTTTAATCTCTAAATCGATATACGGAACAATGGAGTCGTTGTATTTAGCGTTTACAACTTTATTCTCGATGACAGCATTCTTGTCTATCGGAATTCTGATTTTGTTTGTCGGATAGAAATGAATCGTTTGGCCATTTTGAGCCTCAATGGTTGATTTCGGATTTTTGATAAAAGCGATGAAATCTTTCAAGTCCCAACGGGCATCTGTTTTCGGATAGTGTAAAACATAATCCAATTTATCCCCCACATATTCGTTGTGTTTGAATGAAATAGGCAAACCGTCGGATTTATAAGTTTTAAATTTCATTTGGTCAATATACCAATCAGTCATAAACAACTGAGTGTTTACGATTTTAATATCGGTTCTTATGCCTTCTATTTCCTGGGCATACCAAAGCGGGAAGGTGTCATTGTCGCCAATGGTAAACAATATTGCATTTTGGTCACAAGATTCCAGATAATTTTTGGCCATGGCAATCGAAGTGTACTTATTGGCTCTGCTGTGGTCATCCCAGTTTTGAGAAGCCATAAGTATCGGCGATGCCAAAAGGCATGCTCCGATAACCAACGGACCAACCAATTTTGATTTTACATAATCGGTGATGATTTCATAAATAGCGAATACTCCGAATCCGACCCAAATGGCGAATACATAGAATGAACCTACTAACGCATAATCTCTCTCTCTGGGTTCAAAAGGCCTTTCGTTTAGGTATATTTTTAAGGCAAAACCGGTAAATAAGAATAAAGCCAACAACACATAGAAACTTTTCAAGTCTCTTTGAGCGTGGTACAAGAGTCCTATGATTCCGATAATGAATGGCAGGAAGTAGTATACATTGCGTCCTTTGTTTGCTTTAACATCATCCGGGAGGTTTTCCTGAGTTCCTTTGCCGAGATGAATTTGGTCGATGAAAGGAATGCCGCTGAGCCAATTTCCATCCAGGTTGTCGTATTTTCCTTGAACATCGTTTTGTCTTCCCACGAAATTCCAAAGCAAATAACGGCCGTACATGTATCCGAATTGGTATTCGATCATGAAACTCAGGTTGTCCCAAGTGGATGGTTTTTCTACAATTAGATAATCGCTGTATTTTTTCAGGAAAGCAATATAATCTTCGTTGTCAATTTTTTTCTGATTGTAAGCTGCCAGAAACTCGTTGATGTTTTTCTGCATTTCTTCTTTCAATTGTCCCACAGCTTGGCCTACTTGTTCTTCGCTCAAACTATCGATGTCAACGCCATATTGAGCCAAATCATCTTCATAAGGATAGTCTTGGTTCAGTTTAAATTTAGGAACACCGGTAAATTGAACATAATTGTCAATATGATCGGTACTCCAAAGTCGCGGAAGTATAGCTTTTTGATTGTCATCTGTATTTTGTTCCGCGTTCTTGTAATTGTTTACGATGACATATTTTCCGGTTTTATAATCTCTTTCGTAGTTGGGTGCCTTATCTAAATAAGGTTGTTCTTTGTCTAATCCGGCAAAGGTATCGGTGTATTGAGGTCCGTAAAACAGAGGATTTACGCCATATTGTTCACGGTTATAGTACGCTAAAACTTCGGCAGCATCGGAAGGCTTGTTTTCGTTGATGACCACATTGGCATTAGCGCGAATCGGCAACATCATCCATGTTGAAAAACCAATCAAAACGAAAAGAATACACAATAATATGGTGTTGAATAAAGGGTGTCCTTTTTCTTTGGTGTATTTTAATCCGTAATAAAAAGTTGCAATCATCAATAAAGCAGAGAAAATGGTTCCCGAATTGAACGGCAAGCCAAAACTGTTCACCATAAAGATTTCCATTTTACCAAAGAAAGCCAAGGTATACGGCAACAGTAGTTTAAAGATGAACAACAAAACAGCAACGATGATTACGTTGGCTAACAAGAAGTTTTTGATGGTGACTTTTTTGTAGTTTTTAAAGAAATATAAAAAGCCGATTGCCGGGATTGTTAATAAGGCCATGAAGTGAACTCCGAAAGAAAGTCCGACCAATAACGAAATCAATAACAACCATCGGTTTCCTCTGGGGTTGTGCATATCTTGTTCCCAACGTAGCCCCAACCAAAACAATAAGGCAATAAACAAAGAGGCCATAGCATATACTTCAGCTTCAACCGCATTGAACCAAAAACTGTCTGAGAAAGTAAAAGTCAATGCTCCTACAAAAGAACTTCCCAAAATCACTATGGATTTGTTTTTATCCACTTCAGTGTATGAGGCAACTATTTTTTTTAATATAATAGAGGAAGACCAAAACAGGAACAAAATGGTGAAGGCACTTGAGAATACCGACATCATGTTTACCATCAAGGCTATCGTTTCTTTGCTGGTAGCAAACATGGCAAAGAAAGCGCCTAAGATTTGAAATAACGGAGCTCCCGGTGGGTGTCCGACTTCCAGTTTGGCGGCAGTAGCAATATATTCACCACAATCCCAAAAACTCATGGTAGGCTCAACCGTTAAAGAATATGTGATTAAAGCAATGGCAAATGCAGCCCATCCCATGATGGTGTTCCATTTATTGAAGTTGAAATTCATCATATAAGTATGAAATGAAGGGGTTTTGTTTTGATGCTACAAAGAAACTATTTTTTTTGACGCAAGTAAACGCGCATTAACAAATTTTTCTCAAATTGATAACGAATTAACTACAAGTTTCTTAAGCCTCTTGACGAATAAAATTTGAAAAGAGTTTTTAATTTTTTTCTTTATTTGTTTGTGTAAATTAAAATTTGTTCTAAATTTGCACTCGCATTCAGCAAAATTGGTCTATGGTGTAATGGTAACACTACGGTTTTTGGTGCCGTCTTTCTAGGTTCGAGTCCTAGTAGACCAACGATAAGTCCCGCTTTAAGCGGGATTTTTTGTTTTAGGTGTCTTTTGATAAATGTAAGGCACAAAAAAAGCCTCTCGTTGGAGAGGCTTTTATATTGATGTGGGTTTGCTTAAATTTTGAAAGTCACAACCGGTCTTACCGCGTGGTTTACCAAATCTTCGCTCACGCTTCCGTTGAAGAAGTGAGAAAGTCCTTTTCTGCCGTGCGTACACATTCCGATTAAGTCGGCATCGATAGTGTTGGTAAAGTTTAATACGCCGCTTTCTACATTAACATCGTTGTAAATATGAGTAGAATACTTGTTTATGGTAAAGCCTGAAACAAAATTCTTCATGATTTCTTGTGCAATATGAGTTGGTTTGAAACTGCTAGGAGTGTTAATCATTACCAAATGCAATTCGGCTTCAAATTTGTTGGCAAACTCTACTACCTTAGCAAATGGTTTTTTAATTTCATCTGAGAAATCAGAGGCGAATACAAATTTGTTTACTTCGAAATCACCGGCTTCTTTTTTGATGATCAGTACCGGGATGTCGGAGTTGCGAACCACTTTTTCGGCGTTAGATCCAATAAACATTTCTTTAAAGCCACTGGCGCCATGAGATCCCATCACAATCAAATCAACATCATTTTTTTTGCTGATGTTCATGATTCCGTCAAAGGCTAATTCGAATTGTATGATTTCGGAAACTTTTAAGTCGGCCAAACTTTCATCATCCATTAAGTCTTCCAGCTTGTTGATAGCAGCGTTTTTGAAAAGCATGATTTCCGGCAAATCGTGACCAGTACCCACAGCGTCACTCGCTTGATGAGGTAATTCTAACATATGAAGAAGGAATATTTCTCCGCCGTTTTTTCGGGCGATTTGTGCGGCAACTTTTAAAGCGTACCCTGCATGTTCTGAAAAGTCTGTTGGGACTAAGATTTTTTTCATAATATAAAAAGTGAATTTTGGGTTGTAATTTTAACACAATAAAGGTATTATTTTTTTTTGATACCGCAATGAATTTTTAATTTATAAAAAAATCACTATATTTGCCCCGTTATTTACCATTCAAATTAAATAATGAGGGAAGCTGTGCTTCCCTCTTTTTATACAAACTATGATATTTAAAGAAAAAGTCGCCAATTTATTAGAAGAAGGATTGAAAAATAACCCTTCGTTATTTCTGGTAGATTTAAGTATTTCAGATAGTTACAAAATTACCGTAACTTTGGACGGTGACACGGGTGTGAATTTACAGGATTGTATCGACATCAGTCGATTTATCGAAAACAATTTGGATCGTGAAGAGCAGGATTATTCGTTAGAAGTGGCATCGGCTGGTGTATCGACACCGCTTAAATTAATCCGACAATACAAAAAAAATATAGGCAGAACCCTCAGGGTAAAAACAGCTGCTGAAACTATAGAAGCTACATTAGAATCGGCTTCAGATGATGGTATAGTGCTTTTCTGGACAGCCAGAGAACCTAAAAAAATAGGAAAAGGAAAAGAAACCGTAGAACACCGACGAGAGATTCCTTATTCGGAAATAAAAGAAGCAATTGTTATTATAATATTTAATTAAAATTTGGCATGGAAAATATTGCATTAATCGAATCATTTTCAGAGTTTAAAGACGATAAACTTATTGATCGAGTAACGCTTATGGCGATTTTGGAGGATGTTTTTAGAAACGCATTGAAAAAGAAATACGGTTCTGATGATAATTTTGACATCATTATCAATCCTGATAAAGGTGATATGGAGATTTGGAGAAGAAGAATCGTTGTTGCCGATGACGATTTAGATTTAGAAAACGAAGAAATTACTCTTACTGAAGCCCGAAAAATTGAGCCGGATTTTGAAATCGGTGAAGAAGTTTCAGAAGAAGTAAAGCTTATAGATTTAGGAAGAAGAGCGATTTTAGCATTGCGTCAAAACCTGATTTCTAAAATTCACGAACACGACAACACCAATCTTTACAAACAATTTAAAGATTTAATCGGTGAAATTTATACTGCCGAAGTACACCATGTTCGTCCAAGAGTTGTAATTTTGGTGGATGACGAAGGAAATGAAATCGTGTTGCCGAAAGAAAAACAAATTCCGTCTGATTTCTTCCGCAAAGGAGATAACGTTCGCGGTATCATTGAAAGCGTTGAATTGAAAGGAAATAAGCCGCAAATCATCATGTCGAGAACGGCAGATAAATTTTTGGAAAAATTGTTCGAACAAGAAATTCCGGAAGTATTTGACGGTTTGATTATGATTAAAAAAGTGGTTCGTATCCCAGGTGAAAAAGCAAAAGTAGCGGTAGATTCGTATGATGACAGAATTGATCCGGTTGGAGCTTGTGTGGGTATGAAAGGTTCCCGTATTCACGGAATTGTTCGCGAGTTAGGAAATGAAAATATTGATGTGATCAATTATACCAACAACATTCAATTGTACATCACCAGAGCCTTGAGTCCTGCCAAAGTATCTTCGGTGAAAATTGACGAAGAGAAAAAGAGAGCTGAAGTGTTCTTGAAATTAGAAGAAGTTTCCAAAGCCATTGGTCGAGGAGGTCACAATATTAAATTGGCCGGTTTGTTGACCGGTTATGAACTTGATGTAATCAGAGAAGGAAGCGCTGTTGAGGAAGACGACGTTGAATTAACAGAGTTCTCAGATGAAATCGACGGCTGGGTAATCGATGAATTTGCCAAAATTGGTTTGGATACAGCAAGAAGCATCCTTAACCAAGATGTGGCCGATTTAGTGAGAAGAACAGATTTGGAAGAGGAAACTATTTTAGAAGTAATAAAAATATTGAAAGAAGAGTTTGAGGACTAAGCTTTCGCCAAAAATTAGATAACATTAAAAAGATTTTATGTCTGAAGGAAATATTAGAATTAATAAAGTTTTAAGGGAATTAAATATTTCTTTGGAAAGAGCTGTGGATTATCTTAAAGATAGAGGGATTGCTATTGAAGCCAGTCCCAACACAAAAATTTCCGATGATGTGTATACTATTCTTTGTGGTCAATTTGCCGGTGACAAAGGGAACAAAGAAGCTTCTAAAGGCGTAAGTGAAGAAATCAGAAAAGAAAAAGAAGCGCTTCGATTAGAAAGAGAAAAAGAAATTGAAGACAAACGCAAAGCAGAGGAAGAGCGTCAACGATTAGAGGTAGTCAAAGCAAAAGCTGTGGTTGTTGGTCCTAAACAGGTTGGTAAAATCGACTTAGAGCCTAAAACTACTCCTGCGGCAACACCGCAGGCAGAAGCTCCTAAAGCTGTTGAAAAACAAGAGGAAACACCTGTTGCGGCCACTGCACCAAAAGATAAAGCTCCGGCTGTTAAAGAAGCCCCTGCTGTTGAAACTTCTCAGGATGAAACCATCACAACTCAATACCAAAAATTATCAGGCGCCACTTTAACCGGTCAAGTCATAGATTTGTCTCAGTTCAACAAGCCTAAAAAGAAAAAAGAAGAATTTAAGAAAGACGCCAATAAATCGGCTACTCCCGGTGCCGGAGCAAATGCCGGACAAGGAGCCAATAGCGCTAACAAAAACAAGCGAAAAAGAATTCCGGGTAAACCGGGTGAAGGCGGAAAACCGACCATCACCGGTGGAGGTGGAGGAGCTAACGCTTTTGGCCCTACCAAATCAGGAGGAAACAAACCGGGGGGCTTCCAAAAAGGAGCGCGTCCTGCTATAGTTCAAAAAGTAGAGCCTACCGAAGAAGAAGTAAAAAATCAAATTAAGGAGACTTTAGAAAGACTTCAAGGAAAAGGAAACAAATCTAAAGCAGCCAAATACAGAAGAGATAAGCGTGATTCGCATCGTCAAAGAACGGAAGAAGAAATGCAGGCTTTGGAAGAAGGAAGCAAAGTATTGAAAGTAACCGAGTTTGTTACTGTAGGTGAAATTGCTACCATGATGGATGTGCCAATTACTAAGGTAATCGGAACCTGTATGTCCCTTGGTATCATGGTGACCATGAATCAAAGGTTGGATGCTGAAACCCTTTCTATTGTTGCCGATGAATTTGGTTATGAAGTAGAATTTATCACAACTGATATAGAAGAAAACTTAGAGGTGGTTGAAGACCGTCCGGAAGATATGGTTACCCGTGCACCAATTGTAACGGTGATGGGTCACGTTGACCACGGTAAGACATCCTTGTTGGATTACATTCGTAAAGAAAACGTAATTGCCGGTGAGTCCGGGGGAATTACTCAGCACATCGGAGCTTACGCTGTAACGTTAGATAATGGTCAAAAAATAACCTTCCTTGATACACCGGGTCACGAAGCGTTTACCGCTATGCGTGCTCGTGGAGCTCAGGTTACCGATATTGCCATTATTGTGGTTGCTGCTGACGATGATATCATGCCTCAAACCAAAGAGGCAATCAGTCACGCCCAAGCTGCGGGTGTTCCTATGATTTTTGCTATCAATAAAATTGATAAGCAAGGTGCTAATCCTGAAAAAATCAAGGAAAAATTAGCCGGTATGAATTTATTGGTAGAAGATTGGGGTGGTAAATACCAATCACATGACATCTCTGCCAAAAAAGGTACAGGAGTTAAAGAATTATTAGAAAAAGTATTGCTTGAGGCCGAAATATTAGACTTAAAAGCCAATCCAAATAAACCTGCTGTCGGAACGGTTGTAGAAGCACAATTAGACAAAGGAAGAGGATATGTGTCAACGATTTTGGTACAATCAGGAACGTTGCGTGTTGGAGATTACGTATTAGCCGGTAAAAATCACGGTAAAGTAAAAGCGATGCACGATGAAAGAGGACACAATGTGAAAGAAGCAGGGCCGTCAACTCCAATTTCCATATTAGGTTTAGACGGTGCTCCTACAGCAGGAGATAAGTTCAACGTATTCCAAGACGAAAGAGAAGCGAAACAAATTGCTGCTAAACGTACACAGTTATTGCGCGAACAATCGGTGAGAACACAACGTCATATTACTTTGGCTGAGATTGGACGCCGTATTGCTTTGGGTCAGTTCAAAGAATTGAACATTATTCTTAAAGGTGACGTGGATGGATCAGTTGAAGCGTTATCAAGTGAGTTTTCTAAATTGTCAACCGAAGAAATTCAAATCAATATTATTCACAAAGGAGTCGGAGCGATTACTGAAACTGATGTTATGTTGGCTTCAGCTTCTGATGCCATCATTATCGGATTTAATGTTCGTCCGGCCGGTAATGCCCGTCAATTGGCAATGAAAGAAGAAATTGATATCAGAAGTTACTCGATTATTTACGATGCTATCAATGATTTGAAAGATGCGATGGAAGGAATGTTATCTCCGGAAATGAAAGAGGAAATCACTGGAACAGCCGAGATTCGCGAAATCTTCAAAGTCTCTAAAGTGGGTACCATTGCCGGATGTATGGTTACTGACGGTAAAATTTTCAGAAACTCTAAAATCCGCTTAATCCGTGAAGGAGTGGTGATTTACACAGGTGAATTAGCCACGTTGAAACGATTCAAAGATGATGTAAAAGAAGTTTCCAAAGGTTACGATTGTGGTATGCAGATTAAGAACTACAATGATATTGAACAATTAGACATCATAGAAGCTTTCCAGGAAGTCGAAGTGAAGAAAAAATTGAAATAATACTAACAAAAAAGTCCCGAATCATTCGGGACTTTTTTATTTATTGGGTTTTATCAAAAATGCATTGGGATATTTCTTTTTCAAGTCGTTCAAGTTCTTCTCGGCTTCGATTCTCGTTTTAAAATTTCCTACCCAAACTTTATACATGGGTGTGCTGAAAACGATAGTGGCATCCATGTCTTTATTTGCCTTTTTGAAGTCCATCAACGTTTTTTTTGAATTTTCGCTGTCTCCGTTGAAAATCTGAATTTTATACCGGTCATTAATGGTAATTGAACTGTTGATTTTTCTTTTCTCGTTTAATAACTGTTCAAATTTAGGATCTTGGGAAACGTTAATTTTTGCGTCTTGTGCAGCCAATTTTTGCGATAAAAATAGGAGTAAAAACAAGGTTGTAAAGAGCCTGATTTGGGATAAATGGTTCATAAGAGTTTGATTTTTATACAAATGTAAAACTTAATAAATTAAACAAAAGCCTAAACGCTATTTAGAATTAATATAAATTGGTCTTTAAGATATATTTAAGGTTTTGAGAATAGTTCATAAGTCGTATTTTTGTGCAAGTTTTTAACAAAGAGCGGGTTTTTAATTGACTTTTAACTCATGAAAAACCGTGCCAACATTAGTCGATAATCATTTTATTATATGAAAAAAGTGGGTAACCATAATTCGATTTCAAGGAAAATATTCTTCAGTTTAGCTCTAGCGCTAACATTCTCCTTAACTTCATTATCTCAAAATGCTACTCCAGCTGCTCCGGCGGCTGACCCTGCATCAGCTCCTGCTGCTCCGGCTGCAACTGGTGGAGGTGATGCAGTGGCAGGGAAAGCTTTGTTTAATGCAAACTGTGCGGCTTGTCACGCTTTGGATAAAAAAATGACCGGACCGGCTTTGAGAGGTGTGTCTGCGCGTCACACCAAAGACTGGCTTTATAGTTGGGTAGCTAACAGTTCGGCTATGATTAAAGCTGGAGATGCGGCAGCTGTTAAGTTGTTTAATGAAAACAACAAAGCAGTAATGACGGCGTTTCCTCAATTGTCTAAACAGGATATTGATAACATCATAGCTTACACTGATGAGAAAAAACCTGAGCCGGTAGCGGCAGCAGGGGTTACTCCTGATGGTAAAGGTGGTCAGGCTAAAGAGGATGGAATTTCTAATAATGTAATTTTAGGAGCTTTATCTTTAGTGATGTTGATGTTGGTTATCATGTTGTTCTTCGTGAATAACGTGTTGACCAAAGTGGCTAAAGCTAATGGAATTAAAGTGGCTGACAAAGAGCCGGGATTTCCGATTTGGAAAGCTTTTGCTAAAAATCAATTTTTGGTATTGGTAACTTCTATTTTCTTGTTGTTGGCAAGTGGTTACTTTGTATACGGATGGATGATGCAGGTAGGTGTTGATCAAGATTACGAACCAATTCAACCAATCCACTATTCACACAGAATTCACGCCGGAAGTAACGGTATCGACTGTAAATACTGTCACTCTGCTGCAAGAGTAAGTAAAAATGCGGGTATTCCTTCGTTGAATGTATGTATGAACTGTCACAAAAACATTTCTGAGGTATCTGATACTACAGCAACTCCTGAACATTCAAAAGCATTTTATGACGGAGAAATCAAAAAACTATACGAAGCTGTAGGTTGGGATGGTACTAAATATACCGGAAAAACCAAGCCTGTTAAATGGGTTCGTATCCACAACTTACCTGACTTTGCTTACTTCAACCACTCGCAACACGTAACGGTTGCCGGTATTGAGTGTCAAAAATGTCACGGTCCGGTTCAGACTTATGAAATCCAAAAACAATTTGCTCCTTTAACTATGGGATGGTGTATTAAATGTCACCGTGAGACTGATGTTAAAATGGAAGGCAACGCATACTATACTAAAATTCACGAAGAACTTTCTAAAAAATATGGTGTAGACAAATTGACTGCAGCACAAATGGGAGGTTTAGAATGTGGTAAGTGTCACTACTAATAAAATTATTAAGAAGCTAATATTTATATACGATGTCATCGAACAAAAAATACTGGAAAAGTGTTGAGGAGCTAAACGAAAATAGCTCTATTGTTGAGACGCTTAGAAATAATGAATTCGTGGAACCTATTCCTACAGAGGATTTCTTATCCGATAAAGAATCATTATCTTCTTCTTCAACAACTCGTCGTGATTTCTTGAAATACGTAGGATTCAGTACAGCTGCTGCTACTTTAGCTGCCTGTGAAGGTCCGGTACATAAATCAATTCCTTACGTTTTACAACCGGAACAAATCATTCCGGGTGTTGCTGATTACTATGCAACCACTATGTTTGACGGTTTTGATTTTGCCAACCTATTGGTGAAAACACGTGAAGGACGTCCGATTAAAATTGAAAACAATACTATAGCCGGTGCTAAGTTTGCGGCCAATGCCAGAGTTCACGCTTCGGTATTGTCGTTGTATGACAGCATGCGTTTGAAAGTAACTAAGATTGCTCAAAAAGACGCAAATTGGCAAGAGGCTGATTTGAAAATCAAAGCCAGTTTAGCCGATGCAAAAGCTAAAGGAGGTCAAGTTGTTTTGCTTACCGGAACTTTAGCCAGTCCTTCAACTGAAAAATTGATTGCTGAATTCATTGCAAAAAATCCAACTGCTAAACATGTAGTGTATGATTCAGTTTCTGAGTCAGCGGCTTTGGATGCATTTGAAGCTGTTTATGGCGAAAGAGCTTTAGTTGATTATGATTTTTCAAAAGCGAATACAATCGTTTCTATTGGAGCTGATTTCTTAGGTGATTGGCAAGGTGGCGGATTTGACTCGGGTTACGCTCAAGGCAGAATTCCACAAGCCGGAAAAATGTCAAAACACTATCAGTTTGAAGCTAACATGACTTTGTCGGGTGCTGCTGCTGATAAGCGTGTGCCTATGACCGTAGCTAATCAGAAAAAAGCACTAGCTGGAATCTATAATGTAATTGTTAATGGTGCAGGTGACGCAGGTAATGCTGATGCTACAAAAGCGGCTAAACAATTAGCGGCTGCTGGAAGCAAAGGAGTTTTAGTTTCAGGTATTCAGGATAAAAATGCACAATTGTTGGTTTTGGCTATTAACCAGAAACTAGCAAGCGAGGCATTTTCAACTATTGGGACTCGTCAAATCAGAAAAGGCTCTGATGCAAAAGTAGCTCAATTGATTGCTGATATGAATGCAGGAAGCGTTCATACGTTAATCATGAGTGGTGTTAACCCGGTTTATACTTTAGCCGACAGTGCTAAGTTTGTAAGCGGATTGAAAAAAGTAAAATTATCGGTGGCGTTCTCTTTAAGAGAAGATGAAACGGCTTCGATTACAAATATTGCTGTTCCGGCTCCTCATTATTTAGAGTCATGGAACGATTTAATGTTGACTAAAGGAACGTATTCTGTTGTACAACCAACAATCCGTCCGTTATTTAGTTCAAAACAGTTCCAGGAAGCTTTATTGTCTTGGAATGGTAACGGAGTTTCTTTCTACGATTACATCAAAGCTAATGCTGCTGCATATACTGCCGGAACAACTTGGAACAAAGCGGTTCACGATGGTGTAGTAGTGGGTACTCCTTCGGGAGCTTCTGCCGGTTCAGTTGATTATTCGGCTGCCGCAAATGCTTTAGCTTCATCAAAAGCAGCAAACGGTTTCGAATTAGTATTGTATACCAAAACCGGTTTAGGAGATGGTCAGCAAGCTAACAACCCTTGGTTGCAAGAGTTTCCGGATCCGATTACCAGAGTGTCTTGGGACAACTATGTAACAGTTGCTCCTGCTGATGCTAAAAAATTAGGATTAGAAAATAAAATTGTTGCTAATGGTGGTCTTAACGGAAGTATAGCTACTCTTACCGTAAATGGAACCAAAATGGATGTTCCGGTAATTGTTCAACCAGGACAAGCAGTTGGTACTCTAGGTTTGGCTTTGGGTTATGGTAAAAAAGCAGCCTTAAAAGAAGAAATGCAAGTAGGTGTTAACGCTTACACATTCTATACAAACTTTAATAATGTTCAATCAGCTTCTATCGCTAAAGCAAACGGTGAATATGAGTTTGCTTGTGTGCAGGCACAAAAAACCTTAATGGGTAGAGGTGATATTATTAAAGAAACTACTTTAACAATATTCAATACTAAAGACAGCAAAGAGTGGAATGAAGTGCCAATGGTATCTTTGGATCACAAAGAAGTTGAGGCTACTAAAGTTGACTTATGGGAATCATTCGATCGTTCGGTTGGTCACCACTTCAACTTGTCAATCGACTTGAATGCATGTACCGGATGTGGTGCTTGTGTGATTGCTTGTCATGCTGAAAATAATGTTCCTGTTGTTGGAAAATCAGAAGTGAGAAGAAGCCGTGATATGCACTGGTTACGTATCGACAGATACTATTCTTCTCAAGATACTTTCGCTGAAGACAACGAGAAAAAAGAAAGTTTCAACGGTTTGTTTGGTGACAAAGGTTCATTAGGCGGATTCGGACAAATGGAAAACCCGGCTGACAATCCTCAGGTGGCTTTCCAGCCGGTAATGTGTCAGCACTGTAATCACGCACCATGTGAAACAGTTTGTCCTGTGGCGGCAACATCACACGGTCGTCAAGGTCAAAACCAAATGGCTTATAACCGTTGTGTGGGTACTCGTTACTGTGCTAACAACTGTCCGTATAAAGTACGTCGTTTCAACTGGTTCTTGTACAACAACAATGACGAGTTTGATTTCCACATGAATGACGACTTGGGTCGTATGGTGGTTAATCCTGATGTAAACGTACGTTCTCGTGGAGTTATGGAGAAATGTTCTATGTGTATCCAAAAAACACAATTAACAATCTTAACGGCTAAACGAGAAGGAAGAGAAGTTAATGCGGATGAATTCCAAACAGCTTGTTCTTCGGCTTGTACAACTGGAGCTATGGTTTTCGGTGACGTAAACAACAAAGAAAGCAAAGTAGCCAAATTGGCCGAAGATAAGAGAATGTATCATTTGTTGGAGCACGTTGGTACCAAACCAAATGTATTCTACCACGTTAAAGTTAGAAATACCTAGTATTTAAATAAGTAATTAATTAAGAAACAATATAAAGGATTATGTCGTCTCATTACGAAGCACCCATTAGAAAACCCTTAGTTATAGGTGATAAATCATATCACGATGTAACTGTAGATGTAGCTGCTCCAGTAGAAGGAAGAGCCAATAAACAGTGGTGGACTGTATTTTCTATCGCATTAATAGCTTTCCTTTGGGGAATTGGATGTATAGTGTATACTATATCTACCGGTATCGGATCTTGGGGATTAAACAAAACTGTTGGTTGGGCTTGGGATATCACTAACTTCGTTTGGTGGGTAGGTATCGGTCACGCCGGAACACTTATCTCAGCGGTATTATTATTATTCCGTCAACGATGGAGAATGGCCATCAACCGTTCTGCGGAAGCCATGACCATCTTCTCGGTAGTGCAGGCAGGTTTGTTCCCAATCATTCACATGGGTCGTCCTTGGTTGGCTTACTGGGTTGTGCCTATTCCGAACCAGTTTGGTTCTTTGTGGGTAAACTTTAACTCACCGTTGCTTTGGGACGTATTTGCGATTTCAACTTACCTTTCGGTTTCCCTTGTTTTCTGGTGGACTGGTTTGTTACCGGATTTCGCAATGCTAAGAGACCGTGCAGTAACTCCTTTTACTAAAAGAATTTATTCTATTCTGTCTTTCGGATGGAGTGGAAGAGCTAAAGACTGGCAACGTTTCGAAGAGGTATCTCTTGTATTGGCCGGTTTAGCAACCCCTCTTGTACTTTCTGTACACACCATTGTATCCTTTGACTTTGCTACTTCGGTAATTCCCGGATGGCATACAACCATCTTCCCTCCGTACTTCGTTGCCGGAGCGGTATTCTCAGGATTCGCCATGGTAAACACACTTTTGATCATTATGAGAAAAGTGTCTAACTTAGAAGCTTATATCACTATCCAACATATCGAATTGATGAACATCGTAATTATGATTACAGGTTCTATCGTTGGTGTGGCTTATATTACGGAGTTATTCGTGGCTTGGTATTCGGGAGTAGAGTATGAGCAATATGCTTTCTTGAACAGAGCAACTGGTCCTTACTGGTGGGCTTACTGGTCGATGATGACTTGTAACGTGTTCTCTCCTCAGTTCATGTGGTTCAAAAAATTGAGAACGAGTATCATGTTCTCTTTCATCATCTCTATCGTAGTAAACATCGGTATGTGGTTTGAGCGTTTTGTAATCATCGTTACCTCATTGCACAGAGATTATCTTCCGTCATCATGGACGATGTTCCAACCTACGTTCATTGATATTGGAATTTTCATCGGTACTATTGGTTTCTTCTTTGTATTATTCCTTTTATACGCCAGAACATTCCCTGTAATTGCTCAGGCAGAGGTTAAAACAATCTTGAAATCTTCGGGAGAAAACTACAAAAGACAAAGAGAATTAGAAGGTCATAATCATTCAGATAAACATTAATAATTGCTATGAGTAGTAATAAAGTTATACACGCTATATACAATGATGATGATGTATTGATGGATGCAGTTCACAAAACCAGAGCCGCTCATCATCACATTGAAGAAGTCTTTACCCCATTCCCGGTTCACGGTTTGGATAAAGCTATGGGCATTGCACCGACACGTTTAGCCATTTGCGCATTCATCTACGGATGTATTGGTTTAACAGTTGCCACTACCATGATGAACTATATCATGATTCAGGATTGGCCACAAGATATTGGTGGAAAACCGAGTTTTGCCTACTATCAAAATATGCCGGCATTCATTCCGGTAATGTTTGAGATGACGGTATTTTTTGCAGCGCACTTAATGGTAATTACTTTTTACATGAGAAGTAAATTATGGCCATTCAAACAAGCTGAAAATCCGGATGTGAGAACTACTGATGACCATTTCTTAATGGAAGTTTCTGTTAATGATAATGAAGCCGAATTAGTCAAATTTTTCGAAGCAACAGGAGCAGTAGAAGTTAAAGTAATTGATAAGCATTAATAACAGATATGAAAAGTTTACTTAAAACAGCAGTATTATTAGGTATCATTGTTTCCTTTTCATCTTGCAAAGATAATTCGAAACCCAATTACCAATACATGCCCAACATGTATGAATCTGTGGCTTATGAAACCTATTCAGAATCTGATGCTTTCAACTCGCCAACAGGATTAAAAGGAAAAGAAGGTCAGTTGCCTCCGAGCGGATCAATCAAAAGAGGTTTTGTACCTTATGAATATCCGGATACTCCGGAAGCTTTACTAGCTGTAAAGGCTGCAAATTTAAAATCTCCTTTGGATTCAACTAAAGTAGATATGAAAAAGGCTCAGGAGCTGTTTGATGTCTATTGCGCTATTTGTCACGGTACTGCCGGTGACGGTCAAGGTAAGTTGGTTAAACAACAAAAATTCTTGGGTGTACCTAGTTACAAAGACAGACAAATTAATGAAGGAAGTGTTTTCCATGTTCAAACATACGGTTTGAATTCAATGGGTTCATATGCTAACCAATTGAGCCAAGAAGAAAGATGGATGGTTGCTTCTTACGTTATGGAACTTAAGAGCAAATTATAATTGTAAAATAAACTGATTGTTATAGATATGTATACCTTTTCAAGTAAATTAAAAACTTTTTCTTTCGTCTTAATGCTCGTTGGAGTGTTGGGAATTGGTTATGGTTTCCTAACCGCTCCAAAATCTATCCAGGACGTAGAAACAATACTTGCTTCAGAAAGCCATGGGCATGAAGGCGGTCACGATGCTCACGCAGTTGAAAAACACGATGCCAAAGCCGATGCAGCTCATAAAGAACATGTTGAACACGTTTTTCATCAATTGCAAAATAAACCATGGGCTGCTTTATACGTAGCTTGTATTTTCTTCATGTTGATTGCTTTAGGTGCTCTTGCATTTTACGCCATTCAACAAGTGTCACAGGCAGGATGGTCTCCGGTATTGTTCAGAGTGATGCAGGGCGTTACCTCTTATTTACTTCCGGGTTCTATAATTTTCTTTATTATTTTAGTTCTATCCGGTTTGCATTTTAACCATTTATTCGTTTGGATGGCTGAAGGTGTTACAACCAAAGGAAGCGCCAATTATGATCACATGATTGCCGGTAAATCAGGATATTTAAATTTCCCATTCTGGATTATCAGAGCAGCTATATTCATTGCCGGATGGAATTTATACAGACATTTATCCAGAAAAAATTGTTTGGCACAAGATGAAGCTATCGATGATTCGTTCTACAAAAAGAATTTCAAAATGTCAGCGGCATTTTTAGTATTCTTTATCGTTTCAGAATCTATTATGTCTTGGGACTGGATTATGTCATTCGATCCACACTGGTTCAGTACACTTTTCGGATGGTATGTATTTGCCAGCTTCTTTGTAAGTGGTATTACAGTTATTCAATTGGTAACAATCTATTTGAAATCTAAAGGGTATTTAGAAGTAGTAAACTCAAGCCACATTCACGATTTATCAAAATTCATGTTTGGTATCAGTGTTTTCTGGACATACCTTTGGTTCTCTCAATTTATGTTGATTTGGTATTCTAATATTCCGGAAGAGGTAACATACTTCAAAACGAGAATTGAAATCTATCCAATAACCTTCTGGGGTGCATTTGTGATGAACTTCATTCTACCTATTTTGTTGTTAATCAATACCGATTTTAAACGTATATTCTGGATTATCGTAATGGCAGGTATCATTATATTATTCGGTCACTATGTTGATTTCTTCAACATGATTATGCCGGCTACGGTTGGTGACCAATGGTTCATAGGTATTCCTGAAATCGCATCAGTATTATTCTTCTTAGGATTATTCATTTTTGTAGTATTCACTGCTTTAACTAAAGCGCCGCTGGTACCAAAACGCAATCCGTTCATCGAAGAAAGTAAACATTTTCATTATTAATATTTAAAGTAAAAAACAAATGACAACTCTTTTGGTACTTATAGTTGTAGTTTTATTGGCAGTTGCCTTATGGCAGTTAACTAAAATATTCGACTTAACTCAAGTTGGTGGAAATGTGAATAACACGCAGATTGCTAATGATAACGATAATAAAGTAAATGGTTACCTGATGTTTGGTTTCTTGGGCTTTATTTATCTTACAACTATTTTCTGTCTATTAAATTACAGTAAGTTTCCTCTAATTGGTGACTCTGCTTCGGCACACGGACCACAAATCGATAATTTGATGGTTATTACTTTGGTTTTGATCTTTTTTGTTCAAACCGTAACGCAAGCTTTGTTACACTATTTTGCCTTCAAATACAGAGGAAAACAAGGTCAAAAAGCTTTATACTTTGCTGATAATAACCGTTTGGAATTCATTTGGAGTATTATTCCGGCTATTGTTTTAGCAGGTTTGATTCTTTACGGATTGTACGCTTGGACTAACATTATGTTTGTAAGCGAGAAAGATAAAGAAGATGCTATTGTAATTGAACTTTATGCACAACAATTCAAATGGGAAGCCAGATATTCAGGTGCTGATGATGTTTTAGGAAAAGCCAACGTGAGATATATTGACGGAGCTAACAACCTTGGAGTTGATTTGTCTGACCCAAATGCTCAGGATGATTTCACTTCTTCTGAATTACACATCCCTAAAGGAAAAAGAGTGATTTTTAAAATGCGTTCTCAAGACGTGTTGCACTCTGCTTACATGCCTCACTTCAGAGCTCAAATGAACTGTGTACCGGGTATGGTTACCAACTTCTCATTCATCCCAACAATGACTACTGCTGAGATGAGAGAAAAACCGGCTATGGTTGAAAAAGTTGCTCGTATCAATGCTATCAGAGCTAAAAAGAGCGAGGCTTTAGTTGCCAGCGGTCAACCGGCTCTAGATCCTTACACTTTTGATTATTTGTTATTGTGTAACAAAATCTGTGGAGCTTCTCACTACAACATGCAAATGAAAGTGGTAGTAGATACACCTGAAGAATACCAAGCATGGTTAAAAGAGAATTCTCCAAAAACCATCGTTCAGGCGGTTAAAACAGCTGCAGCTGAAGCAAAAGCTGCTGAAAAACCAGCCACTTCAAAAGACACAACTTCAGCAAAAGGTACTGACAGTACAGTAGTTGCTCAAGCAGAAACGAAATAATATTAAAAAACTTAAAAGTTAACCTATATGTCAGCAGAAGCTCACAACCACGATCACGGTCACGACGCACACGAACACCACCATAAAGACACGTTCATTACTAAGTATATTTTTAGTATTGACCACAAAATGATATCAAAACAATATTTGATTACCGGTATCATTATGGGAGTTATTGGTGTTGGGATGTCAATGCTTTTCAGAATGCAATTGGCTTGGCCTGAAGAATCTTTCAAAATTTTCAGCTTTTTCCTTGGAGAAAGAATGGCTCCGGGTGGAGTTATGAATAACGAAACTTATTTGGCGTTAGTTACTATACACGGAACCATCATGGTATTCTTTGTGTTGACTGCGGGATTGAGTGGAACGTTCAGTAATTTGTTGATTCCGTTGCAGATTGGAGCACGTGATATGGCTTCCGGATTTTTGAATATGGTTTCTTACTGGTTGTTCTTCTTATCGAGTGTGGTTATGGTTATTTCGCTATTTGTGGAATCAGGACCGGCTTCTGCAGGTTGGACGATTTACCCACCATTAAGTGCCTTGCCGCAAGCTATTTCAGGTTCAGGTACCGGTATGACCTTATGGTTGGTATCTATGGCTATTTTCATTGCTTCTTCATTGTTGGGTTCATTGAACTACATAGTTACTGTAATCAACTTAAGAACTAAAGGTATGTCAATGACAAGATTGCCGCTTACCATTTGGGCTTTCTTCATCACGGCCATCATCGGGGTTATTTCATTCCCTGTATTATTATCAGCTGCATTGATGTTGATCATGGACAGAAGTTTCGGAACATCGTTCTTCTTGTCTGATATCTACATCGCGGGTGAAGTATTACACTACCAAGGAGGTTCTCCGGTATTGTTCGAACACTTGTTCTGGTTCTTGGGACACCCTGAAGTTTACATCGTATTATTACCGGCTTTAGGTATTACCTCAGAAATTATTGCAACTAACTCTCGTAAACCAATCTTTGGATACAGAGCGATGATTATGTCTATCATTGCCATCGCATTCTTGTCTACGATTGTTTGGGGTCACCATATGTTTATTTCAGGTATGAATCCGTTCCTAGGTTCAGTATTTACTTTTACTACCTTATTGATTGCGATCCCTTCTGCGGTAAAAGCCTTCAACTACATTACAACATTATGGAAAGGTAACTTACAGTTGAATCCGGCTATGTTGTTCTCGATAGGTTTGGTTTCTACCTTTATCACGGGTGGTTTGACCGGTCTTATTTTAGGAGACAGTACTTTGGATATTAACGTTCACGATACTTACTTCGTGGTAGCGCACTTCCACTTGGTAATGGGTATCTCAGCTCTTTACGGAATGTTTGCCGGAATCTACCACTGGTTCCCTAGAATGTTCGGAAGAATGTTAAACAAAAACTTAGGATACGTTCACTTCTGGGTAACTGCAGTTTGTGCTTACGGGGTATTCTTCCCAATGCACTTTATCGGTATGGCCGGTTTACCAAGAAGATATTACACCAATACTAACTTCCCGTTATTTGACGAGTTGCAAAACGTAAACGTTATTATTACTACGTTTGCTTTGGTTGGTGGTGCGTTCCAATTGGTATTCTTATACAACTTCTTCAGCAGTATTTTCTACGGAAAAAGAACAGTTCAAAATCCATGGAAATCAAATACATTGGAATGGACTGCTCCTATTGAGCACATCCACGGAAACTGGCCTGGAGAAATTCCGGAAGTTCACAGATGGCCTTATGATTACAGCAAACCGGGTCATGATGAAGATTTTGTTCCTCAAAATGTACCTATGAAAGAAGGAGAAGAGGTATTACACCATTAATCTCTTTTGAAATAATATAAAAATGCCTTTCCTCATGGAAGGGCATTTTTATTTGCGGCCGTTTTACCCCATCTTCTTTTTTTATGTATTTCAAAAAACTCACGCAAAACTTTATCATATATTTGTGGTATGAATGAAAATCTTAATCCCACCAATTCAAATTATAATCCGGATGAGCTCGACTTAGAAAAAAAGCTCAGACCCTTGTCTTTTGATGATTTTACCGGTCAGGATCAGGTCTTGGAAAACCTCAAAGTTTTTGTGGAAGCGGCTAATCTTCGCAATGAGGCTTTGGATCATACCTTGTTTCACGGACCTCCGGGACTTGGTAAAACCACTTTAGCTAATATTTTGGCTAATGAATTGGGTGTTGGTATTAAGATTACTTCTGGTCCTGTTCTGGATAAACCCGGTGACTTGGCCGGATTGTTGACCAACCTCGAAGAAAGAGATGTTTTATTCATCGATGAGATTCATCGTTTGAGTCCGGTGGTTGAAGAGTATTTATACTCGGCTATGGAAGACTTTAAGATTGATATCATGATTGAGTCCGGACCCAATGCGCGTTCGGTTCAAATTAACCTTAATCCGTTTACGTTGGTAGGAGCTACGACGCGTTCCGGTTTGTTGACGGCTCCCATGCGTGCCCGTTTCGGTATTCAAAGTCGTTTACAATATTACAATACTGAACTTTTGACGACTATAGTACAGCGCAGTTCAAGTATTTTGAAAATGCCCATCAGTATGGAAGCTGCTATTGAAATTGCAGGGAGAAGTCGAGGAACACCGCGTATCGCCAATGCATTATTGCGTCGAGTGCGCGATTTTGCCCAAATAAAAGGGAACGGTAAAATAGATATCGAAATTGCTCGTTTTTCATTGAAAGCCCTGCATGTTGATGCACATGGTTTAGACGAAATGGACAACAAAATTTTGAATACCATTATCGATAAGTTCAAAGGTGGGCCGGTCGGATTGTCAACTTTAGCCACAGCTGTTTCTGAAAGTGGAGAAACTATAGAAGAAGTATACGAACCTTTTTTGATACAAGAAGGTTTTATTATCAGAACTCCGCGTGGGCGTGAAGTTACTGAAAAGGCTTATAAGCACTTGGGTAAAATTAGAACCAATATTCAGGGAGGACTGTTTTAAGCTTAAAGTGCTCAGCAATCCCCCAAATGATTAAAACCCGATTGAACATTTCATTTTATCATGAATTCCAATAAAGAAAAATATTCGCAACTCATCAAAACCGAAGCCAAACGCCTCGGTTTTTTGTCTTGTGGTATTTCCAAAGCGGGATTTTTGGAGGAAGAAGCTCCGCGGTTAGAACATTGGTTAAACCAAAACTATCAGGGTGAAATGGGTTTTATGGAAGAATATTTCGATAAACGATTGGATCCGACACTTTTGGTGGAAGGCTCTAAAAGTGTAATCTCATTATTGCTCAATTACTATCCGCCTCAGGAGCAAATCGAAGATAGTTACAAGATTTCTAAATATGCTTACGGAAAAGATTACCATAATGTCATCAAGAAGAAAGTAAAAAAATTACTCAATTACATTAAAGCTGAGATTGGAGAAGTATACGGAAGAGCTTTTGTGGATTTTGCGCCGGTAATGGATAAAGCCTGGGCTGCCAAAAGCGGTTTGGGTTGGATAGGGAAGAACAGTAACTTACTGACCCAACAAGTGGGTTCTTTTTACTTCATTGCCGAGTTGATTGTTGATTTGGATTTAGAATACGACAATCCTACAACCAACCATTGCGGTTCCTGTACTGCCTGTATTGATGCTTGTCCTACCCAAGCCATAGTCGCACCTTATGTAGTTGACGGCAGCAAATGCATTTCCTATTTTACAATCGAACTGCAGGATAACCTCCCTCAGGAGATGAAAGGGAAGCTTGATGATTGGATGTTTGGCTGCGATGTTTGTCAGGATGTATGCCCTTGGAACAAGTTTTCAAAAGCGCACAGCGAACCTCTTTTCACTCCTTATCCCGAATTGCTTTCATACACCAAAAAGGATTGGGAAGAAATCACTCAGGAAACTTTTGATAAAGTATTTACTAACTCACCGCTAAAGCGAACAAAACTGTCCGGATTAAAACGAAATATCGATTTTTTGAAACTCATCTGATGTTTAAAAAGAAATCATTAAATATTTCAATATTACAGCCAGTCTTCTACCTTTGTAAGTCAGAATAAAAAAAGCAAAATGAACAAATACAGTAAACGAAGAGAAGCACTTTTATACCACGCCAAACCAACCCCTGGTAAAATTAAAGTGGTGCCTACCAAAAAATACGCAACGCAACGCGATTTGTCGTTGGCTTATTCACCGGGAGTGGCAGAGCCTTGTTTGGAAATTGCCAAAGATGTAAATAACGTTTATAAATATACGTCCAAAGGAAATTTGGTTGCTGTAATTACTAACGGAACAGCGGTCTTGGGATTAGGCGATATAGGTCCGGAAGCTTCAAAGCCTGTGATGGAAGGGAAAGCGTTGCTTTTTAAAATTTTTGCAGATATCGATGTGTTTGACATCGAAGTTGATGCTAAAGACATAGACACGTTTATCCAGACAGTAAAAAATATTGCTCCAACATTTGGCGGAATCAATCTGGAAGATATCAAAGCTCCTGAGTCTTTTGAAATCGAAAGACGTCTTGTAGAAGAATTGAATATTCCGGTGATGCACGACGACCAACACGGTACTGCTATCATCTCTTCGGCAGCCTTACTGAATGCTTTAGAGTTGGCTAAGAAAAAAACAACCGAAGTTAAGGTTGTAGTTTCCGGTGCCGGTTCAGCCGCTTTGGCATGTGCCAATTTATATATGTTATTGGGAGTAAAAGCCGAAAACATCATTATGTTTGATAAAGACGGGGTTCTTTCAAAAGACCGCACCGATTTATCCGACTTGCAAAAAAAATACACCCACGGCAAACCCGGAATTTCACTTCAGGAAGCACTGCTTGGTGCCGATGTTTTTCTCGGATTATCAGCCGGAAATATATTGACCCCCGAAATGCTGTTGGGCATGGCCAAAAATCCTATCGTTTTTGCTATGGCGAATCCAATACCTGAAATAGATTATGATTTGGCTATAAATACTCGTGAAGATATCATCATGGCTACCGGCCGTTCTGATCATCCTAATCAGGTAAATAACGTACTCGGGTTTCCGTATATTTTCCGCGGAGCTCTTGATGTCAGAGCCACAAAAATCAATGAAGAAATGAAAATGGCCGCTGTACACGCTTTGGCTGAGTTGGCAAAAGCACCGGTTCCCGAACAGGTAAATATTGCCTACGGTGAAACCCGCTTGAATTTCGGAAAAGATTACATCATTCCCAAACCATTTGACCCCAGACTGATTGCAGTGGTAGCTCCTGCCGTGGCCAAAGCCGCCATGAATTCGGGCGTAGCACTAAACCCTATAACCGATTGGGAGAAATATGAAGAAGAACTTCTTGAACGTTTAGGTTCCGATAATAAAATGGTGCGTTTGCTTACCAATCGTGCCAAGACCGACCCGAAACGCGTAGTTTTTGCAGAAGCAGACCATTTAGATGTGTTGAAAGCAGCTCAAATTGCATACGAAGAAGGTATTGCCCGACCGATTCTTTTAGGAAACAGAGAGTTAATATTAGAGCTCAAAGAAGAATTAGGATTTGATGCAGAAGTTCCAATTATAGACCCGAAAACAAAAGAAGAAGATGAACGCCGATTGAAATACGGTGAAATTTATTGGAAAGCCCGCCAGCGCAGAGGAATTTCTCAATTAGATGCTCAGCGTTGGATGCGCGAACGCAATTACTTTGCCGCTATGATGGTAAACGAAGGCGATGCGGATGCAATGGTTTCAGGATACTCCAGAAGTTACCCTTCAACGGTAAAACCTTTGATGCAATTGATAGGTAAAGCTCCGGGAATTACCCTGATTGCTACGACCAATATGATGATGACTAACCGCGGCCCTATGTTTTTATCGGACACGGCAATTAATCCGAATCCAACCGCTGATGAATTGGCAAAAATTGCTTTGATGACTGCTAAAACAACCCGAATGTTCGGTATTGAACCGGTGATTGCTATGGTGTCTTTTTCCAATTTTGGTTCTTCTTCTTATGAAAGTGCTTCCAAAGTGCGTCAGGCAGTTTCTTATTTGCATGAAAACTATCCGGATTTAATAGTTGATGGAGAAATCCAAACCGATTTTGCCCTAAACCCTGAAATGCTCAAAGCGAAGTTTCCATTTTCAAAATTAGCCGGTAAAAAAGTAAACACCTTGATTTTTCCGAATTTGGAAGCCGCAAATATTACGTATAAACTTTTGAAAGAACTCTATAAAGTTGATTCGGTAGGGCCAATTATGCTGGGAATGGAGAAGGCTGTGCATATTTTTCAATTGGGTGCCAGTGTTGAAGAAATGGTCAATATGGTAGCCGTAGCCGTAGTTGATGCGCAGGAAAAAGAGAAAAGAAAGAAAATGACGAACTCATAGTTGGGGTAATATTGAACAGATATGGCACACAGACTTTGTCAGTTAAAGAATTTTGCTATATTTGGAATTAGATTTCGAATAAAATGATAGCACATATTCAAGGAAAATTAGTTGAAAAATCGCCTACAGAGGTTGTTATTGACTGCAATGGTGTTGGCTATCATATCAATATCTCACTGCACACGTTTTCGTTACTTCCCAATACCGATTTTGTAAAGTTGTTTACGCATCTTCAAATCAAAGAAGACGCCCATTCGCTGTTTGGTTTTGTCGAAAAATCAGAACGGGAATTATTCAGACTTTTGTTGTCTGTATCAGGTATAGGAGCCGGTATTGCCAGAACGATGTTGTCTTCTTTAGACCCGAAACAAATCATCCAAGCTATAGGCAGTGGTGATGTAGGAACTATACAATCCATCAAAGGTATCGGAGGGAAAACAGCGCAACGCGTCATACTCGACTTGAAAGACAAAGTGTTAAAAATCTACGATTTAGATGAAATATCGCTCTCACAACACAATATTAATCGAGAAGAATCGTTATCTGCTTTGGAGGTTTTGGGTTATATCAGAAAAAATGCAGAAAAGGTGGTGGATAAGATTATTAAAGACAATCCCGAAGCAACAGTTGAAACTATTATCAAACAGGCATTAAAAAACTTATAATTCTTGGAAACACTATACGCGACAAAATTATTTTTAAACTTCAGAAGGACACTATTTGTTTTAGTGTTATTGCTTGGCGCATCGACTTTTGCGCAGGTAAATACAACAGTTGTTGACAGTACAGGATATTCAAAAGGGAAGGTTGAAATCAAAAACCCGAACAGCATCGTTAATGCTTATACCTATGACCCCGCTACAAACCGTTATATTTATTCGAGCACTTTTGAAGGATTTAATATCAATTACCCCATCATTTTAACGCCAAAAGAATACGAAGAGTTGGTTTTGCGTGAGTCAATGCGTGAGTATTTCAAGAAAAAATCAGATGCTATTGATGGTAAAAAAGATGGAAGCGAAGCCGCGAAAAAAGATTTATTGCCAAGGTATTATGTAAATTCCGGTTTCTTTGAAACCATTTTTGGAGGAAACACCATAGATGTGAAGCCCACAGGTTCGGTAGAAATGGATTTGGGTTTGCGTTACACTAAGCAAGACAATCCTGCTTTTTCACCCAGAAACAGAGCGCAGACTACTTTCGATTTCAATCAAAGAATCAGCATGAGTTTGATGGGTAAAGTTGGAACCCGACTCAGCGTGAATGCCAACTACGATACTCAGTCTACTTTTGCGTTTCAAAACCTTATCAAATTAGAATATGCCCCTACCGAGGACGACATCATTCAGAAAATTGAGGTCGGGAATGTCAGCATGCCTCTGACCAATTCGTTGATTCGTGGTGCTCAGAGTTTGTTTGGGGTTAAGGCTCAATTACAGTTTGGCAAGACAACCGTTACCGGGGTGTTTTCGGAACAAAAATCACAAACAAAATCAGTTACCGCTCAAGGAGGAGGTACTATTCAGGATTTTGAATTGTTTGCTCTAGATTATGATAATGACCGACACTTTTTCTTATCACAATACTTCAGAAACAAATACGACGAGGCTTTAAGAAGATATCCGTTTATCGACAGCAGGGTACAAATTACCCGAATAGAGGTTTGGGTAACTAACAAACAAAACAGAGTTACCAATACCAACAACAATTTAAGAAACATTATCGCTCTTCAAGATTTGGGAGAAGCACAATTAACAGGCTTGACCGATCAACAAGTGGTTGCTGTAAATCCGACCGAAATAACAGCTAATAACTTTTTCCTCGGAACTCCGGTTGACACTCCAACCAACAATAGCAACAATAAATATGATCCTGCTTTGATTATATCGGGTGGAGGATTATTAAAACCTGAGGTGAGAGATATCGTTACTTCAAGTGTCGGATTTAACAATGTGGTTGATGAAGGTACCGATTACTCAAAATTGGAAAATGCCCGAAAATTATCTCCGAATGAGTTTACTTTTCATCCGCAATTAGGATACATTTCATTGCAGCAACGATTGGCAAATGATGAAGTTTTAGCCGTAGCCTATCAATACACCGTTGGAGAAAAAGTATATCAAGTTGGAGAATTTGGAACAGACGGAGTTGATGCTACTGTGGTTACCGATGGCGGAACGTCTTCGGAAGCGGTATCCTCCCAAAGTTTGATTTTGAAGATGTTGAAAAGTAATCTGACCAACGTGAAAAAACCGGTTTGGAACTTGATGATGAAAAATATTTATCAAATTCCGGGAGCGTTTCAGTTGCAAAAAGAAGATTTTAAATTCAACATTCTTTACACCGATCCATCTCCGTTAAATTACATTACGCCTTATAAAGATCCTTCCGGAAACATACCGTTGCAACTTCCTGCCAACGTAGCTGAAACGGCATTGTTAAAAGTATTTGGTATTGATAAGTTGAATTACAACAACGACCCACAGGAAGGCGGAGACGGTTTCTTCGATTTTATTCCGGGATTGACGGTTGATCAACAAAACGGAAGAATAATCTTTACAACGGTAGAACCTTTTGGTAAATATTTGTTCGATAAATTAAAAAATACTCCGACGGAGGATTATTATGAAAATTACGATGCCGATCAAATAGCCACTACAGCAACGTTTAACCCTAACCAAGCCAAGTACGTGTTCCGTGAAATGTACCGAAGAACACAAGCTGCCGCCTTACAGGATGCGTCAAGAAATAAATTTCAATTAAAAGGACGATTTAAATCTATGGGTGGTGACGGTATTCCTATCGGAGCTTACAATGTGCCCCGAGGTTCAGTTGTGGTTACCGCCGGAGGAAGAGTGTTACAAGAAGGAATCGATTACAGCGTCAATTATCAGGCTGGTAGAGTGCAGATTTTGGATCCGTCTTTACAAGCATCGAATACGCCGATTCAGGTTTCGGTAGAAAACAACTCAGCCTTTGGTCAACAAACCCGCAGATTTATGGGAGTTAACGTAGAGCATAAATTCTCAGACAAATTCTTGTTAGGAGCTACGTTAATAAAAATGACCGAGAGACCTTTTACCAGTAAATCTAACTACGGTCAGGAATCGGTTAACAATACCATTTTCGGTTTCAACGGAGCTTATTCGACTGAAGTTCCTTTCTTAACAAGATTGGTGAATAAATTACCTAATGTTGATACCGATGTGCCTTCTAACTTTTCCTTACGTGGTGAAATCGCATTCTTAAAACCGGATACTCCTAAACAAGACCGATTCAAAGGCGAATCTACAGTTTATGTAGATGATTTTGAAGGTTCGCAAACGACAATTGATATGCGCTCTGCTTTGTCATGGAGTTTGTCGAGTGTTCCAAAATGGCAGTCCGGATTGGATTACAATGATTTCGGATCTACAGCCGCCGACAGAACCTATGGGTATAAACGCGCCAAACTGAGTTGGTACAGTATTGACCCGACCATTTACGTACAAACACCGGGAGATATATCAGATGATGACTTGTCGTTGAACAGTACCCGTAGAGTTTTCAGCAAAGAGTTGTTCCCGAATTTGGATGTTCCCATCGGACAGTCACAAGTTATCAATACCCTCGACCTAACTTATTATCCGAACGAAAGAGGACCTTATAATTTCAACCCTGAAGGATTAAATCCATCCGGTTTTTCTTCACCTCAAGATAATTTTGGGGGAATAACACGTCCTATTAATTCTACGAACTTTGAGCAAAGCAATGTGGAATACATTCAGTTTTGGGTATTAGATCCTTATACTGATCCGGATCCAAACGGACAGGCTGATCCAACCAATACCGGAAAAATTTATTTTGATTTGGGTGAAATATCTGAGGATATATTAAAAGACGAACGTAAACAATACGAAAACGGATTGCCTAAAGATGTTACGTCACAAACCTTAACTAGCCCCACAGTATGGGGTAAAGTACCTTCGTCACAATCGCTGATTTATGCATTTGATGCGGATGGTGCCAATAGAACTGCTCAAGACGTTGGTTTTGATGGTGTCAATGATGACGGAGAACGCGCATTGCTGTCGGGTCCTGAAGCCGGTTATGCAGCCTTGAGTGATCCTGCCGGGGATAATTACCAATATTTTTTAAATACCTCGGGTAGTGTGTTCGATCGTTACAAAAATTATAACGGTGTTGAAGGGAACTCACCGATTGGAGTTTCTGATACCAATCGCGGTTCAACAACGCTTCCGGATGTGGAAGATATAAACCGAGACAATACTATGAACACAGTCAATGCCTATTACGAATATGGTATTGATATTAAACCGAACATGGTTGCAGGTACCAACTTTATTACAGATGTGGTTCCGGTGGATAAAATCCCGTTGAAAAACGGAAATGAAGGTTCTGCAAAATGGATTCAGTTTAAAATTCCGGTAACTACTCCTTTGAAAAAAACCATTGGTAGTATTTCTGATTTTCGTTCTATCCGTTTCATGAGAGTCTTCATGACCGGATTTACGAAGCCTATCACCGTACGTTTCGGAGCTTTAGATTTGGTACGAGGTGAGTGGAGACGTTACGATAATACTTTGCAAGCCAATGACCCTAATCCTGCTGATGATGATACTAATTTTGATGTGCTTTCGGTTAACATTCAAGAGAATTCTAAAAGAGACCCTATTCCTTATGTGACTCCACCGGGTGTGGTTCGTGAACAAATAGCCAACGGACAACAAATCATCAATCAAAATGAGCAATCATTGTCATTGAGAGTTTCTCAAGGCGGATTGGAAAAAGGGGATTCAAGAGCAGTGTTCAAAAACGTAAGCGTAGACATGCGTCAATACAACAAACTAAAAATGTTTTTGCATGCTGAAGCTTTAAAAGGTGATGCTAATCCGTTGACCGACAATCAAATGTCTGCTTTCATCCGTTTCGGTAATGACTTTACGAGCAACTATTATGAAGTTGAGATTCCATTAAAAGTATCTCCTTTCTCTTCAAAAACGGATACTGAAATTTGGCCCGAAATCAACGAAATCGATTTGCCAACTTCCTTGTTGACACAATTAAAGGTAATAGCCATGAGTGCGCCTTCAACCGATTTTGTTGACGGGGTACTTTACAAAGATGATTTTGAGTTGGATCCGTCTTTGGCATCAAATACCTCGCGCGGACCACTGCGTTTAGCCATAAAAGGAACTCCTAATTTCGGATTGGTAAGAACTTTGATGGTTGGGGTGAGAAACAGAAACAACAACGATCCAATCAGGGGAGAAGTTTGGTTCAACGAGTTGCGTTTGGCCGATATGAATAACAAAGGCGGTATGGCAGCTGTGTTGAATATGGATACCAATTTTGCTGACCTTGCCAATATCTCGGCAACCGGAAGAAAAAGTACCATTGGATTTGGAGCCTTAGAACAAGGCCCTCAGGAAAGAAGTCGTGAAGACACTCAGCAGTACAACATAGTAACCAACATCAGTTTGGGTAAATTATTGCCAAAAAAATGGGGAATCAATCTACCGTTCAACTATGCTATTGGTGAAGAAACCATTACTCCAGAGTATGATCCTTTTAATCAGGATATCAGATTGCAGCAGTTGTTGGATAATACTCCAAACAGTGCTGAAAGAGCGAATATCAAAGACAGAGCGATTGATTATACCAAAAGAAAAAGTATCAATTTTATCGGTGTCAAAAAAGAAAGAGCTCAAGATCAAAAACAGCACGTTTATGATCCTGAGAACTTGACCTTGTCGTATTCATACAATCAGGTTGAAAAGCACAATTATGAAATTGAAAGCTATTTGGATCAACAGGTAAGTACAGGAGTTGATTATGCTTTTGCGTTCCAGCCAAAAGCAGTAGAGCCGTTCAAAAACACCAAGTATTTCAAGAAGAGCAGTTATTGGAAAATGTTGAGCGATTTTAATTTTAATTATCTTCCGAGTAACATTTCATTCAGTACTAACATCATTAGACAATACAACAGACAACAGTTCAGACAGGTGGATGTAGTTGGGTTGCCACTAGATCCGTTGTTCAGAAGAAACTATATGTTTAACTACCAGTATGGGTTTAATTACAATTTGACAAAATCGTTGAAAATTAACTATACTGCAGCTACCCATAACATTGTCAGAAGCTATTTGAACGACCAGAATGTACCGGATGACAGTTACACGTTATGGACGGATTTTTGGAACATTGGAACGCCAAATCAACACAATCAACAAATTGTGGTGAATTATGATTTGCCAATCAATAAAATTCCGGTTTTGTCTTTTGTAAAATCGAGCTATACTTATACCGGTGATTACAACTGGCAAAGCGCTTCGTTGCAGTTCAGAACAATTACAACTACTGACGGTACCGAATACAATTTGGGGAACACCATACAAAACTCCAGTTCGCACAAGTTGAATGCTACCTTCAATATGGAGACCTTCTACAAGTATGTTGGTTTGGGTAAAAAGCTAAAACAAGCTCCTGCAAAACCGGCAGCGCTGCCAAAACCGGGAGAAAAAATTACCACTACAAGAGTACAGCCGGCAACCAATTCAAATGTTTTCTTGGATGGATTAAAAGGAGTATTGACCAGTGTCAAAAATATTCAGGTAAACTATACCCAAAATGAAGGAACGGTATTGCCTGGATTCCTTCCAGGCTTAGGATTCTTCGGTTCAACAAAACCATCTTTAGGGTTTGTGTTCGGAGCCCAAGACGATGTTCGTTTCGAAGCAGCGAAAAGAGGTTGGTTGACTAAATATCCTAATTTCAACCAAAACTATACACAAGTTGTAACCAAAACATTGGATTTTACAGCCAATATGGATTTGTTCCCTGACTTTAAAATTGATTTTACAGCCAACAGAACTTACGCCAGCAACTATTCAGAACAATATGACGTAGACCCGATAACCTCTGATTATAATTCAAGATCGCCCTACACTACAGGTAATTTTGCAATATCTACCATTATGTTGAAGTCGTCATTTAAGCGAAGTGATGAAAATGGTTCCTCAACTTTTGATGAGTTCAGAAATAACCGTATCATCATCGCCAACCGATTAGCCACTCAATATTATGGTGGTTCCGGATTCCCTACAGATGCTGATGGATTCCCTGTCGGATTTGGTAAAACCAGTCAGGCCGTGTTGATTCCGTCATTATTAGCGGCTTATACCGGTAGTGGTATTGGTATGTTCGACGCTTCAGGATTCAAGTTAGACGAGGCTGCGGGCGAGAGAGCCAAAAGTATTTCGTTAGACGCTTTCAGAAATATTCCTATTCCGAACTGGAATGTGAAATATAACGGATTGATGCGTTATAAGTTCTTTAAAGATACCTTTAAGCGTTTCTCTATTCAGCATGCTTATCGTGCTTCGTATACCATTAACTCTTTCCGATCTAATTTTGATTATGACAAAAATCCGGGGGGTATAGATCCGAATACCGGTAATGTTTACAACAAAATTGTCATTGGTAACATCAACTTGGTTGAGCAATTTAACCCGCTTGTCCGCTTTGATTTTGAGATGAAAAACTCGTTTAAGTTCTTGGCCGAAATGAAAAAAGACCGAAGCTTGTCTATGAGTTTTGATAACAACTTATTGACCGAGGTACAAGGAAAAGAGTTCATCGTCGGGTTAGGATATCGTTTCAAAGACGTTATCTTTTCTTCGAAATTGGCTGATAATCCTACCGGAATCATCAAGAGCGACCTGAATGTAAAAATTGATTTCTCACTCAGAAACAACAAAACCATAGTAAGATATCTGGACTACAATAACAACCAATTGGGAGGTGGACAAAACATTTGGTCTGCTAAATTAACAGCTGATTATTCGTTGAGTAAAAACCTAACGGCTATCTTCTTCTATGATCATTCGTTCTCTAAACCGGTAATTTCAACCTCGTTCCCGTTAACCAATATCAGAACCGGATTTACGATGCGATATAATTTTGGAAATTAACTAAAGTTTTAACCCAATCTTTTTAATAATCTCTGCAGATATTATACTTTTGGGGAAAATTAAATACAACAAACTAATGAACATACCAAGTAACTTAAAGTACACCAAAGACCACGAGTGGGTTTCAATTGAAGGAGATATTGCAACAGTAGGAATTACTGATTTTGCTCAAAAAGAATTAGGCGATATCGTATATGTAGAAGTAGAAACTCTTGATCAAACTTTGGATAAAGATTCAGTTTTCGGTACAGTAGAAGCTGTAAAAACGGTTTCTGATTTGTTCTTGCCGCTTTCCGGAGAAATCATCGAATTCAATGACGAATTAGAAAGAACTCCTGAAGCTGTGAATTCAGATCCTTACGGAAAAGGATGGATGATAAAAGTTAAAATCAGCAACACTGCCGAGATTGACGAATTGTTGTCTAGTGATGCTTACAAACAACTTATTGGTGCTTAAAAAAACACTCTTCGTTTTAGCCTTGTGCTGGACGGTTTTGATTGCTTTTTTGTGTTTGGTCAAATTCGGGAAATTGCCGAATATTCCGGTTTCGGGAGCTGATAAATACGTCCATTTTACCTTTCATTTTGTTTTCACATTCCTTTGGGGATGTTATGTATGGACTAAGAACAAATCAGCTGAGCTAAAACCGATAATTAAGGTGTCTCTGGTTTCATTCGGTTACGGAATAGTAATCGAGTTTTTGCAGGAAACTTTTACCACCACACGCCATGCCGATGTTTTTGATGTAATGGCCAATACCGCAGGAGCACTCACCGCTTTAGCAATCTTTTTTTGGATGAAAAAACAAAAGAAATACCAATAATCAACGAATCATAAATGTCCCGATTTTAATCGGGATTTTTTTTTACTTTTATGGCATGAATATAAAACAATACCTCGATTCCACTTATCTGAAAACAGCCGAACAAAGCGGCCTGTCAGAAAATGATAATACTACTGTTGTCAAAGGATTTATTCAGGAAGCCATCGATGAAGGTTTCAAGCTGATTATGATTCGTCCTGATAAAGTACGCTTGGCCAAAGAAATGATAACTCAGGCCAATTCGAAAGTACTGATAGGAACTGTAATCTCCTTTCCGGAAGGAACAAATTCATTAGATCAAAAATTAGCCGAAGCCAACAAAGCCATTGAAGACGGAGCTGATGAATTGGATTTTGTATGCAACTATGAAGCATTCAAAAGAGGCGATATTGATTTGGTTAAAAAAGAAATCTACAGCGGAACCCTTTTGGCTCTTGAAAACCACAAAATTGTCAAATGGATCATTGAAGTTGCGGCATTGACTGATGCACAAATCATTCAAATTTCTGCCTTGATAAAGAATGTAATCATCTCCAACTTCAAAGAAGATTGTTTCCAAAATGTATTTGTTAAATCATCTACCGGATTTTATAAAACCGAAAACGGATTGCCAAACGGAGCCACTTTTCCGTCAATAATTATGATGCTCGAAAATGCCTCTCCGCTTCCGGTAAAAGCAGCGGGTGGTGTCAGAACTTATGAAGAAGCTCAGGAAATGATTCGTTTGGGTGTGAAGCGAATAGGGACTTCAGCTGCCAAAACAATTGCTAACGGAGAAACCGCCACCGGCAGTTATTAATTTTTACTTTTTCAAAAAAATGAATAAAGCTACCTTTTTTTTATTGTTGCTGTTTGCCGGATGGATAGGCAATGCCCAAGTATTGAAAGAAACGGAAAAATTTCCGGTGTTTCCGTCTTGCGAGGGGTTGCAGCATCATGCGCTTGAGACATGTTTTTACAATGAAGTTCAGGATTTTGTGTACAATAATTTCAAAGTGCCTGATCATTTGAAGCAAAATAATTACAAAGGCAGTGTTATCGTGCTTTTTGAAGTAACCGATGCCGGGAACTTTAAAGTAATCTATGTTGATGCTATTGAAGAAGTCTTGGTAACCGAGAGTAAAAGAGTTTTCGCGCAATTGCCCAAAATAAAACCGGCAACCTATAATGGTAATGCCACTTACGCCAAGTATACTTTGAAAATTGCTATTCCACTGCAAAGTGCTGCCGAAATGCAGGCGCAAAAGGAAGCAGAAGAAAAAGCCGATCAGGAAGCTAAGAGCTATAAGCCAAATAATAAACAATTGTCTGAATTAGACAATATTGTTTACAAGAAGTTTGACAATCCGCAATTCGAAAGTCATCTTAATATTCCGTTCTCGCACAGTTATTATTCGCAATTTGACGACGAAATGAATCAATTGGGAGCGAATAACCACACGGCTTCTAAACCTTACGCTTACGCAGAAGTTGCCAAATATTACAATCTCAAAGAAGAAAATCAAAAACTAGCCAAAAACAAACAAGGCTGGTGGGGCAGAAAATTTTGGAACGAGAATTTAGTCGAAATGCAAGGGGAGGACTATTGGTTTACGCTTAATCCCATAATTGATTTGCAATTCGGGAAAAGCGATCCGAGTGTGGCCAAATATACTTACATCAATACCCGCGGAGTTCAGTTTAACGGAGGTTTGGGTAAAGACCTGAATTTTACGACTACAATTTATGAAAGCCAAGGAAGGTTTGCGGACTATTTCAACCGCTATGCCGAATCAATTAAACCCGATGGCGGTAACCCGGCCATAATTCCCGGAATTGGTATAGCCAAAGATTTCAAGTCGGATGCCTATGATTTTCCTATGGCAGAAGCCAATTTAGCGTACACACCCAGCAAGTTCATTAACATCAATTTGGGGTACGGTAAAAATTTCATAGGCGATGGATACCGTTCTTTGTTGCTTAGTGACGGTGCCAGTCCGTATCCTTATTTTAAATTGAATACGACATTTTGGAAAATAAAATATACCAACATTTATACTTGGCTCAAGGATGTTCGTCCGGAAGTTACCGTAGACAGAACGTATGCAACTAAGTTTGCGGCGAGTCATTACTTGAGTTTGAATGTAACCAATCGCTGGAATTTAGGTTTCTTTGAGTCGGTAATTTGGACCAATAAGAACAACCGTGGCTTTGATATGAGTTTTGTGAATCCGATTATTTTCTACCGTTCGGTTGAGTTTGAATCCTCGGCACGAACCGGAAATGCCATGTTGGGATTGACGACCAAATATAAGTTTACCAATCAGGTTAATTTTTACGGACAGTTCTTGCTTGATGAGTTTTCGTTGAGCGATATGAAAGGCGGTAAAAAAAGCTGGAAAAACAAATACGGCTATCAGTTGGGAGCCAAATACTACAATGCATTTAACATCAAAAACCTGTTGCTGCAGGCCGAATACAATCATGTGCGTCCTTATGTTTATGCGCACAGTGAACCCATTACCAACTACGGACACAACAATCAAAGTTTAGGGCACCAATGGGGTGGTAATTTTAAAGAGTTTATCGCCATAGCCCGTTATCACCAAGGACGCTATTTTGCTGATGCCAAAGTTACAGTAGGAGAGCGAGGTTTGGATTTTAACAATGCCACTGATACGTTTAATTACGGGAGTGATATTTACAGAGATTATGATTTAGGTCGTCCGTATGATGAGGGTGTTAAGACAGGGCAAGGAAATAAAACCAAAGTTTTCATAGCCGATATTCAGGCCGGGTATTTAATTAATCCGGCGACTAATATGAAGTTATTCGGAAGTTTTATTTACCGCAATTTCAATCCGACTGTTGAAACGGCTACAGCCATTAAAGAAAGTACAACCTGGTTTTCTGTTGGTTTGCGTTGTGATATTTTCAACTGGTATTTTGATTATTAGGAAAAAGCTTGGAAGTTGGACTAGTTTTTTGTTTGTAAACAAGTAAACGGACAGAATTTTAACCAGCCCCGACAGCAGCGGCACCATGTAGAGCGGATGGCGGGAAAACGGATAGCCGGAAAGCCCGAACCATTCGCTTCAAAAATTCAAAAGATAATCGTTTTTTTCTCTTTTCTTTTTTTGTCAAATCGTTTTCTATAAAGTACCTTTGCGGCAGTTTTTAAAAACCACGAATGGGCGCTACCGCAACTACATTTTCCTTCAAGCAGATTGCCTTCGATTTTAAAGAAATCACCAAAGCAGGATTGGCGATCAGCGTAGTGTTTTCGTCTATAGCCGGATATTTATTGGGAGTGCTTGATTTTCATGATTTAAAAGTAACCACTTTGCTCATGTTGGCCGTTGGAGGGTATTGCATGGTTGGTGCTTCGAACGCCTTCAATCAGGTTATCGAGAAAGATTTTGATGCTTTGATGGACAGAACCAAAAACCGTCCGGTAGCATCGGGAAGAATGTCGCCCAATCACGCGTTGTTTGTTGCCAGTTTACTCACCATAGTAGGATTGATTTTATTGTATCTGATTAATCCTAAATCGGCCATGTTTGGTGCGATTTCCATTTTTTTATACACCAGCGTTTATACGCCTTTAAAATCGGTAACACCGCTTTCGGTTTTTGTAGGTGCTTTCCCGGGAGCCATTCCCTTTATGTTGGGTTGGGTGGCTGCTACTAATGATTTTGGGATAGAAGCCGGAACGCTTTTTTTAATTCAGTTTTTTTGGCAGTTTCCCCATTTTTGGGCTATTGGTTGGTTTTTGTATGACGATTATGAAAAGGCAGGGTTTTTTATGTTGCCCACCGGTAAAAAAGATACTTCAACCGCTTTACAAACTATTTTGTATTCCGTTTGGTTGTTGGTGGCTTCTTTGTTGCCTTGTTTGGGATACACAGGAAGACTGTATCTTTCGCCTATAGCGGCAGGAATTGTATTTTTACTCGGAATTTGGATGATTTTTTATGCTGTAAAATTATACCAATTAAGAACCACCAAAGCGGCCAGAACCTTGATGTTGGTTAGTGTTTCTTATATTAGTTTGTTACAGCTGGTTTATATAATAGATAAATTTTTAAGATAATATGGCAACAACGATGATGACCGCCGAAGAACACAAATCGCGAACTGCGCGTTCTTATAAATTGCTTTTGTGGTTTGCTATGATGAGCATGACCATGATGTTCGCAGGAATTACCAGTGCTTTTGTAGTGAGTAAATCAAGAGAAGACTGGATGAAAGATTTTCAATTGCCGGCTGCTTTTTATTTCAGTTCGTTGGCAATAATTTTATGCAGTGTTACTTTTCATTTGGCTAAAAAAGCAATTCAGAAAGACAACAGAACGGCGACCACTAATTTTCTTTTGCTGACTTTAGGACTCGGAATTGCCTTTGTAGTGTTGCAATTCATAGGCTTTGGACAAGTGGTAGATGCGGGCTATTATTTCACCGGACCGGAGAGTAATATTGCGACCACATTTTTGTATGTAATCGCTGTGTTGCACTTGGCGCACCTTGCCGGAGGGATGATTTCACTTTTAATCATAATTTATAATCATTTTAAACAAAAATACAATTCAGGTCAATTGCTTGGAATTGAACTAGGTGCGATGTACTGGCACTTTCTTGATTTCTTGTGGATTTGCTTGTTTTTATTTTTATATTTCTTTAAATAAGAAAAAAAATCTAAATTTGGGAACTTTTTAACTAATAACTTTTATGGGAGCGACAGTTACTACTGCAAATAAAACTGAAAACACTTGGGGCGGCGGAAATGAACCAATGGGCGCAAGTTATGGCAAATTGATGATGTGGTTTTTCATCGTATCGGATGCTTTAACTTTCTCCGGTTTCCTTGCTGCTTATGGATTTTCCAGATTCAAATTTATCGACAATTGGCCAATTGCTGACGAGGTGTTTACTCACTTTCCGTTTATGCATGGTGTCGAAGCGCCAATGTACTATGTGGCATTGATGACCTTTATTTTGATTTTTTCTTCCGTAACTATGGTTTTGGCAGTTGATGCCGGACATCAAATGAAGCAAAAGAAAGTAGCGTTTTACATGTTGCTTACTATTATCGGAGGTTTAGTATTCGTAGGTTCTCAGGCTTGGGAGTGGAAAAACTTCATCAAAGGAGAATTCGGAGCTCTTGAAACCAAAGGAGGAAGTATCATTCAATTTGTAAACAAAGAAGGAGAAAGAGTTAAACTGGAGGATTTTGTGGTTCAACTTCCGGAAGAAAGAGAGCAGTTGACACGCAGCAAAGGAAAATGGTTTATGGAAGAAAAAGCCTTGCCAACTTACTCCGTTGCTGAAGTACAAGCAGCTTTCAAGGCTCACCCTGAATTGTTAGTAAGAACAGAAAAAATCTACAGAGGAACTAAAGAAGATTTAGCCAATACTACATTACAACCCGGATTAAACAAAAATAAACACAGAGAGGTTTTAAACAGAGCCGAATCAGAAGTAATGGTTGATAATGCTCACTTAGTAGTAGAAGGGGCCAACTTAGAAAGAAACGAGTACGGAAGTAAATTATTTGCTGATTTCTTCTTCTTCATTACCGGTTTCCACGGATTCCACGTTTTCTCAGGAGTGGTTATCAACTTTATTATTTTCTTGAATGTTCTTTTAGGAACTTATGAGAAAAGAAGAACTTATGAAATGGTAGAAAAAGTTGGACTTTATTGGCACTTTGTCGATTTAGTTTGGGTATTCGTATTTACATTCTTCTACTTAGTTTAATTTTTTAGAACGTTTACATTATGTCACACGCACACGAACACGTATCAAATACTAAAAGAATCTGGATGGTTTTTGGATTGCTTTCAGTAGTAACAACTGTTGAAGTATTTTTAGGGATCATAAGACCGGACTTTTTATTCATGCACAATTTCATCAGCATGAACTTATTAAACTGGGTTTTCATCCTGTTAACTTTGTATAAAGCTTACTACATTGTTTGGGCATTCATGCACATGGAGGGCGAAAAAAGCAGTTTGCGTTGGGCTGTAGTAGCCTCCGTTATTTTCCTCGTATTATACATACTTTTTATATTATTGGTTGAAGCCGATTACATTTATGAGGTTTTTAAAAATTCTACCATTAAATGGAATTTTTAACACTATATTAATTCAAGAAAAAGTCCCGATTCAGTCGGGATTTTTTTATTTTTGTACGTACGTTTTTCGCAATCCCAATGAAAAAAAATATTGTCCTTTTTGTTCTGTTCGTTCTGCCGATAGTTGCTTATCTTTTCTTTGCTTCGGGCGTGAACAGTTTTATTACTTTACCCACTATCACTAAAACCATTCCGGATATCAACCAACAATGGAAATCGTTAAACGGAGAACCGGTGACTCTCAATAAAAAGATTACGATACTGGGGTTTGCCGGAGAAAACCTGATGGAAAACAGCGGAAACTTTTTTACACTCAATCAAAAAATCTATAACAAATACAGAGAATTCAAAGATTTTCAATTTGTATTTATTGCTCCCGATGGTACCCAAGAGCAAGCCAAGAGATTGTTAAAAGCACTTAGTGGTTTAACGGATGTTTCAGGGTATCACTTCGTGTTTGCTCCAAAAGAAGATATTCAGTCTTATTTTGCCGGTTTGAAGTTGCTGGGTAAATTGGATGCCAATTATGGTACACCGGTCGTTTATATTGTCGACAAAAAAAGAAACCTGCGTGGTCGTAAAGGGAAAAGCGAGCAAGGCGCTCCGGAGTACAAAGAAGGCTACAATACCACTTCAGCGTCCGAATTGCACAACGACATGACGGATGATGTAAAAATTATTTTGGCAGAATACCGTTTGGCATTAAAAAGAAATAATGCTGAAAGAAAAATTTAGAACATACAACAAATGAAAAAGTCCTATTCTTACATTGGTTTAGCTTTCATAGTTTTGGTTTTCGGAATCATTTTTATACCGAAAATCATTGACAGAATTTCCAATAATACCGTCGTGCAGGGAGACCGATTGGACGCTGTTTCTAATCACAAAAATCCTGAAACCGGTTTGATGAAAATTGGTCCCGCTCCCAAGTTTGTTTTGACGGATCAAAATAATGTCGAGATTTCAAATGAAACCTATTCAGGAAAGGTTTATGTAGTGGAGTTTTTCTTCACGACCTGTCCTTCTATTTGCCCTATCATGAATAAAAACATGGTTGACATTCAAAACGAGTTTTTCGGTAATCCTAACTTTGGTATTGCTTCCATTTCTATCAATCCGGAACACGATACTTCTAAAATCCTGAAAGAGCACGCCGAAAAGATAGGTGTGAAATCGTCTAATTGGCATTTATTGACCGGTGATAAAAAGTATATCTTTGACATCGCTAATAAAGGATTCAACTTATATGCCGGCGAAAATGAAAAGGTTAACGGCGGTTTTGAGCATTCGGGACTTTTTGCCTTGATTGATAAAAAAGGAAACATACGCTGCCGAAAAGATTCATTCGGAAATCCTATTTTGTATTACGACGGATTGGAAAAGAAAGGGGTTAAAGCTATTATAGAAGATATTAAAAAACTACTAAATGAATAATTCAGAAGCACAGCCAACGCAAACGTTAGAAAAGAAATTCAAAGGGGCTATCATAGCGGTATCAATTATAATTCCCATTGCCGTGGCGATTTTGTTCTCGGTAAAGTTGAAAGATTTTGGGTTTGAAGTTGAGCCTTTGTCTTTTTTGCCGCCTATTTACGCTACTATTAACGGTCTTACTGCCGTACTTTTGATTTTGGCAGTAATAGCCATTAAAAATGGGAACAGAGCGCGTCACGAGAAATTGATGACTATGGCTATAGCTTGTTCGGTTGTTTTTTTAGTCATGTATGTGGCTTATCATATGACCGCTACCGATACCAAATTTGGAGATGTAAACAGAGACGGAATTTTAGATGCCGCCGAAAAAGCAAAAGTGGGAGCAATTCGCTTTGTGTATTATTTCATTTTGATTACTCACATCTTATTGTCCATTATCATCATTCCTTTGGTTTTGTTTACTTATGTCAGAGCGTTATCCGGACAATTCGACCGTCATAAAAAATTAGCCAAAAAGACATTTCCTATATGGTTGTATGTGGCAGTAACCGGAGTGGTAGTGTATTTAATGATTTCGCCATATTATGGTAATTAAATCAGAAAAGTTCAAGATGAAAAGGAAACTAATTACCGGCCTATTGCTGATGGTTTACAGTTTAATGCCCATTGCTGCAAAAGCACAATGCGCCATGTGTCGTGCCGCTTTGGAAAGTTCAGGAAATAAAACTAAAGTTGAAGCGGTGAATGACGGGATCGTTTTTTTAATGGCAATTCCTTATGTACTGGTTGCAGTTATTGGTTTTGTCATTTATAAGATGTACTATAAAAAGAAAGCGGTTTAACTGCGATTTAGCCAAAAACGAGCGGTCACTTTTTACTCCATTCCGTCAATTTTTACACTCATTTTTCCCGAAGTTGTTATGAATGCAATAATGGCTTTGTTAGTGATTTCTACTTTTTCAAATTCAAAATCGTTTAGCGTACCGTTTACAAATACCCCTTTCATAGGAGAGTAATTATTGAGGTATGGACTTAAACTTTTTTTCCCTTCTTCCAAATTTGATTTGATGGAGTAGCGACAATTTTCCTGAATCTTTTTCAAAATAACCCCCTGCAGTAACCAGTTGGCGGTTCGTGTCAGTAAACCTTTGGTGTCTAATACATAATCCATCTGGTCAAAGTAAATTTCTTTGGTAATCGCATTGTAATTTGGGATTCCCGAAAGATAAATAGTACCGTTAATGCTTCCCGTCATATCGAGTGCAATGATGATTTTGCTGTCTCTTTGCCACAAACTCACGTTTTGAATGACTATTTTACGACTGCCGGCAGTAAATTCCTGACCTTTAAAATTGGAAGTAATCAATTGTCCTGCGCTGTCATAAGTGGAAATGGCAGCCACATTTGCCGTCACTTTATCCGGAACTTTAGTAACAGCTTTGAATTCGATGGTGGTTCGATCGAAAGTGTTTTTGGGTTTTAAGCCTACCATGGTTTGCATGTTGCATTTCAGTCCCATATCCATTTTGATTGCAGTTTTATCTAAAACAGCATCCGTAACATATACTTCAACCGGGATTAATTTAAACCAGGTTTGGTATTGTTCGCTCGTTAAAAACGGAGTGCTCATTTTTTCGAGTACATTCAATACATAAGGTTTAAAATCACAAGAGTCTTCTATTGCCTGATCAACTTTCTTGGCCATTTTTGACTTAAAGATGGAGAGCGTCGGGTTGATAATGTACGTAATTGGAATGTTCTTGCCGGCGACGAGGATAGTAGGGCTCTCAGACCAGTTGAAGTCTTCAATTTTAGAATTGGTAGTCAGTTTCCAATTGGATAATTTCACATCGCTCAAAACGGTAAAAACTCCGTTTAAATTAATTTCACGGGTGTCGTTTAATCCCATGAAGTCGGTTCCGTATTTGAATTTTGCCCAAATTTTCAGTGCTATAACAGTTTGGATTTTACCGTTTTTTTCAACTAATTTGATGGGAGCGGTTTTCCAGATTTTCATTTCGGTTTTGTCGTCTTCCAAATTGGAATCGTCATAAATCTGTCCCGTCAGCGTTTTATTCAACTGATTTTCGATTTCTTTCAAACTAATTTCCAACGGCATATTTACAAATGATGTTTTGGTTTTATATACCATCGGTGCATCATCTGTTGGAAGCGGTTTTAAGGCTTCTATTTTTTGAGTGGTTGAGCAGCTGTTAAAGAAAAGAGCCAGGAAAAATGGGAAGAGGATGGATTTTAGAAACGACATGTTGGTGCTGATATTTTTGGCAAAAATAATTGTAAAATCGCAATAAAGGTGTAACATAATCAAAAAAGTAAAGTCTAAGTTTTGTGCCTCTTTGATTCGGGATTGAAAGCCAAAAATTATATCTTTGTTTATCTGAAAAAAGAGACCATTTCTAATCCAATTACTATGAAGAAAATAAAAATATATCCTTTTTTACTCTTTTTTATTTTGTTCTTCGGAACTTCGGTTTCAGCTCAAGTCAAGAAATGGACGCTACAGGAATGTGTTGATTACGCACTCAAAAACAACATCTCTGTCAAACAATCAGAATTAGATACGAAAACTACGGCCATCGATAAAAAACTGGCCATTGGTAATTTTCTGCCCAGTTTAAACGGAGGTGCTTCACACTCTTGGAACATTGGTTTAAATCAAAACATAACTACAGGTTTGCTGGAGAACCAAACCATTCAGTACACTTCTGCTAGTTTAACATCTGCGGTCTCCATTTTCAATGGATTGCAAAATCAAAATCGTTTAAGAAGAGCTAAATTAGCCGAATTGGCTGCCCAATACCATTTGACTAAAATGCAGGATGATGTGTCTCTGTATGTGGCCAATGCTTATTTGGATATTCTTTTCAACAAAGAAAACTTGAAAGTACAAGAGGCACAACTGATGAATGATGAAAAGCAATTAGTTCGTTCGCAGGAATTGGTAGATGCCGGTGTAGTACCACGAGGAGATTTGTTAGATATGAAAGCTACAGTAGCAGCCGATAAACAAAAGAAAATTGCTGCCGAAAACAATTTGTTGATTGCCCGTTTGAGTTTGGCCCAATTGCTGAATTTGGAAGATTTCAAAAATTTTGACATAGCCGATGTGGATATGGAAGCCAAGCCTAGTGTAGTGATGGCCGAAAGTCCGGAAGCGATAGTAGAAAAAGCCAATCAGGTTCGAGTTGAAATGAAAATAGCGCAAAGCAATTTGGATATAGCCGAAAGAGACATCAAAATTGCCAAAGGCGCCATGCAACCCAGCCTAACCGGTTTTTACAGTTTTAGTACCAGAGCCGGCTATTCTGAGCGAGTGACAGGCGTAACTCTTGACACGGCCAATCCAACATCAATAATTGGTCAAGTAGAAGGTACCGGACAAAATGTATTGCAACCCAACTACTTGCCGATTTTCAGTAAAGCTGCTCCTGTATTTGAGCAATTCAGTGATAACAAAGGGCATAATTTCGGACTGGAATTGAGAGTTCCGGTTTTCAACGGGTTTTCTGCCAGAGGCAATGTAGAGAAAAGTAAAGTCAATTACGAAAAAACAAAAAATGCTTTTACGCAAGCTAAGCTTGACTTAGAAACCAACGTGTACAAAGCCATTACAGATGCTAAAGGAGCACTCAACACTTATGAAGCTTCTATGGCAACAGCTGAAGCCAGACAAGAAGCCTTTAATTATGCTAAAGAAAAATACGCAGTGGGAATGATGAATGCCTTCGATTTCAATCAGGCGCAAACCCTTAACACCACAGCACAATCCGATGTAATTCGAGCTAAATACGATTACATCTTTAAAATGAAAGTAGTTGAACTTTATTTTGGAATCCCAATCATTCAAAAAAAATAAATCATGTCAAAAAAGAAAATATACTGGTTAGTAGGTATTTTGGTTGTAGTAATTGCAGGGCTTATAATTCTTAAAAAGACGGGAGTTATCGGTGCTAATGATGAAGGAGTAACAGTAGAAACTGCAACGGCAGACGAAATTACCATAGTCGAAACAGTTTCGGCTACCGGAAAAATTCAACCCGAAATTGAAATCAAAATATCTTCTGAGGTTTCGGGTGAAATTATAGACTTGCCTGTAAAAGAAGGGCAAGTAGTCAAAAAAGGCGATTTATTGGTAAAAATTAATCCGATGTTGTATACTTCGGGATTAAATCGCTCGGTTTCTCAATTATCAGGGAGTAAAGCCGGATTGAGCCAGGCCGATGCTAGTTTTAAAGAAGCGAAAGCCAATTATGAAAGAAGTAAGACTTTGTTTGAAAAAGGAATAATTTCGAAGTCAGATTGGGATAAGGCAATTGCCACTTTTGAAGTTGCCAAAGCAAGTAAAGAATCGGCTTATTTTAATGTTGAAAGTGCTTCGGCAACCGTAAAAGAGTCGAGAGACAATTTAGGAAGAACAACTATTTATTCGCCTGCAGATGGAACTATTTCTTCTTTGGGCGTTGAATTGGGAGAGCGCGTCTTAGGAACTCAGCAAATGACCGGTACCGAGTTGTTGCGTGTAGCCAATTTGAATAATATGGAAGTGGAAGTAGATGTTAATGAAAACGATATTGTAAAAATCAGTGTGGGTGACAGCACCAAGATTCAGGTTGATGCTTATTTGAAGAAAGAATTCAAAGGAATCGTGACCAGTATTTCCAATTCGGCAAGTACGGCTACCAGCGCCGATCAGGTGACCAATTTCAAAGTGAAAGTCAGAATCTTGAAAGAATCCTATCAGGACTTACTGGAAGGTAAGCCGGCTAGTTATTCGCCATTCAGACCCGGAATGACTGCTACCGTTGATATCATTACCAAAAGAAAAGAAAAGGTAATTGGAGTTCCTATTAGTTCGGTTGTTGTAAAATCGGATACGGCTGCTACCAAGAAGTACGAAATCAAGGATGAAAATAATGATCAAAAGGTAAAAGCCAAGAACGACAAGAAATACGAATGTGTTTTTGTAAAAGAGGGCAATAAAGCCAAGATACGAGTGATTAAAACCGGTATTCAGGACGATACTAATATTGAAGTAGTTTCGGGATTGAAAAAAGGCGATGTTGTAATCACAGGGCCATATACTACAGTCACCAAAGATTTGAATTCGGGTGACAAAGTAACTACCAAAAAAGGTTCTGATAAGAAAGACAAAAAAGACACTTCAATAACAGTTTCTGAAAATTAATTATAAATCGAGTTGGCTTACATTTTAAACATAGAAACAGCAACCAAAAATTGCTCGGTATCTTTGGCAAAAGACGGAGTTACCGTTTTGTTCAAAGAGGTTGCGGAACAAGGGTATTCTCATGCCGAAAAGTTGCATGTTTTCATAGAAGATGTCCTGAAAGAATCAAAGGTTAATTTTCAGGAAATTAAAGCCATTGCGGTCAGCAAAGGCCCCGGCTCTTATACCGGTTTACGCATAGGAGTGTCTACAGCTAAAGGATTGTGTTATGCTTTGGGAATTCCGTTACTATCAGTTGATACTTTACAGGTGTTGGCCAAGCAGGTTGCCATTGAAAAGGGCCTGATTGTTCCCATGCTCGACGCCCGAAGAATGGAAGTTTACAGTGCTGTTTTTGATCACAATCACCATCAAATACAAGAGGTACAGGCAGAGGTTTTGACCGAGAAAAGCTATGCTGATGTGACCGAAGACGTTTACTTTGTGGGCGATTGTCAGGAAAAGTGCCAAACAGTGCTCACGGCTCCTAATTTTATTTTTCTTCCCGAAATTATTTTTCCCTCAGCCAAAGACATGAGTGCTTTGAGTTACGAGAAATTCGTTTCAAACGAGTTTGAAGATGTGGCTTACTTCGAGCCTTTTTATCTTAAAGATTTCATACTTCCCGGTAAAAACTAATCCTTTTTAATTCGGTCACTTTTGCCGGAACAATGCCACTACGTCTATAGCGTAGAGGGCATCTTTATGCATTACAGTTCACTTCAAAAGGCAATCAATTGATTGTTTTTTAATTTCAGTTATTTTAGTTAAATAGTTATTTTTTTTGTTTAATCTCAAAAATTTAACACAATATACACTTTTTGTGTAGTAAAATTCTAATATAAGTTAGTACTTTTACTATAGAAAAAATGTTTAAATATGTGTGTAGGTGTATTTGTGGCTCACCCCCACAGCGTGACACAAGACAAAAAGCTAATCTGTTTTTGTTGGGAATAGTATTGATTCTGAGGTTTATTTTGAGGTTTGTTATTAAGCTTCAGCCGATTCAAACAAACAAAAAAAAAAGCAGCCTTACCTTAAAGTGTTTTGGAAGACAAAAGATAAGACTGCAAATAATTAAAAAATTATAGACAAAAGTATGAAAAAATTAGTACTAGGCATTATTGCCACAGTTTCTTTTGCGTTTAATGCAGTTGGTCAGGAAAATAATCCCTACAATAAAGTGGGAGATGATTTTGTAGAAGCCTATAAAGTAGTAGCATCGGATTATGCTAATGGAAAAATAAAAGATGTCAATCAAGAAATGTTGGCTGATTACTCTCGAAAATTATCGTTGGATTATTCAATCTCTGCAACTGATTTTTATAAGATTGTTGAAGCTATCAAAGATACCAATAGTGAAGAGGCTATAAAAAGAACAGCCCTGTCTGACTTCTCAAAAGAAGTGTTGTTGAAATCTTTAAAAACAGACGATGTAACAAATCTTGTTGAAGAAGTAAATAAGAGTGACATATCCGGTACAGAAAAAGAAAAGGTATTGTCGACTTTAGCTATTTTAAATGCGGTGAATACCCATCCGCAAATTTTCACAAATGTGGCTAACAGATGTTGGGTGTGTTGGGTTGCCATTGGAGCGATAACCGGTAATGTAATATGTGAGCTTCCGTGTGCTATTATTGGAGGAATTATCGGCGCCATATTTGGAGGTCACGAAAAAGACACAAAGTCAGATAAGGTTAATCCGTATAATTCTGTTGGCGTTGATTTTGTTACATCCGCCAAGACACTACAAAATGATTACAATGAAGGAAAAATAAAAACAATAGATAAAAAAACGACGGAATACTATCAGAGTATTTTACCATTGAAAGCAGAAGTTACAGAAGAAGTAATTAGTGCAACAATTAATGCATTAAAAACATCTAATTATAAAGAAGTGGTAATGAATTCTAAATTAAGTGAGTTTTCCAAAAATATTTTACTGGAATCTCAAACGAATTCTCCGGATTTTTCTGGTTTAGTCGAAAAAGTGAACAACAGTAAACTATCCGAATCAGAAAGAGAAATGGTCTTAACCTCATTAGCCATAACTCAAAATCTAAATCAAACTTCCGCTTTGAGTCGATGTACGATTAATGGGCAAACCGGGCCAAATGCCTGTCAAGCAGCAGGTGCCTTGTCGGGTTTTATCATTGGTGAAGCAATCTGTGGACCGCTTTGTGGTCTTGGAGGAGCAATTATCGGAGCAATTTTTGGTTCTACTAAAGATTAACAGAATAGTTTTATGAAACATAAATTCGCCTTTTTTATTTATTTAATCATGACTGTCTCTTATGGTCAGAATGTAATTCAAGGTACTGTGATTGACAAAGAATCAAAACAGCCGCTGGCATTTGCTAATCTGAGTGTAAAAAACAGCAACCAACGAATAGTTTGTGATGTCAACGGGAAGTTTTCTCTAACCGGTGGGTTTGAGAATACAATTCTGGTTTGCAGTTATGTAGGTTATGAAAAAGGCGAATTTCATGTAGATGAAAAAAACAGCAAAACTATTTTGATTGAATTGATGATGTCAAATAATGAATTGGCGGAAGTGGTTATTGGAGCAGACAATCCGGCAAACGCAATTATCAGCAAAGTGATTACCAACAAAGAATTGAACAACCCAGAGCGGTTACAGACGTTTCAGTATTCGAGTTACAATAAAATCATTTATGATTATAAGTCACAAAATGAAAATAAAAAGGATTCTGTCAACATCCGACGTAAACTGAAAGGAAGTCATTTTTTCATGATGGAGTCAGTAACTCAAAGGAAATTTATGAAGCCCGATTTGAGTGAAGAGGTTGTGTTGGCAACGAAAGTATCAGGGTTTAAAAATCCTTCCTTTGCCTCTGTAGCTACCGATTTTCAGCCTTTTTCATTTTATCAGGATAACATCAAATTCTTCAATATCAATTATTTGAATCCCATTAGTAAAGGCAGCTTGAAGAAATATAGATTTCATCTCGAAGATACCTTAATTAATGAAAAGGATACGGTATTTATTATTTCCTACAGACCTAAAAAATACAAGAACTTTGATGGTTTGAAGGGGCTGTTGTATATAAATTCCAATAAATACGCAGTGCAAAACGTAATAGCAACTCCTGCCGAAAAAGGTAAAGTTGA
>CAYPSB010000010.1:61943-71346 GCA_964413435.1 uncultured Flavobacterium sp.
TAGATGTTAAGACTTATAAAGTAATTGATAGTATTGGTGAAAAAATGAATTTTGACATTTATCTGACCTATTTTGAGAAGATTTTGCAAAAAAAATGGCCGTTGAAATACATTGATATTGATTTGTCAAAAACACTATTGTATAATAAATATGAAGGCTTGCGTATCGGATCCGGGTTTTATACCAATGAAGCAGTTTCCAAAAAAATCACGTTGGGAGGTTTTATGGGATATGGAGTTAAAGACGAACAATTAAAGTATGGTGGTGAGTTTGTCGTTCACATTTCCAAAAAAAATGAATTTGATTTAGGAGTGTCCTATCAAAATGATTTGATGGAAACGGGTGGCTATGGAAAGGGATTGAACAGAAAATTGTTCTTTGATTACAGGAAATTTATAGGATATCAATACGACCATATAAAGCAGCTAGGTCTATCAGCTCATTTCAGATGTTTTGACTATTTTTTATGGGACATCCGTCTTAATCAAACCGAGACCGATCCTAAATACATCTACGAATTCAAAGACGGAGGTAAAAGTTACACCCGATATAAAAACGGGTCGCTGGAGTTGAATTTGAGATTTGCCTACAAAGAAAAATTCATCAATTCCTTTAATCAAAATATCAGTACAGGAACCAAATATCCCATTCTGTATCTTTCTTACACAAGAGGGGTTAAAAATCTTTTGGGCGGAAATTTTGATTACAACAAAACCGAACTGGCCCTTGAACACTCTTTTTATGTCAAAAGTCTAGGGAATACCAGTTATAGGTTAGAAGGAGGTTATATAGACAAGACATTGCCTTATGGGTTGTTGTTTACCGGCGAAGGGAGTTATGATAAGGGTGTGCCTTTTATAATGGAAAACACCTTCCAAACAATGGCTCCTTATGAATTCCTGTCCAATCGGTATGTGAACTTATTTTGGTCTCATAATTTCGGTGGATTACTCTTCAAGCAGCAAAAGTTCCAACCAATTTTATCTTGGCATAATAACATGGGGTGGGGAGCACTTTCTCATGTTGAATCCCACCAATTTATAGAGTTTAAAACAAAAAACAAACTCTTTTTGGAGACCGGACTTCAGTTGGATAACCTGATTAAGTTAAACTACATGAATTTGGCTGATATCGGTTTCGGTGCCGGATGCTATTACAGGTATGGGTATTACACTAACCAGGAATTTAAGGATAATGTAGCTTTTAAATTCACTTTAAATTTTTCAATAAAGTAAAAAAACAATGAAATCAGTTTTTTTGACGGCAAAGAAGAGGTCTCTTCTTGTGTCGATAGCTCTTATGTTCTTTATTTTTAACGGAAAGGCTCAAAATCAGATGACAAAGTTGAAATTTGAAAAGAACACTATTTACATTTTTAATCGAGGAACAAAGACCAAGTCAGGCCTGATAGCCGAGAAATTTAATTCAATTGACAGATTCAGTACTCATGTAGGAATAGGGTTTGTTGAAAATAATGAGCTGAAAATTTACAATGTGATAGACTGTGATACAAGTAAAACAGCGTTAGTTGTAGATGATTTAAAATCGTTTATTTGTGATAAGGCTTATTATCTGAGCGTCTGGAAGTACCAAAACACGCAACAGGAATACTTGAAGCTGAAAAAAATATGTCATGATTATACCAATCGCAAGGTATATTTCGATTTTTCATTTCGTCTTAATGAAAAAGACAATGTTTTGTATTGTTCCGAATTTTGCTCTAGGGTACTTAGGATGATAAATCCAAAAAAGTTCAGTTTTAAACCTTGTAAAGTCAGATTGGAATCGTTTTATAAAGCTTTTTTGAGGCGGGATGAATTGCTCTATTTTCCGGTTGATTTTTTTCAGAGAAGCAAAAGTTTTTCCAAAATTTTTGAAACTAATTTTAATACAGAAAAATCATGAAAAAATACTTTTTATTGATGATTGGTATATTGCCCTATTTCTGTTTTTCGCAATCCGATTTCGAGAAAACCATCCAGGCTGGCAGTGTGTTGGTGAATGGTTTGAGTTTTTTAAAAGGAAACAAATCCACAGATAATAAAACAAGCTTGATGTTGTGCATCAAAAATAAATTGTCTGATAAAATCACTTTTAAAATTACGGGAAAAGACAAGGATGATAATGATGTGAAAAAAGATATGGTGATACAAAATAACGGCAAAGAATGCCTCTTTGAAATACCAAAAGGGGTATACACTTACGAAGTAATATTGGCAAACAAAGACACTTTTAAAAAGGGTGAATATAAGTTTGATGAAGATATTACCGTGACTATTAAGAAAGAGGAATGATAAAAAAAGCTCATTACTAGACTAGTAATGAGCTTTTAAATTTATTTTTTTGTCGTTTCTCTGACGTAGGGTTGCACCACAATTCCTGCCGCGTCAAATGCTTCTTTGCAGTTTTCGAGAATATCAGAACACATATCACTGAAATCCGGATTTTTTGACCACGGTTTTATAGATAACTGAATAGCAGAATCGCTCAATCCTCGTATAGAAACCGTAGCAGCCGGATTTTTTAATACTTTAGGATGGTCCTGCATAACTTTCATTACAATGTCTTTAGCTGTTTTAATGTTTGTATCATAAGAAAGTGAAAACAACAAATCTGCTCTGCGCATTCCGGCCATCGAATAGTTGATGATGGTTCCGTTAGATAAATTGCCGTTTGGAATGAAAATGGTTTGATTGTTTCCGTTAACTAATTTGGTTACAAAAATCTGGATTTCGCTTACTACGCCAACAACTCCTTGAGCTTCTATGGTATCGCCAACGCGAAACGGTTTGAACAAAATAATCAGCATCCCTCCGGCAAAATTAGACAAGGAACCTTGTAGTGACAAACCAATGGCTAAACCGGCAGCACCAAGAATAGCAACAAAAGAGGAAGTTTCGATTCCTAATTTTGAAATAAAAGTCACAAACAAAAGCACCCGCAATGCCCAAAGTAAACTATCGGCTAAAAATTTTGATAACGTTGGGTCGAGTTCCCTTTTGACCATGATTTTTTTGGCCAAACGATTGATGAACCGTATGGCGTATAACCCAACAAAAAGAATGATAAACGCCGAGATTAATTTTGGCGAATAATCGATTAAAGCTTTTATGAATCGGTCAACATATTCAGCGAAAGAATGAATATAATGCAGTTCTTTTTTTTCCATATAATGCTAAAAAAATCCCGATGAATCGGGATAATTATACGGTACAAAAGTAATACTTTTAAAAATTAATCGGCATCTTCTTCAACGCGATTTGTGACCTTTTTAACAGCTTCTTCTGCATTTTCAGAGGCATCATCAACAAAAGCACTCGCTTTTTCTTTTACCGTTTCCTGAGCATTATCGGTAAGTTCGCTGATTTTTTCTTTGGCACTTTCCACCACATTGTCTAGGGTGTCTTTAGCTTGCGGCACATATTCGCCTACTTTTTCCTTAGCGTTTTCCACAAACTCTTCTACTTTGTCTATCATTGGCTCTGCCATTTCTTTTGCTTTATCAATAGCATCATCAATAAAATGGTCTGCCGTTTCTGAGGCTTTCCCTTTGGCGCCTCCAAACAAATTTTTGAAAAAATTTCCTAGTCCCATGATTGTTTTTTAATTGGTTAGACTAACAATATTACAATTTTTTTCTAAGATTTCGAAGTGATTTTGAGTATAATTTCTTCAAAATCAGTTGTTGGGATGTCGCAGGTTTTGTTTTTACACAGATAAAATAAAGTTTCTGTTTCCGAAAAACGATTTTCCAGAAACGGGAGTTTTGATTTTTCAGTCCCTCCGGCAAGCAGAATGTTGGGCAAATACATGCTGTTGAGTTTTGTCAGATGTTCAAAAGCATTGTGCCCGCAAATGGCCAGTTCTTTATGTTGTTCCGAAAAATTCAGAAATACATGCAGCCAATTTGAAAATGCCGAAGGATAATCAATAGTGGGAACAATATTCTGAGTCATTTGCCGGCCTACCGATTCGTAATACACATTGTTGAAATAGATGCTGAGTTTAAATAAATTCTCTGCCATCACTGAGTTGGCTGCCGGAATTACATTGTCTTCCACTTCAAAGTAAGCGGTAATCAACGGGTCGTCTTTTTTAGAAGTAAAAGAGAAAAATTGAGCCTTTTCATCATAAAAAAAGTCGAAACAATAATCTGTTAATTGCTTAGCGTGGTACAACCAATTTTCCTTTAGAGTGGCTTCGTATAAGGTGATGAAGGCAGCAATTACATGGGCATAATCTTCCAGGTATCCATTTATTGTGGCTTGGCCGTTTTTGTATGTTCGGAACAAATTGCCCTCGGGACTCCACATTTTTTTAATGATGAAATCAGCATTTTGCAAGGCAATGTCGAGGTGTTTTTTTTCTCCCAAAGCTTTGAAAGCGTCTGTAAATCCCTTCAGAATTATGGCGTTCCACGAAGTGAGGCATTTGTCATCCAACCTTGGTTTGCTTCTTTGCTCTCTTTGTGTATGGAGTTGGTGTTCCCAATTTTTTTTCTTTTGAATCAATACTGCAATAGGGATATTTTGCTTTTGGGCAATTTCTTCTAAAGTTTGATTTTGTATCAAAACATAATGGCCATGTTCCCAATGACCAAAAGGATTGATGTTGAAAACAGTTGAAAACAAGTCAAAATCTTCCGAAAGTATTGTTTGTAATTTGGCTATGGTCCAAACGTAAAAAGCGCCTTCTTCCAGTTTGTGTTCTGCATTCAAACTGTCGGCATCGAGAGCTGAGTAAAAACTGCCTTCATTTGTTTGCCATTCCTTTTCAATAAACGACAGGGTTTTTTCGATAACTTCTCGGTAAAGCGGGTTTTGAGTTCGTTTATACGCATTGGCATACAAAGAGATCAATTGGCCGTTGTCGTATCCCATTTTTTCAAAATGAGGAACGTGCCATTTCATATCAACAGAATAACGGGAAAAGCCACCGCCAACGGTATCGAATAATCCTCCGTAAGCCATTTTGGTCAGTGTTAAATCAACGAAATCAAGGAGTGTTTTGTTTTGAGTTTGATGCCCATAGCGCTGCAAAAATTCGTAATTCGTAGGCATCATGAATTTTGGAGCTCGTGCCATCCCGCCAAATTCCCAATCAAAGCTCTTTTGCCATTTTTCGAGCAAACGTTCTAAATTGGTGTTATCAAAGGTTGGTGCTTCGTGGGTTTGAATGATGCTTAATGATTGTAGTCCGCTGTGCAGTTTTTCGGCGTATTCTAAAAGGGTGTTTGGGTTTTGGGTGTAAATTTCCTGTAGCTTTTCGAGGGCATTGATCCAGTCGTTTTTTCTGAAATAAGTGCCGCCCCATACCGGTCTGCCATCGGGGAGTGCTACGACATTCATAGGCCAGCCGCCTTGTCCGGTCATGATTTGAACAGCTTTCATGTATACAGCGTCAATATCGGGGCGTTCTTCACGGTCTATTTTGATGTTGATGAAATGGGCATTCATGACGTCAGCCACTTCCTCGTTTTCAAAACTTTCATGTTCCATCACGTGGCACCAATGGCATGCTGAATACCCGATACTGATGATGATTAGTTTTTGGGTTGTTTGGGCTTCGGCTAATGATTTTTCGTTCCACGCTTTCCAATGCACGGGATTGTTGGCGTGTTGGAGCAAGTATGGACTGGTTTCAAGGTGTAATTCGTTCATGTTTTGAAATTAAAAGAAGTGGGACTAGTGGCTGTCAGGTGTTTTACTTTAGCAAATATATAAATAACCGAATGTTCACCGGGTATCCTCTTCAGTACTACTAATTAGCCCCGATTGCAATGGAAATCCTTTTTGCTTTAGGCAAAAAGATTGTAATGTAAAGCGGGAAACAGCTTCTGAAAATTAATAAAAAAAGCGTCCTGTTTCGGACGCTTAAAGTTAGTTTTTTTATTTGGAATTGCGGTTACCCGTTTAAGGCTTCTACGATAATATCCTTGTCGTTTAGCATGTCTTTGAGCATGTTTTCGATTCCGCTTTTCAGGGTGAAAGTTGAGGAAGGACAGCCATTACAGGCTCCTTGCAGTACTACTTTTACGCGTTTGTCAGCTTCGTTGTAAGAGTCAAAAAGAATGTTGCCACCATCCGCTGTGACAGCCGGTTTTACATACTCTTCGAGTATGTTGATGATTTGCTGGGAAGTGGTGTCGAGGTGGTCGAAATTTTTGATTTGTTGTTTTTCCTGTTTGACATCATTAACCGCTTGAGTTTCGTCGATAACGGTACCGCCATTTTCGATGAATTGTTTGATGAATGTGCGCAGTTCGAGGGTGATTTCATCCCAAGACGTGCTGTCGTATTTGGTTACCGAAATATAATTTTCGGCTATAAACAATTCTTTTACAAAATGGAATTTGAACAATTCCTGTGCCAGAGGCGAGGCTTTGGCTTCATCGATATTTTTGAATTCGAAAGCGCTTTTAGTCAGAGCTTTGTTGACAACGAATTTCAGTGAAGCCGGATTGGGTGTGGTTTCACCGTAAACGGATATCGGTTGTTTTTTTACCGGATTTTGATTGGCTAAAACGATAACTCCGCCATTATTGACGAAGTTTTCTATTTGTTCGGCAACGGCATCTTGTACGTCTGACCATTCTACGATGCTGAAACGCTCAACGGCAATAAAATTTCCGGAAATGTAGACGGTTTTTACAAACGGCAAGTAAAAAAGTTGTTGAGCTAACGGAGAGTTTTTAGCTTCGTCAATGTTCTTATATTCAAAGCTTTCATTTTGAGTTATGAAATCGGGAAATTCAAACTTTACGATGCTTGGATTTTGGGTTTCTTTTATAGTGATTTTCATTGAAATAGTATATTTTTTTGCAAATTTAACAAACTTATTTTCTATGAATACTTATATTTGGACATTTAAACAACAAATTAACATATTAAGGCGTTTCAGAGACGAAATACGACTTGAAAAAAATGCACACATGAAGCGAATATTACTCCCCCTTTTTTTGTTTTTGATAGGTTATAATACCTTCGCTCAACCTATTACGACAAGTACAACCACTTATACTGTTCCTCAACTTGTACAAGATGTTTTATTTGCGGCTCCGCCCGATGACGGTGGCTCTGCTTGTGTTGGGACGGTAACCAACATTACTTGGAGGACAGATACAGGATCCAACTTACCGAACAATAACAGTATCGGTTTTTTTCAGAATACTAATCCCAATTTTCCTATATCAAAAGGAATAATCATGAGTACCGGAAATGTGGCCAATGCACCCGGACCAAATACGACAGTGCAGGGATTTGGGGCTTCAACTTGGAATGGAGATGCTCAATTGTTGGCTTATTTACAATCATTAGCAATTGCTCCGGCAACTGATACTTCGAGAAATGCCACGATTTTAGAGTTTGATTTTACGCCTTTGACCAATCAAATGAGTTTTGACTTTCTTTTTGCCTCTGAGGAGTACGGAACTTTTCAATGCGATTACTCTGATTCGTTTGCTTTTTTTCTGACTAATATGACCACTGCGGGGCCCGCTGTAAATTTGGCATTAATTCCTTCTACAACTACTCCGGTTTCGGTTACGACTATCAGAGATAATGCATATAACAGCAGTTGTGCTTCCAAAAATGTTACCTTTTTCGGTAATTACAATGGAGGGGCTAATGCAGCGACGGCCGCGACTAACTTTAATGGGGAAACTGTATTGATGACAGCTTCAGCTACTGTAATTCCTAACAATCTATATCACATTAAATTAGTTATAGCCGATAGAAATGATACCAATTATGATTCGGCTGTTTTTTTGGGTGGAGGAAGTTTTAATATTGGTTCTCCTACTATAGGTGGAGTTGGCGAATATGCCGGATTGACCAGTTTCTCAGGCCCGGATGCCGTTTGCGGTTCTGCGCAAGTGACTGTACAGGCCGGGGCTGTTCCTATATCAGGTGTAACTTATAGTTGGACCTTGGATGGAGTGCCAATCGTAGGGGCCAATACGTATGACTACACTATGACAGCGCCAGGGAATTACTGCGTTACCATGACTTATCCTTCAGGATGTTCTCAAACTGATTGTACCCTTGTTGAGCACATACCTAGCCTTCCTATAGGTTCAGCAAGTGATTTGTCTGCATGTACTACTTTTCCTCATTTTAATTTAACCCAAAATACGGCTCCGGTTTTAAATGGGTTAAGTACAAATGTTTCTTACCACCATTCTTTGATTGATGCACAAAATCTTGCAGGAGCCATTTCAAATCCTTCAAATTATGTAGGGTATGATGGTGAAATAATTTATGTGGCTGTTGAAGACGATTCTTCCATTTGTATTACTACAACTCAGTTCACGTTACATTTAAATGCATGCTTTACCAATCCGACACCGACAACTCCACCGGACATGGTTCAGTATGAAACTACATTGAATTCAGGAGTTTCTTCCTTTAATTTAAATTCACAAACTGCTGCGGTTTTAGGATCTTACAGTGCTGCCACTTATACAGTTTCATATTATCTCACTCAGGCAGATGCCATAGCAGGAGTCAATCCTATTGACCTGAGTGTTGGTTATTTGAATATTTCTAATCCTCAGGTTATTTATGTGCGATTGCATGAAAATGGTGCGCCGTCAAATATTTATGGTACTACAAGTTTTAATTTGATAGTAGTACCGCTTCCAACGGCAACCATCTCTGGAACCACAACAATTTGTTCCGGAGGTAATGCCACCATCACTTTTAATGGTACGCCTAATGCTGTAGTTACTTACACTGTCGATGGAGGATCGAACCAAACCGTAACATTGGATGGTTCAGGAGTGGCGACATTTACCACCCCATTATTGACAGCAAGCAGTACTTATAATTTAGTAAGCATTTCTCATACTACTATTGCGGGACCAACAACGCAACCTTTAATGGGCTCGGTCGTTGTTACTGTGATTCCGCTTCCAACAGTAAGTATATCAGGACCTGTTGCAGTTTGTTTAGGAACAACAGCTACGATAACTTTTAATGGTACTCCGAATGCGGATGTTACATATACTGTAGATGGAGGTCCAAATCAAACCATTAGTTTAGACGGTTCGGGTACAGCTTCAATTAGCACTCCGTCATTATTTACGGCTACTACTTACACATTAGTAAGCGCTACAACCACCGGAACACCGGCATGTTCGCAATCACAGAGTGGTTCGGTTACAGTTTCAGTAAACGTCCCGCCTGTTATTAATAACCCTACGCCATATGAGGTTTGTGACGATAATGAAGATGGTATTTCTTGCTTGTTTGATTTGAGTACTAAGATCAATGAAATTACAGGAGGAACTCCGGGACTTATGGCTGATTTTTATGAAACTTCCACAAGTGGAATTGCCATAACCGCTAATCCTTACTGCAACATATCTCCAAACACCCAGACATTATATGTTAGGGTATACGAT
>CAYPSB010000011.1:0-2061 GCA_964413435.1 uncultured Flavobacterium sp.
GGGATTTGAACCCGTGACCTCTTCCTTACCAAGGAAGCACTCTACCCCTGAGCTAAGTCGGCAAGGTTAGCAAAGTTTTACCTTCACTTTTTTTTTCAAAACTACAAGCTGACTTGTAATCCGAACAAGGCAACACCTCATCATATCTTTTAATCAATTAACCGAAAACACCCAATCAATCGTAAAAGCTGGTGGGGAGAGCAGGATTCGAACCTGCGAAGACTTAGTCAGCGGATTTACAGTCCGCCCTCGTTGGCCGCTTGAGTATCTCCCCAACTTTTTTTATCTCAATACCTGAGGTTGAGCCGGCGGAGGGATTCGAACCCACGACCTGCTGATTACAAATCAGCTGCTCTAGCCAACTGAGCTACGCTGGCATATACAATAAAAAAAGTCCGCTATTTCTAACGGACTGCAAATGTATGGATTTTATCTTTTAATCAAAACATTTTTAGAAAAATTTTTATCTTATATATGAGTTCTGATTTTTTCCTTTCTTTTTACCAATAATCGCTCGAGCGATTCTGACGACAACTCAACGGCTTCCTCAAATGTTTTACATTGTTTCTTTACCATAAAATCATCTCCCGGAACGAGAATTTTCACCTCTACCACTTTATTTTCTTTCTCACTTGTTTTTTCTACCTTCAAAAAAACATCTGACGAAACTACTTTGTCGTAATATTTTTCGAGTTTACCTAATCGTTCCTGAATGAAATCTACCAGCTTTCTGTCGACAGTGAAATTTACTGCATGAACATTTACCTTCATAATCAAATTTTTATTGGTTAAACATTGGCGAATTATTGTTGGTTTCGGGGATGAGCACTACCGTAAACTTTTTTAAGTTCTGCTAAACTGCTGTGCGTGTAGACTTGGGTAGAGGCCAAACTGGAATGCCCCAATAATTCTTTAACTGAATTTATATCTGCCCCATGATTGAGCAAATGAGTCGCAAACGTATGCCGTAGGATATGCGGACTCCTTTTTACCTTCTCTGAGACATTACTAAAGTAATCATTTATTAAACGATACACAAACGAATTATTCAATTTAACGCCTTTTAACAGTAGAAAAAAATACTCAGAATCCGTAATGCTTTGTAATTGTGCTCTTTCGGATAAATACTTTTTTATCTGCTGAGCAACAACCGGTAAGATGGGAATAATACGCTCTTTGTTCCTCTTCCCTAACACCTTCAGGGTATTAGCAGACAAATCAACATGTTGAACTTTCAGACCAATCAGTTCAGCTCTTCGGATTCCGGCTGTATAAAACAAGTCAATAATCAGCTTATTGCGAATGCCGTCAAAATCATCGGCGTATTGAAGCTGGTTCAACACCAAATCAAGCTCCTGTTCCGAAAAAGGTATCTGAAGCTTTTTGGGCGTCTTCAAGGCTTTATGCTTCAGCAACGGACTGGAATCAATCTGCTTCGTTTTGAGCAAAAATTTATAAAAGGATTTTAAAGAAGACACCTTCCGGTTAATGGAAGCATTAGAAAGCCCGTCATCGGAAAGCGATACAATCCAGGCGCGAATCTGACTGTAAACAACCCGGGTCAAATCGCCGTCATCAAATTCAGCCAGCAAAAACGACTCAAAAAAACCAAGGTCGTTTAAATAAGCCTCTGCTGTATGCCGGGAATAGTGCTTCTCCGACAACAAATAATCCTCAAACTTATGTTTCAAATTGTCCATAAAAAAACCGCGAGTCCCAAAGTTACTAAACTTTACTGACTCGCGGTTGTATCTTTATAAGGATTTTAACTATCCTTCTAAACTGTCTCTCAATGTTTGAATATAAGCAGCTTTTTGAATTTGCGCTCTTCTTACTACTGATGGCTTAGTAAACGCCTGACGCGCTCTAAGTTGTCTTACAGTTCCGGTTTTATCGAATTTTCTCTTGTAGCGCTTTAATGCTCTATCAATGTTTTCTCCGTCTTTAATTGGTATAATCAACATAATTTAGACACCTCCTCTCATTTAGTGGGCGCAAAGGTAAAAATAATTTTGAATTATAAAGGATAAATAAAAAATAATTTCAAAATCAATCCCTCCG
>CAYPSB010000011.1:2161-9112 GCA_964413435.1 uncultured Flavobacterium sp.
ATAATTTTGAATTATAAAGGATAAATAAAAAATAATTTCAAAATCAATCCCTCCGCCTGTCATCCACCATCTATCCGTCTATCATCTGCAGTCTGCCACCTCCGCCTACTTCACCGCCGGCTGATAACTTTGCTTATCAATAATCATTTTAGACAAAATCTCTCTCAAAATCTCCGAAGTTCCACCACCAATCGGCCCTAAACGACTATCTCTTAACAAACGGGCCAACGGATATTCCTCCATATAACCGTATCCGCCCAACATTTGCAGACAACTGTAAATGGTTTCATCAGCCACTTTGGTCGATTTTAATTTGGCCATCGTAGCTTCTTTTACTACATACTCGCCTTTGTTCAAACGGTCAACCGCTGCATAATTAAACACCTTACAATGCTCAACTTCTGTAGCGTGATCTACCATAGTATGACGCAAGGCTTGAAACTTGTTGATTTTAGTTCCGAAGGCTTCACGCTGCGACATATAATCAATGGTGTATTCAAGAGCATATTCCGCTCGGGCGTGTGCGTTGACAGCCATAATGAGTCGTTCAAGCGCAAAGTGCTGCATGATATACGGAAATCCTTTTCCTTCTTCACCCATTAAATTTTCTGCAGGAATTTCAACATTATCAAATGAAATCTCAGCAGTGTCGGAAGCTCTCCATCCCAACTTATCCAGCTTTGTGGCAGAAATACCCGGGGTTTTAGTGTCAACCAAAAAGATGCTGATTCCTTTGTTCCCAAGTTCCGGACTGGTCTTGGCGGCTACCACATAGTAATCCGCATAAACCCCGTTGGTGATAAATGTTTTAGACCCGTTGATTACATAACGATCTCCTTTCTTAACAGCCGTGGTGCGCATACCTGCTACATCACTGCCCCCGAAAGGCTCCGTAATACACAACGCCCCTATCTTATCGCCCGAAATGCTGGGAGCCAAATAATCTTGCTTGATGCGCTCATCGCCCTCGGCATTCAAATGCGTCATAGCCAGATAAGCATGAGCCCACATGGCTGCGGCAAAACCGGAGGATTTAATTTTCTGTAGCTCTTCTAAAAATACGACCGTGTAAAACAAATCCAGATTCATCCCACCGTAAGCTTCAGGATAAGCAATTCCGAAGAAACCCATATCACCGAACTTTTTCCAAATAAAACGTTCTATTGTTCCTGTTTTTTCCCATTTTTCAATATGCGGCACCACCTCCTGTTGCAAAAAATTGCGCAAACTTTCTCTGAATAAATTGTGTTCTTCTGTAAAATATGAATTCATATAAATAGGGCTGTTTTTTAGAATTCCAAATATAAGGCAATTATTTTGATCTTATCAACAGGAAATCCTTTAATTTTTGGCAAATCCTCAACGGTGATACCGCCATGCATCGTCCTGTAAATGACCATTTCTTTGGCCAAAGCATAACGAAAAAAAGGAAATTGCGACAGCTCTTTTACCGAAGCCGTATTTACATTTATTTTCTTCAGATGGGGTGTCGACAAAACCGAAAAGCGACGATTCAGTTGTTCAAGCACTTCGGGGGATAATCCCCAAACATCCTGCAACTGCTCCATCGAAACAAAACTGCCCAGCTTTTCTCGTTGTTCCAAAATGCGATCCGAAATTTTATCACCTATACCGTATAACTTCATCAACTCTTCTTTGGTTGCCTGATTGATGTCGAGTACAACCACTTTTTCATTTTTTGAGATAGTAGTTTGAGAAAAAGCAGTCGGATAGGTCTTTCGGTGGGTAACCCAATCCGGAAATTTAAAATAGGGCGATATGGCCTTAAGCAAAGAATCGGAAACTCCGGTAATCGCTTGAAATTCGGCTGCCGAATTCACAAACTTATTTTGCTTCCGGTAAGCCAGCAACCGATCAATCTCAGCAGTTGACATCCCAAGCTTGTACCCTTTAAAATCAGTAATAAAATTGGGATTAAACGAATAAATCACCGGTACAATATGACGGCTTTGCACCTTCAAACAATCAATGGTCTTTTGCTCAGCCAACCAGGTGCCGGCAGCTTTATCCGAACTATGCGAGGTCTTAAAATCGGCAAAAAAGTATACTCCCTGCAAAATCAGGATGAGTACAAAAAGCAGTACTAAGCCCAGTCGCTGGCTTTTGCTATACTGTAAAAAGGTTTGCAGTAGTGAGGATGGTGCAGACAAGGTTACAAATCAAAGACGGAAGTGCGTTTGCTCCGAATCAAGTCTTTCAACTTAATCCAAAAGGCTAAAGTAAGATACACACCAAATCCTAAACCGGCCGTCACAAAAGTGATGTAAATAAAAAACAAACGTACACTCGAAGCCCTCATTCCCAATTTGTCTGCCAACCGCGAAGAAACGTGAAAACCGTGCTTTTCAAAGAAATATTTTAATTGTATAACCGGCGACATAAATTAAGATTTTAAAAGTTGAATTCCGACAGCACATTGCAAACACTGCCGTTGATGACAATATTCGTTTTTCAATTGCAGTAAGGATTGTGTTTCAAAAGCATTTTTGGCTTTGACACCAAAAGTAGCAAACTTTTCAATAATGCTGTTCTTTTCAGGAGCAATAGTTTGCATAAGCGCGAAGGTTGCTTCCGCAATTTCTTTGCCCAGACTTTTGGCATAGGCAAATTGAAGCGGAACAATCGTATTACAAATCAATAAGTCGATAAACGGTTTAGAGAGGCATTTCCGCTTATTTGGACTTACGTGGTCAAATTGATAATGGCTTTGCCAATACTCCGATACCGAAACGTCAAACAACTCGTAAAATTCCTCACGGGTTTTGGTTGCTGTGATTTTGGTAAACAAATGGTCTTGCCTGTGATACAGCATGGCCAGTTGCGCCAAACGAATGGTCGGGAAATTATCAGGCCGGTGTTGGAAGAACTGAACGGTTTCATAAGACATCGCCTGCAACTGATGCTTCTGACACAGATAGGTATAGCGCCTATTCAAATCCCGGGCATAAACATCTTCGGCTTCAGCAGTCAGTAAATGAACCTGCCCAAGAAACAGCGCTTCCAAATTTTCAACCTCAAAACGCTCTTTTCGGATCACCGAAAAAGGGATTGATTGCGCCATTTTTAAAAACACCTCCCCATTGGTGTTCAATCCGAAATTTTTGGCTATCAGGCAAAACAAAACGGCTTCCCAATCATGCTGGGTTTGCTCGAGAAGACGGAGAATCGAAACCGATTTGCGCTCCAGTCGCTCCACAAACAACCGTTCTTTCCAATGTTGCATCACAAAAGCATCCACGGTCTTTATTTGGCTTTCGCAATAAATCCACGACTTCTCAACCATAAGCAACTGATAATTCCTGATGATTTCCTCAGAGACATAGTGTTTGAGTTCTAAAACCGGTATTTCGGTATTGTCTTTCCTGAAAACAGGCATATCGTGTTCCCAAACCACGTGCAGAATTACATTGTCATAGTTGAAATCCTTTTCATGCTGGTGCAAATACCAATCAGAAGACTTCACATGCATCTCAATATTGCCCGCCCATTTCTGATTATCCAAAATAATCTGAGCGTTAAAAAAATCGGGCCCTGCTTGTTTCAGATAATGACCGCTGTAGGCAATCGTCAGCAATTCTCCCGAAACCGTTACTAGGTTGGAAAAGTCAAACTTCTTATATTGCCAAACATAATGAAGGAAATCTTCTTTCACAGATTCTAATTTTACTTCTAAAGTAAGAAATTTACTTTTATAATAAAAATATTTGTAATGAAAAATTTACTTGTAATAGGTTTGCTTTGGTGTTTCGGACACATCACAGGCCAAAACATTAAAATCACCTACCTGAAGAGCTCCAACGGAACCCTGATAGAAAATCAGGATGCTGTTTGGGTCTTTACCAATTCGTCCCAAACAATACTGACCACCGAAAGCATTACCAATCAAAGGGCCCCATTCCCGTTCGAGCAAACGGTCATCGACAGAACCAATAATACTTTCAACCAATGGGCTTTCTTAAACCCTAACAAAACTATTACTACCAAAGACAGCGTATCCTTAGCCAAACAAACTTTTGAACTCCTGAACGAGACCAAAAAGATACTGGGCTATACTTGTAAAAAAGCCAAAACTGTCATCAACTCCAACACCATCGAATTGTGGTATACTGATCAATTAAAAGTAAAAGGCGCTCCAACCCTCCTGGGGCAAAATCTGGGATTGGTATTGGAGATGGTGCGCAACGGAAATTTTGTAATGACGGCCGTCAAAATAGAAAAAGTAACCAAAGTGCCCGCACTGCAGGCTCCCAAAAAACCACTTGATGGTTTAACCTATAAAGACCTGCTTTGGAAAAGCCGATTCACAACTATTCCGGTATTCAAAGAGCAAATCATCAACTTTTCAGAGGACTCCGAATCAAACGACAGCATACTCCGTTTTGCCAAAGGCACCATAGCCGTCAGAAAAATTAAAATCCCCGAAATCAAACCCGGCAGTCAGGTATTTGTTGACCTTACCGAACAATCCAACGGCGATGCGTACGACCGAACGGGTTCGTTTTTCATAATTCCTGTCGACAAGAAATTGTCCTTTCTCGACGGATTGCAAAAAGGCATTCAGGCATTACCGGTGTACCTAAACGGAAACGGCAAAGAATACCAAGGGGTGACAGCCACCGAAACCTACAGCCCGGTCGTGGAACTGATGCGGTTCTTTACGCCCTTCGGAGTCAAACAATTCAATACGCTTCAACTGAAAGATAAAATCTGGGCAGAAAACGTATTTTACCGTCAGGACATTTCTGAAGTAAGAAGTTTGTTGAGCGGAAAAGAAATCTGGGTTGGGGTAACTATTGGAAATTACGACAAAGGCGGCCATAAAGTTTCAGCCAACATTACCATACATCCCGAAGAAGACAGCAAAACAGTTAATACGCAAATCATTCCTTTGTTTTGCACTACCAATATCATGGAAATGGCCGGTCAGGAATACGGAACCATGTTCAATACCGACAAGGGCCTGGAGGTAAAATTCACCCTCGACAAACCCATGAAAAAGGCCAAACTGCGCTACATCACCACCGGTCACGGCGGCTGGGAAAACGGCGATGAGTTTGTACCCAAAAAAAATACAATTTATATAGACGGAAAAGAGGTCTTCAGCTTTACCCCTTGGCGTCAGGACTGTGGGTCCTACCGTTTGTCGAATCCGGCTTCGGGGAATTTCCCCAACGGCTTATCTTCTTCCGATTACAGCAGAGCCAACTGGTGCCCGGGAACAGTCACCAATCCAATCATCATCGATTTAGGAAATCTGGACGCCGGAAGTCACACCCTGCAAATTAAAATTCCGCAAGGCCTGCCCGAAGGCAATAGTTTCAGCTCGTGGAATGTTTCGGGGGTTCTAATAGGAGAATAGAAAATAGAAAATAGAAAAAAGAAGAAAGAAGAAAGACAATAAAATCTTTTTTCTTGCCTCTTGTTTCTTGTTTCTTGCTTCTTGCTTCTTGCTTCTTGCTTCTTTCAGCAAAGCGGTCTATCCTCTATTTTATAGAACTGATAATATCGTGTTTGGTAATGATATGGTGTTTACCGTTTCCTAAATCTACTAAAACAGCTTGATTGTCTTTGTTGATTAGTTTAGACAATTCCTCAATCGGTGCCTGCGCACTCACAATCGGATAAGGTTTGCCCATAATTTCACGTATCGGACGGTCGGCTATATTTTTGTCTTCAATATAGCTTCTGAACAAATCTGTTTCGTCTATGCTCCCTACAAAACCAGTAACATCGATAACCGGAATTTGAGAGATGTTGTATTTTTTCATACGCTCAATAGCGTGAGATACCAACTCTTCCGTTCTTACGATAACCAGTGGCTTATCTTTATGGTCTTTGATAACATCTTCTGCTTTGGTGATTTCTTCGTCTAAAAAGCCTCTTTCACGCATCCAGTCGTCATTGAACATTTTACCCACGTAACGGCTGCCGCTGTCGTGAAATAAAACCACAACCACATCGTCCTTGGTAAAGTGCTCTTTCAATTGGTGCAATCCCTTCACACAGGCTCCGGCAGAATTCCCTACAAAAATCCCTTCTTCTAAAGCGATTTTACGGGTGTAAACAGCAGCATCTTTATCGGTGACTTTGGTGAAACCGTCAATCACTGAAAAATCAACATTCTTGGGCAAGATGTCTTCTCCAATGCCTTCAGTGATATAGGAATAAATTTCGTTTTCGTCAAAGATGCCCGTTTCGTGGTATTTTTTAAACACCGAGCCATACGTATCGATACCCCAAACTTTAATGTTCGGATTTTTTTCTTTCAGATATTTACCGATTCCGGAAATGGTTCCTCCCGTTCCTACTCCTACTACGAAGTGGGTAATTTTACCTTCGGTTTGCTCCCAAATTTCGGGTCCTGTTTGCTCATAGTGGGCTTGGGCATTGCTCGGATTGTCGTATTGGTTCACGTACCACGAATTCGGAATTTCTGTACCCAATCTTTTAGAGACCGAGTAATACGAACGCGGGTCGGTGGGTTCAACATCAGTCGGACAAACGATAACCTTAGCACCAACAGCACGAAGGATGTCCATTTTTTCTTTTGACTGTTTGTCGGTAATCACAAAAATGCATTTGTAGCCTTTTACGATAGCGGCCAAAGCCAATCCCATACCGGTATTGCCCGAAGTTCCTTCAATAATGGTTCCTCCCGGTTTCAGTCTTCCGTCAGCTTCAGCATCTTCAATCATTTTCAGCGCCATACGGTCTTTGGTGGAGTTCCCCGGATTGAAGGTTTCTACTTTGGCCAATACCAAAGCATCAATCCCTTCTACTACTTTGTTCAGTTTAACCAACGGCGTGTTCCCGATGGTTTCTAATATGTTTTTTGCGTATTTCATTTTTTAGATAATAGATGATAGATAATAGAGGATAGACTATTATTTTATTTTACAAATGTATGCCTATTTCAGATGTTTCCAAAAA
>CAYPSB010000011.1:9212-13998 GCA_964413435.1 uncultured Flavobacterium sp.
GATAGACTATTATTTTATTTTACAAATGTATGCCTATTTCAGATGTTTCCAAAAAAACAAATGGTTTATTCCTTGACCCTGACTGGAGCGGGCTATCGTGTAGCGCGGAAGGCAGGAACTACAACCACTGATAAGTCCCGAACATTTCGTTCCTAATACTGTTTACTGGAAGAAATTCCACACTAACCCGAAACGAATCATAAAATCGCGGTACGGATAGTTGGGAGCAGTATAAAAATGGTTTCCGGTCATCTTCGAATTGAAATGCTCGGCTTTTAGGAAAATTCGTGTTTGGCGGATGCGCGCATTGACGAAGAAATCAACCATAGGGAAATCACCTATTTTTCTCTGGTTTTGCACAAAAGCCTCAGCGGTTACGGGGTTATAATCGTTGATGTAAAATTTAGTAAAATAATTGAGCGTAAAACCGGTTTGCAGGTAAAGTGCCTTTTTGAAAAAATAGTCGGTAAAATACAGGGAATTTCGAGTAACGATTTTCGGAACATTGAGTATGTCATCATTTTGGTCAACCTGTTGGTAAAGCACCGTATTGTCTAACGCAAGTTTCCACCATTTGAATTCGCGGCCTACTTTTACCGAAAGGTAATTGATGGTTTTGTCGTATTGCTTGGGCGAAATTATTTGCTGCTGAGGGTCGATAGCATCATTGCTGAAATACAAATAATCATTGAGTGAAGTAAGTTGTACGGAAGCATCCAGCCATTGGGTTTTGGCAGTGGCCTCAAGGTTCTTGATTTTTTCGTTTTTGAAAGCATTAAACCAGTTGTAATTCACATAACTGCTTTGGTAAAGGTTGTAAATGTGATCTGGAATTTTGTTCAGCATTTGGTACTGAAACACGAACTCGTTTTTGTTGTTCAACTGGTAGTTGAGCTTGGCATCAAAACTAGACAGCGATTGGTTGGAAACAGAATTGGAGTAAACAAAAGTACCGTTCCATTTGTTCTTACGGTAATCGTACTGACCTCCAACAGTATTGATGTTATCGTTAAGAGAGCTGGGCACGACTCCATTCTGCAAAATCAATACTTTGTTGTAATAATAGTTATATCGGAAGTCTTCGGCAAAAAACTGAAACTTGCCCAGCAACGAGTTTTCATAAACAGCACCTACCTTATTGTACATGCGATTATAGCGGGTTTGGTCATTAATATTCGAAGACAAATAAGAATCGCCAAACCGCTCTATCTTTTGATTGCCTACCGTTGACAGCACTGTTTTTTGGTTGTATTCAAAAAACTTATTTTCGTAATTGAATTGGTGGGTCAGGTAAAGGTTATTACTTCCTTTGGAAGTATTGATTCTGAAATTGTGGTCAAAGAAAATGCGTTTGCCCTTCATAAAAGTACTGGCATCGGTCAAATAAACTTCAAGTCGGGCTCTGTTATCATAAGCCGGGTCTTCGCTTTCAAAATTATCGATAGTAGTAATCCCGCCGTTTTCTCCGTTAAGAAAATCCTGCCCGGTGAAGTGAAAGTTGAGATAATATCTTTTGTTAAGAGTGTTATAACTGGTGGTAAAACGAAAATTACCGGTACTCGACAATTGATTGATGTATTTCCCCAAAGAGCGGAGTCCTTTAAAGGCAATAGAGAAATTAAGCCGTTCTGAAGTGTTTACTGTAATAAAAGCATCCAACGATTGTCCTTGCTCCATAACGGTCTTAAAATAAAGCTCGGTTAAAGGCGTGGCTACCGAATAATACTTGATATCCGATACCCCCATATAATTGAATTGCTTGCCGGAGAATCCTATTTCGGGAAAAGCGGCATGGGCTTTCAATCCGTAATCCAATCGGGCATAGGTTTGGCCTTCGTTAGCAAAAGGCAAGAGACCGAATATATCTTTGCGCAGGTAATTGTATTCGTATTCCTTTTTTATAGACAGCGAGGTATCTACATAGGTGGTGTCTCTTTGCAGAGTAATAATTCTGTATTGATTAAATGCAGCCTTAGGAGCTTTCTTTGGAGAAGCATCAGGAGTCGCTTTAGGGTTCGGATTCTCAGCTTTCTTGTTTTGAGAAAAACCAAACGAAAAGGACAGCAACAGAAAAACGATAATCAGGTTTCGCATCAGAATAAATTTCGGAGCAAAAATACACAAAACTATTGGTAATAAAACCATAAAAAAACCACCCGAAGGTGGTTTTAAATTTTAGTATCGAAGTCGAAATTACTCTTTTATGAATTTCTTAGTGGTGGTAGTATTATCAGACTTGAAGGTAACGAAATAAACTCCGGCTGATAAATTACTCACCTCAATTTGTGTCGGGTTGTTGCCTACCGTAGTAGTCAACACTTCTTTTCCTGAGATATCGTGAATGGCAATGGAAGAAACATCAACATTATTTTTAATGTCGTAATGTAACACACTGCTCACAGGATTTGGATAAATGAAAACACTACTATCATACATGTAATCTTTAGTATTTAAATTAAGACCAACAGTTCCGTTAGCAATTAATGAGAACACTTGCGAGCCTCCAACTAAATTAGCTCCTTTATGTGTTACTTGAATAGTATACACTCCCGGTTCAGCACCATACAATTGAACTTTTTCTACATTGTCAACGTTGTTTTCATCAACATTAGTTGCCCCTGAATAAGGATCATCAGGATTCAATCTCCAAGGATAATAGGTAACACCATCTTTTAAAATTTTCAAATCAAGATTATTTTTCAATCTTGGTGTTCTATTGTCTTCTACATTGCTGTTTGTGGCTCCTACAGGATCTGTCCAACAAATAGTGGCCGCAAAATCCTGTGTTGAATCTAAAGTGATTTGCTTAGTAAATGTTTGTCCTGTGGCCAAAGTGTTTTCTTCTAAAACAGTAGATATATTTCTGTTAGTGATAATATTTGCTGCTGCCGAAGCATCAGCCAAACCCCAACCAAATTCATAATCAGGTCCAGGATTGAGCCCAGCCTCTTTAGCCGAATGACATATCAAACCTCTAACTGTTGAAGCTCTCATGAATGTAGAAGGGTTTAAATTATTAAAATGTTTTTGCAATAAAAGTATCATCCCTGTAATTGCAGGAGTAGCCATTGAAGTACCGTTAAAAATATCATAGGCATTATTTGAAGAACTTACTGTCGAATTTACGGACACCCCTTTAGCAGCAATATCCGGCTTAATTCTACCATCATCTGTTGGACCATAATTACTAAAAGAACTCATGACAACACTATCGGGATTCAGATATGTGTTTACCTGATTTACGGCAGCCACAACTATACTGTTTTTTGAACATGCAGAACCCGTTAACAAATCATATCCACCTTTGTTATTTACTTGTGCTATAGAAAAATCATCGCGATCGTTTCCTGCAGCTTTCACTATTTGGTAATAAGGGAAAGCATTAGCAACTTGATCATCTTCAACAGAAGAGCTATCATAAGCCCCGAACTTATAGGCTGGTAAATCAGTAGCCACATAACCATAAGAGTGATTAGAAACCAGATACCCCAATGCACCGAAGTCTAGCATCTCGTTGTAATCCGAATCCCAGTCGTATGTCTTAGCTTGAGCCCCATATGCTATTCCCTTTCTCAAGGCACTTATTCCGGTAGCAATAATAGTACCGGTAACATGAGTCGCATGAGGACTTAAGGTACTTGCAACATCACTTAAAAGTACTTTACCACCGGCAAATTCTACGTGAGTATCTCTTACTTTTCCTCCATCCCAAACACCTGCGGTCATACCGCTACCCGTAACACTTAACCCAAGAGTTCCACCAGGATAAAGTTTATTGGTCCCAATAGTTATAGAGGACCCTTGATTGTATGTGGTGTAAAATATAGGCGTTCCATCATCCTCAATTCGTTGTAGGGACATTTTTTCATTTTGAATAATAGGATACCTCAAAAGGTAATTTGCTATTCTATCCTTTTGCAAAGCATAGTTAAATCTTGCTTGTTCTTTTAAGGCAGAAATCAAATTCTTATCATAAGTTTTGACAATACTGGCTCTTTCACTTTCTGTTTGACAAAAGGCAAAAATTGGAAACAAGAGTAATAGTATATTTTTTTTCATTTTCATTTTTTTTTAAACTTTGGAAACAAATATAAAAAACCTCTCAGTTACCTGAGAGGTTTTTAACAAATATATTATAACTATCCTTAATTAGTTAGTTACCATAAGAAGGGTTTTGTTGGATATTACCATTGGCATTAATCTCTGCAGTAGGGATAGGCATGGTAAATCTGTAATCCGTATTAGGGATGGTAGTTGGAAGAGTTTTTATCTCATCATCTGTAGGGTGTCTGTCAATTGACACATTCAACTCTACTCCTAATCTTCTTAAATCAACATAACGATGACCTTCGAAACAGAATTCTTTTCTTCTTTCAAGTAATACATCTTTCAATGCTTCTGTTGCGTCTGCATAAACAGGAAGCGGTTGATTGTTGTTTAAGAAGTTTCTGGCGTCTCTTATTTTTTTAACAGCCCAAGCAGTAGAAGCTGTTGCTCCGTTATAGTTACCGCTTCTTGCATAACACTCAGCCAAAATCATGTACATTTCAGACAATCTGAAAACTTTGAGATCATTACGCAAAGGTTGAGAACCTTTTCCCGGATATTTATCAATGATTAATACATCTGACTGAAGATAATTAGGATCCGTATCATAATTTTGATTGATTCTTGACGTTGGATCGACGTTAGCATAACGTCTAACATCACCAGGTACACTTCTTAATTCATTGAATAAATTTCTACCTACTTCAAAGAATGGAGAACCACTTACGTTTGTAGCATT
>CAYPSB010000011.1:14098-19485 GCA_964413435.1 uncultured Flavobacterium sp.
GCATATTGTTGAGCCAAAGCATATTTCCCTCTGTACAAATACATTCTGGCTCTCATAGCATTAACTAAATTTTTCGTCATGAACTTATACGTTAAGCTAGGCGACAAATTGTTATAAGCAAAATCCAAATCAGACTCAATTAAAGTATAAACTTCACCATTGGTATTTCTTGGTAAATCCTCTAACGTATCAGGAACTCTATCCATTAAGATTACACCCAATGCATTATCATCTTTCATATCAGGAGAGAAGTAACTAATTAATTCTAAATGACAGAAAGCACGTATAGCTCTGGCTTGAGCTATGATTGAATTGTATTTATCCACATCAGCAGCATCAGGAGTAATAGCAACTGCAGCTTTTAAAAGTCTGTTAGCTCTGTTTATGGCTTCGTAGTGTGTATACCATATCCCATAAGCATAACCATTAGCAGCAGTTAATTGAAATCTGTGAGTGTCAAAATTTTGACCTCCTGAACCATAACCTGTCCCTGTTTCATCAGTAAATATGGCTGTAAAAGCGATTTCGCTTCCCGTAGAGATATGAGAATAAACACCGTTAAGATAGGCTTGCATGTCATCAACCGACTGCACCGCAACTTCGTCGTTTAATTCTCCATCTTGAACAATGTTGTATGCATCCTCACAAGAGGTTACAAATCCAAAAGTCACTATGGAAAGAAATAATAATTTAATTTTTTTCATTTTTTTTTTTTTTAGAATTCAACATTTACACCAAAAGAAATAGTTCTAGGCGAAGGGAACTTTCCTAAGTTAGTTTCATCAGTACTTTCCGGATCAAATCCTCTCCATTTTGTCCACGTGTGAAGATTTTCACCTTGAGCATATAATTTCAAAGCAGAAATAAATGTACCTTTTAATAACTCTTTTTTGAAGTTATAACCGATAGAGATGTTTTTCAATCTTACATAAGAAGCATCTTTTAAGAACTCATCAGAATAATTAACTCCTGAGTCGTAATTAGAAGCAAATAACGAAGCTATGTTTGTATTTGTGTTTGTAGGAGTCCAAGCATTTAATAAGTCAGAACTTACATTGTTGTCTCCAACATAAGTAGGATTATACAACCAGAACAAGGCAGTATCGTATCTCCAAACATCCGCAACAAAAGTAAATTGAGCATCTAAGAAGAATCCTTTGTAGTCTGCATTAAAACCGAAAGCCCCTTGATAAACAGGAGTATCACTTTTTCCTGTTTTTCTTCTGTCTGTATCATCGGGAGATTCAGTCAAATTATTGTTTTTGTCTAAGAACAATAAGTTACCGTTGGCAGGATTGATACCCATGTAAGGAACCTCATAGAACTCACCTACTAAAGATCCGTTTTCGTAAATACGGTTTCCGGATACCGTTGCCTCGATATCAGTAATTTTGTTTTTGTTGTATGAACCGTTAGCAAAAACACTTAAGCTAAAGTCTTTAGAATCTTTAATCACTTTGTAACGCAACGACAACTCGATACCTTTATTATTAATTCCTCCTGCGTTTCCATTGATTGAAGAACCATAACCAGGAACAGCTGAAAGATTAATAAAATTAAATAGTTTGCTTGTTTGTCTGTTGTAGAAATCAAGAGTACCTGATAATCTGGTATTAAGCAATTCGAAATCCAAACCGATATTTGCCATCGATTGTTGTTCCCATTGCAAGTCTTTATTGGCAATATTAGCAACATCATAAGCTCCGGTATTACCGTAACCTGTTGAAGTAGCCGTTAAATCTCTAACCAAATTATTTGCTGCATAAAGAGGATTAGCACCTGCTGCCACAGCATTAATATTTTGGTTACCTTGAGTACCATAAGAAGCTCTTAATTTCAACATGCTGAAAATAGAGTTTTTCATAAAGTCTTCTTTGTCAATATTCCAACGACCGGCTACTGAATAAAAAGTACCCCATCTCTTATCTTGCACAAAACGATAACTTGCATCTCTTCTTACTAACAAGTCAAGTCCGTATTTTGATTCATATTCATAACCTAAAGTACCAAAGTAAGAGAAAGAACCTGCTGTAGCCTTGAAGGAAGACCCTGTAGGTCTCAACACATCATATGTAGCCCCTACGTTAGTCCAACCGGTACCAGCACCAAATGAATACGTTTTAGGATCTAAACCATTTTGAGTTTGAGAGTTTGCATATCTGTGTGCTTTTAAATACTCCATGTAAAGACCTGCCGTGATAGTATGCTTATCTTTGAACGTTTTAGAATAATTCAAACTATTTACTATATTAAAGCCAAAATCTCTGTCAGTAGTAATCGATTCAAAACCTCCATAAGGCACACCTTGACTTTCTCTCACGGCAATAGCCAAGTAAGACCATGGTGCTCTGGCAAAATTCCTGTCACTGGTAGTGTAATCAACACCAAATTTAGTAGAAGCAGTAATTGCATTTGTCAATTTGTATGAAGCATTAAAATTACCTAATAATTTAATTTCCTTATAACGGTTAGGAATATTTCCTTCTTGTAAAATATCATACAACACAAAAGTATCATTACCATGATTAAAGGTTGTACCTATTTGATCATAAAGCGCTTGTCCGCTACCGGCATACATATCAGGACTCAAATACGGCAAAGCAGTCAAAGATCCTAATAGTGGGTTTTGAACAGTGTTGTTATTGATATTCGCATTTGTTTCTTGCGACAATTGATGTCTTTTTGAGAAACCTAAAGTTAAGTTAGTACCATAAGTAAATTTTTCATTATTACTTTTACCACTGATGTTAGATCTCAAAGTAAATCTTTGAAAATCGGTGGTAGGAACTATCCCCTCTTGATTCATGTAGCTCAAGGATGTAAAACTTGTTAGGTTTTTACCTCCCACAGTCATGCTGATATTATGACTTTGCGTTACACCTGTATTGAAAAATTCTTTAGTCCAATCTGTATTTGAAAATGCGTTAATCTGCTCATCTGTTAAAGGAAGACCGGTATTATCTGGGAACAACTCAGTAATATCACCATTTCCAACTCCATACTGTGCAGCTCTTTCAATTCTTAATGCTTCTTGAGCGTTAGCCAAGTGATATTTGTTTTTAGGCAAGGTAGAAAAACCAGTTGAGGCAGAGTAACTGATTTTCAAACCAGAATCATACTTACCACCTCTTGTTTTGATTACCAATACCCCATTAGCTCCTCTGTTTCCATAAATTGAAGTACCTGCCGCATCTCTTAAAATTGTAGCTGACTCAATATCCTCAGGATTAATATTTCTAAAAACGGAAGAGTTAGTAGCAATACCATCAATAACATACAAAGGCTGTGTGTCAGCACTAAGTGTCGCAATACCTCTAAGTAATAAATCAATTTTTGCAGAACCCGGTGTTCCAGATGAAGTTGAAACTTGAAGACCTGGAGCAGCTCCTTGTAAAGACTGTAACAAGGTCACGTTCGGTCTATTCTCAAATGTCTCAGAAGTAACAGTAGTTGAAGCAGCTATTGATTTAGGTTTTGAAGATTTTCTATCATAACCCATAACCACTACTTCTTCTAGCTTTATTCCATCCGAAAGAGTAACATTATAAGTGTTTGTAGCACCAACAGTCACACTAGAATTGTTGTAACCGGTAAATGAAAACACTAAAACCTCTCCTGTTTTTACTTTGATGCTGTATTTACCATCAAAATCTGCTTGTGCACTACGAGTTGTTCCTTTAACAACAACATTCGCACCCGGAAGCGGTCCAGTTTTGTCTGAAACTACTCCGGTAACAGTTTTCTCCTGTGCAAACGAAAACTGCATTGTAAACGCCAGTAAAAGCGTAAAAATCCATTTGAACTTCGATCTCATATTAATTTTATTTGAGTTAGTTATTCTGCAAACTTCTTAATTATTTATTAATTAACCAAATATTAACCGTTAATTATAAAACCCAAAGTAAATTGCATTTTTAACTGATTTTAATGATGCCTAATCATTTAAATAGTTGCGTCAATTTTTATATTTTTATCCAAAAAAATAAATGTTGACCCTGAAATATTCCGATTGTATATTCGAGGCCGGTACAGATGAAGCCGGAAGAGGATGTCTCGCAGGCCCCGTTACCGCTGCCGCCGTCATACTGCCCGACAACTTTGAACTCAACTTGTTAAACGACTCCAAACAACTCTCCGAAAAAATTCGCGAAAAATTAAAACCGGCTATCGAAGAAGGCTCGTTAGCTTTTGCCGTAACCCATTTAGACCCTGAAACCATTGACGAAATTAACATTCTCAATGCCTCGATAAAAGCCATGCAGGAATGCATTATTAAGCTAAACCCTACGCCCCACTACATTATTGTAGACGGAAACCGATTTAAACCCATCAATAACATTCCTTTTTCCACCATCATCAAAGGCGATGGTAAATACGTAAGCATAGCCGCAGCCTCTGTGTTGGCAAAAACCTACCGCGACGAGTACATGAATAAAATTCACGAAGAATTCCCCATGTATAACTGGAAAAAAAATAAAGGATACCCCACACAGGAACACCGTGAGGCCATTAGAAAATACGGCACTACCAAGTACCATCGCATGTCGTTTCGATTACTGCCGGAACAATTGAAACTGGATTTATAAAAACTATCCTGCCGTTTCAGGTGTTTTCAAAGTCGCCTCAAAAAGCGCTTCGAAATGTTTGACGATTTTTGTTTTTACTTCAGTCTCATCCAGAGCTCTTCCAAGTTCAACATGCAGCGAAGTAACAGCTTTTCCCTTTATCCCGCACGGAATAATATTGTCAAAATAACCCAAATCGGCATTGACATTCAAGGCAAACCCATGCATGGTCACCCAGCGACTGGCACGAACTCCCATAGCACAAATTTTACGGGCAAAAGGCGTCCCTACATCCAGCCAAACACCAGTCTCCCCCTCACTTCTCACCCCTTGCAGTCCGTATTCTGCCAAAGTCAGTATGATGACTTCCTCCAAAAAACGAAGGTATTTGTGAATATCGGTAAAGAAGTTTTCCAAATCCAAAATCGGATATCCTACAATTTGTCCCGGTCCGTGGTAAGTAATATCCCCTCCTCTGTTTATTTTGTAAAAAGTAGCGCCCTTAGCTTCCAACTGCTTTTCAGAAAGCAGAAGGTTAGACATATCACCGCTCTTGCCCAAAGTATAGACATGCGGGTGTTCAACAAAAAGAAAATAATTCGGTGTTACCGTCTCAGGCTCATTTCTTTTCAGCATTTTCAAATCGACAATCTCTTTAAAAAGCGTCTCCTGATAATCCCAGGTATCTTTGTAATCACTGAGTCCTAAATCTTGAAGGTAGATGGTTTTGTTCATTTCATACATGCAAAGCACAAAGGTACAAATATTGCCGTCAACAGCCTGCATAAAACCACAAAATCCATAGCACCTAAAAAGAACACA
>CAYPSB010000011.1:19585-39672 GCA_964413435.1 uncultured Flavobacterium sp.
TCTATCATCTATCCGTCTATCATCTATCCATCTATTATCTGTAATCTGACATCTCACATCTGTAACCATACAGTATAGATAAAGCATGCCAAAGGCATAGATAATGCATGAAGAGTATATGAAAACAGGCATTATGTAAAATAGATTCTCTGCTAAATTCAATGGCTAAACCAAATCCGTCCACCTCCAAAAAGGCATACATTTTTCAAATTTCTACTGTAGCACATTTTCAAATTATCGCTATCTTTGCACGCTTAAATACAATATGATATGCAACTTTCCGAACAAGAAATCATTAGAAGAGAGAAGTTAAACGCTCTGAGAAACTTAGGAATCAACCCTTATCCGGCGGATTTATTCCCCGTAAGCCACACATCAAAGCAGGTTAAGGAAAATTTCGAAGAAGGAAAGAAGGTTGTCTTGGCCGGACGCATCATGAGTGATCGTGATATGGGAAAAGCTTCATTTGTTGAATTACAGGACAGCGAAGGCAGAATTCAATTGTATTTTAACCGCGACGTACTTTGTCCGGGCGAAGACAAAACGCTATACAATCAGGTTTTCAGAAAACTAACTGACTTAGGCGATTTCATAGGCATAGAAGGAGAACTGTTTCTCACCAAAGTAGGCGAAAAATCCGTTCGGGTTGACAAGTTTACTTTTTTAAGCAAAACATTGCGTCCGCTGCCATTACCAAAAGTAGATGACGACGGAAAAGTACACGACGCCTTTAACGATGCCGAATTGCGCTACCGCATGCGATATGTGGACTTAGTGGTAAATCCGCACGTAAAAGAAGTATTCATCAAAAGAACCAAGTTATTTAATGCAATGCGTGCCTTTTTCAATAAGGCCGGGTATATGGAAGTCGAAACGCCGGTATTGCAGTCAATAGCCGGTGGTGCAGCGGCACGTCCGTTCATCACCCACCACAACAGTTTAGACATTCCGTTGTACATGAGAATTGCCAACGAATTATACTTAAAAAGATTAATCGTAGGTGGTTTTGACGGAGTATATGAGTTCTCCAAAAATTTCAGAAATGAAGGAATGGACAGAACTCACAACCCTGAATTTACAGCCATGGAAATTTATGTAGCCTACAAAGACTACAACTGGATGATGGAATTTACCGAAAACCTGCTCGAATATTGTGCGCTGCAGGTAAACGGAACTACTGAGACTACCTTTGGCGAACACAAAGTAAACTTTAAAGCGCCTTATGCCCGAATCACAATGACCGATGCCATCAAAAAATTCACCGGTTTCGATATTTCAGGAAAAAGTGAGGCCGAACTTTTTGAAGCGGCCAAAAGTATGGGTATAGAGGTAAACGAAACTATGGGTAAAGGCAAATTGATTGATGAGATTTTTGGTGCCAAATGCGAAGGCAACTTTATCCAGCCAACCTTCATTACCGACTACCCTAAAGAAATGTCGCCTTTGTGTAAAGAACACCGAGACAACCCCGAATTGACGGAGCGTTTCGAATTAATGGTTTGCGGAAAAGAAATTGCTAATGCCTATTCTGAATTGAATGACCCTATTGACCAAAGAGAACGTTTTGAAGCCCAGTTAAAATTAGCAGAACGCGGCGATGACGAAGCTACTCAATTCATTGACAACGATTTCTTAAGAGCGCTCGAATACGGAATGCCACCAACATCAGGATTGGGAATAGGAATGGACAGATTAATCATGTTCTTAACCAACAATGCCTCCATTCAGGAAGTGTTATTCTTCCCACAAATGCGTCCGGAGAAAAAACAATTGGAATTAACCGAAGACGAAAAACTAATCGTCGGGTTATTAAAAACCGAAAACAATCAAAACCTGGTTCAACTGAAAGACAAATCCCAATTAAGCGGAAAAAAATGGGATGCAGCAATGAAAGGATTAGCCAAACACGGCCTCACCAAGGTAGTGGTTGACGGAGATAACAAAACAGTAGTTTTGAACTAATCAAAGGGAACTCAATTGAGTTCCTTTTTTTTATTATTTTGATAAAGATTAAACCTTTTTTATCCATCTTTGTCTTATTGCAACCTAATTTAAAAAACAATAACAATGAAAAAAGTAGTATTAGCCGTAGTAATGTTAATTGGATTAACAACATGGGCACAGGAAAAAGAAAACAAAAAAGCAGACCGAAAAGAATTAACCACAGAACAAAAAGTTAACTTACAGGTTGAAAGAATGACCAAGGACTTGGAACTAAATGAAAAACAAGCCAAAGACATGAAGGCATTGGTAACCAAACAAGTTGAAAAAAGAGAAGCCAAAAGAGAAGAATTAAAAAAACTCAAACAACAAAAAGAGCTAAAGAGAGGTGAAATGAAAGAGCAAATGGAGAAAGAGCAAGAAGCTAACACTGCCGAAATGAAAAAAATCCTGACTCCGGAACAGTTCGCCAAGTGGGAAAAAATGCGTGATGAAAGAAAAACCATGGCAAGAGAAAAAATGCTGGAAAGAAGAGAACAGAAACTAAATCCGGTGGAAAAACAAAAATAAATTTTGAAAAGAACTAAAAAGACCTTAGCTTTGAGGTTATTATTTCACTAAAAAAACTTCAAAATGAAAAAATTAATTGCTGCTTTAACCCTATTGCTGGCCTTTTCAATAAATGCAAATGCACAAGAGAAAAAAGCTTCTGACTTTTCGCCTAAAGAATTAGGTCAAAAAGACGCTGATGATTTGACCGCGCTATTAGGTTTAAATCCAACTGAAAACGCTGATTACGCCCGACTATTTGAGGGTAAATACAAAACATTGGAAGACAAAACTCTTTCTCAGGAACGCAAAGATGTTTTAGCAAAAATTATAGAAGATAAAATCAAAGCGGGTTTAAAAGCAGAACAAGTTGAAAAACTGGACAGAAACCAAGAGCTCTTAAAACGTTTGACTCACTAAAATTTATCTCATAAAAAAAGCCTCGATAATTCGAGGCTTTTTTATTATAGTGTTTTAGCAACTTTATTGATAGCGTTTATCGTAAAATCAAGATCTTCATAAGTTAAGGCATCCGTAATAAACCAGGTTTCATAAGCTGAAGGGGCTATGTAAACTCCTTCATTTAAAAGTCCGTGAAAAAACTTCTTGAACGTATCATTATCTCCGTTCTTAGCCGTTTGAAAATCGACTACAGGCTTAGCATCAAAATGCACTGAAATCATCGAACCTACTCTGTTAATAGTAAATGCCAACCCATTATCGTTCAATACTTTTTGAATTCCCTGGTGCAAATACGAAGTTTTCTCTTCCAAACGTTTAAAAACTTCGGCATCCTTATTTAAAGCTTCCAACATGGCCAAACCGGCTGCCATAGCCAACGGATTTCCTGAAAGAGTGCCTGCCTGATAAACCGGGCCTAGTGGCGCTAAATAATTCATAATCTCGTTACGCGCGGCAAATGCACCAACCGGTAAACCTCCTCCTATAACTTTTCCGAAACAAACTACATCCGCCGCAACTCCATACAGTTCCTGAGCGCCTCCTTTGGCTAAACGGAATCCGGTCATGACTTCATCAAAGATCAACAAGGCATTATTTTCGTCACAAACCTGACGCAGAGCTTGCAAAAAACCCTCTTTAGGAGGAACACATCCCATATTACCCGCCACAGGCTCAATGATGATAGCTGCAATCTCATTTTTGTTAGCTTCAAACAGAGCCTTAACATTTTCCAAATCGTTGTAATTGGCCAACAAGGTATCTTTAGCAGTTCCTTGCGTTACACCCGGACTGTTAGGCACTCCAAAAGTACTCAAACCACTACCGGCAGCAATCAGGAAAGAATCTGAATGACCATGATAACACCCTGAAAACTTAATTATTTTATCTTTTTTAGTATATCCTCTGGCCAAGCGAATAGCACTCATACATGCCTCTGTACCCGAATTCACAAAGCGAATTTTATCAATATTAGGAACCATCGAAATGGCCAAGGCTGCAATTTGGGTTTCTAATTCGGTAGGCATTCCAAAAGAAGTACCGCTCTTAGCTCTTTCGATTACTGCTTCAACAACTGGAGGAAAAGCATGCCCTAATATCATGGGCCCCCACGAATTAATATAATCGATTAATCGGTTTCCGTCTTCATCATAAAGGTATGCTCCTTTGGCGCTTTTGGCAAATACCGGAGTACCGCCCACTCCTTTAAAAGCTCTTACCGGAGAATTTACTCCGCCCGGAATAACTTTTTCAGCGTCAGCAAACAACTGACTGCTTCTTTGATAAATCATAAGATGAGATTTTAATGTATTGTTTTTTAGGGAATTTTATTTAACGATGATGCTTTGTCCCAACGACAAAGTATTATCAGTCAAATTGTTCTTCTTTTTTAATTCTTCAACAGTGATATTGAATCTTTTTGAAATAGAATACAAGGTATCACCTTTGACAACAGTATAGGTAGAAACGTCATCGTTATAAACAATCTCTTTTTTAGTGATGGTTGGCGGAGCAACAAATGGTTTTCCCAAAACCTCAGCATCATATTTACTAAGCTGATAACGTTCAATCAATCCAATCAATTTCTCCGGATATTTAGGATCGGTAGCATAACCGGCATTTTTCAAGCCTTTAGCCCATGCCACATAATCATCCTGACCTAACTGAAACAAAGGCAAATAACGCGGGCGGCTGGTTAAGAAATAAGAATGATCCCGAAAAGATTCGCTGGGATCCTGATACTTCCGGAAACACTCATTTTCTTCATCATCAGTATAGCTGATACTCGGACCGTCCCACTCTTTATGACATTTGATTCCAAAGTGATTATTAGCCTGAACACTCAACGGACCCGTACCTGCACCCGATTCCAATATAGCCTGTCCCAAGGTAACACTGGCAGGAATCTTAGTTCTCACCATATTGTCTTTGGCCACATCTTTGTACTTATCAATGTAATCCAACACCATCTGTGTAGTAACTTTTACACGGGTGGTAGCTTCTAAAACCACAGTAGAATTAGACCTGTTTTCATTGGTTGAAGCTGCTTTTTTTTGAGCCTCTGCAACTTCAGACTGTTTTTTAGTCTGAGGGGTGTAAATAGGTCTTTTTGTACGTTGCGCTACCGGAGCATTCGTTTTCCTCGGATCAGGCTTCGTAGTTCTGACTACCGCCTTATTGCTGCTGCATGAAGCAGTAACAATTACAAGAAGCAATAAAATAAGTTTCTTACTCATTGATAATTATTTCAGTTAGTTTTTTTTGTCGCAAATTTTTATTCATTCCGGCTATCCCTTGCAGTCCTCCGGTGTGAATCATCAGTATTTTAGAATCTTCCGGGAACTTTTTTTTCTGTATCATATCTAAAACTCCAAAAACCATTTTACCGGTATAAACAGGATCCAGAGGAATTTGATATTTCAGATAAAACTCGTTTACAAAAGCAATCAATTCATCCGACACTTTGGCATATCCTCCAAAATGATAGTCCGAAATGAGTTTCCAGTTGTTATTCTTAGCAAAGCTACAAATATCTTCGTTCAAAAAATCACCTTTTAACACCGGAAAACCTAAAACTTGTTGACCGGTTTTTGAACAATTTATAAGGCCCGAAATTGTACCTCCTGTGCCTACTGCACAGCAAATATAATCAAACACAGCATCCTCCTCAGTCAAAATCTCTTCGCATCCCTTTACCGCCAAATCATTGGTTCCCCCTTCGGGCAATAGGTAGAAATCGCCAAACTTATCAATCAAATGCTCTACAAAAACAGTCTCATCTTTTTTTCGGTACGCGTCTCTCGACACAAACTCAAAAACCATTCCTAAGGCACTCGCTTTATGAAGTGTTGGATTTTCTGCTACTTTATCTTCCAGTTCTTCTCCTCTGATGACACCTATGGTTTGAAAACCGTATTCTTTACCGGCAGCGGCTACGGCCAAAATGTGGTTGGAAAAAGCACCGCCAAAAGTCAACAAAGTAGTTTTCTGTTCTTGTCGGGCTTGCGCCAAATTGTATTTCAATTTTCTGTATTTGTTTCCGGAAATCAAAGGATGCAACTCATCTTCACGCTTAATGTAAAGGGTGATGCCTAATCCTTCCAATGGTATTTTTTGATTAAAACTTTTCAAAAAAAATATTTTTACAAAGGTACGAAAAACGGGGTGTATGGAGAAAAAAGAACCCTGAAATCACAGCAAAAGAAAGTATAATCTGACAATATTTAAGTCCCGCTGCAACAGAAAGACAAATCGAAAAACCAACTAATGTTTTCTCTTTCTGATGAAGTTAAAAAAAGGCCTGCTTTTTAAATACTCAAAATCATTCTCGTTTTCATAAGCTTCTCTTTCAAAAGAAAGCTCACGGTAGGCGGTATTCCAGTCTCTGAACCTATTGTAATACACTAAAAATTCAATAACGTACCAAACCAAAAAAGGCAAAACCAAAAGCTCAGATTGTTGTCGAAGGTGAATTTTTTCGTGATTGAGCAACACCCTGTCCTGCTTAGCAGCTTCGGTCTTTAAGAATACAAAAGGAAAAACGGCAAAAGCTTTATATCCTTTCGGAATTAAATATTTGGAAACGATGAGTATCATTACTGCTAAAGTCTTTAAATTTGTAGTTATGATTGAGCAAAATAACGAAAATAAACTAACGGAAGGAGAGGATTATTACCTTACTCCCGAAGGATATAAAGTGTTTACCGAAAAATACCATCTCAAACGAGGGTATTGCTGCAGGAGCGGTTGCCGACACTGCCCTTACGGTTTCGACAAAAACACCGGTACCATAAGACCAAAAAAATAACATCAAACAAAAAATATAATTTCATAAAATGACCTTTCAAGAACAAATTTTAGCAGGAATTCCGGATGTATTACCCCAACCTAAACCCTACGAACCCGAAATAAATCATGCACCAAAACGCAAAGAAATACTAACCGAAGAAGAGAAAAAATTAGCGCTGAAAAATGCGCTGCGCTACTTCGATCCAAAACATCATGCGACTTTGATTCCGGAATTTAAAGCCGAATTGGAAACCTACGGACGCATTTACATGTACCGTCTTCGCCCCGATTATAAAATGTACGCTCGTCCCATTTCAGAATATCCCGGCAAGTGTGAACAAGCGAAGGCCATCATGCTGATGATTCAAAACAACTTGGATTATGCCGTAGCCCAACATCCTCACGAACTGATTACATACGGAGGAAACGGAGCCGTGTTCCAAAACTGGGCACAGTACCTCTTGACTATGAAATATTTGGCCGAAATGACCGAAGAACAAACTTTGGTCATGTACTCCGGACATCCAATGGGGTTGTTCCCTTCTCACAAGGAAGCTCCGAGAGTTGTGGTTACTAACGGTATGGTAATCCCTAACTACTCCAAACCGGATGATTGGGAAAAAATGAATGCTCTGGGTGTTTCCCAATATGGTCAAATGACAGCCGGTAGTTACATGTACATTGGTCCGCAAGGCATCGTACACGGAACCACCATAACGGTTTTGAATGGTTTCCGAAAAATAAAAAAATCACCTGCAGGACGTTTGTTCGTAACGTCAGGCTTAGGCGGTATGAGCGGAGCTCAACCCAAAGCCGGTAACATCGCCGGATGCGTTACGGTTTGTGCCGAAGTCAACCCGAAAATCACCCACATCCGCCATTCACAAGGTTGGATAAATGAAATTATAGACAATATTGATTTATTGGTCCCAAGAGTAAAAAAAGCATTAGAAAACAAAGAAGTAGTCTCTATAGCATACCTCGGAAATGTGGTAGATATTTGGGAGCGTTTCGATCAGGAGAACCTGCACATCGATTTAGGCTCGGATCAAACTTCACTCCACAACCCATGGGCTGGCGGATATTATCCCGTTGGATATTCTTTTGAAGAATCAAACACTTTAATGGCTGACAATCCGGAACGATTTAAAGAAGAAGTTCAAAAAACACTGCGCCGTCATGCCGCTGCCATCAACAAACATACGGCCAAAGGAACTTATTTCTTTGACTACGGAAATGCATTCCTGCTGGAAGCCTCACGTGCCGGAGCTGATGTAATGGAAAAACACCCGACTATCGGCCATGAGTTCAAATACCCAAGTTATGTACAGGACATCATGGGACCTATGTGTTTCGATTACGGATTCGGGCCATTCCGTTGGGTATGTGCTTCCGGAAATCCCGAAGACTTAGCTAAAACCGACAAAATAGCTTGTGAAGTCTTAGAAGAAATGATGAAAAATGCTCCCGAGGAAATCCAACAGCAAATGGCGGATAACATTCAATGGATCAAAGGAGCACAGGAAAATAAACTGGTGGTAGGTTCACAGGCCCGTATTCTGTATGCCGATGCCGAAGGACGGATCAAAATTGCAGAAGCGTTCAACCAAGCGATTGCCCGTGGTGAAATTGGCTACGTAATTCTTGGACGCGACCACCACGACGTATCCGGCACTGATTCTCCGTATCGTGAAACTTCAAACATCTATGACGGTTCTCGTTTTACTGCCGACATGGCCATACACAATGTAATTGGCGACAGTTTCCGCGGCGCGACTTGGGTTTCCATTCACAACGGAGGTGGTGTAGGCTGGGGCGAGGTAATCAACGGAGGTTTCGGAATGGTACTCGACGGAAGTAAAGAAGCGTCGCGTCGTTTGGAATCGATGTTGTTTTGGGATGTCAACAACGGAATCTCACGAAGAAGTTGGGCCAGAAACGAAGGTGCTGTTTTTGCCATAAAAAGAGCTATGGCCACGCAACCTTTGTTAAAAGTTACCATCCCTAATTTAGTTGATGAAGCATTGTTATAACACTTAATTTGAATACCATGAAAAAGGTTGCCTTTATTCCGGTTTTATTCTTAATCCTTACTTCTTGCAGTTCTGTGAGAGTGAACTCGGATTATGATAAAAAAGTTGATTTCACTCCATTTAAAACGTATGCCTTTCTCAAATCCGGGATTGACAAAGTTGAAATATCCGATTTAGACAAGAAGCGCATCTTACATGCTATAGATGATGCCATGTCATCCAAGGGATTTACCAAAAGTGAATCACCCGACTTACTGATTAACTTTTTCACTAAAGAAAGAGAACAAGTTGACGTCAATCAATTCAATGCCGGATGGGGCTATGGATGGGGCTACGGATGGAACCCTTACTTTTGGGGCGGCCGCACAACTGTCAACCGTTACACCGAAGGCACTTTATACATTGACCTCATAGATGCCAAGAAAAAAGAACTCATCTGGCAAGGCGAAGGCGAAGGTGTTCTGACCAAAGACACCAACAAAAAAGACGAAGTCATCAAAGAATTTGTAACCAAAATTCTGGAACAATACCCACCGCAAAAAAAGTAGTCGGTATTAATGACTGATAAGCAGATTAAAAGCCATGACATGATTGTTGTGGCTTTTTTTATTATTTTTAATCATCAAAAAATCTTGTTATGAGTAAAACAACACTCTTTCTTCTTTCTGTCTTACTTTTTAGCTTCATTATTTCTTGTAACAAAAAAACTCCCGAAAAACCGCAAGCCGGTGTCGTCATTACTTTTGACGATGCATATGTTGACGAGTGGTTTGAAGCCGATAAAATCCTAAAACCATACCATTGGAAAGCCACCTTCAATGTTTGCCGTATTGATTCAATCGGGGAACCACAGCAAGAAAAACTACATCAACTTCAACGTGAAGGACACGAAATTGCCGGTCATGGATACCACCATTTCAATGCAGTGAAATTTGTAGCCGAATACAGCATAAGTCAATACCTCAAACAAGAAATTGACCCCATGATGGTTTCCATGAAAAAAAGAGGATTCAAAATAACTTCATTTGCCTATCCTTATGGCGAAAGAAGTCCGGTACTCGACACCGCCTTAAAAAAGCAATTCAAAATCATAAGAGGAAGAGCCTTTTGTGGAGATTTACCCGAAAAAGAAGGCTGTTATTTTCACGGTTCCAAATTCGTATACGCATTTGACATCGATAACAGCCATGTGCATTTCAGTTACCATTACCTTTTGGAACTTTTAGATTATGCCAAGAAAAACAATATGATATTGCTACTGTGCAGCCATAAACCGGTCAAAGAAGTAACCGATAATTATCAAACCAAAATGGAAACGCTGGAGTTTGTATGCAATTATGTAAAACTCAACAATATGAAATACTATACCTTGCGGGATTTGGATCAATGGGTAAAAAAATAACCGCAGATTATATAAACCTGCGGCTATATCTATTAGTAACGTAAAAGCTCTTCCATTTTGTCCCGAACTTTCTCGGCATTCGGAATCATGGTGAATTCCAACGTACTGTTCAGCGGTATGGCCGGCATATTCTCCGAGCCGATAACCATAACAGGAGCATCCAAAGAGGTAAAACATTTTTCCTGAACCAATCCGGCTAAACTACGGGCAAACGAATTATTGGTCGGCTCTTCCGTCACCACCAAACATTTCTTAGCTTTTCTAACCGACTTGAAAATAGTTTCTTCATCCAACGGATACAAGGTTCGCAAATCGACTATTTCCACTTTATTTTTCATTCCTTCTGAAGCATTCAATGCCCAGTGTACTCCCATTCCATAGGTAATAACCGTAATCGTTTCCTCGGTTTCCTGTTCCCAAATTTCCTGAACCACATTGGCTTTGCCAAACGGCAATATGTAGTCTTCACTTGGTTCGTTAACACGTGCCGCATCGGTTCCTTTTACCTTACTCCAATACAAACCCTTGTGTTCCAAAATCACCACCGGATTCGGGTCATAATAAGCCGCTTTCATAAGTCCTTTTAAATCGGCGCCATTACTCGGATAAGCTATTTTAATACCACGTATATTCGTCAGCACACTCTCCACTGAAGAGGAATGATAAGGCCCTCCACTGCCGTAAGCACCAATCGGCACACGCAGTATCATGCTTACCGGCCATTTACCATTCGACAAATAGCTCGAACGACTCACCTCAGTAAATAACTGATTCAAGCCCGGCCAAATATAATCGGCAAACTGTACCTCCACTATCGGTTTCAACCCAACAGCAGACATTCCCACTGTAGAGCCTACAATAAACGCTTCCTGTATCGGGGTATTAAACACCCGTTCGTCACCGAATTTCTGTGCCAAGGTAGCGGCTTCTCTAAACACGCCACCCAAACGTCCGCCTACATCCTGACCATACAACAAACATTCTTTGTGGTTGCGCATCAGTTCTTCCACTGCAAACAAAGCACAATCCACCATCACCACTTTGTCTTCGCGTTGCGGGTTTCTTTCCCCCGCTTCTTCCGTAATCGGAGTCGGAGCAAAATCGTGGGTAAATAAATCTTCCGGCGAAGGATCTTCGGCAACTAAAGCTTTATCATAATCAGCTTTTACTTTAGCAACAGCCGTAGTTTCTATTTTTTGGATTTCATCAGCCGTAAATCCGGCATCTACTAATTGTTGTTTTAATACCGGATAAGGATCACGCGATTGTGCTTCTTCCAAATCATCACGATACCATTCCATACGAACCCCCGAAGTGTGGTGGTTCAACAACGGCACTTTGGCATGCACCAAAAACGGACGGCGTTCCTCACGCATGGTTTTCACGACTTTCTGAACCGCTAAATAGCTTTCGGCAAAGTTGGCTCCGTCAATAGAAATCGCTTCGATTCCGTGAAATCCTTTGGCATACTCAAACGCATTTTGCGCTCGGGTTTCAGCGGCATTCGCCGAAATATCCCAACCGTTATCTTGTACCAAATACAAAATCGGCAATTGTTTCAAAGCCGCCATTTGCAAAGCTTCGGCAATCTCGCCTTCGGTTACCGAGGCATCACCCAACGAACATACCACAATCGGGCTCTCTTGATTGTGATCTTGAATTCCAACATTTTCTTTATACCAAAAACCCATCGCGGCTCCGGTAGCCGGAATCGCCTGCATCCCCGTTGCCGAAGACTGATGTGGAATTTTAGGTTTATCAGCATCCTTCAAACTCGGGTGGCAATAATAGGTTCGCCCGCCCGAAAACGGATCGTCCTTCTTCGCCATCAACTGCAACATCAAATCATAAGGCTGCATCCCAATGCCCAACAACATAGCGTCATCCCGATAATACGGAAACGCATAATCCTGAGGCAACAACTGCATCGCCATCGCAATCTGAATGGCTTCGTGCCCACGCGATGTAGCATGCACATATTTGGAAACGGTTTTAAAATTGTCTTCATACAAAGTCGCCATAGCCTTGGCGGTTGCCATGGTTAAAAACGCTTTTTCGAGTATCTTTTTATCTGGTAAATTCATTTTTAAATTTTAGGAGCGAAAGGCTCGGGCTTTATTTGGAATCCGTATTCCCGCTTTTCACACTACACGGTAGTTGTTGCACACGAGCGAAGCGACTGCCGAAGGAATCGGGGCTAAACGGAAAACCATTTGTATGCTTGTATTCTTTATTTGGCAGCAACTAACCAACCAAATTTATCTTCTATTTCTTGAGTTTTAATGCCGTTCAACGTATCATTCACCATGACCGAAACCGGATTATCTTCTGGCAATTTAATGCTCATATCGTTGTTGCCAATTTCTTCAATCATGGCAATTCCCACGGCGGTTCCTACACCAAAAGCTTCCTCTAGAGTTCCGCTTTCAGAAGCTTTCTTGATTTCAGTAATGGTAATAGGGCGTTCCGTAACTTCGTAGCCTTTGTCGCGGAGTAAATCAATGACACTCATGCGCGTAATTCCGGCCAAGATAGAACCACTCAAGTCAGGTGTAATAAACTTCCCTCCTATTTTAAAGAAAATATTCATCGTGCCCACTTCCTGAATTTCCTCGAAGTTTTGAGCATCCAACCACAATACCTGGTCATAACCTTTGGCTTTGGCATATTCAGTCGGACGAATAGCAGCCGCATAGTTCCCGGCCGCTTTGGCTTCTCCGGCACCACCGTTTACGGCACGAACGTATTTCTTTTCGGCATACAATTTTATCTTTCTGCTGAAGAAAGGACCTGCCGGTGAGGCCATCACTATGAATTTAAAACTAGTAGCGGCACGCATCCCAATAAAAGGCTCATCGGCATACATAAACGGCCGCAGGTACAAAGCACTTCCAGGCTGTGTCGGAATCCAATCTTTTTCTAAAGCAGTGAATTGCTTTAAGGCTTCTACAAACAAATCTTCCGGAAATAAAGGCATTCCCATACGGTCCGCACTGTGATTCATACGCTTGGCATTTTCATCGGGACGGAATAACAAAGGCGTTCCGTCTTTCCCTAAGGTCGCTTTCATTCCTTCAAAAATGGCTTGTCCATAGTGCAGCGCCATAGCCGCAGGATGTGTAGGAATCAAGGCCAAAGGTTCAATTCTAGCGTTGCTCCATTCACCATTTTGGTAATCGCAAATAAACATGTGGTCGGTAAACTGTGTTCCCATCACGATGTTGTTATTCAGTTCTACCTGACTGACTCTGGACTGAGCGACTTTGTTTATTTTAATTGAGTGTGTCATTACTTCTTGCATGGTATTATAAAGTTGTAGTTGTGTCAAATTGTTCTAAATAATCGCCCACTTTGCGCAGGAACGAACCTCCTAAAAATCCGTCCACCACACGATGGTCAAACGAAAGGGAAAGGAACATCATGCTGCGAATGGCAATTTCATCACCTTTAGAAGTCGTAATGACTTCCGGTCGCTTTTTGATAATTCCGAGGGCCAAAATAGCGACCTCGGGTTGGTTAATAATAGGTGTCCCCATCAAACTGCCAAAAGTACCCACATTAGAGATGGTAAAGGTACTTCCTTGAATTTGTTCGGGCTTTAATTTGTTATTTCGAGAAGCATCAGCCAAAGCATTTACATCTTTTGCTAAAGCAACTAAATCTTTTTCATTGGCATTTTTCACTACGGGAACAATTAGATTCCCCGAAGGCAAAGCAGTTGCCATTCCGATATGGATGTCTTTGTGAACGATGATGTTTTTATCATCAACCGACACATTAATCATCGGGAAATCCTGAATCGCTTTGGCTACAGCCTGTACAAACACTGGTGTGAAGGTCAGTTTCTCGTTGTATTTTTCCTGGAACTTGTCTTTATTTTCGTTGCGCCAATTCACCAAATCCGTCACATCCACTTCAATATACGACGTCACGTGTGGCGAAGTTTGTTTGGAATATACCATATGGTCCGCAATCATTTTACGCATGCGATCCATCTCCACGATGTGGTCTTTGCCTTCCACAAAATTGATTTTGGGTTTTGGATAGGTTGAAGTGGTTGGTTGTTGGTTATTGGTTGTTGGAATGCTTTTAAGAGGATATTTACGGTTTTTCAAATAATGAAACACGTCACTCTTTTGCAGACGGCCATCAGTTCCCGAACCCGGAATGCTTTGTAATTCTTCTATCGACAGGTTTTCTTTTTGTGCAATCGAAATAATCAACGGTGAAATAAATGCATTGGGATTGGCTTTATGGGCTATGCTTTGAATTACGGGTTTAGACGAGGGTTCAACTCTCCCCGACTCCACAAGCTCTGACTTCTTGGTTAGCTCCGCTCCGTTCGCCTTAGGCTCAGGCCCAGCTTCTTGAATTCCTTCAGAATTAATCAAAGCTAAAACAGTGCCTACCTCCACTACTGCATCTTTGTGAAAACGAATTTCGGTAATGGTTCCCGATACCGGAGACGGCACATCGCTGTCTACTTTATCCGTAGCCACTTCTACAAGGGTTTCCTCTGCTTCTACAAAATCACCCACGTTTTTCAACCAAGTAATGATGGTCGCTTCGGATATGCTCTCGCCCATTTTAGGCATTTTGAATTCGATTATCGGCATTTTATTTCTTTCTAAATTCTTCTAATGTTTTATAAAACGCTTCCTGCGTTGGTCGGTCTTTCGGAATTTCCCGTAACGGTTCTACCGCTCTTAAAGTTTCATAACATTCCTTGGGCAATTGTTGGTATAAGGCTGTTCCTTTGGTTTTCCAATCCAACATCTCATCCGAAACGTCTTTGACAACCACCGCCGGATTTCCGACTACAATTTTACGATTAGGAATGACGGTTCCGGCTTTGACAAAACTCAAGGCTCCGATAATGCACTCATCACCTACGGTAACATCATCCATAATTACGGCATTCATACCCACCAAACAATTCGCACCGATATTGGCTCCGTGAATAATGGCACCGTGCCCGATATGCGCACCGGCTTTTAAAACCATCGTCTTTCCGGGAAACATATGAATGGTACAATTTTCCTGTACGTTGCAACCGTCTTCAATAATGATTTCACCCCAATCGCCACGAATGGCAGCCCCGGGACCAACATAGACGTCTTTCCCGATAATGACATTACCCGTAACCGCAGCTTGCGGATGGATAAAACTACTTTCGTGTATGACCGGAATAAATCCTTTGAATTCGTATATCATATTTTTTGATAAAAGAAAAAAGACCGCTTTGCTGAAAGAATAAAGACTTAATCTTTCTTCTTGGTTCTTTCTTCTTGGTTCTATTTAAACTTCTTCAACGTTTCTTTTGTAAAATCAGACAGCACTAATCTTCCGCTGATGGCGGCTCTTTCGGCTAATAGACTGTCCCAATCATCTGTGCCGCGCCAAAATACTTTTTTCATTTCGGCCATCGCTTCCGGATTGTACGTGCACAAATGCTTTGCAAAAGCCAGCACAGCAGCATCCATTTCCTCGATGCTTTCGTAGACATTGGCAAACAACCCTTTTTCTTTGGCCCAAGACGCTTCGTAAAAAGTATTCGCATCAATGGCTATTTGTGACATGGCCGAAACGCCCATTTTTCGTTCGATTGCCGGTGATACCACGAAAGGTCCGATACCGACATTCAATTCACTTAACTTGATTGCGGCAAATTGGGTTGCCAAACAGTAGTCGGTTGAAGCGGCAATTCCTACCCCACCTCCTACGGTTTTTCCTTGAATGCGTCCGATAATGAATTTCGGGCATTTTCTCATGGCATTAATCACGTTGGCAAATCCAGAGAAAAATACTTTTCCGGTTGCGGCATCGTCAATGGCTATTAATTCTTTAAAGCTGGCACCGGCACAAAAAGTACGGTCCCCGCCGCTTTGCAAGATGATTACTTTAACATCGTTATTGTTCCCAACTTCGGTAATCGTGTTGGCCAATTGCGCCAAAATGTTGCCCGGCAAGGAATTTTGCTCCGGATGGAAAAATTCGATGGTGGCGATATTGTCTTGTATTGTCTGTTTTACGTATGCGTCCATATTATGTTTATTTTCTAGCCCCGATTGCAGCAAGTTACCAAGTAACGCGGAAAGCGGGAAATAGCTTCTGATTATTATAAAATTCCGAATTGTTCGAAATGATGATTCAAATGTTTTCGTTCTAATAAATACGATTCGTAACGGTTCAATTCACCGAAAACCATGTTTTTCATAACCGCTTCCGGATTTTCCTTGAAGAAGGTTGTATAGCTTTCTCTGGCTTCAAAGAATTTCGCTTTGGCCGTTTCAAAATCAGGATGAACTAAATCTTCCAGTTCATCTTTCTTCATCGTTGGAAACTTAGTGCCTTTAGGGAACTTATCGTAATTGTATAGTGAATTATGAACTTTATCCAATATCTTTTCCGGGGTGGCGATTTCAAAATCCTGAATTTCACCTGACATGATGCGATAGCCTTGTTCCAAATGTTCCAACAAATGTTGGGGGGTTAAAATGCCCCATTGCGGTTTAGCATCAGCCGTTAATTTGTTGATGCACTCGGTCACTTTTGCATCGGTCATTTCGACGAAAACTTCCTGCTTTTTCTGAACCATAGTCAAGATTGTCGCAACTGCTACCAACTCGTCAGTAGTATCAAAAACTTCGACGAACCATTTTACAATGCCGCTCGGATGCTCGGCAGATGCTACATCTCTATCAACTTTTTGCTTACATGTCAAGCGAACATACACCGTGTCATTGTGGTAAATTGGGCGCAAGAAACGACATTCTTCCAAACCGTAATTAGCAGCCACCGGACCTTTATTCGGATAGACAAACAAACCAGCAGCGGCGGCTAAAATGAAATACCCGTGTGCCGTCCGTTTTTTGAAAATACTGCCATCCAACGAAGTGATATCGGTATGGGCATAAAAATGATCCCAAGTGATATTGGCAAAATTGATGATATCCGTATCCGTCACGGTACGATTATGAGTACGTAAGGACATCCCCGGTTGAATATCCTCCCAATGGTATTGGAACGGATGCTGGGTGATTTCTTTATAGGCTGAATTTGGTTGGTAAATACCCGTAATTTCAGTTAAAGTGGTTGGTGAACCTTGTACGGCACAACGTTGCATGTAGTGTTTGATTCCACGAACACCTCCCATTTCTTCTCCACCTCCGGCACGACCCGGACCACCGTGAACCAATAGTGGCAGTGGTGAACCATGACCTGTACTTTGCTTGGCATTTTCACGATTCAATACTAAAATTCTACCGTGGTGCGATGCGGCATTCACTACATATTCTTTAGCAATTTCGTCTGAATTTGTCACAATTGACGACACTAATGAACCTTTACCCATTTGAGCCAATTCGATTGCTTCATCTAAGTTTTTATAAGGCATCAGCGTGGAAACCGGTCCGAAAGCTTCGGTTTCATGCACAGCTATATTTTTGAACGGATGATCTTCACGCAATAACATCGGGCTGATAAAGGCCCCTTTGTCATCGGCTCCGATTAGATTTAATCGGTCAAAATCACCATAAACAACAGCAGCTGTTTTGGCAATTTCCGAAACCCTGTTTTTAACTTCAGTCACCTGGTCTTTAGAAACCAAAGCACCCATGCGGACTTCTTTTTGTCTCGGGTCACCGATGGTAACTTTGTCCAATGCTTTTCCGAGCGCCATTTGCACTTCATCCATCAAGTTTTCAGGAACAATCATACGGCGGATAGCGGTACATTTTTGACCGCATTTTACCGTGATTTCACTTCGGGCTTGGCTGATAAACAAATCAAACTCGGGGGTACCCGGAACGGCATCTGCTCCTAAAACCGAAGCATTCAGGGAATCGGCCTCCATATTAAATGGCACGGATTCGTTGATGATTCTCGGATGCGCTTTTAACATGCGTCCGGTTGATGCTGAACCCGTAAACGTAACCACGTCCTGGCTTTCCACAGTATCAATTAGTGTATTGGCAGAACCGCAGATTAATTGCAAGGCACCTTCCGGTAAAATATTAGAAGCGATGATTTCTCTAACGACAGCTTCTGTTAAATAAGATGTCGAAGTAGCCGGTTTCACGACTGCCGGCATCCCGGCCATCCAGTTTACGGCACATTTTTCCAACATGCCCCAAATAGGAAAATTGAAGGCATTGATGTGCACCGCTACTCCTCTTTTGGGAACCAAAATATGATGCGCCATAAAACGACCGCCACGAGACAAATCGATAGGGTCGCCTTCTACGTGATAGGATTGGTTGGGGAATAATTTTCGCAACGAAGCATTGGCAAACAAGTTTCCGAAACCGCCTTCAATATCAATCCAACTGTCTACTCGTGTAGCTCCGGTTCTATAACTGATTTCGTAGAATTGTTCTTTGCGTTTGGTCAAATACATGGCCAAACTTTTGAGCATATTGCCTCGTTCCTGGAAGGTCATTTTGCGGAGTTTCTCGCCGCCTTTGGTTCTTCCGTAATGTAGGATTTCGGCAAAGTCTAATCCTTGCGTAGAAGCATGTCCAACGATTTCTCCGGTCACCGAATCAAACAACGGAACCCCTTCTCCGGCTCCCGAAGTCCAATTTCCTAAAACGTAATTTTGTATTTTATTCATTGTGCTGAATTTAGTTCAGTAATCTTTATACTCTTTCAATAATAGCCGCATAGCCTTGTCCGACACCAATACACATGGTAATCAACGCATATCGTTTTCCTGTGAGTTGTAATTCCAACGCAGCGGAATAGGCTATTCTGGCTCCGGTTACACCCAGCGGATGGCCGATGGCAATCGAACCTCCGTTTGGATTCAGTCTTGGGTCGTTATCGGCAATTCCCCATGCTCTTGTACATGCCAAGGCTTGTGCAGCGAAAGCTTCGTTCAATTCGATGATGTCGATTTGACCTAAGGTTAAACCGGCTTTGGCTAAAGCTTTATTGGTAGCTTCCACCGGACCGATGCCCATGATTCTGGGCTCTACTCCTACTACAGCCGAACTTACAATTCGGGCTAAGGGTTTTAAGTTGTATTTTTTTACGGCTTCTTCCGAAGCGATGATAGTTGCTGCTGCACCATCATTCAATCCGGAGGCATTTCCGGCGGTTACGCTACCGTCTTTTTTGAAAGCGGGACGTAATTTAGCCAGACCTTCCATTGAAGTGTTTGGCTTGATGAATTCATCTTTGGAAAACTGAATAGCATCTCCTTTGCGTTGCGGAATTTCAACCGTAACTATTTCTTTGGCTAATCTTCCTGAGGCCTGAGCTGCGGCAGCTTTTTGTTGACTGTTCAATGCAAAAGCATCTTGGTCTTCTCGGGAGATATTATATTTTTCAACTAAGTTTTCAGCGGTTTCTCCCATGGCATCAGTGCCGTACATCGCGTGCATTTTTGGGTTGATGAAACGCCAGCCGAAACTACTGTCGTACATTTTACTATCGGTTCCGTAAGCAGCAGATGGTTTTGAAACTACCAATGGTCCACGTGTCATGTTTTCGATACCACCGGCAATGAACACATGTCCGTCTCCGGCTTTGATGGCTCTGCTTGCATTGATGATGGCTGATAAACCCGAACTGCACAAACGATTCACGGTTTCTCCGGGAACAGTATACGGTAATCCCGCTAAAAGCAGTGACATACGCGCCACATTACGGTTATCTTCACCGGCTTGATTGGCACAGCCCATGATGACGTCGTCGTAAGCGTCTTTTGGAATTTGCGGGTTATTATCGGTTACGGTTTTAATAACCAAAGCCCCTAAATCATCGGGGCGAACCGATGCCAATGTCCCTTGATAACTTCCGATGGGAGTTCGAACTCCGTCTATAATGTATGCTTCCATGTATATTTTTATTGTGACTGAATCACTTTATTTATTATTTCAATTCGTTGGCTCTTTAGCCCCGATGGTAGC
>CAYPSB010000011.1:39772-42459 GCA_964413435.1 uncultured Flavobacterium sp.
CTGAATCACTTTATTTATTATTTCAATTCGTTGGCTCTTTAGCCCCGATGGTAGCTAGCTACCTTGTAGCGCGGGCAGCGGGAATTACCATTACTGGAAAAGCCCGAGCTATTCGCTCCTGACTTCGACAAGATCATCTGACATTACTCCTCCCACTCTTTGGCGGTTCGATACACCACGCCTTTGAACAAGGCCACCATTTCGTCGCCGCGTTTGACTTCGATGATGTTGAACCCTAGTTTGTTGTTTACTTTTTCTATGACAGATTCGGCGGTTAAATAATCGCCTTCGCTAACCGCTTCGATATGGTTGATGGAGGTTTCGATGGAAACCGCAAACCTACCGTGCGTATTGGCCGCAAACCCGAATGCCGTATCGGCTAACGAATAAGTAATTCCACCGTGGGCTTTGTACATGCTGTTGAGCATTTCTTTGCGAACGGTCATGCCTACTTTGCAACGCCCGATTTCGCATTCGAGGATTTCGATACCGAGCCATTGGCTGTAGGCATCTTGGCTTAGCATTTTGTATGGGATTTTTGCTCCTTCCATAATGATTTATTTGATTGTTGATTAACGATTTTTGATTGCAGAAATCTACGAAACTTCAAAAATTAAAAATCGTTATTCTTCAATCGTTAATTAAAAAACTTTTTACCCTCTCTTACCATTCGTCGCAAAATGGGACTACATCTATACCGGTCTTCGTGGTATTCGTTGTAGAGTTCGTCCAGTTTTTCCACACACCATTGAATCCCCAATTCGTCTGCCCAAGCGAGTAATCCTTTTGGGTAATTTACTCCTTTAGTCATGGCATTATCTATGTCTTTGGCAGAGGCGATATTTAAAAACAACGTATCGGCTGCTTCATTGACTAGCATAACGATTACACGGTCAAATATGCTTTTTGCCAAAGCCATGTCTTCTTTCGGCTGAGGCAATTCCTGATTGTAATTATAAAATCCGCGTCCTGATTTTCTACCCAGGTAACCTGCCTCTAACAAACGTTTTTGGGTGAATGACGGTTTGAATTTTGGATCGAAATAAAAGGCTGTAAATACTGTTTCGGTAACGACATAATTCACATCGTGGCCAATCATATCCATGAGTTCGAAAGGTCCCATGCGGAAACCGCCTACTGTCTTCATAGCCCAATCGATGGTGGCAAAATCAGCTACGCCTTCTTCGTACATTCGAAGGCTTTCGCTGTAGAAAGGTCTAGCCACACGGTTTACAATAAAACCGGGTGTATCTTTTACCTGAACGACCACTTTTTTCCAACCGGCTATGGTTTCCATAGTCGTTTTTAAAACGTCCTCAGCGGTTTGTACAGCCGGAATGATTTCGACCAACTGCATTAAGGGTGCCGGATTAAAAAAGTGAATTCCAATGACGCGTTCCGGTTTTTGACAGGAAGCCGCAATGGAAGCTATGGATAACGAGGAGGTATTGGAAGCTAAAATGGTTTCCGGAGAAACATAATTCTCTAATTCGGCAAACAGTTTTCTTTTAATTTCGGCATTTTCCACAATGGCTTCAATAACCAAATCCGAATGCGACAAATCGCCCAAAGCATAGGCATAAGAAATATTGCTGATGATTCGGAATTTTTCGTTGGCATCTATTTTTTCTTTTTCCACCAATTTGGACAATGTACTTTCTAATGCGGTTTTGCTTTTAGTCAGTGCCTCTTGATTGGTGTCGTAAATTTTTACTTCACAACCGGCGGTGGCTGCTACTTGGGCTATTCCGCTTCCCATGGTTCCCGAACCTATTACTGCTACTTTCATACTATGCACCTTTAAATTCGGGTTTTCTCTTTTCTACAAAAGCAGTAACGCCTTCATTGTAATCGTAGGATGAACTGGCTTCTATTTGTAAATCGCTTTCTAACGCCAACTGTTGTTCCAACGAATTGTTCATAGATTGATTCAACAATCGTTTGGTCAAACCAATTGCTTTGGTTGGCATAGCAGCTAAGGTTTCGGCTAAGGCTTGTACTTCTTCTTCAAAAGTGGCCGTTGGATATTCTTTATAAATCATTCCCATGACCAAAGCTTGTGCCGCACTTACTTTATCACCCAGCATCATCAAAGCGGATGCTCTTTGGAAACCGATTAATCGCGGTAAAAAGAACGTTCCGCCGCTATCGGGCACTAAACCAATTTTGCTGAACGCCTGAATAAAACTGGCGTGTTCGGTAGCTACCACGATATCACAGGCCAAAGCGATATTGGCTCCGGCTCCTGCCGCTACGCCATTCACAGCAGCGATTACAGGTTTTTCAATGGTTCTGATTTTTTGGATAATCGGATTGTAATGTTCTTCCAGAATTTTTCGGAATCCCGGATTAATCTCGGGTGTGGTAACTTCTTTCAAGTCTTGTCCGGCACAAAAAGCTTTTCCGCTTCCGGTAATTACTATGGCTCGAACCTCAGTATTTGTGGCACAATCGTCTAATTTGACTTGTAACGACAACGCCATTTCCCGGTTGAAACTATTGAATACTTCCGGACGATTGAGTGTAATCCATGCGATACTTTTTTCAATTTTTATTTCAATTGAATTATTGCTCATACCTATTTTATTTTAAAACCAGAGTGGTTTATTTTAAACATTTAAAGTAGTCAAAAGGTTCCAAACAGTCTTCGCATTGAAATAATGCTTTGCAGGCTGTTGAACCAAACT
>CAYPSB010000011.1:42559-70997 GCA_964413435.1 uncultured Flavobacterium sp.
GGTTCCAAACAGTCTTCGCATTGAAATAATGCTTTGCAGGCTGTTGAACCAAACTGACTCACTAATTTGGTATTCAAAGATCCGCATTGCGGACATTTTACTACTTTTTTATTTCCCAATAAGGCTTCTTTATCAGCTTCTGCCGATAGCGGGGAAGCAATCCCGTATTTTTCCAAAGCCTGTCTTCCTTTTGGTGTAATCCAATCGGTGGTCCAGGCCGGAGATAAAATTAAATCTACTCGGGCTTCGTAGCCCTTTGCTTTGAAAGCACTTTTGATGTCATCGCCAATCACATCCATCGCGGGGCAACCGCTGTAGGTTGGTGTGATTTCAACGTGAACAATGTTGCTCTCCAGTTTTGCCGAACGCACTACTCCCATTTCCACTATAGAAAGTACCGGAATTTCGGGATCGGAAACCGATTCCAAAATTTCAAACAGTTCTTGGTCAATATGGAGTTCGGTTGTTGTCATCTTACCAAGTCATGTTAGGATACGTGCGTTGCATGTATTGCAGTTCGGTCAGTATATAGCCCATGTGCTCCGAATGAATTCCCATTTTTCCACCTTTTTGGAAGTATTCAATGGTTGGTGTTTGCAAAGTAGCTTCTTCTAAGATGCTGCTTACTTTTTGATAATATTCGGCTTTTAACATAGTAACATCAACACCAATCCCTTCGGCAACCATGGCTTTATCGGCATCGGTTTGATGGAATAACTCATCGGTGAAAATCCACAAATCGTTGATGGCTGTTTGAATTCTGTTGTGACTCTCCTCTGTACCGTCGCCTAATCTTCTGATCCAATCGGAAGAAAAACGAACGTGGTACAACACCTCTTTGATGCTCTTCTTAGCTATAGCCGAAAGTGTTTCGTCTTTGCTGTTTTGCAATGTTTCCAATAGAGCCAAGTGAAACACATCAAACAAAAACTGTCTGGCAATGGAGTATCCAAAATCGGTGTTGGGTTGTTCTAACAATAGCACATTTTTGTATTCTCTTTCCAAACGAAGAAAGGCAACTGTGTCTTCGGTGGTATCACCACCTTGTAATTTGGCAACATATTGGTAGTAACTACGCGTTTGTCCCAATAAATCGAGTGAAATGTTGGTCATGGCAATATCGGTTTCCAAGCTGGGTCCGTGCCCACACAATTCTCCCAAGCGCTGTCCTAAAATCAAGGAATTGTCAGCAATACCCAGTATATATTGAATTAAATTGCTATTCATCTTACATGTGTTTTAATTCTTCGGGCAATTCATAGAACGTTGGGTGACGGTACGCTTTGTCCATCGCCGGTTCAAAAGTTTCCCCATTATTCTCCGGGTTTGAAGCTGTGATTTGTGCAGAAGGAACCACCCAAATACTCACGCCTTCCATACGGCGTGTGTATACATCCCGGGCATTTTCTAATGCCATAGTTGCATCGCTGGCGTGAAGCGAACCGCAATGACGGTGCTCTAATCCGTTTTTACTTCTTATAAATACTTCCCAAAGTGGCCAGTTTTTCATAATTATGAATTTTACATTATGAATTATGAATAAAAAAATTTCATAATTCGTAACCGATTATATTGCTTTCTTTTCTTCTCTATTTGCTTGTTTTTCGGCATAAGCCACAGCGGCATCACGTACCCAAGTTCCGTTTTCCCAAGCTGATTTTCGGGCTTCTAATCGCTGTTTGTTGCACTTTCCGTGGCCTTTTACCACTTGCCAGAACTCATCCCAGTCGATGTCTCCAAAATCATAATGTTTGCGCTCTTCATTCCATTGCAGTTTGTCGTCCGGAATGGTTAATCCTAAAATATTGGCTTGCGGAACCGTTTGGTCCACAAATTGTTGACGCAATTCGTCGTTTGTTTTGCGTTTCAATTTCCATTTTACCGATTGTTCCGTGTTAGGTGATTCTTCGTCTTTAGGACCAAACATCATTAACGATGGCCACCACCAACGATTGAGCGCATCTTGTGCCATGGCTTTTTGCTCGGGCGTACCGTTGCAAAGGGTCAGTAAGATTTCGTAACCTTGACGTTGGTGAAAACTTTCTTCTTTACAGATGCGAACCATAGCGCGGGCATAAGGACCGTAAGACGTTCCCATTAAAGCCACCTGATTCATAATGGCGGCACCGTCAACCAACCAACCTACGGCGCCCATATCGGCCCAAGTTATGGTTGGGTAATTGAATATGCTGGAGTACTTGGCTTTACCGGAATGCAATTGTTCGTACATTTCTTCGCGGGAAATTCCGAGTGTTTCTGCAGCGCTGTATAAATACAATCCGTGTCCGCCTTCGTCCTGGATTTTGGCTAACAAGGCTACCTTTCTTCGCAATGATGGCGCACGGGTAATCCAGTTGGCCTCGGGAAGCATCCCTACGATTTCAGAATGGGCGTGCTGCGAAATTTGACGAATGTGTGTCAAACGGTATTTCTCGGGCATCCATTCTTTGGGTTCAATTTTCTCGTCTCTGTCGATACGAGCCTGAAACAGGGCTTCTAAATTTTTAACTTCTTGTTCTGACATACTTTTTAGGGTTGTGTTCCAGTTCAGTCGCCGTAATATTTTACTTTGCAGTAACTTTGAACGATTATATTTTTTTATTCAATTCTTTTACTCATTAGTCCCGATTGCAGCAGTTACCGTGTAACGCGGAAAGCGGGAATAGGGTTTCTGAAACTGCCCGAGCCTTTCGCTCCTATAATCCGAAATCGACCACCACTTTTTTGGAAGTCGGCACGGCTTGGCAACTCAGCACAAAATTCTTAGCTACCTCATCGGGTTCTAAGGAATAGTTAAGTTTCATTTCGACTGAACCGTCAACCACTTTACAACGGCAGGTACTGCAAACTCCGCCCTTGCAGGCGTAAGGCAAGTCGGCTCCCGCGGCTATGGCTCCGTCGAGAATGTTATCGAAATCTTCGCCCATGACGAAGTGAAACTCCTTGCCGCCATCGATAATGGTCACTTCGGTTCCTTCGACTTTTTTCTCTACTATTTTGCTGATGCGTTGTTTGTCTTCTTCGGAAAGTCCGGTGTTGAATAATTCATAGTGAATCTTGATGGCCGGCAATCCTTTGGCTTGTAATGCATCGCGTAACAGGAAAATCATTTCTTCGGGACCGCAAATGAAGCATTCATCTGTGGTGGGAATGTCGATGATTTTATCGGTCAGTACTTCGATTTTTTCATTGGTAAATCTGCCGTTGAAAAGTTCGGAAGAGCGATGTTCTTTGGTTAGGAAATAAAAGATTTCAAAGCGATTGAAATATACGTTTTTCAGCTGCTCAATTTCTTCTTTAAAGATAATAGATTTTACAGTTCCGTTCAAATAAAATAGCTTAAACGTGCTATTGGGCTCAGCAGCCAAATGCGTTTTAATGATGGAAAGTATAGGCGTGATACCGCTTCCGGCCGCAAACGCGATGTAATTTTTGGCTTTTTTTGAATCGACTTCCGTAAAGAACGTTCCGTTAGGCGGCATAACATCTAAAACATCTCCTTTTTTCAGCGTATGGTTGACAAAAGTGGAAAATAAACCGTCGGTAATTTTTTTGACGGCCACCTGCCATTTGTTTTCCAAAGGACTGGAGCATAACGAATACGAACGACGCACCTCGGTGCCGTTTATGGTGGTTCGCAATGTTAAATGTTGTCCTTGTTTGTATTGAAATTCGGCTTGAAGTTCTTTTGGAATATCCAAAGTGATAACCGAACAATCTTTGGTTTCTTTATAAATATCAGCAACTTTGATGCTATGAAATTTTGCCATAAATCTGATTTAAAATAAAACTAACAGTTGTTAGTTTACTATGCAAAATTAAGTATTATTTATTAAAAAGGAACTACAACGTTTGAAATTTTAACAGCTTGAAGAGGGTTCGCCATTATTGTATTACAATTCCGTTTAACAAAACCTGAATCATATTGGATGTTAGGGTTTTAGAGTCGGGACTTTTTTTCTTTCCGTACCAAAGATACAATGTTCTCAAAGTGGAAAGTATGGAAAAAATAATCACCTCGAGATTGAGGTTTTTGATTTCGTTATCAGTGATTCCTTTTTGAATGATGGTTCGGAAATTTTCCTCGTATTCTTCACGCATTTTAATGAAATAAGCCAACTCGGCATCGGCCAAATGCATCCAGTCGTTGTTCAAACATGCTAGGGCATTAGCATCGCGCAAAGTAATATCGATATGGAGCTGAATAATTTTCTCTATTTTTTTGATGGTGCTTTCTCCGGAATGCACTACCTCATCCATGGTTCGGGTAAATTCTTCGGCAATTTCAACGATAATCAAAACCAGAATTTCCTGTTTGGATTTGATGTGATTGTAGAGGCTCGCTGCCTTGATATCCATAGCCTGCGCAATATCGCGCATGGTTACGGCGCTGTATCCTTTTTCTTTGAAGAGTTTGGCGGCAACCGTTATAATTTCGGTTTTGCGATCGGTGATTTTCGTCATAGTTCAAATATAAAACTATTTCCGAATAACGAACAACAGCAAGTTTTAAATCAGATTGTTGTTTTTAGCTTTTTGAATGGCTTCGAGTTTGTTGTGCACCTGCAGCTTGGTATAAATATTCTCAATGTGTTTTCTCACGGTTGATGGCGACAGGAATAAGTTATCTGCAATAACGTTGTAGTTCAGTCCTTTGCTGAGTTGTTCGAGCACCTCGACTTCCCGGGCAGTGAGTTTGATATCTTCATCACATCTTTGTTCAAAATCGACCGGATTGCGCAACAATTTCAAAGTTTTCAGTGCGATGGAAGGATTCATAGCCGCACCGCCATTGAGTGTTTCTATGATTCCCTGATGCAGTTCTTTGGGATTGACTTCTTTGAGCAGATATCCGTCCGCTCCCGCTTTGATAGCATTAAAAATATTTTCATCGTTATCAAAAACCGTCAGCATGATGATTTTGATTTGCGGGTATTTGCTTTTGATGATTTTGGTTGCTTCAATTCCGTTGCACTCGGGCATTTCTATATCCATCAGAATCAAATCGATGTTTTTGCTTTTCTCTAATTTTTGCTGCAAATCGCGACCGTCAACAGCTGTAAATTTCAAAACCAAATCTTCGAAAAAAGACAATTTTTCTGCTATGGCTTTCTGCAAAAAAACATTGTCGTCAACTATGGCTATTTTTACTGACATCTTATGGCTTTTTAAAACACAACACAATCGTAGTTCCCGATTGTTCCTGCGAAGTTATACTAATTTCTCCATTTATTTCTTTAGCTCTCTTTTTCAAATTGTTCATGCCGTTACCCAATAGCAGTTCCGTTTCATCAAATCCTTTTCCGTTGTCTTTGATGGTGATACGAAGCGTGTCATTTTCCCTGAAAACAGTCACCTCAATTTTGTTGGCCTGCGCATGTTTGAGGCTGTTGTTTATGGCTTCCTGTATAATTCGGTAGACATTCATCCCTTCAATTGAACTGAAAACACAGGTCTTAAGCTGCTCGTCGTAATCAAATGCAAACTCGATACCTTGCGACGCCAGTTTGGCTTTTTCGATGAAATTGGATATGCGCGATTTGAGGTCTTCAAACGTAATTTCATCTTTGTTCATGGCCCAAATGGTATCGCGTAATTCGTAGATGGTTTCTTTGGTAAATCCACTTATGGCCGTTAGCTTTTCTTCCAGTTTTGCATCGGTTATGGTAAAGCCGTATTTCAGATTATCCAACGAGGAGATAATGAAGGTAAGTTGTGCCCCAATATTGTCATGCAAATCTCTTGAAATCCTGAGGCGCTGCTCCTGCAGTTTATTTTGGGTTTCAATTTTGAGCAAGGCATCTTTCAGTTCGTTGTCTTTTTGCAGTTGAATTGTTTTCAGTTTTTGTCGATTAAAGAATATAAAACCGATCAGAATGGCAAAAAGTGCCAAGGAAAACGCTGCCAAAATCCAGATGTTCTTCTCGGCAATTTGTGCCCGTTGCAACAGAATTTGCTTTTCCTTTTGTTCGGTTTCAAATTGGGTGTCCAACTCTGCCTGTTTGGTCCTGATGTCAGTATTCATGATACTGTCTTTACTCTGTACGTGGTTCTTGTAATGAAACAAAGCCCTTTTATAATCGCTGTTGTTTTCGTACACTTCCGACAAGCCTTTGTAATTGTCTTCGAGCAAATAAGGATAATGGTATTTCCGGCTCCAAAGAATGGCTTTTTCAAAATAAGCTATAGCTTCCTTGTTGTTGCCGGTTTCCTTAAAATAATACCCGTAAAAGTTCAGGTTTTCGGCTATGCCAAAAACATCATTAATCTTGACGCGGATTTGATAGGCATAATCAAAAAGTTTTTTGGCCTCAGCTGTTTTCTTCTGCATCAATTTTACAACAGCTATTTTATTAGCACTATAAGGGATTCCGATGCTGTCGTTCTTTTTTTCCTTGAGAGCCATCGCTTTTTGATAAAAATATAAAGCGCTGTCGAGCTCCTTTTTCATTTCTTTTAAAACCCCGTAATTATCGTAAAGCGAAGCCAAAGTTCCTTCATCGTTCCTAGCTTCAGCCATTTTGATACCCTTTTGCATGTTGTACAATGCCTTTTGCATGTCACGCCTTTTGAGTTGATACCCGTATTCGCCGTAAGCAGATGCCAGTTTCCCAATCAGCTTCAGTTTGTCATACCAACGGATGGCATTGAGCATGCAATGGGTGTTTTTATCGTATTTGCCCTGATAGTAATAAACCAATCCCAGGTTGGCATAAGAATCGGCAACACCTTTGAAATATTTTATTTTTTGGGCATTAATCAGGTTTTGGGTAAACCATTTGACCGATTGGGAAGTGTTGGCAATTTTGTCGTCGTACGGAAGATTATTGATTGAATCGATTTGGATTTTCGTGACTTTATTTTGAGCACAAACCGGGAGTTTGCTCCAAACCAGAAAGATGAAAACAAAAAGTATTTTTATTTTTATAAAACTCACTTCCAAATATTTATTCCATAAATTTAAGTATTTCAAATGAAAAAAAGTCCTTTCCAAACAAATTGATTTTGCTTGATGAAATCAAAGTTTGAAAAGGACAACAATAAAAACAACCTGTTTTTAATTTTTGAAATTGTTCATGGATTGCTTTACAAATGTGCTGCCTTACCGTCAAAAAAAAAATACGACAGATGCCGTATTTAATGTGTTGAAGTAAACCAAGAATTAGGCTTTTCGGTTGGGAATAGTAATGATAACTGCAGTGCCTTTGTTTGGTTCGGAATGAATTTCGAGGGTTCCGTTTACGTCGCTGATTCTTTTTTTCATGTTCGCGATTCCGTTACCGAGTTCCACTTTTTCCGCATTAAATCCTTTGCCGTTATCTTTTACAGTTATAACAATCAAATCACCATCCGGCTGAATTGTAATGTGAATGTTCGAGGCCTCAGCGTATTTGATGCTGTTGTTAACGGCTTCCTGAATGGTTCGGTAAATGTTCATACCCTCCAACGAAGTGAAAGTGGTGCTTTTCAGAACAGGATCGATATCAAAACCAAACTGTATTTCTTCTTTGGCTTCTTTGGCTTTGTCAATAAAATTATGAATGCGGGCCTGCAAGTCTTCAAACGAAATTTCACTTTTATTCATGGCCCAAATCGTATCCCGAAGCTCTATAATTGTGGATTTGGCAAACGTACTGATGCTGTTTAATTTGTTATCGAGCTTGGCATTCTGCAAATCAAAAGCATATTTGATGTTATCTACGGAAGAGATGATGAAGGTGAGCTGCGAGCCTATATTATCATGCAAATCTCTCGAAATCTGCAAACGTTGTTCCTGTAATTTGTTTTGTGTTTCAATTTTGGCAATGGCCGATTTGAGTTCAAACTCCTGTTGTTGTTGTTTGTTTTTGAGTTTCTGACGGTAATAAATCAAATACGAAACAATGAGAATGCCCAGGATGAGTCCGCCTAAAACAAGAGATTGAATGTTCTTTTTGCGGATTTCATTTTCCTTTTGCAGAATTTTTGTTTTTGACTGCAACAGTTGTTTTTCTTTTTTCTCGTTTTGGTATTTGGCTTCAAGTTCTGAGAAACGCTGTTCGCGTTCAATATCAAAAACTGAATCTCTGAGTTTAATGTAATTTTCCTGTTCCTGAACCGTTTTTTCCAAGTTGTTACGTTTTTTCTCGAACTCGGCTTTCTGAAAATAATAATCTCTTAATTTCTCGGCGCTGTTGCTTTTTTTCGCATATTCATAAGCCATTTTAAACATCTTCTCGGCCTTTTGAAAATCATTCAATTGATAAGCAATGGTAGCCAAATTGGTATAACAGGTAGCCCTTTCATAGTAATAATTAAAATCTTTCGACTCATTACCATTGGCAAAATTGACGTCACATATTTTGAGTGAAGTCGCAATCCATTTTTCGGCTTCTTTGTACTTTTTTTGCTTCAATAGAGTATTCCCGATATTGTTGTAAGTATCCGAAATATCCAGCGTGTCTTTTCCTTTGACGTATTTAAATACCTTTTTGTGGTAATACAAGGCACTGTCGGGTTTTTGCCAGTCGTCATAATTTATAGCGATGGCATTAAGTGTATTGCTGATGTATTTGGGGTCCGACTTTCTATTGGCTAACCATATATTCAGGGCTTTTTTACCATAATAAATCCCTTTTTTATAGCTTTCAAAATCGTGGTAGGTAAGCGATAAATTGGTATTGAAGAAAGCAATCCAACTTTGCTTATTAGTAGTTTCGGCTAATTTCAAACCGGTGAGTGAATAACTGATGGCTTTGTCATACTGACCGTTTTTGCGGTAAACTTTGGTCATGTTATTGTAAACCGTCAAGAGTGCATCGTTGTTTGCTGTTTTTTTTAACAAATTGATGGCTTTTTCTCCGTAATAAATGGCACTGTCGGGCTTGTTGTAATCTCCGCATCGGGCATTTTTACAAAAAAAATACTCAGCTTCATCTGCCTGAGTTTTGATGTTTTTTTTGGCAACTTTAAAGTAATAGTCCGATGAGTCCTGAGAAGTATAGGCTTTAACGAGCAGTTTTTTGATTTCCTGCGCTCTTGCGGAAGAAATACAGAAAAAAATCAAGCAGCCATAAATTAGAATTCTTTTCATCTGAAGATTTTACATTATAAATATAGCATAAATGTTAAAATTTTCAACACTGCTCATTTATTTTTCGCGTTCAATTCTTCAAACATTTGGTAATTCAGGTCGAAGATTTCTTTGCTGAGAGTAGCATTAACAGTCTTCATTTTTTGTTTTAATTCTTCGGTAAGCAATAATTGATTGTTTTGAACCCGTTGCTCCCGACTGATATGAATAATAAACTCTTCCAAAACTTGAAGCTTAGACTGATACTTCAATCGATCATCTTGAATTTTGTTTAACAAGTAAACAATCAATATCAAAAAGAAAAGCGCTAAAAGAGTTACTATATAAATCATCAAAAAAGTTCAAAACAATCAATTACAAATCATTTGCTATTGGTGTGTAATACTACTAATGTTAAGACTGCCTTCGGTAATTGTCTTATCAGCCGTTGTATTATTTCCCACAAAATTGAATGTGGCCACAATTTTATTATTAATCGTGTCACAAGTCGTAACATTTATAGTTCCCGAAGTAGAGTGGAAATAATCTGCGGTAGCATCAGTACCATTATTCGTTATGTAAGTTAACCAGGAAGTACTCATATCAAAAGATTGTTGAGCGGCAAAACTGCCTGTTTTAGCCGGAAAGTGAAATTCAAGGATTTGGCTTTCTCCTTGAAACCCATAAACGTCTATATATCTGCCTCCGGCAACAACATTGGTATATAATGTTGCCTGAACAGTTCCGGCCGTTGTTGATTTACCGTTAACTTTAAAGCTCACAGGAGATGATGAACTAGAACCACTACTACTGCTGTCACTACTGCATGAAGAACCCATAATCACTGCCGTAACTGTCAAAAGAGCTATTCCAATTTTCTTTAGTGGTTTCATTTTTGTTTGATGTATTAATTTTAACAGACGGATTACAACACTAAACGGAATGAACCTTCTGTAACCGTTTTAGATCCTCCGGAACAGTCATCATTATCTTTAACCTCTTTTCCGGTAAAACTAAATACTCCTTCGATTTTTGTATCATCGATAAAAGTAATTTGTAAGCTTCCGGTTGAGCTGCTACAAAAATTAGAACTGTAAGTCGCCGAAGAAAAGGTACTGGTATTAACTTCTATCAATGACAACCCTCCTACTACTACATCTTCTGAATTGTTCGCACTTAAATCATAAGTACCTACTTCTAAAGTACCGTCGAGCGCATAAATTTGAATGTTAACCGATTTTCCGTCCATAGAAACTCCCTGAATTACCAGGTTTCCACTGTTGTAGCCTCCATTAGCAAATTGACCTTCGGCTAAAACAGATGTTCCGCCAACTTTGGCTTTTACAAATGTACCTGTAGCCGGTCCGCTAAAACCACCTCCTCCTGAGCTATCACTGCTTGAGCAAGAGGTTACAAAAGCTGCTAAAGAAAGTAGCAGTACCATTCCGAATTGTTTACATGTTTTCATAATTATTTTAGTTTAAGTTACAGGACAAATTTGTCTTTTAAACCATTTGTAATCAATACGGCATGTGTCGTATTTAACAGTTCTTTTCTTTATTCTTTCTGCAATAGTTTTTGTTTAGCAATCGAAATTGTCTTGATAACTTGTCTGCCCTCTGATACAGTTGTAAAATACAACACTTCTCCTTTTTCATCATAAAAAGGATTGCCATCATATTCAGTACTGTTCACCTTACTTCCGAGGTTTATCGGCGCCGACCATTTTCTCCATGTATCATCAAGGCGATAGGAAACGTAAATATCATTATCTCCGAAAGAACTGAACCCATCACTACTGAAGAGAAGCGTTCGTCTATCTGATAACAAACACGGAGACGCTTCTTCGCCAGCGGAATTAATAGCCCTTCCCAAATTTTGAAGGTAACTGTAAGTGCCGTCGTCTTTTCTGGTAGCCCAATACAAATCATGGCCTCCCTGAGTCATATCGGTTTCAATGCCCATAATCAGAATGGCACCGTCAGCTGTCATGCTAATCGAAGAAGTATCGTCGTAATTGGCATAAGCTGCAATCTTCAACAAAGCTTTTGGTTGGTAATTTTTATCCAAAAACTCATAACCGGTTTCACTGGTTCCTTTGGTGAAACTCTTCCCTCCTTTTAGCAGATAATCCTCCTGACAAGCCGCCAGAAAATTGTAATTAGCATTGGTATTCAAAAGGTCGCTCTCGGGCATAGGAATTGACCATTTATTGTTTTGTTTGGTACAGGAATAAATTATTTCTTTGTCATTCGTCTGGTCGGTAAAAAAAAGTTTTTGACCATTTTCTGAAACTATCGGACAGGAAGGAATCAAATTCCCCAAAGGAACAATCTCAGCTTGGGGTAAATTTTCAAATACCGGCAGAGTGTTAATTGTTGCATTCAAAGGAACCTCAGAATCCGAAATACCGATGGCATCAATTTGTTTTTGCCCCGGTAAAAGCGCAAAATTAAATTCAACCCGAACAGCTATTACGCCTGAAACAGCGTTGTCCAAAACAGCGTTTTCTATCCCCGGATTGAGTACTTCGGGAGCTTCCTGTATTTTTCTTCTTTTGCGTTTGAAGTAGTAATTCCGGTCAGCCGGAAGCACTGCCTTAAAAGTGGGCGTTTTATAATTTACTTTTCTTGACCAAACCGTTTGGTATTTCCCCGAGCCGGTATCTACCCCTATCTTAACCACACAACCGGCGTTGAGATTTTCAAAAACGGCTACTTGTTTGACGGTTTGCGGATTTTCAAAACTAACTTCCACCCATTCATAACCGTCTAAAGCTTGTTTGGGCATCCAAGCATTGGGACTCGGACCTCCTTGCGGAAATGCATCGGGTCGTCCTAAAATCCTTTTGATTCCGTTTTGTTTTCCGCCTAAATCAGAAGAAAACTTCAGGACTTTAGCCGCCCATTGTACCTGTTGTGCCGCAGCTGCCAGTGAGATTAAACAAACCAACAACAATATTGTTTTTTTCATAATTTTCAAAAGCTAAAAAAAGGGCTATAAAATACTCTATAGCCCCAATCCAAAAAATCCACAATTATTAATTATTCACTTTGATTTTTTCTACTTTTTTGCCTTTGAAAGCAAAAATATATTCTCCGTCAGAAGTGATGTCAATACCGGCACCATATTTTGGACTTCCTCCTTTTCCTTTTGACTGTACTGACCCTTTGGTTTCACCGTTAGTCATATCAATACCGTAGATGATATTTTTGCTGTTTCTCTGATCTCTCAGGAAATAGTTATCCCCGATGTGATAGAAATAATCTACTCCTTTTATCTTTTCAGAGGCATAGGCGCGCGAGCCGTCTTTTTTGTTGTAAGCAGCCAATCCTTTTTCGGAAAGCACCACTACTTTATCGTCAAAATCAATCACATCGGTAGCTTTACCTACTTTGGCATCATTGTGTTTTACATCGTACAATTGTTTTCCGCTGGCAATATCATAGCTGTAAAATTCATCGCCATCGCCTACAAAAACAGTTTTATTGTCTTCCAAAATCAAATCGGTGATTCGTTTATCAAATTTCTCCGAACGCCAAGCAGTAGTTCCGGTTTTATCATCTAAACACAATACCGAATTTTTCTGTGCTTTGTAATCCCAATAGATATAAGGTACCCATTGTTTCATTCCGCCACCGCCAAAACCACCTAAGGCTCCTAATCCTCCCGCTACTCCACCAGATGAGTCTTCCAATCTGTATTCTTGTACTTGTACTTTACCTCCTACCTGCACCAAGATTTTATCTCCAGCTTTATAGATATTTGGCATGCAGAAAGCACCGGTTATTTTTTCGGAAGCCCAAATCAGTTTTCCGGAATTCAAATCGTGTTTTTCAACATATTTAGTTCTGTCTCTTGTTCCCAAAATAACAATATAAACAGCGTCATCGGTAAACAAAGGATCCGCAATGGTTCGGTATATTTTAGAACGTTTCCCTCCGCTGAATAATCCGCCATTGGCTCCGGCCATATCATTTTCGTAGTTCACACTCCATATTTTTTGTCCGGTGTTGTAGTCGTAAACATTCATTCCGTCTAAGTACATGAATATTTTATCACCCTTAATCCACAAATCGATAATGGCGCGACGCGTTACCAATTCTTTCTCAATAGTCCCAAGAAAAGTAGCATCCCAAAGCACTTCCCCGTTAGCAGCATTGATGCGCACCAACTGGTTTTTAAACCCGGAGAACAAAGCGCCCAAAGCTGTTGGCTTGAAATTCACCATGATGATTTCGTTTCGCTTAGCATCGTATACGTATTTACCAACACCTCCTTTGAAGCGGTTGGTTTCCCAAATTTTCTCTCCGGTATTGGCTTTAACCAAAATCACTGAATTTCGTTGAGAAATTAAAAACGCGTCCAACTCATCTATATATTTCACAGTTTCCAATTCTCCCTGATCGGTTCCTTCTTCGGTTTTAGCACCGCCTTTCGGAATCAAATCCTGGTATAATTCAGAGTTCCATAATTCTTTTCCTGTGGCTAAATCAAGCACCGCTACGCGGTCGGTTCCCATACTTCTTCTGTCAAAAAGAAATAAATAACCGCCTTTTTCTTTCCAAATGGTGTATTGGTATTCGGAATTATTGGTTTTGTTGGTTGTTAATTTTTTATAGTCTCCGTTCCAAACCGCTTTCCCGTCCGCGTTCAAAACAGAGGCCGAGTTATCATCGGTACCAATAATGTACTGCCCATCTCCATCGCACAAAGCTAATCGAGTGGCCTTGTTATCAAATTCTGATTCCCAAACAGTAGCAAAACTTCCTGATTTTTTTCCGGCCGATTTGCCTTTGCCTAATAGTTTCCCGAATTGGGCATTTGCCGGTAATGTGACCGCTAAGACCAACGTCATCATTACTAAAGTACTTTTTCTCATATTCTTATTGTTTTTATTGTTAGGTTGCTAAAAGGTTGCGGTATAGCGTATTTTATACCGTTGTTGTTTTTGTAATTTGAATTGAAATTTATGTTGCAGTATGTAGTCCGACATAAAATTGATGAAGTCAATGTTCTTGATGTCGCTGTCAACTTTAAAGAAAGAAGACACTTTGCCGTTTTGTACTACGCCGATATCGATAACCATCGTTCCCTTGACATCAGGGAATTTTTTGTTCTTCCTTTTCAGGAAATCTTCCGCATGGAATACCTCGTCAATTTCTTTGGTTACAGTGGCTGAAACTTCTTCTTCATCCGTAAGTACAGGCTTTTGAGCAAAAGCAGGAGTAGCACACAACACAAAAAGGAAAGCTACCCAAACGGTTTTATACATTTTCATGATACAGGTTGTTAATTACCTAGCAAACCTATATTTAAAACCTATGGAAGGAAATACGGCAAATGTCGTATTTTGTTAAAATTGCATGTATGGGTAGTGTTCTTGCAGTCTGATAATCTTTTGGTTAAGACTGTGCAAAAACTTTCGGTGGTTTTCAGAATTGGGATTAAACGGACGATGTGCCAGTCCTTTTTGTATGGCATCAACTTCTTCCATTACCGGATAACTATTTTCCGCTATTTGAGTTGCGGTGAAACACTGCCAAATATAATTAATGGCAGTTGGGTTGGGATGGAGCATGTCTTCGGCATAAAAACGATAGTCGCGCAACTCATCCATCAAAATTTCGTAGGAAGGAAAATAATTAATCCATTCCGATGTAGCCAGAACTTCATGAAGGGCTGTTATCAAATGGGCTTTGCTGCGTTGGTTTTCAACAAATCCGTCTTTGAGGTGCCTAACCGGAGAAACCGTAAAAGTGAAGTGACAATCCGGATTTATCTTCTGAATTAAATCGATAGTATTTTGAATGGATTGCTCAATAACTGCTACCGAAAGAATCTCTTTATCGAATTGATTTTGCGGAACTTTATGGCAATTGGCTACCGTTTGGTTCGTAGCTTTTAATTCATAAACCCAAGAAGTACCGTAAGTAATAAGAAAGTGTGTCGCATTAGAAATTTGGAAATGCAGCTCAGTTACTTTTTGATTCAAATTATTCAAAAAAGTATCTTTGTCAGGATGACTTAGCTCAGAATGAACTTCATAGCTGTGCCATAATTCATTGTAAAAGAAAATATCTTCATCGGTAAAAAACTGTTGACTGACCGCCCTCGACACCAACTTTTCAATAGAAATCGGATTGAAAATAATTCCAAAAGGATTGATGGTATTCTGAAATTTGAAATAGTCTAATTTCTCTCCTATATTTTCGGCAAAACAAGAACCCAAAGAAACTATTTGAGAATGATAATCAATGGGATTAGCATTTTTGGAAAGGGGAACCGGAGTAGAAAACTGCATTAGTAATCAAATATTGTTGATTGCAACACGAGTTGAATCATCATTAGTTGTTACAAAGCTAACAGAAATTAGTTATAAAAAAACTGTGATTTTGAATGATTTGAATTCTCAATCCCAAAAAACGGTTTTTCAGAAACAATTTCAGACGGATAATTTTCAGCATCGTATTTACAAACATGGTTGTAAAGATTAGCAGACGAAATCACCTGATCTGTATCCGTGTATCTGATTGTCGATTCTTTATAAGTGGCAATAACATTATTAACAGAAGCTACCGTAAATTGATCCAAAAGTTTATTAAATCCCAACACATTAACCAATGGATTGTTTCTGGAATCGTATTGATAGGTTTGTACTCGTGTAGATATTACGTTCATTCCGGCATCATCAAGGGTTCTTTCGTCTTTTACAAGATTACCGTTTTGATAGTACAAAATTCCGTGAAAAAGTAAAATTTCATTCCCTTCATTATCTTTAGTAGTTTTTTCATAAGCCACAGTTCCATTGGCATTGTGAACAAAATGCATTTCGTAATTTAACGAAGAAACCACTTTCACCAATTGATTATTTTGATATGTATAATTTAAGGTATTTTCCTCTAAAGTGGCATTATCAATCTCAACTACAGTTGTAATCAAATTATTGGTATACGTAAAATCAGAACTCTTGGCATCACTATCAATGCTGACAATTTTGTTTCCGTCATAGGTAAACAAGGTCTCGCCTGAAGAACCGTCATTGGAAACTTCAACTAATCTTTTAAGTAATTTAGCCTGATAGGTTGTACTGTCGTTTGAACAAGAAGTAAAGGTTAAACCGGCAACAGCAACGAAGCAAAGTAATTTAATAACATTTTTCATAGTAGGTCATTTAAAGCATCGATAAATTTGGGGTTTATCAAATACAAGCCAAATGTAGAAAAGCACTCAAAAAACAAAAAAGTAATTCGATATACGACAAATATTTCTGTTATATAGCACTTTACCAACTGTTTTAAAACAAAATACCCTTTCAACGTTGAATTGAAAGGGTAACTGTATCTATCCTGTTTTAAATGAATTACTTCACGAAATCCACAGCTTTTTCAAGAGCTTCTTTGATTCCGGCCACGTTCTTCCCTCCGGCCGTGGCAAAGAACGGTTGTCCGCCTCCATCTCCTTGAATATACTTCCCTAATTCACGAACTACTTGTCCGGCATTCAGGTTTTTTGCTGTCGCCAATTCTTTCGAAATATAGCAGGTTAACATTGGTTTATCGTCTTCGGCTGTTGCCAAAATGAGGAATAAATCGTTCCCAAGGGTTCCTAATTCATAAACCAAATCTTTAGCACCTTCCGGACTCAAATCGACCTGAGTAGCCAGGAATTTCACACCGTTAATCTCTTGTAATTGAGCAGCCAATTCGCTCTTGAGGTTTTTGGCTTTTTCTTTTACCAATTGCTCAATTTGCTTTTTCAATTTGGCATTCTCATCTTGCAAAGACACCACAGCTTTCAAGGTGTCCTGTGGATTTTTCAGTACATCTTTAATAGATGTCAATGCATTTTCCTGTTGGGTAAAGAAATCCTTCACTGCGTCTCCGGTTATCGCTTCAATACGACGGATTCCGGCGGCTACCGCTCCTTCAGAAACAATTTTAAAATGCCAGATATCAGCCGTGTTTTTCACATGAATACCTCCACACAATTCTTTGCTTTCGCCAAATTCAATCATACGAACCGTATCGCCGTATTTTTCACCGAACAAGGCCATAGCGCCTTTCGCCAAAGCTTCCTGAATAGGAATATTTCGGTATTCGCTTAAGTGTAACTGAGCTTCGATTTGTGCATTGACCATCGTTTCTACCTGACGTAATTCTTCCTCCGTTACTTTGGCAAAATGCGAAAAGTCGAAACGCAGATAATTCGGGTTCACCAATGAGCCTTTTTGCTCTACGTGGGTTCCTAAAACGGTTCGTAACGCCAAGTGCATCAAATGCGTCGCAGAGTGATTTTTAGAGGTTGCCGTTCTTAAATCGGTATTGACTTTGGCAACAAATGCTGCCGTTATATTTTCCGGCAATTTTTTGGCAAAATGCAGGATTAAGTTATTTTCTTTTTTGGTATCGAGGATATCGATGGTTTCGTTGGCGGAAACTAAAGTTCCTTTATCGCCCACTTGTCCGCCACCTTCCGGATAGAACGGTGTCGCATCTAAAACGATTTGGTACAACACACCGTCTTTTTTGGAATCGACTTTACGGATGCGGGTGATTTTGACTTCGTTTTCGGTTTGGTCATAGCCCACAAAAGTTTCCACATTCCCCGGAATCAACACTTGCCAATCTTCGGTAGACACTTCTGAAGCGGCACGGGAACGCGCTTTTTGTTTTTCCAATTCGGATTCGAATTCGGATTCGTTAAACGAATAGCCTTTTTCTTTTAAAATCAGCGCCGTTAAATCTTTCGGAAAACCGAAGGTATCGTACAATTCGAATACCTTTTCCCCTTTAACTTCTTTACCAGAAGTTTCAGCGACCACTTTGTCCAACAACTGCAATCCTTGTTCCAACGTTCTCAAGAATGAAGCTTCTTCTTCTCGGATTACGTTAGTGACCAATTGCTGTTGTGATTTGATTTCGGGGAAGAATTCGCCCATTTGGTTGGCCAATACTTCGACCAATTTGTTGATGAACGGCTCTTTGGTATTCAAAAACGTAAAACCGTAACGAATCGCGCGGCGCAGAATTCGGCGAATTACGTAACCGGCTCCGGTATTGGATGGCAATTGCCCATCGGCTATAGCAAAAGCTACGGCACGCACGTGATCCACGATTACGCGGATGGCAATGTTTATTTTGTTTTGTTCTTCGCTGATGTTTTTTACTTCGTTGGAAGTGTATTTTAAACCGGTGATTTGCTCCACTTTTTCAATTAGTGGGGTGAATACATCAGTGTCATAATTTGAGGTTACATTTTGCATGGCCATACACAAACGCTCGAAGCCCATACCGGTATCGACGTGTTGTGCGGGTAGTTTTTCCAAACTGCCGTCGGCTTTGCGGTTGAATTCCATGAAGACGTTGTTCCAAATCTCCACGACTTGCGGGTGGTCAGCATTCACCAAACTTTTCCCGGAAACAGCCGCTCTTTCGGCTTCGGTTCTCAAATCGATGTGGATTTCCGAACACGGTCCGCACGGCCCTTGGTCGCCCATTTCCCAGAAGTTGTCTTTTTTGTTTCCAAGAATGATGCGATCTTCGGATACGTATTGCTTCCAAATATCAAACGCTTCTTGGTCAAACGGCACATTCTCGGCCGGATTGCCCTCGAAAACCGAAACATACAAACGGTCTTTGTCTAATTTCAACACTTCGGTTAAAAATTCCCAAGCCCAAGCTAAGGCTTCTTTTTTGAAGTAATCGCCAAAGGACCAGTTGCCCAACATTTCGAACATGGTGTGGTGGTAGGTATCAAAACCTACATCTTCTAAATCATTGTGTTTTCCTGAAACGCGTAGACATTTTTGGGTATCGGCTATTCTTTTGCTCTTGGGAGTTCCGTTTCCTAAAAAGTACTCTTTGAATTGCGCCATACCCGAGTTGTTGAACATGAGGGTAGGATCGTCTTTTAGAACGATAGGAGCCGAAGGAACGATTAAATGCCCTTTGCTTTCAAAGAATTGTAAATACGCTTTTCGAATGTCTTGTGATTTCATTATTAAATGGTTTCAGGTTTAACGTTTCACGTTTGAAGTGAAAACTGAAGTTTCAAGAAAATGGTTTGCTGCTTAGCCCCGATTGGCAGTGCTACCGTGTAGCACAGAAAGCGGGAATATGGTTTACTTTTTTGCCCGAGCGATTCGCTGCTAAACCTTTGGTTACACCCGCAACAAGCTTGAACTTGAAACAGGTTCGAATTAAAATTTAGCGTTTGACTGAAACATTTGCTAAATTTGTTCGTATAACCATTGTTTTCTTAAAACCAGCACAAAAATAGTATAAAATAAAAAATGGCGAAGAAAGTAAAGTATTATTTCGATCCCGAAAGTTTGGCTTACCGAAAAATTAAACCAAAACTATCCAAAAAACTGGGTTACATCGGGTTGTTTATTTTGGCTTCTGCGCTTTTTGGCTTTTTGTGTTTTGTGGTTTTGTTGAATTCTTCCTTTTTAGAAACTCCGAAAGATCGTTTGCAGGCTCGTGAAATTGAAACCATGAAGCTCAAGTACGCGATTTTAAACAAAAAGATGGATCAGATTGATGAAGTATTGAGCGATATAGAAGACCGCGACAATAATATTTACCGAGCCTATTTCAACACATCTCCTATTCCTGCCGAACAGCGAAAAGCCGGTTTTGGCGGAGTAAACCGATACAAAGAACTGGAAGGTTTTGACAATTCGGAGTTGGTTATCAATACCTCCAAACGTGTAGACGTGATTTCTAAAGAGTTGGCGATTCAATCGAAATCATTAGATGAAATCCTGAAATTGGCTAAGGAAAAAAATAAATTACTAGCGGCCATACCGGCCATACAACCGGTAAAAAATGAGCAGCTGAAAAGAATGGCCTCGGGATTTGGTTACCGTACCGACCCGTTTACCAAAGTGCGGAAAATGCATGAAGGAATGGATTTCACGGCTTCGACCGGCACTCCTATTTTTGCCACCGGAGACGGTGTGGTGGTGAGTGCAGACAATTCAAAGTCGGGCTTTGGAAACCATATAGAGATTAATCACGGCTATGGTTATAAAACGTTGTACGGACATTTGAGTAAATACAAATGCAGAGCCGGACAAAGGGTAAAACGCGGCGACATCATTGGTTACGTGGGCAGCACCGGAAGAAGCGAAGCACCACATTTGCATTATGAAGTGCATAAAGATGGTAAAGTGGTCAACCCGTTGAATTTTTACTACGGAAATATTTCGGCGGCGGAGTACAATGTGATTTCGAAGTTGGCCAATCAGGAAAATCAATCACTGGATTAAGCTGAAAAGTGGCTGTGGTCAGTTTTTAGCATTCAGTTAAAAAATATAAATATGCAAATAGAGCTAAAAGAAGGAAAAAGATATTACAGCATTGGCGAAGTGGCCAAAGCATTTAATGTAAACGCTTCCTTAATTCGTTTTTGGGACAAGGAATTTGACATTCTTAAGCCGAAAAAAAATGCCAAGGGAAACCGAATGTTCACGCCGGAAGACGTGAAGAACTTACAACTGATATACCACTTGGTAAAGGAGCGCGGATTCACTTTAGACGGAGCCCGAATTCATTTGAAAGAAGGTCAGAAAAAAACACTGGACAAGTTTGAAATCATCAGCAAACTCGAAGGTGTAAAAATGCAACTGCTCAACATCAAGAATCAACTTTAGCCTTTTGGTTTTTGTAACATTCAAAACAATTTAAAAACTAATAACAAATCTTAAATAAAACGAAAATGAACTTTAAAAAATTTTTACCTTGGATTATTGCCGTAGTTGTAATTTTTGGAATTTACAGTTGGGTGAAAGGAATTAACAATACCGCTGTTGAATTAGGGCAAACAGTGGAACAATCATGGGGAGATGTGCAAACCTCTTACCAAAGAAGAAATGATTTAATTGGCAACCTGGTGAATACCGTAAAAGGAGCTGCTGATTTTGAAAAGAGCACTTTAACTGCAGTTATTGAGGCTCGTGCCAAAGCTACTTCGGTAACGGTTGACCCAACCAATATTACGCCGGAACAACTGGCTGCTTTTAACTCAGCTCAATCAGGAGTTTCTTCTTCATTATCAAGATTATTGGTTTCTGTGGAACGTTATCCTGAACTGAAAGCCAATCAAAACTTCCTTAAATTACAGGATGAATTGGCCAGCACTGAAAATCAGATTTTAACGGCCAGAACTCGTTTTAACGAAGCCGTGAAACCTTATAACACACACATTAAAACATTCCCGAACAATTTGTTTGCCGGTATGTTCGGTTTCAAAGAAAAAGCCTATTTCCAATCGGTGGAAGGTGCTGAGAAACCGGTAGAAGTAAAATTCTAATTTACCAAAATGTCTAAAGTAGAAGACTTTTTAACTCCGGCTGAAGAACAGGAAATCGTGAATGCCATTGGCATAGCCGAAAAAAACACCTCCGGAGAAATCAGAGTACACATAGAAAAAGAAACCACCATGGCTCCGATTGATCGAGCCGTGGAGGTTTTCAATCAGCTTCAAATGCACCAAACCAAGGAGCGTAACGGAGTGTTGATATACCTGGCTGTAGAGAGTAAACAGTTTGCTATTTGCGGCGATGAAGGCATTAACCAAAAAGTAGCCGCTGATTTTTGGGATACGACCAAAGACGTTATGCTGGCTCATTTTAAAAACGGAGATTTCAAATTGGGTTTGATTGACGGCATTCTAAAAGCCGGCGAACAATTGAAAATGCATTTCCCTTATCAGAGTGATGACACCAACGAACTTTCCAACGAAATATCAAAAGGGTAATGAAACAGTTATTTACAAAAACTAAAATCCTGACGTTTTTCGTTTGTCTTTTAGTAACTCAAATTGGTTTTGCACAATTTACCATTCCGAAAAAACCGGATTTTCAAACTTCGGTTTACGACTATGCCAACCTCTTGAAACCGGAAGAAAAAACTCAGTTGGAAGAAAAACTGATTCGCTATTCCGATTCTACCTCAACACAAATTGTAGTAGCTACAGTACCCACCATTAACGGTGAGGATATTGGGTTGCTGACACCCAAGTGGGCTCACGAATGGGGAATCGGGCAGGCTAAGGAAGATAATGGTGTTTTTATTTTAGTAGCTCAAAAAGAACGCAAAATATGGATTTCTCCAGGTTACGGGCTTGAAGACAGATTAACTGCGGGAATCGGAGGCGAAATTACCCGAAATATCATTATTCCCGAATTCAAAGCCGGAAGCTATTACAAAGGATTGGATAAAGGAGCTGACGCTTTGTTTGATGTTTTTAAAGGGAAATACAAAGGAGAACGAAAAAAGAATAAAAAAGAAGGTGATTTTCCAATCATTCCTGTTCTTGTCATACTATTCGTCATCATAATCATATTCATTAAAAACAAAAATAACCGAGGCAACTCCGGTGGCCGTGGAGGCGGAATGGATTTAGCGGATATTATTTTGTTAAGCAGTTTGGGCCGCGGCGGTGGTTTTGGATCATCCAGTGGTTCCTCAGGAGGAGGCTTTGGCGGCGGCGGATTCGGTGGCGGATTCGGCGGTGGTGGATTCTCCGGCGGTGGTTCCGGCGGAAGTTGGTAAACTATCTCCTCATAAAAACAAAAAACTCGTTCAAATGAACGAGTTTTTTGTTTACTGGAATACTCGATTAGTCGTCTATAAATATGCCTCCCTCAGATTTCTTTTTCCCGGCGAATTTCTCCAATTTATAAGTCAAAGAAAACATCACGTATCGCTTTAAGACCGTATTTTCAGCATCGATAATAGAGGTAGAAGTTATAGTTCGCTTGCTGCTTAAATTTTGATCTAGTAAGTCGTATACTTTTACTTTAGCCAACATTTGGTCTTTGAAAAAATTATAACCCAAACTCACGTTCCACAAATAGAAATCTTTTTTAAATCCTTCGGCTATACCTGAATTATACGTATACCCAAAATCACTTCCGATAACACATTTTTTGGGAAAATAAGACGTGATTTCAATCTTGCCGTTATGCTTGAAGGTATTGGCATTGTCAATGATATAATTTTTATAATTCGTACTGTTGTAGGTATACTTGTAGCTGGACGAAATGGTAATCAATTGGTCGATGCTCCACGTCATGCTTACTTTCGGATTGGTTTCAAGGGAACGGGATTCATATAAAACGGCATTAGTCAACCCTTGGTCTAAATTGTAATTGAAGTCAACTCCGGAACTGAAACGCAACATGCGCTTTTCTTTTTTAAACGATTTACTCCAACTGGCACCCAAATATCCCATTATTCCTTTATCAACATTTTCATAAGTAGTAGTCGATTTGAAATTAGCATCGTAAACGGTAGAAGATACTACCGCATCTTTGGTAAAATAAAACCCGGAATACAAGTAATAGCCCGAGCGACTGGCATAATCGTAGTTGTTAAAATTGAAATAAACGTTATGACGCTGCACCGGGCGAAGATTTTCATTTCCAACAGTAGTATTGAGCGGATTGGATAAATTTTCTACGGGGAGCACCTGAACGGCCTCCGGAAGCTGAGTAGTAAAACTATAATTGGAATAGATTGATTTTGATTTACCAATATTATAACTCAAAAACCCCTGAACCCTAGGAAATATATAGTTTTTGTTTCTGTTTGTTGTAACACCCAAATAGTCAGACTGCGCATCAAACTTGATGAATTCCGGACCCATATTGATTCGGCCGTTTATTTTTTTCTTCCCGATTATAATTCCGGTTGAAGGAAAATAAGTCGTTACTTTAGCATGGGTTCGGTTAGATTGCACATCATTAAAATCGGTATAATCATTTGTACCGGCATCAAAATCAAAGGTGGTAAAACTGTTTTTAGTTTTTCGATAGGTTACTTCCGAGGTCAGACTGAGTCGGAGTGAATCGGTTAAAGGCTCTCCGTAGCGAACTTCCAGTTTCACGTAATCATTCCTGTCTTTTTCAAACTTGTTTTGCTTTCTGATGTCATTGAGCGAGTTATCCGCAAAAAGTGTGGCCGAATTGGTATTCAGAAAATTATCCTGCTGTTTGGCATCGGCATTAAAATTAACCACCATCCCTCGTCGCTTCTTTTTAAATTGTTTACTGAAACTGGCTTCAACTCCGTAACCTGTATTTTCGTTTTCGGCGTAGTCATTATTGTTGCTGCTGTTCAATTCGTTAAACGCTTCATCGGTAGTTTGCTGTGAACTCTTAAATCTGTTTTTTGACAAACTTTTAATGACTTTGGGACTGACAAATACCGTAGCTGTTGAATCGACAGGAATTTCAAAATCAAAACTGACGTTGTGACTGTTGCTGATTCTGTTGGTTAAGGAAGATGAATTGGTAAACGTTCTGCCGGCAGGCAACAAATTAATTCTGTTGGTGCGGTTGGCATTTTCCGATTCGGCATTGGCAAAATAATAACTTCCGTTAGCATCTACTTTTTTCATCCATTTATCCTGATAATTAGCGCCGACCAGATTGGACTTTGTTATTCCTTCCATCCCGCCAAACCTCATGTCGTTGATACCAAAAGTACCTCCATCACTATCGTAATAAATCGAATTATTTCGGCCTCCACCCATGTTGTCAAAAATCTCATCCATCGAAAAACCTATCGAATTGATATTGTTTGATGAAGCCAACAAGCTGATTTTGCGTTCGCCTTTGAAATAATTGAGCAATAAACTGGATTCATACCGTTTATCCGAGCCCCTGCCTGCCACCACTTTGCCAAACAGTCCTTTGTTTTTATCTTCCTGTATTGTCAGGTTAATCGTTTTGTCCTGCGAGCTCGAGGCCTCTCCCGAAATTTGTTCGGATTTGGTTTTGGTATCTACTACTTGTACTTTATCTATGATTTCGGCCGGAAGGTTTTGGGTGGCAATTTTACCATCTTTACCAAAAAAAGGTTTGCCGTTTACCAAAATATTACTCACCTCTTTACCATTGACGGTTATCTTTCCTTCGGGAGTAATTTCGACACCCGGCAGTTGTTTTAACAATGCTTCCACATTGGCATCGGCACCTACTTTGAATGAGGAGGCGTTAAATTCTAAAGTATCTTTTTTGATTCTGATAGGAGGAATTTCAGATTTTATTACCACTTCATTAAGCTCATTAACTGCTTCCTTGAGCTCTATGACTCCAAAATCTTTATCGGCAGTCAAGGCGGTAACGTCTTCTTTAAAATCCTGATAACTTATGTAGGAAACTTTAAGGTAGACTTCTTTCTGCAGCTTTTTTATTTTAAGCGAAAAACCTCCCAATTTATTAGTAATGGTATAATCAACTACCGAAGAATCTTTAACCGAAGTAAAGTAAACCGTTGCCGACTCGATGGGCAGTTTGGTTTTGGCATCTACGACCTTACCTTTGAGCGTGATGGTGCTTTGGGCTAATGCAATTGAAGTACTGAAAAGAACGAAAAACAGCAGGAGTGATTTTGGCATAAAAAAAATTAGCAGTTACTATTTGATTAAAACAATAACGGCTAATTTCTGACTTTAGTATGTAATGCTAAAATTTTCTTACTTCATTTAACATTTTAATTACTTTTCTCTGATATAAATATCAATCGGAACCCCTTTGAAATCCCAGTGTTCACGTATCTTGTTTTCCAGGAAACGCTTGTAAGGTTCTTTAACATATTGCGGTAAATTGGCAAAAAATACAAACTGAGGTGTTAGCGTTGGCAACTGCATGCAATATTTGATTTTCACGTACTTTCCTTTGAGTGCCGGTGGCGGATAAGCTTCAATCAACTTCAACATATAGTCGTTGAATTTTGAAGTAGGAATACGCTGTTTACGGTTTTCATATACTTTTACCGTTTCTTCCAACGCTTTCAACAAACGCTGTTTGGTTAAGGCCGAAATGAAGATAATCGGCACATCGGTAAAAGGTTGTAATTCTTCGCGGATTTTATTCTCATAATCGCGGGTTGACATGGTGTCTTTTTCCACCAAATCCCATTTGTTAACCAAAATGATAACTCCTTTGCGGTTTTTTTCGGCTAACCAAAAGATACTTTGGTCTTGTCCTTCAAAGCCACGGGTAGCATCGATTAAAAGTATACACACATCTGAATGCTCAATGGCCCGCACTGAACGCATAACGGAATAAAATTCTAAATCTTCTTTTACTTTAGCTTTTCTTCGGATTCCGGCAGTATCTACCAAGTTAAATTCGAAACCAAAGCGGTTGTAGCGTGTATCAATGGCATCACGTGTGGTTCCGGCAATATCTGTTACCACGAATCTGTCTTCGCCAACCAAGGCGTTGATAAAGGAAGATTTCCCGGCGTTAGGTCGACCCACCACACAAAATCTTGGCAAAGCTTCTTCTTCCTCGGTTACTTCGGGCAATTCGGGTAATACTTCCACCAATTTATCTAACAGCTCTCCCGTTCCACTACCGCTGATACCGGCTATGGTAAAGTATTCGCCTAAACCTAAATTGTAGAACTCTACAGCATCTTTTTCGCGCATCGCGTTATCCACTTTATTCACGGCAACCAAGATGGGCTTGGTAACTTTTCGCAACAACTTGGCCACTTCAGCATCCATTGGGGTTATCCCCTCTTCTACATCTACCACAAAAATAATGGCATCGGCTTCATCAATGGCTAACTCCACCTGACGGCGAATTTCTCCTTCAAAAATATCATCCGAACCTTTGATGTATCCGCCGGTATCGATTACCGAAAACTCTTTCCCATTCCATTCGCTTTTACCGTAATTTCTATCACGAGTTACACCGCTGACTGAGTCAACAATGGCTTCTCTTCTTTTGATTAAACGGTTAAAAAAAGTCGATTTCCCTACGTTTGGTCTTCCAACTATGGCTACAATATTGTTCATAATCATTTTAAATATGGTGCAAAGGTAGTATTAAAGAGCACAAATTCAATTATTTTATTAATTTAGTGTGTATTCCCAACCCTTCTAAAAGCATGGAGACTCACAATGACATACGCTTAAGACCTCGATTTTACAAAGATATCGATGAAGATATTGACACTGTCAGACAAAAGTTTGTGGAGTATGCCAAGCATGTTCCTCCGGGGTTTTTAATAAAAATCAGACCCAACCATATTCAATTCAGCATACAAGGTGAGAAACAAAAATATTGGTCGCCTCATTTATCTATAGAACTGGAAGAAAAGATCGGTGATGAAAAAAATGCCACCCACATCAGGGGACTATTTGGTCCGGCTCAGACTTTGTGGACATTCTTTGTTTTTTTACACTTTATTATTGCCGGGATTTTTTTGGTGTTTTCGATGTTTGCTTATTCCGACTGGATGTTGCATCAGCCTGTCAAAGGCAACCTCATCGTAATTGCACTGATGGTTATCTGCTGGATACTGTTGTATTTTATAGGAAGACAAACCCGCGCCAACGGTTACGGTCAAATGGAAGAACTGGAACGGGAATTTTACAAAATAATCGGTTAATTATTTCTGATTGTATCCAAATCGGCGCAACTGATAAGCATTACTTCTCCAGTCTTTATTGACTTTTACGTACAGCTCAATGTGGATTTGCTTGCCGAAGAATTTCTCTAAATCCTCGCGCGACTGCATCCCTACTTTCTTCAACGCTGCCCCTTTGTGTCCGATGATAATTCCTTTTTGAGTATCACGCTCCACCATGATAACTGAGCGGATTCGGATGATTTTTTCATCTTCCAAAAACTCTTCGGTTTCTATTTCTACCGCATACGGAATTTCTTTGTCATAGTTGAGGAGTATTTTTTCGCGTATGGTTTCATTAACAAAGAAGCGCTCCGGCTTATCGGTCAACGCATCTTTAGGGTAATATGGTGGCGACTGTGGCAACAACTCCAATATGCGTGCAAAAACTTGCTGTACGTTAAAATTTTCAAGAGCAGAAATCGGGTAAATTTCGGCATTGGGCACTTTGCTTTTCCATAAATCAATTTGCTCTTCCAGTTGTTCCTGATTGGATTTGTCAATTTTGTTCAACAAGAGCAATACCGGAATTTTGGAATGAATGATTTTATTGAAAAAGGCTTCGTCTTTTAGTTCTTTTTCACCAATTTCAACCATGTAAATCAGCACGTCGGCATCTTCAAAAGCCGATTTTACAAAATCCATCATTGAACTCTGCAGTTCATAAGCCGGCTTGATAATCCCCGGAGTATCCGACAGTACCACCTGAAAATCATCTCCGTTCACAATACCCAAAATTCGGTGACGGGTGGTTTGCGCCTTAGACGTGATAATAGACAAACGCTCGCCCACAAAGGCATTCATAAGAGTTGACTTGCCTACGTTGGGATTACCAATGATGTTTACAAAACCTGCTTTATGTTTTTGCTCCATGTTGAAATACGAAACAGAATTAAATTAAAAAAAGCCACCCAAAAAATGGATGGCTTTGAGTTAGTAGCGGGAACAG
>CAYPSB010000012.1:0-11997 GCA_964413435.1 uncultured Flavobacterium sp.
TTTTGTTTGATTTTGACAGATCTAAAAACCCGCCTCTAAAGCGGGTTTTTTAGTTATATCATATCCTCGGGTTTGACCCAGGCATCAAAATCTTCCGCGGTTACATAGCCTAAACGAACTGCCTCCTCTTTCAAAGTGGTTCCGTTTCGGTGCGCTGTTTGTGCAATTTCGGCGGCTTTATAGTATCCGATTTTCGTATTTAAAGCAGTAACCAGCATCAATGAATTATCTACCAATTCTTTAATACGTTTGTAGTTGGGTTCAATTCCGGTGGCACAATGTTCGTTAAACGAGTCGCAGGCTTCACCAAGCAAACGCGCTGATTGCAAAAAGTTAGCAGCCATCATAGGTTTGAAAACATTCAGTTCGTAATGTCCCTGCATTCCTCCAACGGTAATCGCTACATCATTCCCCATAACCTGTGCACAAACCATCGTAAGTGCTTCACATTGTGTTGGGTTGACTTTTCCCGGCATGATGGAAGAACCAGGTTCGTTTTCAGGAATGAAAATTTCTCCTATACCCGAACGCGGCCCAGAAGCCATCATCCTGATGTCATTGGCAATCTTGGTTAAAGCAACAGCCAACTGTTTCAGGGCGCCATGACTTTCCACAATAGCATCGTGGGCCGCAAGGGCTTCAAATTTGTTGGGAGCAGTGATAAAGGGGTAACCGGTAAACTGACTGATGTAGTCGGCTACTTTGGTATCGTATCCTTTGGGAGTATTTAAACCTGTGCCTACAGCCGTGCCTCCCAGAGCCAATTCTGCCAAATGCGGTAAAGTATTTTTAAGTGCTCTGATGCCGTGACTGAGTTGAGCAGCATAGCCGGATAGTTCCTGCCCCAAGGTAAGAGGAGTCGCATCCATCAAATGGGTCCGGCCTATTTTTACAACATTTTTAAAGGCTTTGGATTTTGCTTCTAAAGTGTCGCGCAATTTTTCGAGATGCGGGAGGGTTGTTTCTGAAACCATTTTATAACAGGCAATGTGCATGGCAGTTGGAAAGGTGTCGTTTGAGGATTGTGATTTATTTACATCGTCGTTGGCTTTGAGCACCGGTTCGCCTTCGCCAATCTTGAAACCGGCTAAAACTTGAGCTCTGTTTGCAATCACTTCATTTACGTTCATGTTGCTTTGGGTACCGGAACCGGTTTGCCATATCACTAACGGAAATTGATCATCGAGTTTGGCGGCCAGGATTTCGTCACAGACTTGAGCAATGGCGTCGCGTTTGGAAGCTGATAGTACTCCTAAATCACAATTGGCATAAGCAGCTGCTTTTTTCAGATAGGCAAATCCGTAAATGATTTCTTTGGGCATGGAGGCTGCTGCTCCGATTTTGAAATTGTTTCGGGAACGTTCGGTTTGAGCACCCCAGTATTTATCGGCGGGAACTTTTACCTCGCCCATAGTGTCTTTTTCCAGTCTGTACTCCATAGTAAAAGGGTAAGTTGTTAGTTAGCTGAAGCCTAGCCCGGATGGTAACGGCATCCTTTTGTCTCGTTTTTACGAGGCAAAAGATACAGTGGACAGCCGGAAAAAGCTCCTGAAATTAATTCAGAAAGAATCCTTAAAATTACGGCAAAAAATGTGGATAAACTATTTAATAAAAAATGATTTTGTTTTTGGTCAGCACAATTATTAGGCTTACATTTGCTTATAATTCAAAAAAATTCCGGAAAACATGTTTGAATTTCAACAGTATTTAGGTTTCTTAGCGTTCTTGACCATTTTAACCATTGGTTTTTGGTTGATGATGTTCCTAATCACTTTCATTGTTCCTTATTGGATTTTTGGTGGTGTGAAAGAATTATTGCAAGAAAGAAAAGCTAAAAGAGAAGCCGAACAAACAGCTTAGTTCATACTGAGTGTTTATAAAAAAGTCCCGATAAATCGGGACTTTTTTTGTTAGCTTACCCCGGGAAATCCCCGTTGTCATCTTGTTGATTGTTTCTTGGCTTTTTGTCTTTTTCCTTATCGTTTTTCATTTTGTTGAAACGGTAGGTAAACGAAAGATTGATTTGACGTTGGCGCCATTGTTGTTCGCTGTAGGCATTTAATGTGGCCAGATTGGTTTCAGTGATTCTTTTTCTCGAATTGAACACATCGTTGATGTTAAGAGCAATGGTGGCTTTGTCTTTTAAAACATCTTTGCTGAACGCCAAGTTAGCACTCAAAACACCTAGACTTCTTCCTTGTGCGTTGGTTTGCGGAGCATTGTAAGTAGCGTTGGTTTGCCAATCGATTTTATAAGGTAACGTGATTTTAGACGAAACGCGGGTGAACCAACTGGCAGCGGTATTGTCAAAGTTTTGATAAACGGTTGCGCCGTTATTTTCCAGCGTGTAGGAGTAACTTCCGATTGTTTTGCTTTGGAAAAAGTTGAAGTTCCCGTTCAGTTTCCACCATTTGTATGGGGTATAGTTGATGTTGAACTCAAATCCGAAACGTTCTTCTCTGGATAAGTTGATAGGAGTAGACAAAATCACCGGAGTGGTAATATCAGCTCCTCCAACGATTTGAATTACCTGACCGTTTTCATTCAGAATATCGGCACCGTCAACGACTGTTGTTACCACATAATTGCCGTTTGGTCTTCTGATGAACTGGAATACGTCTTTGGTAGAGTTAAAGTACATAGAGGTGGTAAAAGTTACTTTTCCCCATTTGTTCATGTAACCAATATCAAAAGCATCCGTTAAAGATGGGTTCAGATCGGGATTTCCTTGAAAGATGTTTACGTTGCTTGAATAATTAGAAAACGGATTGATGAAACGGGAACGCGGTCTGGAAATGCGTTTGCTGTAATTTAGAGATATAGTACTTTCTTCACTCAGTTGATAAGTTAAAAATGCACTCGGGAAGAAATTGTGGTATCTTTTGTTGTTGAAGTTATCCGTGGTTAATAGGTTTATGTCGATGTTGGAATCTTCATAACGCATGCCCAGTAAATAAGAAAACTTGTTGATTTTAGAACCAAACTGAGTATACAACGCATTGATTTTCTCTTTGTAATCGAGTTTGTTGGTGTAGTTAACATTCGGAATGTAATTGCCGTTTGTGTCTATATTTCCTACTCTGAAATCAGTTAGCAACTCATTGAAATCTCCCTTGTAACCGGCCTCAAACTGACTGTTTTTGCCAATAGGTAATACATAGTCAGATTGGAATAAGTTTCTTTTTTGAGTTTGATAATTCAGGGTTGATTCCTGTTTGGTCGAATTTGGGTCACCAAGTACGTAATCGGTTATGGTGGAATCGTCGTCATCCAGATTACTTGAAAAGGATCCGTCAACGGTTAGTTTATGTCCGTCCTTTTTGAATTTTTTGGTAAAATTGAAAGCGTATTCCAGATTATTACTGTACGTAAATTGGTCGTTGTATCGGTTTCTGATGTAATCGTTGTTGGTTTCGTAATTGTATAAAAAAACGTTTTCCGGACTGGCACCGTCATTTTTTCGATAATTGAACGAGTTGGTCCAGGTTAAGGATTTATCCAGATACCAATCTAAACCGATGGTATAATTCAGTCCTTTTCGTCCTCTTTCTCGGTTGGTTCTTTCGTTGATGGTTTTTTGGATGCTTCCGTCGGGATTCAGATAATCAGAGTCGGTAAGCGAATTTCCGTATGATTTACTGTCGTTGTAACCAACAGTAGAAAAGAGATTGAAATTTTCGGTTTTAAAATTCAGATTCGTTACCAACCCGTAATTTCTTGGATCACCAACTGTGGCAATGACCGTTCCGTTAACACCTTGATTTTTTCCTTTTTTCAAAACAATATTGATGATACCTCCGCCACCTTCTGCATCATAACGCGCTGATGGATTGGTGATAACTTCAACTTTATCTAAGGCATCGGCTGAAATGGTTCTTAAGGCATCGGCTATGTTGATGGCATTGGTTGGTCTTCCGTCAATAAGGATTTTAACGTTGTCATTTCCGCGAAGGGCTACGTTTCCATCGGCATCAACTGTTACTGAGGGAACATTGTCCAATACATCACTGGCTGTACCGCCTTTAACAATCATGTCTTGACCAACATTGTATACTTTTTTATCCAGTTTGATTTCTACTGTGGTTTTTTCGGCGCGCACTACTACTTCATTAAGTTGAGTAGCATCTTCTTCCAAGCCGATAGTGCCCAAACTGGAAGTTTCGGTTAATTTTTTTTGGGTAAGTGTAGTAGGTTTGAAGGAGATAAATTCCAAAGTAACATCATAAACACCGGGAATAATTTCAACTGAATAATCACCGTTGTTATCGGTAATACCACCAAAAATCATTTTCGGATTTTTACTGTTTTTTAAGGTAACAGTGGCATACTCGAGAGGAAGTTTACTGGTTTTTTCAATTACCTTACCGGTGATGATGATTTTGGCTCGCTCTTGTTTTTGCTGTGAAAAAGTTAAGAATGTGCTGCACAGTAGCAATAGCGTAGCAATAAATTGGAATTTTCTCATTTGAAATTTTTTCTTGCTTAGAAACGCAAAAATACATTTTGGTTTAAGCTCTATTTCACAAATCTTTGTTAAATAACCTTTGTTTAAGTTAAATGAAATTGCTCAGTTTGTCGAGTTCACGTCCAATGATAGCTTTATCTCCGTCAATAACTATAGGTCTTTCCAAAAGAATCGGATGCTGGGCAATGGCAGCTATGATGTCTTGGTCAGAAAGATTTTTGCCCTTGTATTGCTCTGTCCAAATAGCTTCTTTTTGACGGACAATGTCAATAGGACTGAGGTTTAGTTTTTTGAGTAAAGCTTCTATTTCAACTACGGTTAACGGTTGGGTTAGGTAGTTGATGATTTCATATTCTTTTTGAGAATCATCAAGAAAAGCCAGGCAGTTTCTTGATTTTCCGCATCTTGGGTTGTGAAGGACTTGTATCATCTTTTTTTTCTGCAAAGTAATTGATATTAGTAGAAAAAAGTTAATTTAGGCAGGATAAAATTCACACGTATGTTTTTAGAAAACGGGTTCCTCCCTCAGAATAAATTTTGGAAATACATTGTTGGTTCATTACTGATTATTTTGGCTTCTACCATTGGTCAGATTCCTTTGTTGATAGCGGTTACCTTAAAATCATTTTCATCCGGGAAACCTTATCCGACGACCGATAGTGAACTGATGTCGTTTTTGCCTTCCAATATGACTTTGTTTTTGATACTGCTTTCTTTTGCTTTTGCTTTTGGGGCCATCATTTTGGTTGTGCGGTATTTTCATAAACAATCTTTTTTGTCGGTTACCACAACCCGGGAAAAAGTTGATTGGGGCAGAATATTTTTTTCTTTTTCGGTATGGTCAATCTTTACGGTTGGTTCAACTTTATTGATGTATTACAGCAGCCCGGAGGATTATGTCTATAATTTTAAACCGATTCCTTTTTTGATTTTGGCCGTAATTTCGATACTTATGATTCCTATTCAGACCAGTACAGAAGAATATGTTTTCAGAGGCTATTTGATGCAGGGATTTGCACTATTGGCCAAAAACAGATGGTTTCCGTTGGTAATGACTTCGGTTATTTTTGGAAGTATGCACGTTTTCAATCCAGAGGTGAGTAAAATGGGATACATCATTTTGATTTATTATATCGGGACAGGTTTTTTTCTGGGTATTATTACCCTTATGGATGAAGGCATGGAGTTAGCATTAGGTTTTCACGCGGCTAATAATTTGGTCGGTGCATTGTTGATTACTTCGGATTGGACAGCTTTTCAGACTAATTCTATTTTTAAGGACAATTCCACGCCATCTGTCGGTTTCGAAATATTGACACCGGTTCTTATTATTTTCCCGGTGTTGCTGTTTATTTTCAGTAAAAAATACCATTGGACTGATTGGAAAGGAAAATTGACGGGGAATATCAGCATAATCCAACCAACTCAAAATACCGAAAACAATGAATAGTCCAACTTATGAAAATGTACACAATCAGTTTAAATTGAACGGATTTCATCTCAATCGGGAGGATTTATGCCGCGTAGCTTACAGTTTTATCAAAGAGGGACAAGACTATGAAAAACCCGTGGGCGATTTTTTACTGGATTGGTTTGACAACAATGATTACATAAAGATGCAAACTTCGGGAACCACCGGAAAACCAAAGATTATTAATGTCAGTAAGCAGGCTATGGTTCATTCGGCTATAGCTAGCGGGGATTTTTTTGGACTGCAACCCGGAAACAAAGCGCTGCATTGTTTGCCTGTCAAGTATGTGGCCGGAAAGATGATGTTGGTTCGCGCCATGATTTTAGGTTTAGATATCGAATTTACGGCACCCAGTTCCCATCCGTTGCGGCATAACGAAAAGGAATACGATTTTGTTGCGATGGTTCCGTTACAGGCTCAAAATTCGATTGAAGAATTGGGAAGAGTGAAAAAGCTTATCATTGGTGGCGCTGCTATCAATAAAACTTTGGAAAAAGAGTTGTTGCAGTTAAATACAGCTGTTTATGAGACTTATGGCATGACAGAAACCATTACACATATTGCTGCTCGAAAACTAGGAGAGAAAGCCTTTACAGTGTTACCAAATGTTACTATTTCTTATGATAAACGAAATTGTTTGGTCATTCATGCGCCAAGAATTTCTGATGACATAATCGTGACCAATGACATTGTTGAGTTGGTAAGCGAAAATCAATTTGTGTTTTTGGGAAGAATAGATAACGTAATCAACAGCGGAGGGATCAAACTTATTCCGGAACAAATAGAAAAGAAATTGTCAAACAAAATCCATCAGCGATTTTTCATCACTTCAAAGCCTGATAACGAATTAGGAGAAAAAGTGATTTTGGTTGTAGAAGGAGTGAAGCAGGATTTTAATGAATCTCTTTATGACGGATTGGACAAGTATGAAAAGCCTAAGGAAGTTATTTTCATTCCCAAATTCAAAGATACTGCTACAGGTAAGATTATGAGAAAAGAAAGCCTGTTATAATTAAAATGCGCTGAAAGAATCAACTCTCAGCGCATTTTTTTTGTTGCGTTTGGGAACATGCAACATTATTTTTCCATTTTAAAATAATAATCAGCCGAATGTTTTCCGCCGCCGTAAAAAGCATAAAACAAACTGATGCCCAAAACAATCAGAGCCAAAACCAAGTTGCCCACATTCATATTTCCAAAGAAATTGATAAGCACGGCACCGACTAAAATTGGCAATTGTGCTATGATGGCCCATCGTGTAAGCAATCCGAAAATAATCATGATTCCACCCATAATGTGAGCTGCGGCTATATAATGAAAAGTAAACATCCCACCCATAAAATTACTCACAGGCGCAATTAAATCTTCAAAATCCTGATTGTTGGTAATAAAGTGAGCGCCTTTGTAAATAAAGAAAACGCCTAAGACAATTCGGAGTGCATCTAACCAATAATTTGTATGAGCATTAGCCCATTTGTTCAAACCTTTTACTGAAGTATCCATAATAACAAAGTTTAAAATTTACTCTAAGTTACTATAAATTAATAATATATATTGTATTTCAGTGAAAAATTAAGAACCTTTTAATTTACATTGATAAAAAAATCATTGGTCAAAACTTCTACTTCGGAGAGTTTATTTACTTTATATTTTGAAGTTTTCCAGCGGGTAGTTGGCTGTATTCTGATTTTTTTACCGTCAATTTTGATGTCAACCGGCATGTCGAAATCTGTTACCATGGCAACCCATTGATATTCTAGGCGGTTATTGTTGAGACGGTATTGTAATCTGGGAATGGTTCCGTAACGCAGATACTGATTGAAGACATTAGTCAGGTTCATACCGGTTTCGCTGTTGAAAAATTGAATGACTGTCTCTCCGTCAATAATTTGGTGGCGGTAAGTTTCGGAAAATTTTAAGAGTATTTTCCACCATTTCTCATCATCATTCAATAAGTGACGTATAGTATTCAGCATCAAAGCTCCTTTTGAATACATATCGCCCGATCCTTCATGGTTTACGCCGTATTTACCAATAATAGGACCGTCATTATGTACTGTGGCTTTCAGTCCATTTACGTAAGTCTGACCTGCTTCATACCCATATTGGCACTCAACATAAACGGCTTCGCTGTAAGTGGTAAAACTTTCGTGTATCCACATATCGGCTATATCTTTTGCTGTGATGCTGTTTCCAAACCATTCGTGACCGCTTTCATGAACAATAATGTAGTCGAAATTCATACCAATACCGGTTTGGGATCGGTCGTGTCCGAGGTAACCTTTTAAATACATATTTCCATAAGCAATAGCACTTTGGTGTTCCATACCTAAATAAGGAGTTTCAACTAATTTATACCCGTCATTGGCAAAAGGATACTCGCCAAATTTGCTCTGAAAGCAATCGAGCATCGGCTTAACTCCTTCAAACTGTTTGCGGGCTCTTTCTTCATTATCGCGTAACACGTAATAGTCTAAATCCAGACCTTTGTAATTGTCGTGAAAATGGATAAAATCGCCAATGGTCACATTGATGTCGTAATTGTTAATGGGATTTTTAACTTCCCAATCCCAACGGGTGTATCCGTTTTTTAAATCTTCGGAGCCGATTAATCTTCCGTTAGATACAGCAGTTAAGCCGTTAGGAGCGGCAATTTTTATGGTTGCCCCTAAGTTAGGTTCATCGCTTTGAGAATCTTTACACGGATACCATAAACTGGCACCGGTTCCCTGACAAGCTACACCTATCCAAGGTTTTTTCTGTGCATCAGAAGTAAAGACAAAGCCACCGTCCCAAGGAGCACGTTTTGCAATTATCGGTTTACCCGAATAGTAAAATCGGATACTTTCTTGCGTATTAGCCGTTAAGGGAGTAGTAAAATTGAGGAAAACAGCATTAAATTCTCTTTTGTAGTTTATTTTTTTAGAATTGAGAATAATCGAATCAATCTGCATGTTTTTAAACAAATCGAGCTGTATTTTAGAAGTAGGTTCAAGTACCTGAAACGTAATGTCATTATAACCCGAAATCGATTTGTCATCAGGATTGATCTTGATGTTTAAATCGTAACGCAACACATCATAGCACGTTCGCTCCGGGCGTAATCCTCCTTGCAATGAATCTTTTCGGCTGAATTGAGCCTCGATTTGCTGAATTCCTAATAAGATGAGAAGTACTAAAAAACGATTTTTCATAAGAGTGATTTTCAAAACTTAAATATAGGAGTTCGATTTTAAAATCGGGCATCTGAATTCAATATTATTGTCACTATTTTTTTTAGACCTTAAAGTCCTTTTTTTCATTGACAGCAAAGAATAACGAATTGTTAAATACTTTTTTTATCAATTAGAATAGTTTTAAGTTTGAATTTATTTCCTTTCAAATGAATCTGTCAATTCTTTTAAATATTCGTGCAGTTCAGAGTTCAATTACGTTGAATTACCTGCTTGATGATTCTTTTTTGAAAAGCTCTAAGGACTTCATCCAATAGTCCCTGTCAGGCCCATGACAGGGAAATTTCAGTTTCATTACACATAAAAAATAACAACAATCATTTGTCTTTTTGGTGCTTTTGTGCCGAGTTCATTCATGGATTCGGGTGGGCATTTATGGAGCACTGAACCGGGACAATCATTAAAAAAAATAATAAAATGAATCAAGATATTGTATTAACAACAGGAATTTATGATCTAATCAAAGATTTGCTAAGACGAAAAAAAGTAACTCAGTTTGTTGAAAATCAATTGGTAGCTCAATTAAAGCGTGCGAAACAAGTAAGACGTAAAGAATTACCGCTTGATGTAGTGACGATAGATTGCCGAGTTACAATTAAAGAGCTCGAATCAAATGAATTACACACTTACACTTTCGTTGCACCGGCAAAGGCTAAAAGAAGGAACAATACGGAATCTATTGTGGGTGAAATCGGGTTGGCATTGGTTGGAAATAAAACGGGAGATCAAATAAAATGGGATTTTGGCGAAGGCGAAAAAGTCTTTGAAATAAGTAAAGTGGAAAGAATTTAAACAGAGTTATAAATTTTATGCCATAAACAAAGTGGGTTGCCATGCAAAGGAACTCACTTTGTTTAAAACTCAGCTTCTTTAACGATGGTTATTTTTTCTTTACTTACAGGATGTTCGAAAGTTAAACGTTCTGCATGCAAGTGCAATCGGTGAGCTTTTGTTCCGTACAAATCATCGCCGGAAATGGGAGTGTTTAAACCGAGTTTGTGTGCCGCATGTACCCGAAGTTGATGCGTTCTGCCGGTAATCGGGTAGAAGTAGACCAGAGTTTGGTTTTCTCTTCGTTCTATAACTTCCCATTGGGTTTGTGCCGGTTTACCGTGTTCAAAGCAAACAATTTGGTTTGGGCGATTGTCTAAGTCCACCCGTAGAGGTAAATCAATGATGCCTTTGTCGTTGGTAATAATACCGTCCAATAAAGCAACGTAGCGTTTTTGAATTTGCCTTTTAATGAATTGCGATTGGAGTTTTTTATAGATTTCGGCTGTTTTGGCGATAAGTAACAATCCTGAGGTAGACATGTCCAAACGATGCACCACTAAAGGTCCGGTTGCATCCGGATATTTCGATTTCATTCGTGTGTAAACCGAATCGGTAACCTGTTTGCCCGGAACTGATAGGAATTCAGTGGGTTTATTAACCAAAACCAGATAATCGTCTTCGTAAACAATTTCAAGTTTTTTCCCTTCGGCTGAATTGATTTTAAAGGGATTATCCTCTAAGATGATGTCTTGGAGCATATGGTTTAGTATGGGTTCGCATTTACCGGTGCAGGCAGGATAAAATTGTCCGTGCTTGCGAACTTCGGATTTAGGCGATTGACCCCACCAAAATTCAGCCATTGCAATGGGCTTGAGTTGATGCTGAAAAGCGTAATGCAGTAACTTTGGAGCAGCACATTCCCCCGCGCCGGCTGGTGGATTTCCGTTGAAAATTTCACTCAAACTTTTCAATTCCTGGTGCTTATTCAAAAAAGAGTACTCTTTGAATAACTGCTGTTGTAAGGCCGCTGATTTCAATCGGCGTTCTTCTTTGAGTTGGTTGATTCGGGTTGTAAAAGGGGCTACTGCCTGTGTTGCTTCCTCAATTTTATAGTGCCAATATTGGGTCATTTTTTTGAGCAAAATACCCTCTTCCTGGCTGGCTTTGTTGAGTACGTCCTGATCAATACCCGCCGTTGGTTTTTTTCTTAATTCAGCTCTTGCTTTTTTACCTTCTTTTATTTTTAATTTTTGTTCAAAAATCTCTTTTTCAGCTTGTTGTTTTGTTTTGTGTAAATGATTTATTGAATTTAAATAATCAGAAGATTGTTCTAAATTTTCGATTTCAAAATTGAGTTGATTGATGCTGATTTCTTCTTTTTTAAAGAATCCGTCATGCTCGAGCATATCATAAACCGTCGGTACAAAAAAAGGCAGTTGATTGCTTTCGGCCAACTTTCCGGAAAAGGCCCACAGATAGCCCAAATCGCCTTGTTGGTTTTGTACTACCAAGACGCCAAACATTTTTCCAATAATCAAACCCTGCTGTGTTTCATCCAAACCAAAATTATGTTCAAAATCGGTTTGCGATTTCAGATAATCCTGAAGTTCTTCTGCTGCAATGATACACAACGGATGGGGTTCGTAATAAAACGGAAAAGTAAATTTTTCGGGAAGCGGAATTCCGATAATACTTTTTTTAAACGTTTGAAATAAGGTTTTTTGCATTTTAAATTAAACCTGTATGACTCCCAAATTAAATTTTTTCTCAATAGGAGCATGGTTGGCGGCTTCAATACCCATTGAAATCCAAGTACGGGTTTCAAGCGGGTCGATAATGGCGTCTGTCCATAGTCGGGCAGCAGCGTAATACGGAGAAACTTGGGCATCGTATTTGGCTTTTATTTTGTCAAACAGTTCCTGTTCTTTCTTTTCATCTATAATTTCACCTTTTGCTTTTAGGGATGAAGCCTCAATTTGAGCCAAAACCTTTGCGGCTTGAGTACCTCCCATTACCGCTAATTCGGCACTTGGCCAGGCAAAAATTAATCTTGG
>CAYPSB010000012.1:12097-57832 GCA_964413435.1 uncultured Flavobacterium sp.
TCAGAGTAGATAACGCCTCCGAACTGTATTTCTCCTTTTTTGGTTTTAGAAACCGTACGTTGGTTGGCTACTATACCTACAGCCCAACCATCAATGCGGGCATAGCAGGTTATGATGGATTTTCCGTAGTCGGGTTTATACATGTCCATTTCTGAATTGTCAACCAAGCGCTTGATGATTTCCATCATATCGTATTGGTCGCTTCTCGATTTGGGAAGAATTCCGTATATATCTTTTTCCTCCAGAGCCGGTTTTTGAGAGGCTTCACGGTTGAACCCTGCTTTTTCATAATCGCCAATTTTGCCTACTATGCTTTTGATTCGGTCTAAAGCGTCTTGGTCATCTTTGGCTTTATAATCGGTTACGCCTGAGATTTCACAATGGGTAGTGGCTCCACCTAAAGTTTCGTTATCAATATTTTCACCTATGGCCGCTTTTACTAAATAACTCCCTGCTAGGAAGATACTTCCGGTTTTGTCAACAATCATGGCTTCGTCGCTCATGATAGGCAAATAAGCTCCACCGGCTACACAACTGCCCATTACAGCGGCTATTTGGGTTATGCCCATACTGCTCATCACGGCATTGTTTCTAAATATTCGGCCAAAATGTTCTTTATCAGGGAAAATTTCATCCTGCATGGGTAGGTATACTCCGGCTGAATCAACAAGGTATATGATAGGTAAACGGTTTTCGATGGCTATTTCTTGGGCACGTAAGTTCTTTTTTCCGGTGATGGGAAACCAAGCTCCGGCTTTTACGGTAGCATCATTAGCTACAACGATGCATTGTTTTCCTTTGATGTAACCGATCTTAACAACAACGCCTCCCGAAGGACAACCGCCATGTTCCGTATACATTCCATCTCCGGCAAAGGCACCTATTTCGATGCTTTTGGCTTTGGGGTCGAGTAAATAATCAATACGTTCGCGGGCTGTCATTTTACCTTCGGCATGTAATTTTTCGATTCGTTTTGGGCCTCCGCCGAGTTTTACTTTGGCAAAATGTTGTTTTAAGTCGCTTACCAGTAGTTTGTTGTGGTCTTCGTTTTTATTGAAGTTGATGTCCATGGCTGTAAATTATACGTTGATCGGTGTTGTTTTGGATTGTGCGCTAAAGTACAAAAACGTTTTCAGAATTTGAAATAAATGCAGTAGTGGCAAAGGAAGAGAGGAAGTGTATGACTTTCCTGAAAATTGCTATACGTTATTCTAGCCCCGATTGTAGCTAGCTACCGTGTAGCGCGGAAAGCGGGAGCCTGTGTCCTGAATTGTGACATGTGCCGCTCCTTAAATTCCTAAAGTAATGTTAAGAAATTGTAAACACAAACGATTTATGAGACGGATAAGTTAATATTGAGTTAACATAAGTTAAATACCTTTGCAGCATCAAAAAATAAACAAAATGTCTTTAAACAGTATTTTTCAATTTTTAGTTCCGAAGGATAAAAAGTTCTTTCCTTTATTTGAACAAGCGTCATCAAATTTAATTCTTTTAGCCGAAACATTGCACGAGGCGGTTAATGCTCCGAAATCGGAAAGAGAAGAGTATTACCGAAAAGTGGAAGAGCTGGAGGCAACCATTGAGGAAATCACACATAAAACACACTTAGAATTGAGTCGTAACTTTATCACGCCGTTTGACAGAGAGGATATTCACTCGTTGATCAAAGCGATTGATAATGTGGCCGATAACATGCATGGTGCTGCCAGCAGAATGCGTTTGTATCAGATTGAAAAAATCACCAAATCGATTCGTAAACTGACCGAAATTAATCTGGAAGCTGCTCAGCTTATTGGTGTTGGAATCAAGGAATTGAAAGATTTAAAAAATCCGAAAGCGATTAAAGATACATGTAAAAAAATCAACAAGTTGGAGAGCAAAGCAGATTCTGTTTTTGATAAAGCGGTGGCTGATATTTTTGAAAACGAGATGGATGCCAAAAACATCATCAAATACAAAGAAGTGCTTTCTGCTTTGGAAATGGCTTCTGACAAATGTAAAAGTGTGGCCAACGTAATGGAGCAAATTTCTGTTAAACACTCATAAATCAATTAGGAAATTATGACCTTACTAATTGTAATTATAGTGTTGGCTCTGATATTTGACTATATCAACGGCTTTCATGATGCGGCCAATTCGATTGCTACGATTGTCGCTACGAAAGTACTGACTCCTTTTCAGGCAGTTCTTTGGGCAGCTTTCTTCAATTTTATGGCTTATTGGGTTTTTGGTTTTGGAGTAGCCGATACGGTAGCTAAGACTGCTCATACAGCCAGCATTGACTTAGTGGTAATTTTAGCGGGAATAATAGCGGCTATCATTTGGAACTTATTCACTTGGTGGAAAGGAATCCCTTCTTCATCTTCGCACACCTTGATTGGTGGTTTTGCCGGAGCTGCCATTGCACACGGACTTTCATCGGTTACTGATCCGGAACATGCCGGTTTTAAAATCGTGAACTGGTTCAAGGCTGCCAAAGAAGGAGAACTATTACCTTCGGGAGTTTTAATCGTGATTCTTTTTATTGTATTTGCGCCACTATTGGGAATGATAATCTCGTATTTTATTTCCTTGTGGTTGATGTATTCTTCTAAGAAAAATAAATGGCCTAAAGTATTGACTGTAGTTTTAATGGTAGCTGCTTTTTGGTTCTTTTTGACGGTCTTGAAGTTTGATGTTTCACCTGAGAAAGCAGTATTTCACAATAAATTTTGGTATTTTATCAGTGAACCGGCCAATATCAAGTGGTTGTTGGTAGCTGTTATCTTTTATTCCTTGGCTATTTTTAATTTAGTGTTCAGTTCTTTCTCTACAGCAAAAGCTGAAAAGGTTTTGAAACGAATGCAGTTATTGTCTTCAGCAGCTTTTAGTTTGGGACATGGTGGAAACGATTCACAAAAAGTAATGGGTATCATTGCAGCCGCAGTTACGGTTTATGTAAAATCCCATCCAAATGCTGAATTATCCTTAGGGGGGTTTTTAGATCTGCATATTGATATCGAAAAAGGCACGATGCCGGGCTGGATTCCGTTAACGTGTTACACAGTCATTGGTTTGGGAACTTTGAGTGGTGGTTGGAAAATCGTAAAAACTATGGGTTCAAAGATCACTAAAGTAACTGCTTTTGAAGGAGTAGTAGCTGAATCGGCAGGTGCTTTGACCTTATTTACTACAGAGCATTTTAAAATTCCGGTATCAACCACTCACACCATTACAGGTTCCATTATTGGAGTAGGGGTGACCAAGAGGGTTTCTGCTGTTCGTTGGGGGGTTACTGTTAAACTTTTATGGGCTTGGATATTAACTATTCCTGTATCAGCTGTATTAGCCGCATTGACCTATTATTTACTTAAACTGTTTTTATAAAAATTACTATATCCGAAAAGCCAACAGTTATTGTTGGCTTTTTTTATAAGCTAACGATATTTGTTAACAAATCATTTATGAATCATTACTAAACCATTAAATCACAACTAACACAACTTCTACAACAATGAAAAAAACGCTGCAATTACTCTTATTGCTTTGCACGGCAACCATTTATTCTCAAATATCCATTGAGCAAACCAAACACGATAATGATATAAAGCTTTCCGCTCTGCCTTACTACAGTTACGGAAAAGGAATTGGGATGACATCTCCCGACAGCTTATTTCAATTAAACATTCGCTTTCGCATGCAAAACAGGGTAACTTACATCAAAAGTGATGGCGAAACAGGAGCCTATGACGGACAAATTAGACGTTTGCGTCTGCGTTTAGACGGATATGTGGGAAATCCTAAATTTTTATACGCCATTCAGTTGTCTTTTGCTCCGGGCGATGTTGGTGAGGTAAAGGAAGGAGAGAACATCAACATTATTCGGGACGCGGTGTTGTTTTATCGCCCTAATAAACATTGGAACATCAGTTTCGGGCAAACCAAACTTCCCGGAAACCGTCAGCGCGTGAACTCTTCGGGAGGATTGCAGCTTACTGACAGAACCATCAATAACGCTAAGTTTACCATTGATAGGGATTTTGGTTTTCAGGTGCACCAAATGAATGAATACAAAGATCAATTCTCCTATAATTTTAAAGCTGCTCTCTCCACCGGAGAAGGGCGCAACGTAACCGGAAAATCAGATGACGGAGTAGCCGTTACCGGAAAAGTAGAAGTATTGCCTTTTGGTGCTTTTACCAAAGACGGAACTTATTTTGAAGGCGATGTATTGCGAGAAAAGAAGCCCAAACTGATGCTGTCAGGAGCATTTCAGCAGAACAATCGTGCCCGTAGAACCGGAGGTCAGCTGGGTGATGATTTATTTGTGCCCAAAACCATGAAATCAGTTTTTTTGGATGCTATGTTCAAATATAACGGTTGGGCTGCGATGATGAGCTACATGTCGAGAACAACTACCGAAAATGCTGTCGCTGTTAACCCTTTGGATACCACTCAAAGCAATTATGTTTTTGTGGGGAATGGTTTTGATTATCAGTTGAGTTATAACTTACGCTCAAATTATGAACTTATCGGAAGGTATTCTATTCAAAAAACTGGGAAAGACATCAGAGCATTCGCACCCAACACCAAAGAGTATAGTTTTGGACTTACGAAATACATTTGGGAACATACTTTTAAAATGCAAACAGAGGTTACCTTTGATGAATTAGATTATTACAATGGTACTTCAAAGAAAAACTGGTACTTACGTTTTCAGGTTGAAATCGGAATATAATTCATGCTGCAGAATATAAACTTATAACTTATAAGCGGCTCTCGGGTCGCTTTTTTTTTGTTTTAAATTAACAATTGTTTCAGGGAATAGTTCTTAAATTTATGTTTTAAAAAATTATATCATATGAAAGTAAAAATAGCAATGCTCGCTCTTATGTTACAAAGTTGTTTGCTTGGTTTTTCCCAATCCAAAGCAGTAGATTACAACGATGGCAATCAGGTGTTAAGCGGCATCAGTGTAAAGCCGTCTAAAGCTCTTGCTAATAAAGCCGGTGTGTTGATTCTTCCGGCCTGGATGGGAATTGATGATCATGCCAAAGACACCGCCAACCGATTGGCAGCTATGGGGTACACAACTTTTGTAGCCGATATTTACGGGGCTGACAAACGCCCGAAAAATTATAGTGAAGCCGGAGAAATGGCCGGATATTTCAAAAAGAATATCAGAGAGTACCAAAACCGAATCAAGCTGGCCTTGGATCAATTGGTTAAACAAGGTGCTAATCCGGATAAAATTATAGTCCTGGGATATTGTTTTGGTGGGACTGGTGCCATTGAAGCCGCAAGAACCAATATGAAAGTAAATGGGGTAGTTTCTTTTCACGGTGGTTTAGGAAGAGATGTAAATCGGAACATTGTTAAAATTACTCCTAAAGTTCTGGTACTTCACGGTGCTGATGATCCTTACGAGTCGAAAGAAGAAATCAGTGCTTTTCAGGAAGAAATGCGAAGAGCAGAAGCCGATTGGCAAATGGTGTATTATGCAAAAGCCGTGCATTCCTTTACCGATAAAAATGCGGGAACCGATAATTCAAAAGGAGCAGCTTACAATGAATTGGCAGATAAACGTTCTTGGCAAGCCATGCTGACATTTTTGAAAGAAGTATTATAATTTCTCATAATTCACTAAATGAAAAAGCCCGAAATAACTACTTATTTCGGGCTTTTACTTTGGGCTATAAAATACAAAAGTCGACCTGGAGCGATCGACTATTGTGGTGAGGTGTAACTTCCTTTCGGAATCCTCGGTGCAAATATAGGTTTTAATTGTGAATGATGCCTTGTGAATTATAAATTATTTTCACCATTATTTTGATTCTTTTACCATTCGTTTTAAAATGGCCCATTGTTTCAGTGTGTCACGGGCATCAATAGCCGGATAGCCTAACACCGTTTTACCGGCTTCTATATCTCCAGCTACGCCTGAACCTGCGCCAATTGTAGCCCCATCTCCAATAGAAGTATGGTCTTTTATCGAGGCACTTCCACCGATAATAACGCCGTTTCCTAGGGTTACTGAGCCGGCCAAACCTGAGTTTCCTGCCATTATGCAAAACTTCCCGAGCTTGGAATTATGTCCGATTTGAACCAGATTGTCAATTTTACAACCGTCGCCCACCATGGTTGAACTGAATTTACCTCTGTCAACACACGAGTTGGCACCAATTTCTACGCCATTACCAATAATGACATTTCCGATTTGCGGGATTTTAACCAACCCTTTTTCCGGACAAGGACGGAATCCGAAGCCGTCAGCACCAATGGTTGAATTCGGATGTAAAATGCAATACATGCCTATGTGGCAACGCTCGCGAATGACCGTTCCCGACCAAATAGTGGTATGTTTTCCAATGGTGCATTCATCAAGAATGGTAACATTAGGGTAAACAGTTACATTTTCAGCTATTACAACGTTGGGTCCGATGTAGCAACCGGCACCAATGCGAGAACCATTTCCTATTGAAGCCGTAGCATCAATAACTGCTGTTGGGTGAATATCTGCTGTAAAAACTGGCGGAGGAGGAGCAAAGAGGTTCAATACCAGAGACATGGCTAAATCAGCATTCTTGACTTTGATGAAGGCACGGTTTTCTCCGGGTTCGATGGTTATGTCCTCATTGACTACTGCAGCACAAGCTTGGGAGCTGTACCAGTATTTTTCGAATTTTTTGTTGCCAATAAAAGAAATTTCTGTTTGACCGGCAGTTTCCAGTTGTTCGGGAGCCGTAATTTTGTTGGGGATAGTGCCGACAATTTCGCCGCATAACAGGTCGTTGATTTCCTGAAGGGTGTATGAATTCATAGTTTTTGTAGGTTTGGAATAAGTTTCCAAATAAATGAAAACGGATTATAATTTCCTAATATTCCAAACCTTAATCACAAATAAACTATTCTTCTTTTTGACCCATCATCATCAAATAGGCTTTCAAAAAACGATCAATATTACCGTTCATCACGCTGTCTACATCGCTGGTTTCCTCGCCTGTACGAACATCTTTTACCAGTTTATAGGGTTGCATTACATAGTTGCGAATTTGCGAACCCCATTCGATTTTCATTTTCCCGGCTTCGATGTCGGCTCTTTGCTCTTGTCGTTTTTTTAACTCAATTTCGTACAATTGTGAACGCAACATTTGCATCGCACGTTGGCGGTTGTCTTGTTGAGAACGTGTTTCCGAACACTGAATCTGAATTCCGGTTGGTTTGTGTACCAATTGTACTTTGGTTTCTACTTTGTTTACATTTTGCCCTCCGGCACCGCTCGAACGGGAAGTCGTAATTTCAATATCAGCCGGATTGATGTCAATTTCAATACTGTCATCTACCAAAGGATAAACATATACCGAAGCAAAAGAAGTATGGCGTTTGGCATTACTGTCAAACGGCGAAATGCGCACCAAACGATGTACACCGTTTTCACCCTTCAAGTATCCGAAAGAATAGTCGCCTTCAAATTCGAGGGTAACCGTTTTAATTCCGGCCACATCGCCTTCCTGGAAATTGAGTTCTTTGATTTTATAGCCTTCTTTTTCGCCCCACATCATATACATACGCATCAGCATGGAAGCCCAATCACAACTTTCTGTACCACCGGCACCGGCAGTAATTTGCAGTACAGCACTCAAACTGTCGCCTTCATCCGAAAGCATATTGCGGAACTCTAAATTCTCAATATGGGTATTGACCAATTCGTATTGATGATCCAATTCTTCCTCGGTAGCATCTCCTTCTTTGAAAAACTCGTAAGTAATTTGCAGTTCTTCGGTCAGACTTTCCGCTTTGTTGAAATCTTCCACCCATTTCTTTTTTGAGCGAAGGTTTTTTACAATGACTTCGGCTTCCTTAGGATTGTTCCAAAAGTTTGGTGCAAAGGTTTTTTCCTCCTCGTTGGCTATTTCGATTAACTTGGCATCAATGTCAAAGATACCTCCTCAACGCACCAAGGCGTTCTACAATACCTTTAATTTGTTCGGTATTTGTCATAAATAATGTAGTTTTGTGGTTTAATTTTCGGAGCTATTTCCCGCTGTCCGTTCTATCTTTATACCTGTCAGAGCCAGGTATAAAGGATGCCACTGCCATCGGGGCTAATAAATCCGTAACAAAAATAGACTATCTCTTTTTCATATGGAAATAAATTTAATCAGCGATACCGTAACCAAACCCTCACACGAAATGTTGCAGGCCATGTTTAACGCCAAAGTTGGGGATGATGTTTTCAAGCAGGATCCAACGGTAAATGCATTCGAAAAAATGGTAGCTGATTTGTTCGGTAAAGAAGCCGCACTGTTTTTCCCTTCGGGAACCATGGCAAATCAAACTGCTATTAAACTCAATACCAATCCGGGTGACCAAATTATTTGTGATAAATGGTCGCATATTCATTTGTATGAGGCCGGTGGAGCTTCGTTCAACAGTGGTGTAAATTTCAATTTGTTAGACGGTCATCGCGGAATGATTACAGCGGAGCAAGTGGCAGCCGGAATCAATGATCCCGAATTTTATCATGCTCCTTTGTCAAAAATGGTGGGCATTGAAAATACAACTAACAAGGGAGGAGGAGCTTGTTATGATCTAGAAGAATTGCGAAAAATAAAAGAAGTTTGTAAAGCCAATAACCTGAAATACCATTTAGACGGTGCTCGTTTGTGGAATGCCATAGTAGCCAAAAGACAGCATCCTAAACAGTTCGGAGAATTGTTTGATACCATTTCGGTTTGTTTTTCCAAAGGACTTGGAGCGCCAATCGGTTCGGTTCTGATAGCAGACGGAGAAACCATGCAAAGAGCTTTACGCATCCGAAAAATATTTGGCGGTAATTTACGACAGTCAGGATATTTGGCGGCAGCCGGAATTTATGCTTTGCACCACAACATCAACAGATTGGAAGACGACCACAGAAGAGCCAAAGAATTGGGACTAACCCTTCAAAAGTTAAATTGGGTAGCAAAAGTGGAAACGATAGAAACCAACATCCTGATTTTTGAAGTTAAAAAACCTTTAGATGAGAAAACAGTTATTGAAAAGCTCAAAGCCAAAGGAATATTAATCAGTTCAATGGGGCAGGGGAAGTTGCGTATGGTAACTCATCTCGACTACAAACAGGTGTTGCACGAATACGTGTTGGAAGCCTTGGAAAAAATGAGTTTTTAATCCTGAATACTGAATACAATTTCAATCAAGATTGTTACGCTTCTTTTTTTGGAAATTGATAGATTATCAGTTGTGAACGTGAAAACGTTTGATTGATGAATTTAGGCAGCAGTCGTTCAGTTTTGAAGGCAAACCTTCTAAACTTTCGGGCAAAATCACCATAAGGTAACAAGCGATAATACCTTTCGATACTGCCAAAACAGATGATTTCTGTTTTTTTAAAGTACTTTTCTCCCACGGCTCTGTAGGCTTTTGATGAATCATCGCGGTCTGGATGCGGGTCTTCTTCTTTCCAGAGTTTGAATTTTTTTCTTTGTAAACTGGACGGTCTGTTTGAAACCGGAACCATGTAGCGCAATTGATCTAAAAAATTACTGTTGATGGCCGGTTCAAAATAACGAACCAAACCATCGGGTTTTAGAATCTTTACTATTTTTTCGGTGAAGAGTATTTCCTGTTCTTTGGTCAAATGGTGTACAAAAGCTTTTCCTACTACAATGTCAAAGAAATTATCAGGGAAATCACTTTCTAAAAAATTGCCGTGAATAAAGCGAATGGGTCTTTCAAAGTTGTAATTCGCATTCAGTTGATCAATGATTTTACCACTTACCTGAGAAATATCATTGGCATAAACTTCAGCACCAAGAACGGACATTATAGCGGCATTCAGACAATCACCACATCCTAATTCCAGTACTTTTTTTCCTTTTAAATCCCGATCAAAGTCGTTGTGATACAGTCCAACCCAGCTGGCATCGGTCACTTTTGCATCAGCAAGAAAAGAATCTGAATTGTGAAGAGCTTTTAGAATGTATTCAATATTAACGTTTTCATACACGGCATCGAAGTGCTGCTCGTTCTTTAGTGTGTTTTCTTTCAGATTCATGTATAGTAATTTAAAGGGAATGATTAATTAGCGCCCTAAAGTAGTTTTTTATAAAAATTTATCCATCCCCGGAATATTTGGCATTCCGTCTTTGGCTACCGCAGCTAATTCAGCTTCATTAATTGCTGTAGCTCTTTCAATAGCTTTGTTGAGTGTAAGAATCAAATAGTCTTCAAGCTGCTCTTTGTCGGTTAATAAACTTTCGTCTGCAATAATGCTTTTTATTTTTCGATTGGCAGTCAAAGTTACTTTCAGCAAACCGTCATTGCTTTGTTCATCAATCAGAACGTGGTCTAAGCGTTTTTTGGTTTCTTCTATTTTTTGCTGGGTTTCTTTGAGTTTCCCCATCATTCCCATGATATCTCCAAACATAATTTTAAAATTTTACCCGACAAAAATAGGAAAGATTTGTTAATTTTTAAGTGCATAACTTCACGATGAGTCCTTAATAGAGGCGACTATAATGACTATTTTTGTATCAATAATAATGCATTTTCATGCCCAAAACACAGATACAACCGCCTCTAGCTCCTGTGATTCCTCATACTTTGGAAAAACACGGTCATATTCGCACCGATAATTACTATTGGTTAAACCAAAAAGAAGACCCAAAAGTGATTGACTACCTCAATCAGGAGAATGAATACTACCAGCAGGCCACTGCTCACACCAAAGAATTTCAAAACAGTTTGTTTGAAGAAATGAAAGCGCGCATCAAGGAAGATGATGAGTCGGTACCTTATTTTTACAACGGATACTATTACATTACCCGTTTTGAAAAGGGCAAAGACTATCCGATACATGCCCGCAAAAAAGGAAGTTTAGATGCTCCTGAAGAGATTTTATTTGATTGTAATGAAATGGCCAAAGGACATGCTTATTTCAACTTAGCCGGATTAAGCATCAGTGAAGATAACAATTGGGCCAGTTTTGGCACAGATACGGTTTCCCGAAGACAATATGTAATTCAGATAAAGAATTTGGTGACCGGAGAAATACTTCCGGTGCGATTGGAAAATACTACCGGAGGGGCTACTTGGGCCAGTGACAATAAAACACTCTTTTATTCACGAAAAGACGAGCAGACCCTTCGTGCTGATAAAATTTATAAGCATAAAATTGGTACCGATGCTTCGGAAGATACTTTAGTTTATTTTGAAAAAGATGAAACGTTTGATGTATCCGTTTATAAATCGAAATCGAAAAAATACATCATCATCAATTCGAACAGTACTTTGACAACAGAGTATCAAATCGTGCCTTCAGCCACTCCGGATGCTAAGTTTGTTATGTTTCAAAAAAGAACGCGTGGTCTGGAATATTCCATTTCGCATTTTGGAACCCATTTTTACATAGTGACCAATAAAGATAAAGCCACCAATTTCAAATTGATGAAAACTCCCGAAGACAAGACATCAAAAGAAAATTGGACGGATGTGATTCCGCACCGTGAAGATGTTTTATTGGAGGATATTGATATATTTAAGGATTATTTGGTAGTTTCCGAGCGTTTTAACGGTTTGAATAACATCAGAATTATGCCGTGGAACGGAGCTGGTGAGTACTACCTGCCTTTTGACAGCGAAACGTACACTGCCTATACTACTGCGAATCTTGATTTTGATACCGAAATCCTTCGTTACAGTTTTCAATCTTTGGCGACCCCTTCATCTGTGATTGACTTTAACATGCGTACCCAAGAAAAAACCATCCTGAAAGAACAGGAGGTACTTGGCGGAACATTTGATAAAAATAATTATACCGAAGAGCGTCTTTGGGCGACTGCCAAAGACGGAACCAAAGTCCCTGTTTCAATGATTTACCGAAAGGGAATCCGGAAAGACAGAAATAATCCAACGTTGCTTTACGGTTACGGTTCCTACGGAGCTACCATGGACTGTTATTTTTCTTCGGTTCGTTTGACTTTGCTGGACAGAGGTTTTATTTATGCTATTGCACACGTCAGAGGAGGTGAGGATCTGGGCAGGCAGTGGTATGAAGACGGTAAATTGTTGAAAAAGAAGAACACATTTACTGATTTCATTGATTGTTCACAATTTTTAATAGATCAGGAGTATACCTCTGCTAATCATTTGTATGCTGAAGGGGGGTCTGCAGGAGGACTTTTAATGGGAGCGGTAATCAATATGGCACCTTCATTGTACAACGGTGTAATTGCCCAAGTTCCGTTTGTGGATGTGGTAACGACTATGTTAGATGACACGATTCCTTTAACCACGGGAGAATATGACGAATGGGGGAATCCAAATGTAAAAAAATATTATGATTACATGCTTTCGTATTCGCCTTATGATAATGTAACAAAACAAGACTATCCGAATATGTATGTGTCAACAGGACTACATGATTCACAGGTACAGTACTGGGAACCTGCAAAGTGGGTAGCGAAGCTCAGAGTTTTAAAAACAGACAACAATCAATTGTATTTGGATACCAATATGGATGCAGGTCATGGCGGTGCCTCCGGACGATTTGAAGCCATACGTGAAATAGCCAAAGAATACAGTTTTTTATTAGATTTAGAAGGAATAAAAAGATAGTTTAAAATATTTTATTAAATTTGCGAAGTTATATAGTCCGTAAATTCGACTTATTAATACGCCTTGACTAATTTATTTTATGAAAGAAGATATAAAAGCTCACGATAATGCATTAAGTTTAATAGGGAACACCCCATTAATCAAGCTTAATAAAATAACCGAATCTTTACCAGGAAATTTTTATGCTAAGGTTGAAGCTTTCAATCCGGGGCACTCCACTAAAGACAGAATCGCATTATACATCATTGAAGAAGCTGAAAGGCAAGGAATCTTATCACCGGGAGACACCATAATCGAAACAACTTCGGGTAATACCGGGTTTAGTTTGGCTATGGTAAGTATCATAAAAGGATACAATTGTATTCTGGCCGTAAGCTCTAAATCTTCAAAAGATAAAATAGATATGTTGCGCAGTTTAGGTGCCAAGGTTTATGTATGTCCGGCACATGTTTCTGCTGACGATGAGCGTTCTTACTACAATGTTGCCAAACGTTTGCACGAAGAAACTAAAGGTTCTATATACATCAATCAGTATTTTAATCAATTGAATATTGATGCACATTATAAATCTACCGGCCCAGAAATTTGGGAGCAAACCAACGGAAAAATAACCCACTTGATTGCCTGTAGCGGAACCGGTGGAACAATTTCGGGAGCGGCCAAATATTTGAAAGAAAAAAATCCGAACATTAGAATTTTAGGTGTAGATGCTTTTGGTTCAGTTTTGAAAAAATACCATGAAACCAAAGAGTTCGATGCCAACGAAATCTATCCTTACCGCATAGAAGGTTTAGGCAAAAACCTGATTCCAACGGCTACCGACTTTGATTTAATCGATCATTTTATGAAAGTAAGTGATGAGCAAAGTGCACACACTACGCGTGAAATAGCCAAAAAAGAAGGATTGTTTGTAGGCTATACTTCGGGAGCGGTAATGCAAGCCATTAAACAATATGCTGAAGAAGGTGAATTTACAGATGAAAGTAATGTAATTGCTATTTTCCCTGATCATGGTTCACGTTATATGAGTAAAGTATTCAGTGATGATTGGATGAACGAACAAGGATTCTTTGACAGTATTAATGCTGAAGAAGTGCAAAAAGTAGAATTCATCAAATAGATTACAAAAATTAGAAATAAAAAAAACTCCGGTAATACCGGAGTTTTTTATTCTATATGGTTCAATTACAAACAGCATACAAAATCAATGTATAATTTCTACAAATAAAAAAAAACCGAGGTAGTAGCCTCGGTTTTTATAAAATTCAAAATTAAGTTTAAGGACTGTTTTGAATTCTGACAGCTTTTTTTTGGGAAACAATGCCGAATACACTTAGTAGGAAGGAGGAATTCGGCACTGTTTCAGAGACTTTTGTTTGTTTTGGGCTAAAAGGGTATATCTTTATTTAACGAATAATAGTTTTTAGGTATTATCTTGATACAAATTTATGTTATTGATTATGAGGTTTTTAAATAAAAAGTCGATAGGTATTTCAGTGTAGATAAACGGTACAAATTCTTAGATTACAGGTAATTAGCCTTTTTGCTTCTTGCCGGTAATAATTAAACTTAAAGATTATGAATATGTTCATGATGGGGTTAAAAAAGAAAACAGGCAACTCAAAGTTTAATTTATAACCCTTAAATCGTATGCAACTTTGAACCGCAATGCAGTCAGTCGGTTGCCTGTTTTTAATTCATGATGCTTTCCTGTATGCTGAATTTCATGTGCAGGATTCTATTTTTAAATGCCACAGCATTACCTAGATTTTTTTTTCCAAATGAGAATTCAATTTGTTCCTGATTATCCAACACAACAATAAAATCATAGTCTTTATTTTTAATGAGGTTTAAAAAATAATTCAGGTCGTGTTTCTTCTTAATGATTTTTACTTCGAGAATCGAATTCAACGATATGGTTTCATGTTTTGGTTTATAAAGCATTAGACTTTCTTCATTAATGACTCCGAACTTTGATTTATAAACATTCATGGTATTCTTTGTGGTATTCTGATTTATTCTTTAGCTGGCTTGTTGATACAGCTTCATTTTTTTCATTTTTCTTTTGGTATGCGATATCAACTCACAGGCTTGGTCTTTATTAGCTTCGTTAACTTCTATCGCAGTGAAATTATGGTTAGCGGTCATCAGGAATATTTCGTAATGATAACTTTTCTTTAAAAAAGAGAACAGCAAAAGTAAACCTGACAACATTAAAATGGGCAGCTTGTAATTTTGAGGTAAATAACTTCCCAAATAGAGAGTGGCACCGACCAATACTGCTGAAAGGATAAAAAGACAATAATTGTCTTTCAGGTCACGCTGTTTTCTGAAATAAATTCGTTTAATCTCTTTGATGTCAAATTCGAGCAATTCATCATTTTTGTTGAGATAAATATGGTTTTGGAATAAAAGTCCGATAGTGTTAAAATATTCCAATTTATGATCTTCGGCGTTAAGAAAAATAGTTTCCATCGTAGGGTTAGGATTGATGTGATAACTGGGTTATAAAACTGTAATTGTTTTTTTAAGAGAGTTTAGATTTATTGGTTGAGTTACTTTAAAAACCGTTCCGAGAGTATCGGAACGGTTTAGTGTCAAATAAATAATATAAATAAACCTCCCTTGAATTTCCTCGAAATTGAGGGGTTTTCTTTAGTAATAAAGCCATTTTTTGACCGCGGTTATTCCGTCTTCAGAAGTGGCTCTAATAATTATAGCTTGCTTTGTTACAGGTAAATTTGATATTGTTGTTTGAGCGGCATTTACCTCTTTATTTTCAAACAATACCTGACCATTAATATTATAAAGTTCAATGGTTTTCAATACGGTATCACCAGATTTTATTGTTACAGATTGGTTGGTATTATAAACCTCAAGTTTATCAGCATTAAAAGCATTAGTTACGGTTCCTAAAGATGTTGTAGAGTCAACAGAATAAGTCAATTCAAAACGACTGTTGTTCATACCACTGCTACACGTGAAAGTGTAATTTGAGGTTTTTAAATTAGTATATGTATTGTTTAGTTTGTCGTGAACATATACTGCGAACGAGCTGTTGGTGAAAAAACCATCCATGTGATCAATAGCAAATGTGTAAGTACCACTTTGCGTGGCCGAAAAACTCAAAGGAACTACATCGGCTGAAGAAAAAGGTAATCCTTTGAATTGGATAGCGTAACGGGTATCACCTATAAGTGAAGCTAGACCTATTGCACCATCGTTCCAAAAAGCTCCGTCAAGAGCGTGATCATAGCCATCAGTGGCTCCTGTACGGTAACCAAACAGGGTTTGTGAAAAAGCACCACTGGCACTGGTTGCGTTTATCCAAATACGATTGGTTTCTGCATAATATTTGGATTTAGATACAGTATTGTTAGCGGCATTTAGATTAGCGGTATGCATTGTAAAAGTACAGCAAATAAGTAAAAACATTTTGCTAAAATGTGCTGATTTCATCTGAATTAAAGTATTTGTTTTCATGACATTAGCGGGTTAAGTTATGATACAGATTTGGGTTTTGTTATAGCAAATCTACTACAAATGTTAAATTCAGTTTTTTAATTCGGTCGAACTTCTTTTTTCTGTAGACGAATGGTTTTTATTTAAAGATAAAAGGTGTTTTTTATCGATATACTACCTGTTTTGTTAAAATTATTGTCGATAACAGGTAAAAAAAAGAGTAAGCCTTAAAGGCTTACTCCGGGTTTTGGTTTATCGGGTTAATTAGTTTTTTTTTACAGTAGGTTCAAGCGTTTCATCAGTTCGGGTTTGTTACCTCGGCTCACCGGAATCACGTCTTTGCCTATCAACACACTATTGTCTTCAATATCAATTATCTTTTTGGTATTAATGATGAATGAACGGTGAATCTTCAAGAATAAATTCTTAGGCAGTTTTTCTTCAATTTTTTTGAGTGTGGTATGCACGGTATATGAAGTAGTATCCGTTTTAATGCTAATGTAATCTCCTTTGGCTTTTATGATTGTTATGGTTGGTATATCAATTTTTATCAAACGATTATTAATGTTTACATAAAACTCGTTAGTTTTTTCAATCGGCACATTATCATTTGAACCGATATCTTCTTTTTTAGGAGTGTCTACACGCCAATTCAACTTTTGCATGGCTTTTTCAAAGCGTTCTTCAGTAATTGGTTTTACCAAATAATCAACAATGCAATCGTATTCAAAAGCATTGATGGCAAAATTTTTGTCCGAAGTAATTAGTACTACTTTCGGAGGATTCTTGATTGTATTGATAAAATCGAATCCGGTAAAATCGGGCATGTGAATATCAAGAAAGACGACATCTACCTCGTTTTTATTCAGGTATTTAATGGCTTCTATGGCATTAGAAAACTCTTCTACCACGGTCAGTTCGGTATGTAGTGAAATCATTTGGGCGATTACCGCTCTGGCTAACATTTCATCATCAATTATAATACAATTCATAAGCTTTATTTAAAGGCAGTTAACAAAATGCTGCATTAAAGTTAGTGTTTTTTCAAATTCAATCTGTAAATCTTTCCTACTATTTGGATTTGATTTTTCATATTCATCAGCCAAATGATAGCTGTTTTCAAGTCCCAGTATAGCTATTTTATTTTTCAATTTGTGGATACAACTCATTGTTTGTGACCATTTATTGAGGTGAAGACTCATGTAATAGGCGTCAATTTCTATAGGTAATTCAAATTTTAAGATGTTGATAAACCGTTGTTTTATCGCATCTTCATTTCGAGACAATTTTAAAATATACTCTATGTTAGGCTCTTCCATGTTTTTTTGGTAATTTAATAAAAAAAGTGGTTCCTAACCCTAAAGTACTTTCAATCCATATATCGCCGTTATAAATTGAAACGATGCGTTTTACAATTGAAAGTCCGATTCCGGTAGCTTTTTCTTCGCCTGAAAATGATTGAAACAAATCGAATATTTTATTCTGATATTTTGCATCTATTCCTTGTCCGTTATCTTTTATGGAAAAAATGTAATCGTTTGCATTTTCTACGAAATCAACGTCAACAAGTCCATTTTCCTTATCAATAAAGTTAACAGCATTACTGATTAAGTTCTGAAACAACTGCTGCATCCTGAAGCGGTCAGTTTGCAGAGTAGGTAATGTTTTTTTCACCGTAACGGTTACGTTTTCAGGAATGTGTATGATGGTAATGCAATTTTGAATAATCTCATTCAAGTCAATTTTTTCGGAGAACTCTTTACTTGAATCAACTTTTGAATACATTAAAATTCCTTGAATCAGGTTGTCCATTTTTTCAACCTTATCTTCAATCAGTTCAAAATAGCGTTTGGTTTCCTTATTAAATAGTTTTTCATTGTCCTCTTTAATCCATGTTATCAGGGAGTGAATACTTCTCAAAGGCGATTTCAAATCGTGTGATACCATATGGGCATATTCGTTGAGTCGCTCGTTCTGGTTCTCCAGTTTTTTGAGTAACTGTTCTTTTTGACGCTCGAGTTTCTTCTGTTCGGTTATGTCTAAATGAATACCGATAGATCCTATAATCTCTCCATTTACATTGTAATTCGGAGCTCCACTGATGAGCCAATATTTTCGCTCTCCCGATTTAATATTAACCGGTAATTCATAAGAATTGGAGAGTCCGGCGGAACGTTCGCTGATTTTTTCTTCAAAAATAGGTGTACTGTGTTTGTTTAAAAATAAGTCTGAGGCTTTTTGACCCAACAATTCTTCCATGGTATATCCGCACATTTCGGCAAACGACTGATTGGCCAGTTTGATGGTGTCATCATTATCAACTTCCAATAAGCCCATATTCATGTTGGCAATGATGTTGCTGTATTTTTCTCTTTCAGCTTCCAAACTTTCACGGTATTTTTTCTTGATGGTTACATCGTCGTAACTCCATAAATACCCGTCTAATCGTTCTCCTTTATATATAGGGATAAAAGTTCTTTCCAGTATTCGACCGTCGGACAGTTCTACAATTTCGGCTATTACAATTTCTTTCTGTTGCAGAGTTTCTTCAATTCTTTGCAAAAAATGGTCGGGTTGTTTGAAGTATTCTTTTACACCAACGGCCAGCAACTCACAGTCCAAACCTTTCATAACCTCGGGATCGGCATCTATTTCAAATAAAGAACAAAACTTGGTGTTTACCAATAAGATTTTGTTGTTGGCGCTTTCAAATAAAATTCCCGATTGCAAATTGGCTATCAACGAATTCAATCGATTTTCTGATTCAATAAGTTGTTGACTGAATTCTTTTTCAAAGGAAATATCTTCCTGTATGGTAAAGTATTTTTTAATCTTTCCGTGCTCATCGTGCAACGCTTGTCCTTGGATGCGCACCCAATACTTCTGTTTTGATTTGGTGTAATTTATTATTTCACAATAAAAAGGAAGTCCGTTTCTAATTTGTTCATTTAAATAATTGATAGTTTTTTGATCGGTTTCAGGACCGTGCAATAAAGTATCCGGCTTTTGCTTTAGCACTTCTTCCAAACTGTATTCTGTCAATTCGAGAAAACTTGAGTTTACCCATTCTATTTTTCCGTCTTTGTCTGAAATGAGCACTGGGTTGCTATTTTTTTCGGCTATTGAAGAAAGTAACACCAATTGTTCTTCTCTTTCTTTCTCAACAGTGACGTCTTCAATAATAGCAAAATATTGGATAACCACGCCGCGAGAATCCAGAATAGGTTGTCCGGTTATTTTAGATCGAAATGTTCCTTTGCGCTTTTTAGTGTGAATGTATTCAACATCAAAGGCTTCACCTTTATAAAAGGCGTCAATCATTTTGTAAATTTCCTTTTTGTTGGATAGTTTTCCGCGCCCGACTTCTATTAATGATTTCCCAATAATTTCTTCTTTAGAAAATCCGGTCAAACGTTCAAAAGCTTCATTGCACCAAAAAATATCACCTTGTGGATAAGTAAAGACCACGCCGTTTTTGTTAGCACTGGCAATTAACGAGATTTTGTTCAGTTCTTCTTTATCAATCTTAAGCTGTTTACGCTGTTTGTCGATAGTATCAACCAGGTTTTTCAGTTCATTATTATTCTTTTCCTGATTATTCAAAACGTGAAGAATATCCAACAAAGAATCGTGGTGAGCAAAGTCTGTAGGTTTCAGTTTTTTGTGTTCTACTTCTTCTAAAGACATTAACCACGGAGAACCGATAAAAAGATATCCGTTTTCCTGTTGTTCAAATTGGCCTCTGAGGGTTGTGACATTAAATCCTTTAGAGGTAATAACGACCAGTTGATTTAGGAGTGATTTGAAATTTTCGGGAGTTACATTTTCTTTGAATGGCCTAACTACCGTAAAGAATCCGGGAAACAATTTATCCTCTTTCAAATCGGGCATAATCTTAGCAATACTGTTTCCAAAACTTTTAATGATCAGATTTTCATCAATAAGCATGTAAAAGGGAAAAATATTGTTCAGCGATGAGCCGGTAAAAGTAAATTGTGTTTCAGCCATAATTATTTTTGTCATAAAAGACAAGCAACTTTAATTTATTCCGAAATCAATTCGTTAGAGCTCCAATAATCGAGAAGTTTCTTGATTTTTGAAACATAGTCTTCATATTTTAGGGGTTTTAAAATATACCCGGCAATACCTATTTTGTAGCATTCTTTCAAATCTTTGAAATTGCTGGAGGTCGTAAGTATTATGGCAGGGATGTACTTTAGTAACGGATCATTTTTTAAGATGGTTAAAAATTCGATTCCGTTGAGTTTGGGCATATTCAAATCCAATATGATGATGTGAGGCAGATTTTCTTTTTCTTTTAAGAGTGTTAAGGCATCTTCGCCGTTGTTAGCTTCTATGATTTGGTGGTTTAATTCCAGTTGCGATAAGACTCTGTTGAATTTCATTACCTCAATAGAATCGTCCTCGATAAACAGTATTTTTAATGTTTTCAACATTGGGTCATAGGGGTTATGCAATTACAAAAATATTTTAAAGGTGTTCAGTTTGTTTTAAATTTCGTTTTGAAGTTCAAAAGTATAGTTGAAACAACTAAAAGCGTAGATGAATGGTTATTATTTAAAGATGAATGATTTTTTCGATTTATTTTTTATCCAGCTTTATAGCTTCCGATTTTTTTGAAATATCCTTAACGATAACATCCAGTTCTTCAGCAGATTCTAATAAATGAGTTAACAATTTTTCATTTTCACTATCATCAGAACCGTAATTTTTTAAAATGTCGATTAGACTCATCATACGTGCCAGGGGAGCTCTTACCACATGCGACTGTATCCAGGCAATCTCTTTAAGTTTTTCATTTTGTTTTTCGATGGCCTCTATATATGAAAAACGTTCGGTAATATCGTTGGCCAATACAATTCTCCCGGTCGTATTTTGAAAGGGTAGGGTATTGCTTTGAATTTCAACAAAAATAATCTCACCATTTTTCTTTTGATGCCTGAAGGTTCCTAATGCGTGATGTCTTTGGTTATCGTTTAAATATTCAACTCTTTTGATTAAATCGGGTACATCTTCTTTAGGCCTGATATCTTTTATGGTCATGCCTAAAAATTCCTGAAGCGAATATCCATAGTGTTTTTCGGCCGCTAAATTAACATCCAAGAAACGAAGGGTTTCTATATCATATACCCACATTGGCTGTGGACTGAGATGAAATAAATCACTATAGCGCTTTTCAGAAGTTTCCAGTTGTAAGAGTGTTTTTTTTCGTTCGATATTATAAACAATACTTTTATATAAAGAATTGGAATCGAGTTCGTCTTTTATCAAATAATCCGAAACACCGAGTGATAAGGATTTGATTCCGAATTTGATATCTGAGTATCCTGTTAAAATAATCAGTGGTACCTCATGACTCAGCTGAGTCATTTCATGAATAAGTGTTTCGCCGCTTTTATCGGGTAATGACAAATCCAATAAGATTAGGTCGCATTCAAAAGCATCATCTGTCAGAAACGATTTTGCTTCTTTAAAATTTTTAGCCCAAACGATTTGAGGCAATTCAAAACGTTCTTCCAAATAGTCTTCAATAAGGGTATAATCGCCTAAATTGTCTTCTACAATCAGAATTTGGTGTTTTTTAGTATCTTTAAAGCTGTTCATGCTGATTTGATTAAGGAAGTTGTACAATGCTGATCCAGAAACTCTCAATTTTGGCTACGGCAGTCATGAATTCATTAACGTCTACCGGTTTTGTTATGAAGCAATTAGCGTAATGATTATAAGCCTGAATAATATCACTCTCAGAAGATGAAGTAGTTAGCATAATAATGGGAATGTGTCTGAAATTTTTACTCGCCTTAATATATTTTAATACCTCATGACCGTTTTTCTTGGGTAAATTAATGTCAAGTAATATTAAATTAGGTAGTGAAGCTTCATGAAACGGTTCTTTTTGATTTAAAAAATCAATAGCTTGTTTACCGTCTTTTACAACGCTCACTTTATTAATGATTCGGCCTTCTTCTAATGCTTCGGTAGTTAAAAGAATATCGCCTTCGTTATCCTCAACCAATAAGATGTGAATTTCTTTCATAATTTTGAGTGTTTATTTTTTGGGGATAGTAAAATAAAAAGTGGTTCCTTTATCTGCTTGAGATTCTAACCAAATTTCACCTCTGAGATTTTCTAAAATTTTCTTTGTAATAGACAATCCCATTCCGGTTCCTGAATATTCTTCTTTACTGTGCAATCGTTGGAAAATGATAAATATTTTATCAAAATATTCCTGACTGATACCAATACCGTTGTCCTTAATTTCAAATTTCCAAAAAGCAGCATTTTCGCTGCATGATATGTTGATAACCGGTGCTTCATCTGATTTAGAATATTTCAGTGCATTGCTGATTAAGTTTTGAAAAATCTGTTTTAACGGAGCAGCGTGAGAACGTATCTTTGGAAGATTCTCGTATTCTATTACCGCATTTTTTTCTTCAATTTGTTTTTGATACAGCAACCGTATTTCTTCTATAACGGTATTGACGTCTATTTCCTGTATCTTGGATTCGGTTTTGCCAATTCTGGAAAACTCCAATAAATCTAATATTATCTGACGCATGCGTTTGGCTCCGTCAACAGCAAAAAAGATGTATTTTTTACCTTTTTCATCAAGGATATCTTCGTATTTTTTCTCAATTTGAGTCAGGAAACTGGTTACCATACGAAGCGGTTCCTGCAAATCATGTGAAGCCACGTAAGCAAATTGCTCTAACTCCTGATTGGAAAGGGCTAATTTTTTGATGTTGTTTTCCAAAGAACGATTCATTTTTTTGAGTTTTGACTCAGTTTTTTTTCGTTCAGTAATATTCTTAAAGTAAACGGTTAATCCCATTTCAAAAGGGAAGGCATTTAATTCATACCAATAATTCAATTGTTTTGAATATACCTCCAGTCTTACCGGTTTGTCTTGTGATTTGGCTTTGTAAAATGCTTTGTGAATTTTTTCAGAAATTTGGCCTTCATACAATTCCCAGAAGTTTCTTCCTATCATTTCCTCCCGAGTTTTTCCGGAGAGTTTTTCGGCTTCATTATTCCAATAACTGACATTCCAATCTGAATCTAGCGTGTAAAATCCGTCTTGGATACTTTCTAGGGTGTTGAGTAATTTTTGTGTTGTTTCAATTATTTTTTCTTCCTGAATTTTTCTTTGTGTAATATCAGAACGTATGGCTACATATTGATACGGTTTTCCTTTTTCGTTTAAAAAAGGGACGATTGTGGTATCTACCCAGTATGGTGTTCTGTCTTTGGCTTTGTTTTTTAATTCCCCTTTCCACACATTACCGTTGGCGATGGTAGTCCAAAGTTCTCTGATGAATTCTTTCGGATGATAATTTGAGTTGATGATGCGATGGTCTTGTCCTAATAGTTCTTCTCGCGAATATTTTGATATTTTACAAAAGTTATCATTCACGTGAGTGATGACTCCTTTTTGGTCCGTGATAGCCACAATAGCCGATTCGTCAATGGCATATTTATAATCGGATATTTCCTTTAAACGTTTTAATAGTTCTTCTTCTGTTCGTTTTATCTCGGTAACATCACGTTCTACAGCTACCCAATGCGTAAACCAACCGTTAGCATCGGCCACAGGAGTGATCGACATGTGAATCCAAAACTCTTCACCATTCTTTTTATAATTTAATAAAGTAGCTTCACAGGCTTGCCATTGGCGCAAGGCAGTCCCTAATTTTTTTAATTCTTCCAGATTTGTTTTTGGGCCTTGTAAAATACGAGGTGTTTTACCAATAACTTCTTCTGAAGTGTAGCCGGTAATTTTGGTGAAGGCTTCGTTAACATAAATGATTCTGGGCCCTGGCTCGTTTAGTGGTTCGGCTTCGGTAATTAATACCGCATCATTGGTGTTTACAATTACAGATTCCAGTAATTTCAACCGTAATTCTTCTTCTTTCTTTTTAGTAATGTCCTGCATGGCACCAATAATTCTGGTTGCCCTGCCATCAGCATCACGAATAATCACGCCTTTGTTGATTACATACGAATATGCACCATTCTTCTTTTTATACCGATATTCTTCAATCCAATTATTGTCACGGCTTTTAACCGTATTGTAGTAACCTTGTTTTACTTTTTCGATATCATCGGGATGGATGTTGTTAATCCAAGCCGAACTGTCATCCTTTAGATCCTTAATATTGTATCCAAACATATTCTCAAAACCGGTTCCCCAATAAATCTTATCTTCATTCAGATTCCAATCCCAAATAGCATCAAAAGTAGCCTGAGTGACGTATTCAAAACGTTTGAGCGCTTTTTCTACCTCTTCAGTACGTTCTTTCACTCTCTGTTCCAGCTCTTCGTTTAAAAGTTTAATATTGTCTTCAACAATCTTTTTTTCAGTAATGTCTATCGCACAGTGAAGTATTAAATGCAACTTACTTTCCTCGTCAAACAAAGGGATGTTTTCGGGTTCCCAATATTTTACCTCAAACTCTGTTGTGCCTCTAACAGGGATATCATACCGCTGAACGTTCATTTTGTGTTTCAGATTGGTCTTAATAACAGTATCAAGTGATTGTGAAAGATTTTTGACTCCGTCAGCTGTAGGGTCAGCTTCGTTATCAGGAAAGGCTTCAAAAATTCCACGTCCTACTAAATCCTCTCTTTTTGATTGGGTGGCTTTAAGATAAGCTTCATTCACTTCGGCAATCGTAAACTTAGGCGCATCACAATAAAGCACCAAACTCGGAGTGGGAGAAATTTTAAAGAATTCAAGTAGGGCTTTTTTTCCAATCATAAAATCCGGATAATATCAATACATCTTCTCAATATAGATCGAGAAGAAATGGTTAACAATATTAATGGAGGTATGTTGTGGTTAATCAAAGTTAACATTTCTTTTAGATTTTTATATGATTTTACTGTTAAAATTTAGATTTAAAGCGCTTATTTATTTACTTCTTATTGATTATTTGATAGTTGTCTTTTGGTTTTACATTGAAACTATTTTGCTGAAATTTAATTTTTTGCCGATTTGATGTCGTTATGATTACAGTCATAAAATTAACAGTCGTTTAACTTTTAAATTTGTATAAGAAATTTTAAAACCGAACTATCATGTACAAATTATCATTATTTATTGCTGTAGGATTACTGTTTGTGTCTTGTGGCAAAAAGGAACAATCAGGAGATGATTTCTCTAAACCAACAACCGAAGAAGCAACAACAAAAGCTGATCCGTCAACTTACGACCCTAACCGTGGAGAAGGGAAATATGATAAAGTTGACTTGGGTGCAACTTTAGACCAAGCCATGGCCGCTGAAGGAGAAAAAGTAGCCGGTGTAAAATGTACTTCTTGTCACAAAATTACCGATGAGAGATTGGTAGGACCAGGTTGGCACGGAGTTACTTCACGTCATCAGCCGCAATGGATCATGAACTTTATTACTAATCCTGATCCTATGATAAATAAAGACCCGAAAGTGCAGGCGCAGTTAGAAATCTGTTTGGTACGTATGCCTAACCAAGGCTTAAACGACACAGAAGCCAGAAGTATCCTAGAATACATGCGTAAAATAGACGGCGTTAAATAAAACAAAACGGCCAATTCAAACTCAATATATGAGTCGAAGATTGTTAATCTAATCTTATACCAAAATGAAAAATAAATTTACAAAAGCAATAGTTACTATTGCTATAGGGAGTGCTTTGCTCATTTCCTGTAAACCGAAAAACTCCGGTGATGCCGTAAGCGGTGATGCTGCTCAGAAGGCCTATGTAGCTCCGGGAAAATACGATGAGTTCTATAACTTTGTTTCCGGTGGTTTTAGCGGACAATTAAGTGTGTATGGTTTGCCAAGCGGAAGATTATTCCGTGTAATACCTGTATTCTCTGTAGATCCTGAAAAGGGATACGGTTATAACGAAGAAACAAAACCTATGTTAAACACTTCGCACGGTTTTGTGCCTTGGGATGATTTGCATCACACCGAAATGTCACAAACAAACGGTGAAGTAGATGGTCGTTGGGTTTTTGGTAATGCTAATAATACTCCGCGTATTGCTCGTATTGATTTAAAAACATTTACTACCAAAGAAATTATCGAGCTTCCTAACAGTGCCGGTAACCACTCATCTCCATTTATTACAGAAAACACAGAATATGTAGTAGCCGGAACCCGTTTTAGTGTACCAGCCGACAATTCTGATGGTGATGTGCCGATTAATACTTATAAAAAGAATTTTAAAGGACATTTGAGTTTTGTAAAAGTAGGCAAAGAAGGACAGATGGATATTGCTTTCCAAATTCAATGTCCGGGTGTTAACTTTGATTTATCGCATGCCGGTAAAGGAAAATCACATGGTTGGTTCTTCTTCTCTTGTTATAATACTGAACAAGCCAATACTTTGTTAGAAGTAAACGCTTCACAAAGAGATAAAGATTTCATCATGGCCGTTAACTGGAAAAAAGCGGAAGAGTACATCAAAGCCGGAAAAGGGAAACTTACTCAGACCAAGTACGCTCACAATGTTTACAATGAAAGTACCCACACTGCAACTTCTGAAATCAAAACTCAAGTATTGATTTTGGATTCAAAAGAACTGAAAGACATTTGTTATATGATTCCGTGTCCAAAATCACCTCACGGCTGTGACGTAGATCCAACCGGAGAATACATAGTAGGTTCAGGAAAATTGGCCGCTTTAATTCCCGTATTCAGTTTTGATAAATTGCAAAATGCGATTAAAAACAAACAATTCGAAGGCGAATACGATGGTATTCCGGTAGTAAAATACGAAGCTGCACTTCACGGAGAAGTTCAAAAACCAGGCTTAGGGCCATTGCACACTGAGTTTGACGGTAGAGGAAATGCTTATACTACCTTCTTCGTGTCTTCTGAAGTGGTTAAATGGGACATCAAATCGCTTAAAGTATTAGACAGAGTTCCGACTTATTATTCTGTTGGACACTTATGCATCCCCGGAGGTGACAGTAAAAAACCATTCGGTAAATACTTAATCGCTTACAATAAAATTACCAAAGACCGTTATTTGCCAACCGGACCAGAGTTAGCACAAAGTGCCCAGATTTTTGACATCAGTGGAGACAAAATGCAGTTGATATTAGATTTCCCAACTATTGGCGAACCTCACTATGCACAAGCAGCTCCGGCTGATTTGATTCGAAATAACGGACAATTGAAATTCTACAAACTGGAAGATAATAAACACCCATTTGTAACCAAAGGAGAAAAAGATACCAAAGTAGTTCGTAACGGTAAACGAGTTGATGTGTACATGACCTGTATCCGTTCACACTTTGCTCCGGATAATATTGAAGGTATCAAAATGGGAGATGAAGTATATTTCCACATCACTAACTTGGAACAAGACTGGGATGTTCCTCACGGATTTGCCGTTAAAGGAGCCAGCACAGCCGAATTGTTGATTATGCCGGGAGAAACTTCAACCCTTAAATGGACTCCGGATCGAGTAGGTATGTTCCCATTCTACTGTACCGATTTCTGTAGTGCACTGCATCAGGAAATGCAAGGATATGTAAGAGTATCACCAGCCGGAAGTAATGTTCCGATAAGTTTTAGTGTGGGTACTAATTTACCTGCTCCTGCCCAAAAATAAAAAACATTTCATCAAAGGAGCAATTTTAAAATTGCTCCTTTTTTACTTTTCAATTATGAAAACTCAAAAAATTTCAATCCTGTCAAGAGTATTACTTTTGATAGTAGCAGCACTTTTTGCCGGTTCTTTATTTGTACCAATGTGGCGAATAGAATTAGAAGCCCCACAATATCCCGAAGGTTTAGTGTTGCAGTTGTATGCCAACAAAATAGGAGGTGATGTCGATATCATTAACGGATTGAATCACTACATCGGAATGGCAACATTACACAGCGATAATTTCATTGAATTCAAAATTTTACCGATAATTTTTGGTCTTTTTGCTTTAATATCCTTGCTTTTGGCGGTGATAAATAAACGCAAAGCCGTTAAACTGTTTTTATTTACGTATATAGTTTTCATACTTTTAGCTGCCGTTGATTTCTACCGGTGGAATTACGAGTACGGACACAATTTAAATCCGGATGCCGCCATTAAAGTTCCCGGAATGGCTTATCAGCCACCACTGTTAGGGTACAAACAATTGCTGAATTTCGGAGCCTTTTCAATACCGGATACCGGAGGATGGCTTATGAGTGTAGCAGCGGTTTTACTTTTATTTATTGTGATCAAAGAGTATAATTTATTAAAGAAAAAACAACACTAATGAAAAAGTCAGCCCTTATCTGTCTCGTCGCAATACTACTTGTTTCTTGTGTTTCGGGGGAACCCAAACCTATACAATTGAACACAGATTCTTGCGATTTTTGTAAAATGACCATTGCTAACGGAAAATTCGGTGCCGAATTAATAACTCAAAAAGGAAGGTATTATAAGTTTGACGATGTGGCTTGTATGGTACACTTTGCAAAATCAAATACGGTGGTACCTTACAAAGCATTTTTTGTTGGTGACTATTTACAAGAAAACACTTTGCTTCCGGTAGAAAAATGCTTTTTCTTAAAAGGAGGCAGCATCAACAGTCCGATGCACGGAAATGCTGTTGCTTTTGCTTCTAAAAAAGAGGCATTACAGTATCAATCAAAACTGAATGCTGAATTGTTAACCTGGAAAGAACTTTACAGCAGCTACTAATGAAAAAAATCTGCTCCATAGCTTGTCTCTTTTTTGCTTTTCAAATGATGGTAGCCCACACGATTCATGTTGGGAATCAATATCCGTTGAAAAGCATCCGCAAAGCCATCGCACAATCCAAAGACGGTGATACCATCATTGTTCATAAAGGCATGTACCGCGAGGGCAATATTGTGATCAATAAAAAAATCGTTTTTTTGGGTCAAGAATATCCCATTTTAGACGCTCGGAAAAAAGGAGAAGTTTTGTCGATAAAAGCAGACAGCGTTGTAGTGCAAGGATTTAAAATAATCAACTCTGGTTTTGCAGCTTTGGACGACCCTTGTGGCATAAAAGTTTATAACCGAAAGTTTGTCAGCATCCGTAACAATAAACTGGATAACAATTTTTTCGGGATTTATCTGCAAAATTGCAACAATTGTGAAGTCAAAGGAAACATCATCATTTCGCACGGAACCGAGGAACAACTCATCGGAAACGGTATTCACTGCTGGAAAAGCAACAACCTGCAAATTATAGCCAATACCATTTCAGGCCATCGCGACGGCATTTATTTTGAGTTTGTTGCCAATTCGGTGATTTGGAGAAATATTTCCACTAAAAATATTCGTTACGGACTGCATTTCATGTTTTCCAATGACGATTCATATATTACTAACCTATTTAAAAACAACGGGGCAGGAGTAGCTGTTATGTTTTCCAAAAGTGTTAAGATGATTAACAACACCTTTGAAGAAAACTGGGGCGATTCCGCTTACGGCTTATTGCTTAAGGAAATTGCCGACGGTTATATTTTCAATAACAAATTTGTCAAAAATACTTCGGGCATATACATGGAAGGAACCTCCCGGATGAAAGTTGAGAAAAATGATTTTATATCCAATGGCTGGGGAATGAAAATTCAGGCAAGTTGTATGGAAAACGAAATTCTCAACAATAATTTCCTTAAAAATACGTTTGACATCAGCACCAACGGCAGCTTGGTATTAAACACTTTTAACAGCAATTATTGGGACAAATACGAAGGCTATGATTTAAACAAAGACGGAGTAGGTGATGTGCCCTACCATCCTTTGAGTTTGTTTGCAGTATTGACTGAAAAAAACACTTCTACCATGTTGCTTTACAGAAGCTTTATGATTACACTTTTGGATAAATCCGAAAAAGTATTACCCAGCATAACGCCTGATAATTTTGTTGACAAAACGCCCCTAATGAAGTCACTACCGCTATGATTGAAATAAAGAATATTCATAAAAAATTCGGCAAAATAGAAGTTCTTTCAGATGTTAATCTTTCGTGTAAAAAAGGCGAATGCATTGCCCTGATTGGCCCCAACGGTTGCGGAAAAACCACTTTGATTAAGTCGATACTGGGCATGGTCTTGCCCGATAAAGGTTCGATAGAATTTAACGGAAAAACCGTTCTTAAAGAATATTTGTATCGCGAAAATATTGGGTACATGCCTCAAATTGGGCGGTATCCTGATAACATGACTATTGGTCAAATTATCGAAATGATCAAACGCATCAGAAACAGTCGAGAAGCACTGGACGAAGATTTACTCCATGCTTTTGAAATTGAGAAAATGTATGATAAAAAGATGCGAACGCTCTCGGGCGGAACCACACAAAAAGTAAGTGCTGTATTGGCCTTTTTATTCAATCCGGATGTTTTGATTTTAGACGAACCTACAGCCGGTTTAGATCCTTTGGCTTCGGAAATTTTGAAAGAAAAAATTATAAAGGAAAAAGAAAAAGGAAAGCTGATTTTCATCACTTCACACTTGCTGAGTGAATTAGATGATTTAATTACCGAAATCATTTTCATGCAGGATGGCAAAGTGCATTTTCACAAAAAAATTGAAGAATTGCAAACCGAAACCGGCGAAGAAAAAATATCCAAAGCTATTGCTCAAATCCTAAAGAAAAAGAAAGATGAACAGAATCATTAAAATCATTTTACTCGACATACTTAAGAACAAAATCGTATTGGCCTACACATTGATTTTGGCTGTTTTGTCGTGGAGTTCCTTTGCTTTAGAAGACAACTCTGCCAAAGGAATATTGACGGTTTTAAACGTAATCTTATTTACCGTTCCTTTGGTTTCCATATTGTTTTCTACTATTTACCTGTACAATAGTTCTGAGTTTATAGAATTGCTCTTGAGTCAGCCTATCAGAAGAAAAAAAATCTGGTTGAGTTTGTTCTTCGGACTTTCATTGGCTATGGTTTTGGCTTTTTTCATTGGTGCCGGAATTCCGCTTTTGGTTAACTCTCCCGATGGCGTAGGAGTGATGATGCTCATTGTGGGCTGTTTGATTTCGATAGTCTTTGTAGCCCTCGCATTTCTGAGTTCAATTATGACCAGAGATAAGGCTAAAGGAATTGGTATCGCCATTATGACTTGGTTATATTTTGCTTTGTTGTTTGACGGTATAGTGTTATTCCTGTTGTTTCAGTTTTCCGATTATCCTATAGAAAATGCCATGGTAGGTATTACCGCTTTAAGTCCTATTGATTTAGCCCGAATCCAAATATTGCTGCATCTCGATGTTTCGGCTATGATGGGGTATACCGGTGCTATTTTTAAAGATTTTTTCGGAACAACTGTAGGGCTTACCGTTTCCTTCTTGTTGTTGTGCTTATGGGTTGCCGTTCCTTTTTTCATTTCACTCCGAAAATTTAATCGCAAAGATTTATAAAATGAAAACCGATATAAGAAACCGAAAAGATATTGAAAAATTGGTCAATGCTTTTTATAATAAAGTAAAAACCGATGACGTAATCGGCTATTTGTTTACCGAAGTGGCAAAAGTTGACTGGGAAGCTCATTTGCCGAAAATGTATAACTTTTGGGAAAATATATTGTTTTGCACCGCAAACTACAACGGAAATCCCATGATGAAACACAAAGAGTTGCACGAAAAAAGTCCAATGACACAAGAGCATTTTCAGCATTGGATTTCTTTGTTTACAGCCACTGTAGACAAACTTTTTGAAGGGCCAAAGGCGGAAGAAATTAAAAACCGGGCCATGAATATTGCTTCTCTGATGATGTATAAAACGCTGAATTAATGTATCACCATATCCTATTATTACTTCATTTGCTGGCAGCCTCAATTTGGGTTGGAGGACACTTGTTTCTTTCTCTGAGATTTTTACCCGAAGCCATAAAGTCAAAAGATGTAACGGTGATCCAAAATTTCAAAGATAAATTTGAACCGGTTGGTATGCCTGCACTGGTTATCCTTTTGCTAACGGGTATATTGATGGCTTATGACTACGACGTTACATTTACCAAATGGTTCTCGTTTTCTAATGCCATCGAAAAGGTAGTTTCACTTAAATTGATACTACTCATGGTAACTGTAGGATTAGCGGTTAACGCACAACTTTTCCTGTTTCCGAAATTAACGCCAAAAGACCTACCCAAAGCGGCGCTTCAAATTATTTTAGTCACCGTGATAGGAGTAGCCATGCTGGTGCTTGGTAGTTTAGTCAGAATTGGCGGCTTGTAATTTCTTATATTCTTTCACAAATCCACCTCTGTTTTCTTGTCTCTTGATGGATTGCTCAACAATCAGAATTCCAACGGTAATCATATTTTTCAATTCGTAAATTTCTTTGCTGATTCGGTATCTTCGCTCTAAACCTGAAACTTGGTTTTGCCATAGTTTGAGTTGCATTTGGGTTCGAAATAAATCGGTATCATTGCGTACTATTCCAACATTTTTCTGCATAAGCAACTGCAATTCAGATTTCAGTTTTAATAAAAAATCACTATCCATTAGCGAGCCGTAATTAGGTTTCCATTCCGGAATAATACAATCAGGGACTTGCTTTTTTACATTTGTTTCTGCCAAAAAACGGTAAATGTTATCCGCATACACCAAAGCTTCTAACAATGAGTTGGAAGCCAATCGGTTGGCGCCATGCAAGCCGGTTTGAGCACATTCTCCACAAGCAAATAAGTTGGTAATAGATGTTTGGCCAAAACGGTTTACCGAAATTCCTCCGCACAAATAATGCTGAGCCGGAATGACAGGAATCCAATCTTTTTCAACAGCAATATTCAAAAGACGGCAATTCTCGTAAATCATCGGAAAATGGTTTTTGAAATCGGAACTGTTTAAATGCGTGCAGTCCAAATACACACAAGCATCGCCTGATTTTTTTAATTCTTTTTCAATGCTTTGCGATACAATATCTCTTGAAGCCAAATCACCTCTTTCATCATAATCCAACATAAATCGGCGACCGTCTTTGGTTCGTAAATAAGCACCAAAACCGCGAACAGCCTCTGATATTAAAAACGTTGAACTTGAATTTGGATTGTATAAAGCCGTGGGATGAAACTGAATGAATTCCATTTCCTTAATTGCTGCACCCACCCGATTAGCCATGGCAATACCATCTCCGGTAGCTATAGCCGGATTGGTGGTATGTCCGTACAACTGACCAATGCCTCCCGTAGCCAACACCGTATAATCGGATTGAAATGTCAGCACTTCATGAGTTTGTTCATTAAGTACATAGGCCCCCAAACAAGTATCATTCTGGGTAATTAAATTCAGCGCAAAATGAAAATCATACACTAGGATGTTTCGGGTTTTGCGAATTTGTAGCAAAACAGCCCTTTCAATTTCAAAGCCGGTTTGGTCTTTATAATGTACCACACGGTTCTTGGAATGGCCACCTTCCCGACCTAAATCGAGTCGACCTTCGGCGGTATTGTCAAAACGGGTTCCCCAGTCTATGAGTTCCTGTAAGCGTTTTGGACCTTCGGTTACAACCATTTCGACCACTGCCTTATCGCACAAACCGTCACCACAAATGAGAGTATCCTCAATGTGTCTTTTGAAAGAATCATCACTGTTATTTTGAACCACCGCAATACCGCCTTGAGCATATTTGGTGTTAGATTCATCAGCAGTCGATTTTGTAACAACAGCAATCGTTCTGTCGGGAAAACGTTCGGCTGTTTTTAAGGCAAAAGTTAGTCCGGCAATACCGGATCCTATAATCAAGTAATCGGTCTGTATCATTAGTGTGATAGTTCAAGCATACGTTCAATAGGTACCAAGGCTCTGTTTCGGATGGCATTCGGAACAATGATTTCGGGGCTTTCATTGACTAAACAATCGTAAACCTTTTGTAAGGTGTTCATCTTCATAAAACCACATTCACTGCAGGCACAAGTATTATTTTCTACTGATGGAGCCGGAATCAATACTTTATGAGGCACTTCCTGTTGCATTTTGTACAAAATACCGGCTTCGGTGGCTACAATAAATTCGTTTGACGGATTATTTTTTACAAAATCAATCATTCCCGAGGTTGAGCCAATGTAGGAAGCAGTTTCCAGTATATGCGTTTCAGATTCGGGATGTGCAATGATTTTGGCGTTTGGATGTTTTTGATGGAGCGTTATTAATTTGTCTAACGAAAACGCTTCATGCACCACGCAGGAACCGTCCCACAGCACCATTTTTCTGCCGGTTTGCTGTTCAATATACCGCCCGAGGTTTTTATCGGGAGCAAAAATAATAGGAATGTGTTTGGGCACTGATTCCACAATTTTAACCGCATTGGAAGAAGTGCAAACCAAGTGGCTCATGGCTTTAATTTCGGCCGAACAATTAACATAAGTTATAACAATATGGTCAGGGTGGGCCTCTATGAATTTTTTGAAAATATCAGGCGGACAGGATTCGGCTAGTGAGCAACCGGCATTCAAATCGGGAAGAATCACTTTTGTCTCGGGATTCAGAATTTTGGCAGTTTCGGCCATAAAATGCACGCCGGCAAACAAGATGATATCGGCATTAGCTTTAGCGGCTTCCTGCGATAATCCTAAACTGTCGCCCACATAGTCGGCTATTTCCTGAATATCGGGCTCCTGATAATAGTGTGCTAAAATCACAGCATTTTTAGCTTTTTTCAAAGCCAGTATTTTTTCTTTAAGTACTTGCATAGTATTGTTTGATAAGTAGATACGGTTGAAAATTAAAAATGATAAATTATTTGAATTTCCATGCAAAATAAATGCTGAAAACTAAGCTTTTATATGATTTTAATCATATTTGGCAACCTCCATAAGTGCGTAATATTGGAGTAAATTAAAACACATATAAAATGGAAACTACAAACAAAAAAACAATAGGAGAATACGTGGCTGACGATTTCAGAACAGCCGCAGTATTTTCAAAATACGGAATTGATTTTTGCTGTAAAGGACAACGAACTATAGCCGAAGCCTGCGAAAAAAAACAAATCAGTTCCAAGGTATTGGAGGATGAAATTACAACAGTAATGCAATCAACCAGCGATGGGGGAATTGATTTTAAATCCTGGCCCTTGGATCTGTTAATTGATTACATCGAAAAAACACACCACCGTTATGTAGAGGAGAAATCTTCGGTACTGTTCATGTTTTTAGACAAACTTTGCAAGGTGCATGGCGGCCGTCATCCGGAATTGTTTCAAATCAATAAATTGTTTGTTGAAGGAGCAGGTGAGTTGGCCAAGCACATGAAAAAAGAGGAACTTATTTTATTTCCGTTTATCAAAAAGATGCTCAATGCTCAAAAAACAAATCAGGAAATCACCGTACCTCATTTTGGTACCGTAGATAATCCCATTGCTATGATGCAGGATGAGCACACCATTGAAGGCGAGCGATTTGCTAAGATTGCTGAATTGACCAATAATTATGTACCACCGGCTGATGCCTGTGAAACTTACCGAGTAACTTTTGCCATGCTGAAAGAATTTGAAGCCGATTTACACAAACACATCCATTTGGAAAATAATATACTGTTTCCGGGAGCTAAAGTTTTGGAAAAACAATTCACAGTTCTTGATAAATTGACCAACTCACTACTTTAAACTTTTGTAACATGGAACGATATGTTATCAAAAGAAACGGTGATTACAAACCTTTTGCCGGTTACAAAATCAAAGATGCTATAGTAAAAAGTTTTGACAGCGTTTCGGTGCCGTATGATGAATCGGTTTTCGAAAAAGTAATCAATGCCACAGAAAACAAAAATACTTGGGCCGTTGAGGAACTTCAGGATATTATTGAAAAAGTACTTTTTGAAAAGGAATACTTCACGGTAATGCGTTCTTTCATGTTGTACCGGCATACCCGAAAATTGCAACGTGAACACATACAAGGTTTAAACGATGATACTACTTATGTAGACAGTACCCAAACCATTGAAGAATACATTTCGCAAACCGATTGGCGTATTAATGCCAATGCCAATACATCCTATTCCAATGCCGGATTAGTGAATAATGTAGCCGGAAAAATCATTGCCAACTATTGGTTGGATAAGGTCTATTCTAAAGAAGAGGGATATGCGCACCGCAACGGAGACATTCACATTCACGATTTGGATTGTCTGACCGGTTATTGCGCCGGCTGGAGTTTGCGGGTTTTGCTCAATGATGGTTTTAACGGCGTCAGAGGCAGGGTAGAAAGCAAAGCGCCATCACATTTCAGAGAAGCATTGGGACAAATGGCCAACTTCTTGGGAATACTGCAAAGCGAATGGGCCGGTGCACAAGCTTTTAGTTCGTTTGACACTTATTTGGCACCATATGTTTTCAAGGATAATTTATCTTTTGATGAAGTACTCAAAGCCATTCGAAGTTTTGTTTACAATTTGAATGTACCGGCCCGCTGGGGACAGTCACCATTCACCAATATTACTCTCGATTGGGTAGTTCCGGCCGATTTGAAAGAACAGATTCCTACCAAAAACGACCGGCATTTATTTGAAACGGTTAATGATAAAAATATCTTAGAAAGAGCCTTGGAACGCGGAGTTGCATCGCTTTCAGATATGCGTTATGAGCATTTTCAAGCCGAGATGAATCTCATTAACAAAGCTTATTATACGGTGATGACCGAGGGAGATGCTAACGGACAACCGTTTACTTTTCCGATTCCGACAGTAAACATCACCGAAGATTTTGATTGGGATGGAGAAAACACTGAGTTACTTTTTGAAAACACGGCCAAGATTGGATCTTCTTATTTCCAAAACTTCATAGGAAGTCAATATGTTTTGAACGAAGAAGGACAACGCGTAGAAAATCCGAATGCCTACAAACCTAATGCCGTGCGTAGTATGTGCTGCCGTTTGCAACTTGATTTGAGAGAGTTACTGAAACGCGGTAACGGACTCTTTGGCAGTGCGGAAATGACCGGAAGTATAGGAGTGGTAACCATTAATATGGCTCGTTTAGGATATTTATACGAAAGAGATGAGGAAGGGTTGTTGCAACAATTAGACAAATTAATGTTTTTGGCTAAGTCAACTTTGGAAAAGAAACGACAGTTTATACAGGAAATGTACGATCGCGGATTGTACCCGTATACCAAACGTTATTTGCCACATTTCAGGAATCATTTTTCAACAATAGGAGTTAACGGAATGAATGAAATGGTACGTAATTTTACCGATGATAACGAGGATATTACCACTTATTTTGGTCACGATTTCAGTTTGAGAATTTTAGATCATATTCGCAACCGTATGAAAGAGTTTCAGGAAGAAACCGGGAATCTGTATAATTTAGAAGCCACGCCTGCCGAGGGAACAACTTATCGCTTTGCTAAAGAAGACAAGAAGCGTTTTCCTAACATTCTTCAAGCCGGTAGCGGTGAAAATATTTATTACACCAACAGTTCCCAAATACCGGTTGATTACACGCAGGATCCGTTTGAAGCGCTATTGATGCAGGATGAATTGCAGTGCAAATACACCGGCGGAACCGTATTGCATTTGTACATGAACGAACGCATCAGCAGTGCCGAAGCTTGTAAAAACTTTGTCAAAACGGTACTGTCTAAATTCAAATTACCCTACATCACAGTTACTCCTGTATTCAGTGTTTGCCCAATACACGGCTATTTGAACGGCGAACACGAATATTGCCCGAAATGTGACGAAGCTATTTTAGAAAACCAAAACCAAATTAAATATGAAAACACAGACTAACGAAATTTTAGCAGTAAACCAGCCACTGCGAACCAAATGTTTGGTGTATACCAGAGTTATGGGTTATCACCGACCGGTAGAAAGTTTTAATATCGGTAAAAAAGGGGAACACAAACAAAGAGTGCATTTCAGAGAATGTAACAAATAAGCATGTCTATTTACAGTATAACCCCTTTCACACTGTTGGATTTCCCTAATAAATCGGCTTGTATTTTTTGGTATGCCGGTTGCAATATGAGGTGTTTGTACTGTTATAATCCGGAAATTGTTTTAGGAAAAGGTGTCGTAACTTTTCCTGAAGCAATTTCTTTTTTAAAATCGCGCCAAGGCTTGCTCGAAGCAGTGGTGTTCAGCGGTGGCGAATGTTTGATTCACAAAAACATTGTAGAACAAATCAGAACCGTAAAAAGCATGGGGTTTTCGGTTAAAATTGATACTAATGGTTCCCGTCCCGATGTTTTAAAACAGCTTATCAACGAACAACTGATTGATTATGTAGCTTTGGATTTTAAAGCTGTCAAAAGCCAGTTTCAAAAAATAACCCAATCGGATTTGTTTATGCGTTTTGAGGAATCGTTTCAGTTGCTTCAAAAGAGTGGAGTTTGCTTTGAAATCAGAACAACCTATCACTCCGAATTAATTTCCGCAACCGAACTCAATGAAATGCTGTGTTATTTGGAGGACAATCAGTATTCGGGGACTTATTACATCCAATTTTTCAGAAATAATGCGGAAACTCTGGCTCCTTTGCCTGCTTCGGTAAAAATTAAAATGAATCAGATTACAACCAACCCTGCTTTTACTGTTGTTTTTCGGGATTGATATTAAGTTGTGAGTTTATGATTCGCAACAATTCAAAAACAATGCGGTATAACCCAACAGCCATTCCGATTCCGAAGAGGAAAAACAAAATATACATCCCGTGCAGCGAATCCTGAAACTCTCCAAAAGAAAGCTTTTGCCCGAAGAACATCCAGTATCCTTTTTTTACTCCCAAAACCAATAAGGTTAGCCAAAAGCCTAAAAAGGTAACAGAAAAAATCGTTAAACTTTTTTCTATTTTTCGGGTAATGGTTTCTGCAATAAGTCCGGATGATTCGAGGATATAAGTTATCGATGACAGTAAAATCAAAGTGTTGATTCCGATGGTAGTTCCCATTGAATGGGCAACGGTGATGTGCGTTCCGTGAGTAAAAAGATTTAATGACGGGATGGAAATCAGCAATGCCAAAATGATGTTTAGAAATACCCAGAAATTAGCCTGTTTCATAAAACGATAAGCCAAAGGATATTTTATTACAATTTGAGTTGACATGTTCTTTTTCCAATCGTAAAGAATAGAAAACAGAATTACCCATTCGGTCATGCTGATGGCATAAGCCACATATCTGATCCAAGGAGCTGTAGGTATGATGTAAATGTGATGCGCCCAGCCAAACATTAAATTAGTCAATCCCAAAAAGTAAAAAAAGAATGCTTTTTTTGATTTGGCGTATCGGTCATCGTCGCTTATTTTGGCCATGACGTATAACGAAATCCCATAAACCAGCATGTTCCAGGAACCTACATAGGAACCACCGGCTTTCCATTGAAGAGCGATGTTTTGTATAAAATGTCCTTTAAAATAGGGCAACAACCAAAGATGGGCTTCGGTAAAATGGTAAATCATAAAACAAATTCCGGTTCCCCACATCCAATAATACACCGGCCAAAAGGTGTAACGAGAAAGTGTGATTTTGAAATAATTGATTCCAAACAATATCCAACCAAGCACAATGGGGAAATAAAAATAACTCGGAAATTCTAAGTATTCTTTACCCTCAAATTGTTTACCCAAATACGCATAAATTATGCCTAAACCGGTAAGCATAAACAGCCAAAAATGCCATTTGATAAGCTTGAAATTAGCTTTGCCGTTTTGAAAATTTAAGTTGAGATAATAGTAAATACCACCAATAGCTACCAGTAAAATCCATGACACTACAAACAAAGTATGCAAAGGTCGCAGAGCATTGAACGGTAAAACCGATTTGATGAAGTGGGGAACTATGTACTGAAATCCGGCAAGCAGCCCACAGAACATGCCTATTACTAAACAAATCAAACCTGTGGCTATAAAATAAAAGGGATAACGATTACTTTTCATGTGAGTGGGATTTGTATTTCAGGTTGACCCAACCGTTGGGAGCTGTTACAGCTTCTTTGTTCGGGTAATAGCCGGTTTGGTCTACTTCTTTTAAAAACTGAATCAAATCGTTCAGTTGGTTTGCACTGAAATTGAATTTCGGCATTGCTTTCACGCCGCTGTTGATCATGGCTTTCAGATAAGTTTCGTTATTGATTCGGGAATATTCATTGGTTAAATCGGGTCCCAGATATCCCCCTAAGCCATATAATTGGTGACAGGCATTGCAATTATTTTGTAACCAAATCTGCTCTCCGTTCAAAGCTTTTTTGGATAAAGATACTTTACCATAATCTGAAGTCGAACTGTAAATTACGGTGTTGTAAAAGACAAATAAAGAGAGTAACGCTATCAAAATCAGACCGTACCTAAAAGACATGTTCATAAGATGAATATTGTTATATACACTACAAATAGAAGCATTACGGTTTGGTTTTCTTATGATTCAAATCACAAAAAAAGAAAGCGTCGATTTAAGATAACCGACGCTTTTCATTAAAAAAAATACAATTTATTTGAACTAATAATTAAACTTTATTTGGGCAGTAACACATCTCCAATAACGTGAATGATCCCGTTAGAGGTAGGGATAGAGGCTACTATTTCTGAACCGTTGACAAAAGTTTTATCGCCTTTTTTAGTAATTTTCACTTTTCCGCCAAAAACCATATCAAACTCCTGACCGTCCTGCATGTACTCTGTTTTGAGTGAGCCGACATAGGTATGGTAGCCTAAAATATTTTTTAGTTTCTCTTTGTTTTCCGGTTTCAACAAGTCTTCAACAGTTCCGGCCGGAAGTTTGTCAAAGGCAGCATTCGTTGGCGCAAATACGGTAAATGGCCCGGCATTGCTCAAGGCATCTACCAAATCAGCGGCTTTTACTGCAGTAACCAAGGTAGTGTGGTCTTTGCTGCCCGCTGCGGTTTGTACAATGTTCGGAATTGAGGTTTCGTCTTTCACTCCCGATTGTCCGGAAGGTTGTTCCGTGGCTGAAGTTCCTGTTGTGGTTTCGGTTGGAGCTTGGTCGGTTTGTTTGCAACTGAAGGCTACTAATAAGCCTGCAAATAACAAGGTTTGGATTGATTTTTTCATGATAATAAATACTTGGTTTATACACACAAAGTACTTAATTATGAAATGGTTATTTTATGAGTTGAGTCATAAATTAATCGCTGTTTTCGCCTTTTTTATGGAATAAATGACCGTTAGTCCTATGCCGGATACTAAGACAATAGCAGCTCCGAAAAGCAATTTATCTACATACGGAATTAAAGTATAACTAAACGATGCCACGCCCTGAACTGCCAGAATGATTTCATTAAGAAGTACCCCGACAGAGAAAATAATCACGCCCAATTTAATTTTTTGATTGCTGTGTATAAGATGATTGGCATAAATGTAAAATAACACAAACAAGCTGATGATGGCCAATAAAACCAAATGCAAGTAGGCTATCACTATAGGCCGGAAACCAAAAGCCAGTTTACTGACCGATGGTATGGTTGACCCCAACTGAAGCAATACTTTTACACTCATGGCAAAGGCCACAAACAACAGAATATAGCGCAAGAAATAAGGGAAATTGGTAAGGTAATCTCTTTTAGTTCTGATGATAATCAATAAAAATCTATACCAGGCATACACTTGTATTACGGCTGCAATAGCGGTTATTACATACAACCACAGCGGTAAATTGGCCCACAAGGTCGATAAGAAATAAGCAGGAATACAGGAAAGAAAAAACAACTTGAAAGTAGTATCAAAAAATGCATTCTCTTCTTTTTTCAGATTCAGGAAACCGTACAAAAGTCCCATGCAGGCAAAAAAGAACCAACCGTTGTATTGGAAATGCAGGTAATAATAAATAGAAGCCAGATATTCTTCCTGATGTATATCTTTATTAACCATCATATAGGCCAAAACAAAAGTACCTATAGAAGAAATAATATTGAAAAAAACAGCCGCCGAGAACCATTTTTTACTTAAATCGTTGGAAGGCAATGTTTTTAAATCCTTTATGTAGGCGTAACCGAATGCATAAGAAATAAATAAGGTAACGGTCGAAAACGTGATGGAAAGGGCTCCATAACCTTGTATTATGAACGAGATGAGCATACCGTAAGCACAAATTAAATTGGCTGTCAGGATGTAATTGTATTTGTTTAAATTGAGAGAGGTTTGACTTTTTTTGCTCAGGTAAGCAATCATTAAGACCATTAAAGTATGGCTAATCCAGCCAGAAAATGCGAAATGGGAGTGGGAGTGTTGCAGACTCTTTTGGTTAAAAACAGGAAATTCAAATCCAATTTTGTAGCGCATTAAAAGTCCCAGTAGGGCTACAATCAGCAGATTGATTAGTGAAAATTTTAACCAAAACTTACTGTTAAAGTTCATTAGTAATATATTTTATGATTGATAATATCCACTTTTTTACATTTACTCATTTTTGATAATGCTCTGATGACTGTTTCAACCCGCAATCCGGTAAAGTTGGCTATTTCTTGTCGGGTATACGGAATCAGCTCTTTTTCATAGCAGTTCTTTTCTTTTTTGTGAGCATTTAAGAAAGCCAAAATTCTAAACTCGGGTTTCTGATTGATGATGTCTTTTGAGGTTTGTGCCTTCGAGTGGATGCGTCGGCACATTAATGTCAAAAACTTCTTTTGTACAGCCGGATATTCGTCTAAAATTTTCAGCAATTTATCTTTGGAAAGCTTGATAATTTTCGAATCCTGAAAAGCTACCGCTGTTGAGGGATATTTTTCATCTATGAACAAAGGCGGTTCTCCAAAACTTTGCCCGTCGCTAAAATACCCTTGCGTAAATTCTTTTCCTTCATCATTTGAATTGAACATACGAATACTTCCTTCAATAATTTGGTAATAAAAATTAGCCATTTCATCCTCACAAAAAATCATTTCTCCTTTTTTATATTCTTTAGCTATGGCGCCCCAGGTAAAGAGTAAATCTAGATCTATTTGCATGTTGATTTTAAGTGTTTTAAGCGCTTAAAGCCTTTTATTACGGGCTTTTTTTGCTTTGGTTTACAAAATTAGTTGTTATAAAAATACTAAAAATATGACTATAGTCATACAAAAATGAAATTTTAACGCACTACATTTGCCAAGTAAAACTATAATATGCTCTTGTAGAACAGACCCAATAAGAGATTCATTTAGTTGTACCAAAACGATAAATAAGTTTTCTTCAGTGAAAAAAACAGTAATCATAATAGCTTTAGTCATGTTGCTCAAACCGGTCTTTCCGGTGGTCGACTACATTGTTAATTATGATTACATCTCCAAGGTACTTTGTGTCAATAAAGCCAAGCCCGAGATGCATTGTAACGGAAAATGTCATTTGATGAAACAATTGGCCAAAGAGGCCGAAAACGAAAAGCCTCTGACACCAACCAAAAAAGGAACTTCGCAGGAAACCGAAACTTTTTTCTGTTTATACGTTCATCCTTGTGAAGTGCCTCAAGTATATGGAAATTCCCCTTTAAAAGTAAACACACACTATGCCAATCTTTATGATTATACTACCGCAAGAAGTGTGTTCCATCCACCCGCTGTTTAAATGATTGTTTTAAGGAGTCAATGAGCGTCACAGGCTTTTTGACTGGACAGTTATGTCCAAAACCTATTGGAATTATGGTTCCAACGGGCACGATATTAATTTAAACAAACAAAAAAATGAAACGCATATACAACTTTATGGCTGTAGCAGCCACAGCTTTACTATTGTCTTTAACTTCATGCTCCGGCAGCAGCGATTCACCGGTTGTTGATGAATTGGCCAATATTTCTAAATTTCAGGAAATAACCAATGCTAACCACACTATCGAATTGTATTCGCATCTGGGCGGCCTGCAACAAGGGTATAACGAAATCTCTATCCGCATCAAAGACAAAGCCACCGGAAATTACATCAAAAATGCTTCTGTAACCTGGCAGCCTTTAATGCACATGACCATGATGACGCACGCTTGTCCGTATTCTGAAGTAGAAAAAGTGACACCGGCCGGTACCTTATATGAAGGATACATCGTTTTCCAAATGGCCCAAAATGCCACTGAATACTGGGATTTACAAATCAATTATACCATCGACGGAACCGATTATACTGCAACAGACGTAATCGATGTGCCGGCTTCTACTGATAGAAGAGTAAGCAGTTTTACCGGTACAGACGGTACAAAATACATAGTGGCTTATGCCGAGCCGCATCATCCTAAAGTAGCGGTGAACGATATCATCGTAGGTATTTTTAAAATGCAGGATATGATGCATTTTCCGGTTGCTGACGGGTATACTTTAGAAATAGATCCGCGCATGCCAAGTATGGGTAATCACGGTTCCCCAAATAATGTGGCGGCCACACAAACCGCTCCGGGCGGATTATACACCGGTAAAATGTCGTTGACCATGACCGGCTATTGGAAAATCAATTTAAAACTAATCAGTCCTGATGGCGCGATATTAAAAGGAGAGTCAATCACAGACACCGTTACCGAAAGCAGCCTTTACTTCGATTTTGAATTCTAATATTCAAGAAGTACTAACAAAGGTCAGGAGTAGACCGCTTTTGACCTTTTAAAGTCATTTCAAATGAAAATACAGTTATTAATTGCCGTTTTGATTTCCGGGTTCTACAGCCAGGCTCAGGAGGTTTCTGCTGATTCTCTCAAACCCAAAGAATTGAAAGAAATCATTGTAATCGGTAAAAAAACACCTCTGGCCGAAAAACAATCCAAGACACTTTCTTCTATTGATGAATACCTTCAGAAATCAATCAAAGTGGGTATGATCAAAAGAGGCGCTTACGCTTGGGAGCCTATCATCAACAGCATGCCAACCGAGCGTACCTTGATTACCATTGACGGAATGCGCATTTTCGGTGCTTGTACTGATAAGATGGACCCGATTACTTCTTATGTTGAAGTTTCTAATCTCTCGGAAGCCACCATTTGTTCCGGGCAGGAGGGAGCCTGTTACGGCAGCACTATTGGCGGTTCTGTCGATTTAAAAAGAAATCAGAATAAATTTGACAGTCAAAAATGGGACATCAATATAAACTCCGGTTTTGAATCCAACAACCGTCAAAAAATTGCAGGAGCATCCGTAACGTACGCAGACAGTTTATGGTATTTTGATACCGATTTCATGTACCGAAATGCCGAAAACTACAAAGCCGGCAATGACAAAGAAGTTTTGTTTTCTCAATTCAAAAAGATCAATTTCTCCGGAACTACCGGCGTAAAATTGGCTTCAAATCAATTAGTAGAAGCTTCTGTCATTTATGATAAAGCAACCAATGTGGGTTATCCCGCCTTGCCTATGGATGTCTCCTTGGCCGAAGCACTCATCTCGTCTTTAAAATGGCAATACGTTCCTAAAAATTCGATGGTCAAAGATTGGGAAACCAAAGTCTATTTCAACACCATTACGCATAAAATGGATGATACCCATCGACCAAACGTGCCCATTCACATGGATATGCCGGGTTGGAGCAAAACGTTTGGCTACTATTCAAAAGCAAAGGCAATCTTCGGGCAACATCATTTTTTGACAAACCTGAATGCGTTTTACAATCAGTCCAAAGCCGAGATGACCATGTATCCTCAGGATCCGAATGAAGCTCCGATGTTTATGTATACCTGGCCCGATGTGCGTACCTTTTATCAAGGTATTTTTATAGAAGATGATTATGTGTTTAATTGCCATTCCGGACTCAAATTTACAGCAGCCCTTGGGGTACACAGCAACAAAGTG
>CAYPSB010000012.1:57932-63367 GCA_964413435.1 uncultured Flavobacterium sp.
TTTCATCGAATTTAAAAGAGATAAAACCAGTCTCAAACTAAGTTCGTCTTATTTTCATATCAATGATTATATCATTGCCAAACCCAATGCAGCTTTGGTGCCCATGACCATGGGAGCAAACGGCGTAAAAATATACACTGCCGTTCCTTATGCCGTCATCTGGAATGCGGGATTGACTGCCAATTACAAATTTACGCCCGAATTAAAATGGAACGGGCAACTGCTTTACACTTACGGTAAGGACTCTCAGGATGTAAACCTCCCGTTCATAAGTCCGCTGAGTTATACATCAAGCCTTGCATTTCGCAAAAATAAGTATTCAGCCGAGTTGACTTTGCAGGGCAATGCTACGCAAACCCGTTACAGCCCGACCTATGGCGAAGATCGTACTCCTGATTATGCCGTAATCAACCTTGGTTTTGGCTATAATTTCAAATGGAATCCTTGTGCTGTTGGACTGAGAATTGGTGTCGAAAATGTATTAGATGCTTACTACACCACTTATTCCGATTGGAACAACATTCCGAGAATGGGACGTAATTTTTATACCGATTTAATTATAAAACTATAAAATACTCAACCCAATAAACAAAAACCGATTAGGAAACTAATCGGTTTTTGCATTTATAAAATTTTGTTTGTCGGAATCAAAAGGAATAATCGGGCAGGTTTTTAATCAGTGTGGGCGAATCGGTAAAGAATCGGATGATAACCCCGCTGTTTTGGTTCCAATCCAAAATGATATAGAGTTTTTTGTCTCCGTCAAATTCCTTTTTCATCAAATAATAACATCCCAAAAGCGGTTTTTCTTTTTTTAATTTTTGTTCGATAGAATATACTTTATCTAGCGGTAATTGAAGTTCGGGATCTTTGGCTAGTTCTAATTCCATATAAATTTTCATGGAATCATTCAAAGGCGAACTGTATTCAAAAAACATGCGCTCCCTCAGTGAATCTATTAAGGCTGATTGTCGCTCTTCATAACTGAACTGTTCTTTTGGGGAACAACTGTAAAGGACAACCAAAAAAAACAGACATAACAAATAGAGTGGGGAAAAAGAGTGTTTCATTAGCTAAAAATGTAATGTGTTATGGAACAATAACTTTTTGAGTTAGGGTTTGATTGTTGGTCAATAGCTTTACAAGATAGATGCCTTTTGAGGACAAAGTTAGTGTTTCATTTACAGAGTTACCGTTTTGAGATTGGATCAGCCTGCCTCCTAAATCGTAAACCTCTATTTTCTCAATGATACTGTTGCTGGTTATGGTTATGATTCCGCTTGATGAAGGGTTCGGATAAATACTAACATCACTGCGCAATTGCGGATTCTCAATTCCCAAAGTTTCTATTTTTTTGAAAAAGACACCTTCATTGGTAGCAACGTACATGTTGTCTTTGAATTCAACCAAGGCATAAGTATAAAAAGGCAGTAACTCGTTATAAATGTTCCAGGTAGATTGACTGAGTGCATTGTTGCTTCTTTTCTGGAAATAGGTATAATTGGTAGTCGCATCAAGGGTTAGCGAATACATAAATTGGGCTCCTTGATATAAAAATCGGTTGATACCGTTAATCAAACCATTCGCATCCGAAACCCAGTTGTCCCCGGCATCATCAGATCTAAGCAATCGATTACCTTTTGTCATGAAAATAACACCATTTTGGGTAACGGCATCATCAGCCGATAATCCAGGCGCATATCCGTTCAGGTAATAATCTTCTATCCATTTGGAAGTCTCAGGATTGAACCTGTAAAAAGTGCCATTGGCTCCTGCAAATGCGTAAAGCTTTTCATTAAGAGAAACAATTTTATTCACGTTATAAGAGTAGGTCGGCAAATCATAAGTCATGTTGTTCCAGATTCCCGAAATATTTCGCCAAACTCCTGACCCCTGACTGCAGAGGTGCAGGCGTCCGTCATGTACAATAAAAGTGCTGACGTGAATTCCCATTAGAGCATGCTGCCACTGAGCACCGGTGGCCAAGTTTCGGTAATATACTCCGTCAGAAAGAGTACCTACATACAATATGTTGTTGAATACGGTAATGCAGGTAGGAGTGATGATAACCGGATGAATGTTTTCAATCTGCCAGTTGTTGCCATCGGCAGAAATGTACAGTTTATTTTCTGAAGCGGCATAAATTCGACCGTCAAGGTTTTGTATGGCTGTAAACTCTCTGTGAGGTAGCGAGGCAACCGGTGTCCATTGCTGAGCATTGATTTTGGTCAAAATCAGTAATGAAAACCCAAGGGTAATTGTGGTGATTAATCGGTTCATATTTTTGATTTTAATGATTTCTGAGTTCAAAAATAACAACACAATCATAACCGGTTAATTTGAAATGTAATGAAAGTGAAAAATGATGGTATGAATCCGTTTTAGGATTAACAGGCTCTTTTTTAGGTTCATTCACTGTAAATAAATTTCATTTTTACTGATGTTCTCAATATTCACTTTCACGACATCTTTTGTTTCTCTGGTTGCATTTTCTAATCAGTGTTTGTAACTGCCCTGATAAATTTGTTTTGGTAATTAAGGTTACAATCCACTTTAATTCAATTAAAAATCATCAATAGAATCAAAAAATGAAACTGTTAATTTTTATCGCTATGTATTTTTTAGCAACAGCAATCAATTAAAATAGCCAAGAGAGTATGAAGCATTTTTGAATCTCTCCCGATATTTTAATTTGAAACCAATAAATTGGGTTAAAAAAAGTATTTTTTACTCCGCTGATGCGGAGTTTTTTTATGCTAATCAGTCTCTTTTATTGCACTAAAATGTACGTTCATTACAATTTTATAAATAATGAATGGAGCTTTAGCTTAGATTTGTTTTGGCATCCGTAGTTCATTAGTGTTGCGGACAGCCATTTATTATACAACTGTTTTTTGTTACTTTTATAAAGTAGAAGTGAAGCCAAACCTACTCAAAAATAAATATCCATGTCAAAATATACCCTGTTATTGATTTGCTCTACCTTGTTATCCTATGGTCAAATAAGGAAAGGAGATGCGTTCAGGAATAAAATAGATTCACTGAACAGGGTGGCTTTTGATGCTCCTGTTAGTGTGGCTAAAATGGCCGATTCAATGTTGGTCGTAGCCAAGCAAAAAAAACGCCCGGTAGATATAGGTTTGTTGTTATTGGTAAAGGGGATTACCGAAACCTGCATGGGAAATAACGGAAAAGCACTCAAGTACCACATGAGGTCTTACGCCATTTTTGATTCACTCAAAATCAATGAAGGCAAAGTCTTCAGTTTGGGCAATTTGGCAGCCGTTGAACTCAACATGGAAAATTATCCCAAAGCCAGAGTATACCTCAACAGAGCCCTTCAGATTACCGATAAAAAAGATTTTAACAATCTTAAAAATATTTACGTAAATCTGGGAGTGTCCTATGATCATGCCGGCGATTACCGCAAAGCCATTGAATATTACCATAAAGCCATTCCCTACATGCAGCAGACGGAAAATTATAACAGTGTTGCAATGAATTTTCACAATATGGCTGTGGCTTACGGAGAACTGAAAGACTTTAAAAATACTGAATACTACAGCCTTAAAGCATTAGAATACCAAAAAAAATCGGGCAGTAAACGAACGTTGGCTATAGTTACCTTGGCTTTAGGCGATTTGTATACTGATTACAATCAATTGGAAAAATCGGAAAAGTACCTGAATATAGCCGGAAAAACCGCAAGATCCTTAAAAACTCCCTACTACATTCAGGCATACTATGAAGAATACTACGAATGGTTGAAAAAGAAAGGCAATTACAAACAAGCGGCAGCTTATAGTGATTCTTTGATTGCCATTACCAACAAAATCAATTCAGAAGACAAACTTCAGGCCACAGCCGAATTGGAAGCCCGATTTGAAAACAACATCAAATCCAAAGAAATAGAACTCCTCAAAGTACAAAAAAAACTGCAGGCTATCGAGATCAAAAAGAATGAAACCTGGCGTTACATCTTAGCGCTGATCACAGTGCTTTGCATCATTATCATCTTCATACTCTATCGAAACTACAAGCTAAATCAAAAAGCCAATCAGTTGTTGAGTCAGGAAAAGGATGCTTTAGAGAAACAAAACCTGCGCTTGGAAAACGAAAACATCTTGGTTCAATTTGAAACACTCAAAAATCAAGTAAGTCCTCATTTTCTGTTCAATTCGCTTAATGCTCTTTCATCATTAATCAAAACCAATCAACAGAAAGCCTTAGAATTTACAAACTTATTCTCTAAAATATTCAGAAATACGCTCGAACTCAAAGACCGGCATTTGATTACACTGGCTGAGGAATTGCAACATGTTAATGCTTATCTGCAACTTCAGAAGATGCGTTTTGATGACAATTTAGTACTCGATGTGCAGATCGATTCTCAGGCGCTTCAATGCTTTCTCCCACCGTTTTCATTACAGATGGTGATAGAAAATGCTGTGAAACACAACATCATTTCTTCCGAAGCACCCTTGTACATCAACATCACCAATACCGAAGATTTTTTGCGGGTGACCAACAATCTCCAGCAGAGAAATTATGTCGAAGATTCTACTAAAACCGGCTTAAAGAACATCATTTCGCGATATAAATACATCACCACACTGCAACCGGTTTTTGAAATCAGAAACGATACATTTGTGGTTGAATTACCCATCATAAAAGAAGAAAACGAATGAAAGTTGTAATTATTGAAGATGAAAAACTGGCTTCTGACAATTTGGTGGCCATGATTCATAAGGTAGATCCGGCTATCGAAATCCTCAAGACTATCGATAACGTCAAAAATGCGGTTTCCTGGCTGTCAGAACATGATCCCGACCTCATTTTTCTGGATATTCATCTGGGCGATGATATTTGTTTTTCCATATTTGATAAGGTCAAAGTCACAGCGCCTATTATTTTCACTACAGCTTACAACCAATACGCCATCAGGGCTTTTAAACTCAACAGCGTTGATTATCTTCTGAAACCATTTTCGGAAGAAGATTTACAGTTTGCCTTAGACAAATTCAAATCACAAAACAACAAACTGGCTGTAGATATGAAAAAACTCTTGGAAACCATTATCGATAAACCCTCTTTTCAGGAACGGTTTATGGTGGTTTCCGGACAAAAAATCAAGAGCATTTCAATTGACCAAGTGGCTTATTTTCTGTCAGAAGGACGCTATGTGAAATTGGTTACCAAAAACAACGAAAAATACCTGCTCGACCAATCATTGGAAAGCATAGAACACAAGGTTGACCCCAATCATTTCTTCCGCATCAACCGTCAGGTTATTGTGGGGTTTGACAGTATTCAGCAAATGATAGTGTGGTCCAAAAGCCGCGTCAAGTTAGAACTCAAACCCGCAACCGATTTTGATGTGGTGGTCAGCATTGACAACTCGGGCGAATTTAAAAGATGGTTGAATCGATAACAAT
>CAYPSB010000012.1:63467-66978 GCA_964413435.1 uncultured Flavobacterium sp.
CGGCCAGACCGAAATAGCTGCTTTTTATCGCGACTATTTTCAAACGGTAGCCCGCCACAACCAACAAATGCGATTGTCTTTTAAAATAGTAAAGCGTAAAGTAACGAGGGAGCACGCCTTAACCGATTACGGATATTTTGCATTGCAAATTATCGAATCCGGAAAAACAGTCAGCACACTTTATGGTAAGTTTTGTACTCAGTTGCTACAGGAAAAAGGCCTCTGGAAATTTAAAACCGATGCCGCTACTGACGTTGCCATGCAGGAATACGAACAGGCATCGGCCACAATTTTAAATACTGAAAGCACTTCCAAATGAGTAAAATAAGCTATGATACCCCGCGGCTTTCAATCGTCCCACTGGGTCTGAACGATGCTTCTTTCATTCAGGAACTTGTAAATACTGAAGGGTGGTTAGAGTTCATTGGCAACAGAAACATTCAAAACAAGACGGATGCCGAAGCTTATATTGACAAAATTAGAGCTAACCCCAATACCGATTATTGGACGGTATTTTTAAAAGAACCTGCAATTCCCATAGGAATCATAACCTTTATCAAAAGAGATTACCTGCAATTCCCTGATTTGGGTTTTGCTTTTTTGCCTCAACAGGCCAACCAAGGCTATGCGTATGAAGCGGCATCTGCCATGCTCAACGAACTGATAAAAGGCAGAGAAAAAATACAGGCGGTTACAAGTAAAGAAAATCAAAAATCCATCAAATTACTCCAAAAGCTCAACTTCAAACCCGAAGGCGAAATCAAAGATCAAACAGCCTCTTTGCTTTTATTCGGTTACACCCCCGTTATAGAATAGGGTATAGTATGTACAACTTCATGGGCAGTGAACCGGTAATTTTCATATTTTTGAAGAAAGTTTTACGATGAACGCACCCAAGGAACTTAATTTATGGGCGAACCTTCGCAACCCGGATGAAATTTATTCCGAAAGAATCACCATACAACGGGACGAATACCTGGTGGCAGAAGGAATGGTAGACCAATATCTGTATATAGTCGAAGAGGGAGCTTTCAAAATTTACTACATCAACGAGTATCAGGAACAGATTATTCGCTTTGGGTATCCTGACTCAATCATGAACTCTCCGGTTTCATTTTTTACCGGCGCGCCCTCTGAATTTTACATACAGGCCTTGAAGAAATCCGTACTGCTTCGCATTCACCGCAACGACTTTTACGACTATATCAAGCAAAACAGCACTTTTTTACTGCAATATACTCAGGCATTAGAAGCCATTGTAACCCAATTAATCACCCGCGAAACCGATTTGTTGACAGCCTCCCCAACAGAGCGTTATCAAAGAGTTTTCAAGCGTAGTCCACAGCTTTTTCAACACATACCGGCAAAATATATCGCTTCCTACCTGCGCATGACGCCCGAAACCTTCAGTCGCATCCGAGCCCAAAAATAGCCTTATGCACCGAAATTGATTCAAATCAATTTTTAAGAGGAATGATTGTATGAATTTTGTCCCGTAACAAATGGGAATCAAAAATAATACGTACAATCAATAAAAAGGAGTATGAAAATGAACACTTTGGCATTAGTCGATGACTTGCAGGACAGAACCCAAAAAGCCTCTGCCTTGGTCAGCGTATTTCAAAAACTCGAGGAGCACCAACTCCAACAAAAGGCCAATCCCGATGCTTGGTCTGTTTTAGAATGCATTGACCACCTCAACCGGTATTATACTTTTTATTTGCCTCTATTGAAAAAAGCCGTGCAAACGGCTCAAACCAAAGCCGGCAACAGCAGTTTTAAAACCGGTTTACTCGGAGAGTTCTTTGTAAAACTGATGCAACCCAAAGCAGGTAAGATTAAAAAAATGAAAGCATTAGCCCAAATGAATCCCGTGAATTCAAACGTGCAGCCCGATGTTTTACGTCAGTTTATAACACATCAAACCGAGTTCCTGTCGCTTTTAGAATCCTCCCGAAACCTGAATCTGAATGCAGTACAGGTACCCACAGCAATTTCAAAATGGATAAGCATAAGTTTAGGCGACACCCTTCGGTTTATAGTAGTGCACAATGAAAGACATTTACTTCAGGCTCAGAACTGTTTAAAGAATAACAGTAATAGTGTTTAGCAATAAAGAGAAACTTACAATCTCACATCCTTTTAAATCATTCATAACCCAAATATTCACTTTCATTACAAAATACGATATCGGCACATTCAATCAAATGTAGATTCACATAATCAATCATCATCAGTTTCAATCATCAATCAAAATTATCAATCAAATCATGATCAAAAAACAAGTAATCATTATGGCTTTAGTGTTAAGTTCGCTTACCGCTAAGGCACAGGTCAACAGCTATTCTTTTCAGAACGGCGGAAGTTCCTTTCCTTACTTAGTGGCATTAGGTGTAACGCCAACCGAGCATATAGTCAATGACGATGCCGTATCGCCCGCCATAGTAAGTTTGCCGTTTACCTTCAAATTCGGAGGAGTTAATCAAAACAGTCTCGGTATTTCCGAAAACGGATTCGTATGGTTTGGTCCGGCTCAACCCGATGAAGTGTCTCTTGCAGAACCCTTAACAAACACGCAGTCAAATTTGGTTCAGGGAATCATTTCCGTGGCCGGTGTTGATTTGCATCCCATCAATACCAATCTGGCACAAACTAAAATCAGTACTGCAGTACTCGGTCAGGCTCCCAACAGGATTTTTGTAGTCGAATGGTACGGCACAGCCCGAATCGAAACCTTAGACCATCCAACAGGAACTGATATTCTCGATTTCCAAATCCGCTTATACGAAACCACCGATAAAGTAGAAGTCATCTACGGAAGAACCATACTCAATGCCAACTTCACCAGTTTTTTAGAAGTAGGATTAAAAACAACCGATACCGACTTTAATACCCGAACCACAGCCAACACCATGTGGTCAGCTACTTTACCCGGAGCAACCATAAACGAAAGCTGTAAACTAAACACCTTAAGCAAACCCGCTTTCGGGCAACGATTCAGTTGGGCTGCTAATTCGTTGAGTTCGCCTGATTTTGATCTGAACAATGTCGTGATATATCCCGTTCCGGCAACAACTGCACTCACCGTAAAAGGAATGCCCAATACCAATTTGGAATACACCATATTCGATATGAGCGGCAGAAGAATACAACAGGGCAGTACCGAGCAAGAAACCATTTCAGTCGATAACCTTGCGTCAGGCCATTATGTAGTAAGCATCAAAAGCGGCAACCTTGCCTTGCACCGCAAATTTGTAAAAATATAGCAGATAACACTTCGCGTTGGCTTGTTTTTAAAACAGCGATAGAGATGTAAGTTGGATTTTTAATTTTTTGGTAGAATCCTGTTTGTCGTAAGACAGACAGGATTTTTTACATCCTAACAACCACAACAAACCTCGTCACTTCGAGTGTTTTTGCATTGCAAAAATGTATCGAGAAGGTTTCTTTTAGCCAGGGTTCTCGATTAGCTTCGCTCAGTTCGGCTCCGCCTCGGGTCAATTTTCTCTCC
>CAYPSB010000013.1:0-3911 GCA_964413435.1 uncultured Flavobacterium sp.
AAGAACAATTTGGTTGGATAGAAGTCATCTGCGGTTCGATGTTTTCGGGCAAAACCGAAGAACTCATCCGCCGATTGAAAAGAGCCCAATTTGCCAAACAAAAAGTGGAAATTTTCAAACCTTCTATCGACATTCGCTATGATGAAGAAATGGTCGTGTCGCACAACAAAAACGAAATCCGCTCTACTCCTGTTCCTGCCGCTGCCAATATCCGTATTTTGGCACAAGGTTGTGATGTGGTGGGCATAGACGAAGCCCAGTTTTTTGATGACGAAATCATAGCGGTTTGCAATGATTTGGCCAATTCGGGAATCAGGGTAATCGTAGCGGGACTCGACATGGACTTCAAAGGCAATCCTTTTGGACCCATGCCAGCTCTTATGGCCACAGCCGAATACGTTACCAAAGTACACGCCGTATGCACAAGAACCGGAAATTTAGCCCATTACAGTTTTAGAAAAACCGACAGCGACAAATTGGTTTTACTGGGTGAAACCGAAGAATACGAACCGTTAAGCCGCGCCGCCTATTACAAAGCCATGCGCGAAAACATGGAGGTCAAAGACCCCGAACATTTATCCAAAGAAGACCCGAGCGCAGCGAACTGACGCAGTAATAATCCCTCAACATCTTGACACTTACTATCCGAAATATTGTTCCCATCATTAAAGCCAATTGGATTGGACATAATGATGTAGCGGTTATTGATACCATTTCTATCGACAGCCGTTCGTTACAAAACAGTGAAAACACCTTGTTTTTTGCTTTGACTGGACCCAATCACGACGGTCATATTTATATTGAAGAGCTCATCCGCAAAGGGGTTCAGTACTTTGTGGTAAATCATATTCCGGAAAACGCGAGCGGAAAAGCTAATTTTCTGGTCGTTGAAAACACTCTCGAAGCGCTCCAGAAATTCGCCTCTTATTACAGAAGTTTATTCGAATTTCCCATCATAGGCATCACCGGAAGCAACGGGAAAACCATTATCAAAGAATGGCTGAATTTTTTGTTGAGCCCCGATTTTAATATCATTCGCAGCCCAAAAAGCTACAACTCGCAAGTGGGCGTACCATTATCCATTTTAGGCATCAATGAAAAACACAATCTCGGCATCTTTGAAGCCGGAATTTCGATGACCAACGAAATGGAAAAACTGCAAAAAATCATTCGTCCTACTATCGGTATTTTATCCAACATCGGTTCGGCTCACGATGAAGGATTTTCGAGTGTTGGCGAAAAAATCAAGGAAAAACTAAAACTCTTCTCCTCGGTTAATGTACTGATTTTAAACAAAAATAAAACCATCTGTGCATTTGTCAATCCGAAAATCAAAACTTTCAGTTGGTGTTCTGATGACAAGAGTGCGGATGTCTATATTACCAAGAAAAACATAGGCGAGCTCACAGAATTACAAGTGACTTACCGGGAAGACACTTTCCCGATTACGATTCCGTTTCAGGACCAGGCTTCGGTTGAAAATGCCATTCACTGTATGATGGTGATGCTGTATTTTGGCTACAAACACGAAGTCATTCAAACCCGAATGGCGCAACTGTATCCGGTAGAAATGCGCCTGAAAGTTAAAAACGGCATTTACAATTGCACGCTGATAGACGACAGTTACAGTTCCGATTTTCAATCGCTTAAAATTGCTTTGGACTTTTTGGAACACCAAAAGCAACACAAAAAGAAAACACTGATTCTTTCCGATATTTTTCAGAGCGGACTCAACAACGAAGAATTGTATTCTCAGGTTTCCCAACTGATTATTTCCAACAAAATAAACCGTGTGATTGGCATTGGAGAAACCATTTCGCAATACAAAAACAAATTCATCAATGGTGTTACGTTTAAAAATGTAGCCGAATTCGCCAAGGCTTTTGACAACCTCAATTTTGAAAACGAAACCATCCTAATCAAAGGAGCACGCGATTTTCATTTTGAAGAAATTGTTTCGATGCTGGAAGAGAAAACCCATGAAACGGTATTGGAAATTAACCTCAACGCCATCAGTCACAACCTGAATTTCTTCAAATCGAAATTAGCTCCCAAAACCAAAATGATGGTTATGGTAAAAGCTTTTGGTTACGGAAACGGAGGATTTGAAATTGCCAAATTATTGGAACACCATAAAGTAAATTACCTGGGCGTGGCTTTTGCCGATGAAGGAATTTCACTGAAAAGTGCCGGTATTACTGTTCCCATCATGGTCATGAATCCGGAAACAACGAGTTTTTCGGCTATCATTCAACATCATTTGGAACCCGAAATTTATTCGATTAAAGGACTAAAATCCTTTTTGAAAATTGCCGAACAAAAGAAATTGAAACACTTTCCGATTCACATCAAAATCGACACCGGCATGCACCGTTTAGGCTTTGAAGAAGAAAACCTCGATGATTTGATTCAGATTCTGAAGGGCAATGAAACGGTACAAATCAAAAGTATTTTGTCGCACATGGCTACCAGTGATGATGTGAAGCACGATGCTTTTGCCAAATCGCAAATCGCCTTATACGAGCAATTATCTGCGCGTTTGATAACCGAATTAAACATCAAACCGATTCGCCATATTTTAAACACCTCGGGCATTACGAATTACCCGGAAGCCCAGTATGACATGGTTCGTTTGGGTATTGGTTTATATGGTGTTTCCAACGATGCCGAAGAACAAAAACAATTGGAAAACGTGGGCACTTTGAAGTCGGTCATTTCACAAATCAGAACCATAGATGAAGGCGAAAGCGTGGGCTACGGCAGACGATTCATAGCTGACAAAACAACCCGAATAGCCACTATTCCTATTGGTTACGCTGATGGCATCCGCAGAAGTTGGGGCAATGGTGTTGGCTATGTGGTCATCAACGGGAAACAAGCCAAAATTGTGGGCAGCGTATGCATGGATATGCTCATGGCAGACATCACGGATATTGATTGTAAAGAAGGCAGCAACGTTGTTATTTTTGGCGAAAATCCGACTGTAAATTATATGGCTCAACAATTGAATACCATTCCGTATGAAATCATGACCGGTATATCTCAGCGGGTAAAACGGGTCTTTTTCCGCGAGTAGTTGATTCTTTTTGAGCAAAATGTTAAAAATTTACTTAATTTAGTAACTGATTAACCAATTAAACCAAATAATTATGGGAATGATTTCAGAATTTAAAGACTTTATTGCAAAAGGCAATGCGATGGATTTAGCCGTTGGGGTTATCATCGGGGCGGCCTTTGGTGCAATCGTAAATTCATTAGTATCCGATGTGATTACGCCGGCCTTATTGAATCCTGCTCTAAAAGCGGCTCAGGTTGAAAACCTGGCTGAACTGAAAACCGACGGAGGAATACTGTACGGGAAATTTTTAGCCGCTGTAATCAGTTTTCTGGTGATTGCCTTTGTTATTTTCATAATGGTAAAAGCCATCAACAGTATGAAGAAAAAAGAAGAAGCGGCACCCGCTGCTCCGGCAGGTCCAACACAGGAAGAATTGCTTACTCAAATCAGAGATTTACTGAAAAAATAATACCGCTACATTATATATTCTAACTAAACCGCTTCAATTCTGGAGCGGTTTTTCTTTTTTGATAAAATTGACAAACCAAATGAATTTCTCTATACTTTTGTACTTCATTTTTTTATAAATCGATAAACATTTAGCTATGAAAGTTGCTGTTGTAGGAGCCACCGGTATGGTTGGCGAGGTAATGCTTCAGGTGTTGGCCGAAAGAAATTTTCCGGTAACCGAATTAATTCCTGTAGCTTCCGAAAAATCAGTGGGAAAAGAAATTGAGTTCAAAGGCAAAAACTACAAAGTAGTAGGATTGCAAGCAGCAGTTGACATGAAAGCCGACATTGCTTTGTTTTCGGCCGGAGGGCAAACCTCATTAGACTGGGCACCCAAATTTGC
>CAYPSB010000013.1:4011-66683 GCA_964413435.1 uncultured Flavobacterium sp.
GATACCTACACCTACCCGATGCCGTTGTATGCACAAGGAAAAGACGATGTATTTGTAGGCAGAATCCGCCGGGATGAAAGTCAACCCAACACCTTAAACATGTGGATTGTAGCGGACAATCTGAGAAAAGGTGCCGCTACAAATACGGTTCAAATTGCCGAATATTTGGTAGCTAACCATTTAGTTTAACTCATTTATATCTGACAGACCGCCTGATTTTCAAATCCTAAAATTTGTTAAAATCAGGCGGTTTTTCTTTATCCGTGTCTTACCTTTGCATCGATGAAGAACAAACGCTCCATAATAAGTCTGTTATTTACCTTTATGGTATTAGGAGCTATCCTGTTGCAGTCCTTTCACTCTTTCCACCATTTGGAAAAATTCATTTCGGAGAAACACTGCCATCACAAATATGCTGTAAACGAAACCGAAATCACTCACAGTCATCACGATTTTGACCACTGTTTTGTTTGCGAATTTGCTCTGAGCAACTATACCCCAACCCAATTTTTTACTTTTACTTTTAAAAAAGAGGCCGTTCACGCTTCTTACACTTTTTGCTATTCCAAGCAAATTACCCAATCCTTTCGCGGAAGCCTCTTTGCGCTTCGGGCACCTCCCCGTTTTACAGTTTAAATCATTTTTTGGCCGAAATCCCTTTTGGCTTTTATTCATTTAACTCTAAAACAAAGGATATGAAATCATTATACCTTACCCTATTCATAGGGTTTTCACTATGGGCGTCGGCCCAAAATAAAATCACAGGAACCGTTACCGATAAGGATACGCAACCACTTCCCAACATTACCGTTTCATTACCCGAACTTCACAAGGAAATCATCACGGATAAAGACGGAAACTATACATTAACCCATTTACCCAACGGAACTTTTACAATAGTTTTTTCATCGGTGGGCTATACTGCAAAAAAGAATTCAATCACACTTTCGGGCAAAGAAATCCAATGGAATGTCGCTTTAGAAGAAACCATCATCCACATGGATGAAGTCATTGTTTCTACGGCTTTCAACAAGCTTCAATCGCAAAACGTCATGAAAGTAGAACACACCGGTTTAAAATCGCTGCAACAAAAAGGGGCTGCTACACTTATTGACGGTTTAGCCACCATCCCCGGAGTGGCTCAGGTTTCTACCGGAACGGCTATCGGAAAACCTGTAATTCGCGGGTTGAGTGGCAACAGGGTTTTGGTGTATTCACAAGGTGTTCGTTTAGAAAACCAACAATTTGGTGAAGAGCACGGTTTGGGGCTCAATGATGCCGGTGTCGAAAGTGTAGAAGTCATCAAAGGCCCGGCTTCACTGCTTTATGGTTCTGACGCTCTGGGAGGCGTGTTGTATTTCAATCCTGAAAAATTTGCCAATCCCAATGAATTCAAAGCCGATTTTGGACAACGCTTTTTTTCAAATACTTTGGGGAGCAATACTACTTTGGGACTGAAAACCTCGACCGAAAACTGGAAATTCTCGGTTCGGGGCAGTTACAATACTCATGCTGACTATCAAATTCCGAATGGCGACCGCGTAACCAATACCCGATACAACGAAACCGATTTGAAAAGTGGCATCGGATACAGCAATTCAAGCTTTTCAAGTGTGCTGCGCTATAATTTTAACAAACTGGATTTGGGCATACCCGAAAATGGTATTGCGCAACAATCAACCAGCCACAATACGCAGTTTCCCCGACAAGCAGTGAACAATCATATTTTGAGTCTGCACAACAATTTTTATTTCAAAAACTCCAAACTCGATGCCGACTTGGGCTATATTTTCAATGACCGCAGCGAGTTCGAGGACAGCAATACGGCTAATTTGCACATGAAACTGAGCACTTTCAATTATGATTTAAAATATTATTTACCCCAAACCGGTAAAGTAGAAACTATTGTAGGGATTCAAGGTATGCATCAAACTAATACCAATTTTGGGGAAGAATACCTGATTCCGGATGCTCAGACCAATGACTTTGGCGCATTCGGCACTGTGAATTATGAATGGGGTAAAAACACCATACAAGCCGGTCTGCGTTTTGACAACCGAAAGGTAACTACTCAGGAACACGGCATTGAAGGAAATGAGGGTTATTTTGCAGCACTCGATAAAAACTTCGACAGCTTCAATGCTTCTTTGGGATACAAAACCGATTTGGCTAAGGATTTAACCTTGCGTTTAAACATTGCTTCAGGGTTTCGTGCGCCCAATCTGGCTGAGTTGACTTCGAATGGAGTACACGAAGGCAGCAACCGCTATGAAATAGGAAATGCCAATTTGCAAAACGAGCAAAACCTCCAAACCGATTTGAATTTGGAATACAAAAGCACCCACTTTGAGGTATTTGCCAACGGATTTTACAACCACATCAATCATTATATTTTCATTTCTCCCAATGGCAATGTGATTGATGGCAATAATGTGTACGATTATGTTCAGGCGAATGCCCGATTGTATGGTGGAGAGGCCGGAATTCACTTTCATCCGCACCCGTTGGATTGGTTGCATTTTACCAGCAGTTTTGAAACCGTTGTGGGTCAAAAAGACTCAGGGGATTACCTGCCATTGATACCCGCTAACAAATGGAACAACACTTTTAGAGGAGAATTCAATATCAAAAATTGGTGGAAGGAAGGCTTTGCCACAGTGAACATCGAAAGCACTTTTGCTCAAAACAACAACAGCGCATTTGAAACCCGAACACCCGACTATACCTTAATCAACCTGGGATTGGGAGGAAAAATGAGTCTCGGAAAATCGGCATTTCAACTGAATTTGAATGCCAACAATCTTTCAAACAAAACTTATATTTCGCATTTATCCCGATTGAAATCGGATGGTATTCCTAATATGGGACGTACTTTGGTACTTGGAATCAGTTTTATGATATAAAAAAACGGTCTCCTTAGTGAGACCGTTTTTCAATTAAAATCTGTTATCGCCGTCTATCATTCTTCCTAATCCGCCTAGCAAACTACCTTCTTCTCTGCCACTGCCACCGGCTTTGGGAGCCGAAGCTATGATGCGGTCAGCCAATCGGCTAAACGGCAGCGATTGAATGTAAACCGTTCCCGGACCGCGAAGTGTAGCGTAAAACAATCCTTCTCCTCCAAAAAGAGAATTCTTAATACCTCCTATGAATTCAATGTCGTAATCAACATCTTTGGTAAATCCTACAATACAACCGGTATCCACTTTTAAAACTTCGCCGGCAGCCAATTCTTTTTTGGCCAAAGTACCTCCCGAATGTACAAAAGCCATTCCGTCGCCTTCTATCTTTTGCATGATAAATCCTTCACCTCCGAACAGTCCTCTGCCCAGTTTTCTCGAAAACTCAATTCCAATAGCAACTCCTTTGGCCGCGCAGAGAAACGAATCTTTTTGACAAATGAATTTTCCTCCGTATTGAGTCAAATCAATAGCTATGATTTTGCCCGGATATGGAGCTGCAAAAGACACTTTACTTTTCCCGTAATTCTGATTTATATAAGCTGTCATGAAGAGGCTTTCACCGGTTAAAACACGCTTTCCTGCCGAAAGCAACTTATCAAACAATCCGGATTGTTGCTGGGACCCGTCTCCAAAAATGGTTTCCATTTTAATACCGTTATCCATCATCATAAAACTTCCGGCTTCGGCAACGACAATCTCCTGCGGATCGAGTTCAATTTCAACGTATTGCATCTCTTCCCCATAAATATGGTAATCTATTTCATGTGCTTGCATGGTATACTGTTTTTAGTTGTTTTGATTAGTAAGCAGATTTCAAAAAAGTTACAACATCGATTAAAATTCAATAAAAATTAACAAAAATAAAGAATATGTTAATAATTTGATTTATACTATAGAATATTGTTAACTTTTTAATGTTATTTTTACATTATTACTAATTTAAAATCGCCTGCTTATGAATTCGATGTTTACAAAAATTGTTAGAATGCTACTCGGTTTGGTACTGATTGTTTTCGGAGCCAATAAATTTTTACATTTTATTCCTGCTGAGCCTCTTACGGGAGCTGCCGGAGAGTTCATGAATTCACTGGGCGCCACGGGCTATATTTTTCCGGTCGTAGGCATTTTTGAAGTGATTATTGGCGGGTTGCTCTTGTTTAAAAAATGGGTTGCTTTTGCATTAATTTTGCTGGCGCCGATTTCCATAAATATTTTGCTCTTCCATCTTTTCTTAGACATTCCTGGATTGGGGGTTGCCTTGCTTGTGGTAGTTTTCAACGCCATTTTAATTTACAAACATTGGCAGCAATACAAACCTTTATTTTATTAAACAAACAGAACGCTTTCATCCGAAAGCGTTTTTTAGTTAGAAAACATACGAACCCGTCAATGAACCGAAATAATATCCGGTAGCCGAATTATTTTTGATTTCATCGGTCGTATAAACAAAAGCAAACGAGCAGTTGTAAGAGTGGTATTTGAATTTTATTCCGGCTTCGCCTTTGAAACGGATGGGTTTTATATCGAAAGTTACTGCACTGTTGTGGTCGAACAAACTTCCCTGAATGGTAGCATCGTACAACTGAAGATTAATTTTAGGAAGTATAAAAAAATAACATTCCTTTTGCGCTTCTCCCAGTCCGTTGTAAAAATTTGAGTGGCTCATAGGTGCCAACGAATTCAATATATTCAAACGGGTAAGCACCCCAAAGTCGGTACCGGTAAAAGCAGTGCCTATTTTCGATTCGCTGTAAAGATGAAAATCAATTTTATCAGTGGTCATTTTGGTAAATATGGGTTTTGAATACCCTAAACCAAATTGAAACACCGGAGTATTTTGAATCTGATACTCCCAGCCGTATATTTTTCCGAAACCAAAAGAACGATGCATCCAATCCTGAAACTGTTCCGCCTTTGAATCAGGACCAATAATTCCCAATTGAAATGACATTCTTCTCACGCTATTGGAGGAATACAAATTCGTTTGATTGTATTCGGCAAACAAATAACCGGCATAAGGTCTGTTATGGTCTTGAGGAAAATCCGATTTCACCCATCTGGGGTTGTAGATTTGTTGTCCGATTTTGAATCCGTGAATTATTTTTCTTTCCGTTGTAGTGTTATCAGAGACATAATTTGCAAAAAGAAAGGTTCCGTTAGTGTAATAAAAATCATTATAAGTTGATACAAAAGAGTCATTTTCCAATTGTACTCCGAGCTCAAAAGGTTTTTTATTTTGGGCTTTAACTACCCATGTCACCAACAGAAGAAAAAGAATCCAGAAGCGCATTAGTATTCTATTTTGCCAATGTGGCGCATCACCCGGAGAATTTTGTCTTTTCTGCCGTTGATATACGACGAAGAGTTAGACGCTTTGAACTTCCTCGGATTGGGCAGTATGGCTGCTATACCCGCGGCCTCTCTTGGAGTTAACTCTTTTGCTGTGGTGCTGTACCAATGACGGGCCGCTTCCTGAGCACCGTAAACCCCGTTGCCCATTTCAATGCTATTGAGGTAAACTTCCATGATGCGTTTTTTACCCCAAATGAGTTCGATGAGAACCGTAAAATAAGCTTCCAATCCTTTGCGAACGTAGCTTCTGCCCTGCCACAGGAATACATTTTTGGCTGTTTGCTGAGATATCGTGCTACCTCCTTTGAGTTTTTTGCCTTTCTGATTGCTTTTATATGCCTTTTGCATAGCTTTGAAATCGAAACCGCTGTGTTGTAAAAAATTACCGTCTTCGCTGGCTATCACTGCCTTTTGTAAGTTGGGCGAAATTTCCTCAAGAGGCACCCATTTATGACTGTAAATGGCATCACCACCGTCGAGTTTGAACTCAATGATTCGGGTAACCATCAAAGGCGTAAACGGAATCGGTACCCATTTAAAAATAATAACCGATACAACCGAAAGTCCCAAAAACCACAACAGGGCTTTCCAAATCCAACGAACAATTTTTTTCATCATACTAAATCTGCTAATTCTTTTCCTATCAAACTACCTATGGCCACTCCCATTCCTCCCAGGCGAACACCACAATACACGTGTTCAGAAAGTGGTTCAACTATAGGTTTTTTGCTGGCACCCAATCCCATGATACCACTCCAACGGTGCGCAATGGTATACGTCTTTTCGGGTAGGATTACATGCTGCAACAACCACTCTAACCGTTGCTGAATCAACTCGGTTTGTCCAAATTCCGTTGTAGTTTCTCCTTCAAAATCTAAATTTCTGCCGCCACCCAGTAATATGCGATCATTTATATTTCTGAAATAATAATACCCTTTGTCCAGATGAAAAGTTCCTTTGATGTCCAAATCAGGAATAGGATCTGTAATCAACACTTGTGCCCGTGCGGGTTTTACCTGATTTTGAGTCAATGCTCCGGCAAAACCATTGGTGGCAAAAAACAGCTTTTTGGTACCAAAGCTAAAATTGGCTAGAGCCACCTGCACGCCATCGCTGTTTTGATGATAAGCAGTAACCGTAGCCTGATTCAAAATTAAAATATTTTGAGTAACTGCTTTTCTCAACAAGGCTTCCATCATGTTACCGGTATCAATTTGTGCTTCATACGGATTGAAAACAACATACTCTTTTATACCCTGAAACACAAAACGATCAACCTCTTTGGCAAAAACATCATTTCTGAAAAGAGGCTTCAGCAACTCATTGATAAACGGAAGTTTCTGCAAACATTCGGCATAGGTGCTTTCATCCTCTTGTAAAAACAATTCATAACCACCATAGGGTTTCAAATCGATGGCCGCATCACCCAGGTTTTTACGCAGCAATTGCAATCCCTGCCATCGTTTCTGAATCAGCGCTATAACTTCTTCTTCGCTATGTGTTTTTAAATCATCTATTATTTCGGACAGACTGCCAAAACAGGCAAATCCGGCGTTTTTGGTACTGGCTCCTTGTGGCAACAATCCTTTTTCGAGGACCAGAATTTTACTCTCGGGAAAACGTGCTCTCAATTGCAAAGCACAATGCAAACCTACTATACCACTGCCAACAATGGTATAATCAACATTTGTAAACCAATTTTTGAGTTCCCAATAGCTTAAATTCATCTGTCGATTTTTTTCTAAAAATACTTTTTTAAGTTAAATCTTAATTCAAAAAAATTAAAATTATCATTTTACAGCAAATTATTCTTATTTTTTATCAATACATCAATGATTATAACATTAATTTAGTTATTTACAACCGATTTTATTAAAAATTAAACAGTTATCACAAATTTAATTTTACTTTTGATGCACCATTTTAATTAATTCCAATCATTATGAAATTTAAATTACTTTCTATTGCTTTCTTAGCAATAACAAGTGTTGGTTTGGCGCAAAATAAAACCGCACTTTGGAAGTCGACTACCAAAAAAAGTGACCTTGTGGCACTTGACAGTCGAATGAATTTACCCGAAAATCATTTATTTCAATTAAATCTGACCGATTTAAAGACCTCTTTACAAGGTTCGGCTAAAAGAACCTCTGTTTTAGCACCCACGCAAAACATTTTATCCATTCCTAACGCTGATGGAACTTTAGAACGCTTTCGTGTATACGAAAACTCGATAATGGATCCGGAATTAGCGGCAAAATACCCCGAAATCAAATCGTACTTCGGAATCGGAGTTGACAATCCTACTGCTACGGCATACTTCAGCGTTTCGCCATTGGGATTCAAGTCGATGGTACTGCGTGCAGACCGATCCGCTGAGTTTATTGAGCCTATTTCAAAAGACCTGACTACTTACACCGTTTACCGCAAAGCTGATAAAGCCAGTTCCATGACGCCTTTTGAGTGTAAAGTTGTTGATGTGACGGCTCCTCAGATTGAAAGTACAACTGCCCGACCAAATGCAGACGACGGAGTATTGCGCACTTTCCGTTTGGCAATGTCGTGTACCGGTGAATATACCGCCTATTTCGGAGGGACCAAAGCTCAGGCATTGGCGGCCATAAACGCTTCTTTGACACGTGTAAATGGTATTTTTGAAAAAGACTTTTCGGCTAGAATGGTTTTAATTGCCAATACCGATTTAGTAATTTATACTAATGCATCAACGGATCCTTATTCGGCTGCATCGAGCATGTCGCAATGGAATGCTCAATTACAATCTACTTTAACCTCAGTAATCGGGGAAGCCAATTATGACATCGGACACTTATTTGGTGCTACCGGTGGAGGTGGAAATGCCGGCTGTATCGGTTGTATTTGTGTTAACGGTTCTAAAGGAAGCGGAATCACTTCTCCCGCAGACGGAATTCCGGCAGGAGATAACTTTGACGTAGATTATGTTGCTCACGAAATGGGACACCAATTTGGAGCTAATCATACTTTCACACACAGCAACGAAGGAACAGGTGTTCAGGTAGAACCGGGTTCAGGCTCAACCATTATGGGATATGCAGGAATCACTTCTTTAGATGTTCAACCGCATTCTGACCCTTATTTTCATGCCGTAAGTATTCAACAAGTAACCAACAATATAAAAGCCAAAACCTGTTCGGTTAATACCGCTACCGGAAATGCTGTCCCTACCATTAGTGCCGGATTGGATTATACCATCCCGAAAAGCACTCCGTTCATGCTGACAGCTGTTGGCGCAGATGCAAACGGAGATGCATTGACTTATAATTGGGAACAAATGGATTCTCAAACAACATCAACAGCTCCGAGTGCCACCAAAACCAGCGGAGTGAATTTCAGATCTTACAATTCTACTACTTCACCAACGCGTTATTTCCCAAGAATGGCTTCGGTATTGACCGGCGCTACCACTACTGCTGGGGCTGAAATCACAGTAGAGGCCTTACCTTCGGTAGCCCGTACTTTAAATTTCAGAGTAACTGTTCGCGACAATCACAACGGAGGATCAGCAAACAACAGCGATGACATGATTGTTACCGTTAATGCCACCGCAGGTCCTTTCAGCGTAACTTCTCCTAACACAGCCGTTTCTTATGTTGGCGGAAGCACACAAACTGTAACCTGGGCGGTAGCCGGTACAACAGCCAACGGAGTAAACTGTGCAAATGTTGACATTTTGCTATCAACTGACGGAGGTAACACTTGGTTGACATTAGTTGCGGCTACGCCAAATGACGGAACAGAAGCGATCACCATTCCGAATACCCCGGGAACTACTAACCGCATCATGGTAAAAGGCACCAATCATATTTTCTTTGATGTTTCAAATGCTAATTTCACCATTACAGCCGGTTCGAATGATACCGTAGCTCCTACTGCACCTACATTGGCTGCTTCAGGAACCACACAAACCGCAACCAATTTATCATGGTCGGGCGCTACTGATAACGTAGGCGTTACCGGATATGAAGTGTACAAAGACGGTGTTTTGTTAGGCTCTACCGCCTCAACAACTTATGCTGTTACTGGATTAAGCGCTTCAACCACTTATGTTTTCACCGTAAAAGCTAAAGATGCAGCCGGAAATACATCGGCAGCCAGTAACAGTGTTAGTGTAACCACATTGGCTCCGGTTATTGACACTACAGCTCCAACGGCTCCAACATTGAGCGCATCGGGAACAACTTCATCTTCTACCAATTTATCGTGGTCAGGAGCAACTGACAATGTTGGCGTTACCGGATATGATGTATACAAAGACGGAGTATTACTGGGTTCTACTGCCTCAACAAATTATGCTGTAACCGGCTTGAGTGCCACTACAACTTACTCGTTTTATGTTATTGCCAAAGATGCTGCCGGCAATGCTTCAGTAGCCAGCAACAATGTTAGTGTGACTACTACTGTAGCTTCACTGACTTACTGTACTTCATTGGGAAGCAGCACAGCAGACGAAAAAATAGGCAAAGTCGTATTCGGCACCATTAATAATACTTCTACAGGAACAGCCGGTTACGAAGATTTTACTGCGCTTTCGACCAATGCAACTGCCGGTACAGCTAACACCATCAGCATTACTCCATCTTGGACAAGCACTGCTTATGCCGAGGGATACGCGGTATTTATTGATTACAACAAAAATGGTGTGTTTACAGATGCGGGAGAAACCGTTTGGACCAGTGCCGCTTCAACAAGCACACCGGTAAGCGGAACCTTTACCATTCCTACTACGGCTAATTTGGGAGCTACACGAATGAGAGTTTCTATGAAATACAACGGAATTCCAACCTCTTGTGAAACGTTCTCTTACGGACAAGTAGAAGATTATACAGTAACCATTTTAGCTCCTGTAGCAGACACCACTGCTCCGACTGCTCCGATTTTAACCGCTTCGGGAACCACTTCAACAACAACCAGCTTATCATGGTCTGGTGCTACTGATAACGTAGGGGTTACCGGATATGACGTGTACAAAAACGGAGCGTTATTAGGTTCGACTACAGCAGCTACCTATGCCGTTAGCGGATTGACGGCTTCAACCACTTATACTTTCTATGTTATTGCCAAAGATGCAGCCGGCAATGCTTCTGCAGCCAGCAATACGGTGAGTGTGACAACTACTACCGCTTCATTAACTTACTGTACATCACAAGGGAATAGTACAGCTGACGAAAAAATCGGTAAAGTAGTTTTCGGTACCATCAGCAATACTTCTACAGGAACGGCGGGATACGAAAACTTTACAGCTCTTTCAACTAACGTTGCCAGAGGAACTGCTTATACTATCACCATAACGCCTTCATGGACAAGCACTAAATACAGTGAAGGATATGCTGTTTGGATTGACTATAACCAAGACGGTGATTTTGCCGATGCCGGAGAAACGGTTTTCACAAAAGCTAAATCAACAACAACTCCAATCACCGGCACCATTACAATACCGGCTACGGCTTCATTAGGAGCCACCAGAATGAGAGTTTCCATGAAATACAACGCAACTCCAACCGCGTGCGAAACATTCTCTTACGGACAAGTAGAAGACTACACCGTAAACATCACTGCTACTGCCAAAGAAATGAGTAGCAATAATGAGCTTTCGTTTACCTTGTATCCGAATCCAGTTAAAGGAGATGTGTTGAACATCGCCAATCTTCAAAGTCCATCAACCTATACTATTTACAACATGATGGGACAAGAATTAGGAAAAGGCAACATTGAAAATGAAACCATTTATGTGGGTTCACTCAGAACCGGAGCCTATTTGATTGAAATTAAAAACGAAAATGGTGTCAGCTCAAAACGATTCATAAAAGAATAACTGCATCAAAATGCTATACTGAACCGCCTTGTTTTTTCAAGGCGGTTTTTTTATGGATTAAAGACAGAATTAAACCAAAGCAGTATGCCTTTGAAGAACTAACTTGATAAGTAGCATTTATTGTAAATCGGTTTCAGAATTTAAATGCTGTTCTCTTGATGCCGTTTTGTGGCAAAAAAAATGATAGAGAAATTTTGCCACAACTTTTGTGGCAAAATTTTTGTAAAGAAAAAAAAGCCACAAAACGATGAATATGAAAACACATCAAACCATTTGCGAATTACTCGGATTAAAACAACAGGAAATAGCGATGCTTTTAGGCGTTCACCGCACTCAGTGGTCAATGTTTGAGCTAGGCAAAAGATCGCTGCCCAAAGAGGCTCTTATGCAACTGCATGAAATACTGAGCCTAAACCAATCAGCCGATACAATGCTTTCAAAAGAAACACCTGCAAACCAACAAACAGCAAACTTCTCAAAAGAAGAACTGGAAACATTACTGAAAGAGAATGAATACCAACTGCTTGCCACCGAACGAAAATTAAATAATCGGCACCAAAAATTACAATCGCTACTCAGAGTGCAACTGATGGTGAATCAATTGCAAGTTGCTTCCAACCAAAACAGCGCTCAAAGAACCGGTGTGCTGCAGATGATTGAAAAAAGAGTACAAAAATCGTTGGAAAATAACACTCAGAAGGAAATAAACATCTTGGAGCGAAAGATGAAGCTGTTACAATTGGAATACTCAATATTGAAAACGGAATACAAAAAACTCGTGGAAACAAACAACACATAAAGCCAATTCCAATCGAATTAAACATTACAACTGCCGTATTGCTATCATAAATCAATCAAAAGAATAATCACAAAAAAAGCCGAACAATAATGTTCGGCTTTTTTTATATGGATAAACAGTTCTTATTTCTTAACAATCAAGAATTCTGAACGTCTGTTTTGAGCGTGTTGTTCTTCGGTACAGTCTTTACCGCAATCTACTTTTGGCTCTAACTCACCCATTCCTTTACCGGAAATTCTGCTGGCAGGAATTCCTTTTGAAATGATGTATTGTACGGTTGATTTAGCTCTACGGTCAGATAAGTTTAAGTTGTACTTATCACTTCCTCTGTTATCGGTGTGTGATTTAGCCAAAATAACCATTTTGTCGTTGTTCTTCATCACCTGAACTAATTTGTCTAACTCAAAGGCACCTTCCTGAGTGATGTTGCTTTTGTTGAATTCAAAATAGATTGGTTTCAACACCACTTCTGTTTCAGTTACGATAACATCGATAGGTTGTAGGGCAGCATCCACTTTAAACTTAGGTCCATTGCTTTTGGTAACGGCAAATGAATTTCCTTCGAAACCATCTTTTGAAGCCTGAACCACGTATGGACGGTCGCATTCTACTTTATACGTTACCTCACCTTTTGCATTTGACATTTCGGTGGCAATCACGTTTTTCTGATCATCCAGTATGCTTACGCTGGCATTAGACAAGATTTCTCCTGTTTTGGCATTGGTTACGACTATCATCACATCAACAGCACATACCGGAGTTATCACAAAAATATCATCATTTCCGCTACGGTTACTAGAGATGAATCCGATATTCTTATTTCCGTTGAATGAAAAAGCGAAATCATCTTTCTCTGTGTTAACCGGTTTACCTAGATTGTTGGCTTCAGAACCGTTTGACAAATCAATTTGGTAGATGTCAAGACCTCCTAAACCGGGTTTCCCGCTTGAAGCAAAGAACAATGTTTTGTTATCATCGGCAATAAATGGAAAACTTTCATTACCTTCTGTATTTACTTTGCTGCCTAAGTTTTGAGGCTCGCCGTAAGTACCGTCAGCATTGATGCTTACTTTCCAAATATCAACACCGCCTATACTTCCCGGTCTGTTAGAAGAGAAATATAAAGTTTTACCGTCACGGCTCAAACTTGGATTGCTGGTTGAGAAAGTTTTATCATTAAAAGGTAAAGCTGTTATATCTCCCCATTTATCCCCATTTTTAGTTGCTTTAAACAAATAAACCTGGCTGAATTTGGCATTGGCTTTTTTATCTTTTTCCGCTATTTTTTCTTTATAGCTTTCGCTGGCGAAATAAGCTGTGTTACCATCAGCACTGATAGTAACAGGACCATCATGCCATTTCGAATTCAACGAAACTACAGGACTGGCATTTGTTATAGTTCCATCCGTATTATAATCTGCTCTGTAAATATCTAGATAGGGTTCGTCTGTCCATCCATAGGTTTTACGAGCACCGTTACGGGCACTGGCAAAATACAGTGAATTATCATAAAGAACAGCGCCAAAATCTGACTTATCACTACTGACATCCGATGACTTTACATTGTACAGTTTGGTCTTATCCAATAATTTCGGAACGTAATTAGGATTCTCTTTGAAAGCTTTGGCTCTGGCATCTGAAGGAGCAGCATTGGCAAACTTTTGCATTTGCTTATTGGCCTCTTCATATTTCCCATTGGCTTTCAGCATTTGAGCATAACGGTAATAAGTTTCAGCATCCTGATTCATCTCAGTCGCTTTAGCATACCATTTTACCGCTTCGGTTGAATTGAATACATTGTAGTAACTATCGGCTAACTGTTTGTAAACATAATCCGTTCCTTTTCCGTTTTCAACTAACTTTAAATATTCTTTGGCAGCATCCACATATTCAAATCGATTGAATAATTTATCAGCTGTCTTAGTGTCTTTATTTTGCGCCGACATGGTAAAACTGAAGGCTACAAAACTTAATGCTATATATAGATTTTTCATTTTATGGATTGCTTTATGGGTTAGAAATATCTAGGTGAACGTGATACTTTTTTCGGGAAATTCAAATCAAACAACAACATTACCTCATGTGAAGCTTGTGCTGTAACGTTTAAATCTGAAATTATATGGTCATAAGCATATCCGATTCTTAGTCCTGGTGTTACGGCAAAATTTATAAGAGCACCGAATGAATCTTGTAATCTATAAGTTGCGCCCAGTTCTAACTTGTCATACAACAAAAAATTAGTCGAAACATCGAAAGATGTAGGTGCTTTTGTAGATGTTTTAATCATAGCAAACGGTTTGAATTTTAAATTTGGATTCAAATCAAACACATATCCTCCTGTTAGGAAATAATGCAAAACATCTGTTCCATACTGTCTTCCGTCAAAGTCAAGGTATTTCGATTTTAACATGTTTGGTACAGAAAACGCCAGGTAATACTTATCAGTATAATAAAACACTCCACTACCAATATTCAGAAATGTTGAACTAGGATTAGCCCCGGAAAACGGATCTGAAGGTGATTGCTGTGGTAAGGTTGGATATATACTGTTAAAGTCTATTTTATGCATAGTGGCACCGGCTTTTAAACCAAAAGCCAAACGATGTTCACCTCCTAAATTTAGGGTATATGAAAAGTCCGCATAAAAATTATTTTCTTCTACAGGCCCTATTTTATCAGAAATAACAGAAAGACCTAATCCAACGTTCTTTCCAACAGGACTGTGAAGGAAGAAGGTTCCCGTTGTAGGGGCACCTTCTATTCCAACCCATTGGTTTCTGTACAAAAGTCCACCGGATAATCCTTCTTTTGAACCGGCATATGCCGGGTTCATCACACTCATATTATACATGTATTGTGTATATTGAGGGTCCTGCTGCGCTTGTACCGATGTAAATGCTGATAAAGCTACTATTGCAATGAAATATATTTTCTTCATTTTATTTTATTTTATTGTAAATGCAAATTAATAACTACCCCTATTTTACTCTATTGATATAAATCCAACCCGTAACATTTTCACCTGTTGTACGTTCGATTACATAGTAGTAAGTAGCATCAGGAAGTTCATCTCCTTTATCAGACTGACCCATCCATTCTTTAACGTAGTTATCCTTAGTATATACTTTCATTCCGTAACGATTGAAAATAGTCAACCTTTTTACATTATAACCACTTAAATCAAAGTAATCATTTAATCCATCATTATCAGCAGAAATACCTTTTTGAATCACACAAATTGTCGAATCAACTTTGAACGGAGCAGACTGACTGGCACAACCGCCATTGGTAATGATAACATAATAATTTCCTGCTTGAGTTACAGTAATAGTTTGCGTAGTACCTATCATTATTCCTAAATCGTTGTACCACTCATATGTTACAGTTTGTGGGTCAAACGAATTAGATACAGGAGAAGCAGTTAGGTTATAAAACTGTCCTTGACAACCTCCCGACAATAAAATTTGAACAGGTAATGACAATACAACTGTTGCAGTATTAGTAAGCGGAGTAATACATGTAGCTAAACTTATTTGACTTAATGTCATAGTGGTATCAGCTGTAACACCTGTAATGGTAACTGAACCCGCTCCGGTGGCATCTAAAACTACTGTTTGGTTAGCACCTCCATTTATAGAATATGTAACGGTAGCATTAGGTGTTCCTGTCAAAGCAAATTCAGCATCTCCACCTGAACATATTGGTGTAATTGACGTTAATGTTGCTAAAGTTGGGTTAGGTAACACTACAACTGTAGCCGTGTTAGTCAATGTTGATACACAACTTCCGATACTAATTTGGCTTAACAAAATAGTTGTGTCAACGGTTACACCAGTTACTGTAACCGAACCATTTCCGCTTGCATCTAAAACAACCGTTTGATTAGCTCCACCATTTATAGTGTATGTTACAGTAGTATTAGCGGTTCCGGTTAAGGTAAATACAGCATTTGATCCTGAACATATTGGAGTAGCTGCTGTCAAAGTAGTTATACTTGGATTAGTTACAACTACTACTGTAGCAGTATTAGTTAATGCTGTACTACATGACGACAAAGTAATTTGACTCAATGTCATAGTGGTATTCGCAGTAACACCAGTTATAGTAACCGAACCATTTCCGGATGCATCTAAAACTACCGTTTGATTTGCACCTCCGTCTATAGTATAAGTAACAGTGGCATTAGCGGTTCCAACCAAATTAAACACAGCGTTATCTCCTGAACATATTGGTGTATTTGCAGTTAAAGAAACTAAAGCCGGATTCGGTAAAACGGTGACTGTTGCCGAATCGGTCAATGTTGTGCTGCATGAACCTAAACTAATATTGTTCAATAAAATAGTTGTATCTGCTGTAACACCTGTAATGGTTACTGAACCAGCTCCGGTGGCATCTAAAACCACGGTTTGATTAGCACCTCCGTTTATAGTATAAGTCACGGTCGCATTAGCGGTACCTGTCAAAGTAAACACAGCATCACCTCCTGAACATACAGGTGTCGTTGCTGTTAAAGTTCCGAAAACAACACTAGACAGAACTTGTACGGTAGCAGTATTGCTTATACCAACTGTACATGATGCTGTACTGATTTGATTCAAAGCAATAACAGTATCAACAGTAACTGAGTTTACGGTTACCGTAGCATTACCGGTTGCATCTAAAACTACCGTTTGATTTGAACCTCCATTAATGGTATAAGTAACTGTAGCATTCGGAGTACCAACTATATCAAACACAGCGTTACCTCCTGAACAGATAGGAGTATTCGGAGTTAATGAAGTGATTGTTCCACTTCCCGGAGCATCAACATTGATAGTAATCGGTGCCGAAGTACAGGTAGTCAATAAATCTTTTACTACCAATACGTGTGGTCCGGCAGCAAGGTTAGAGAATGTAACTCCTGATTGGAATGGCCCATTATCCAAACTATATTGATAATTTGAAATAGTTAATGAATAAACCCCAATATTTGAGTAATCATTATTGGCACAATTGGCATTAGAACCACTTCCCAGGTAATCGTAAACATCCCAATCACTATTATTATAAACCGTATTAGGCAATGACGATGCAGTATTTTTTCTTCTGAAATCAGCACCCTCCGTACCTACACTGGCTGGAGCCCAATTATTAGATCCAAAAACACCCCAACTATCAATTTGTGTAGAGCCTTTAAACAGAGCGATATGATCATGTCCGTTAGCTGCGAAATTTACAGATCCCGAAGCATTATTTTGAGCCGCCAATGAACCATTACCTCCTGAGGTAGTACAAGCACTATCGTTACCTAAAGCAATAACATAAGTACTTCCCGATGTTAGATTAACATTGTTTAAAGGCAATGTAAATGAATACGCCCCTCCATTGTTAGCCGTTTTAATAGAATATGTAGACAAATTAATTGTAGCGTTTGTACCATTAAATAATTCTACATAAGAAAGTGAACCCCAATTGGAATCGGTTACTTCAGAAATAAACAAATCTGTAGGAGTATTTCCTGATGTTGAAACCGGTGACGTAACCGTTATACTTCCAGTTGAACTTGTACAAGAAGACTGAGTCACGTTGAATGTTGGTGTTGGTACACTGTTAATAGTTACCATAAATGATTTCTCTAACGGACATCCATTGCTGGTAATCGCATAAGCATAAACCATTTGTGAACTGGTAATTGGAACCGTAATATCTAGTGGTGCAGTGGCCGGACCGTTCAACTGTGAAGTTGAATAGTAATTTCCTTCCGGTAATGCAGGTAAAGTATAACTATCACATCTTGTTATCGGCGACTGATTTGGAATGTTTGGCAATCCAAAGATTTCAACCGTAGTTGATGGGTTAGTTCCGGTACATGTTGAGCTTGGTATACCATAACTAATAGTATACACGCCCGGCTGGCTCAAACTAGGATTGATATCTCCTGTAGTGGTATTGATATACAAACCACCGTTTGGCGTTACTGAGAAAGATCCACCAGTTGTACCTGTAATCGTTACAGGCTGTAAAGTCGTGATACTTTTACAGAAAGTAGTATAATTCGTAGGGCCGTATGAAATAGAAGCCGTCAAAGGCGCCTCAATTTTAATGGTATAACCTCTTTGAGCTTGAGGACAGTTTGTGGTAGTACTCGCAGCCACCGTATTTAGGATAGAATAAATACCCGGTGCACTTGCAGCCAAATCAACTTCACCTGTAGCAGTATTAGCGAACACTAATCCGGTAGGTGAAGAAGGAGCCAACGAGAATGTACCTGCTAAAGATCCTGAATCGATAGTAGGAATTGGATTCGTATTAGATCCTTTACAATACGTAGCCGGAGTGTATTTAAAGAACGCATCCGGACAACATTCATAGGTACCGGCTCCCGGAGCATTAACATTTTGTTGTGTTAAACTGATGAATCCCGGAGTATTCGCATAATTCGTAATTAAAATCACATAAACCTGACCTGCAACTGCATTGGCAATATTAAGTGTTTCTGTCGAAGCCGCAGAGAAACTACATCCTGTAGTAGTAGTAACCGGCACACCTATACCCGGTGCCAAAGTAGGAGGGTTTCCTATAGCAGCACAAGCAGCACCCTGGCTAGCAAATGGTCCCCAAGCAGCATAATCAACATCAAGATTCGGAGTTCCTCCTAGAGTGGTAGACTGCGTCAAAAGCAAGTTAATCGGACCAGTTTGAGTTACATTGATGGTATAATAACTAGGGTTTCTTGGATCTGATAAACAACCAATTGCCGGCTGATTAGTAATCCCTTGAATATTTGGATACTGTAGGTTCTGACAAGCAGAGGTTGCTGATAAACAGCTTGATGGTGTAGAAATACAAAGGTTAAAGTTTACCGTTTGTGCTGTATTCGCATTAGAGTATACCCTAATATAATAGGTTTGTCCAAGTGTTAATCCATTAACAACTCCATAAAGCGTATTAGCAGTACTACAATATACTTGCGTTAATGAGTTACATTGACCTGAATATACTGCAAAATTCAAATTAGTTGTACTACCAACCACATTTAACAACGAAACAGTTAAATATGGGTTTGATGCTACAAATTGGAACCAAACATCATCATCGGCTGTTCCGATACATGCCGCTGGTACACCAGTTGAAGCAGTAGCACCACTTATAGTTCCAGGAGTTGTTTGTTGACAAATTTGAGACTGGTTCACAGGAGCAAAAACAGCACCTGAACAATTATCATTTATAATTAAGGTAGTAAAGTTAGCCCCTAATGACCATTCACTCTTATCGGTTGAAGAACACACGGCTCTTACATAATATGTGTAAGCAGTACCCGGTGCTAATCCCGTCATAAGTGCCGGATTGAAAGACACTATCTGACCTACTGCAGATGGCAGAGGTTCAGGATCACCTTGAGGAACAAAAATAACTTCCCATTGCGTAGCCGGAGTTGGTGAATTGGTATCGGTCCAACCCAACAAAGCCGAAGTGGCTTCTATGTTACTAACCGTAAGATTGATTGGCGGTAAACAAGTTGGAATATTTTCAACTACTACCTTATCAATATACAATCTCCATCCGTCAAGACCACCCTGAGGCACGTGGAAACCAATATTAGTATCTCCTGATATATTAGTTAAGTTTACAATTTTTTCTACATAAGTAGTATTGCTGTAACTTGTAAGCGCTACAAGTGGAGGATTAGCGTTAAAACTTGCAGGGCTGGTTCCGGTTGTAGAATACATGACTCTGAAATCGTTTGGTTCGTTTGCCGATTGTACTCGGTATCGGTAACGCAATCTTTGATTTCCGTTTAATGTAATTGTTGGCGAAATCAACCAGTCGTTATTGTTCCCGGCATTACCATCTGTATACAACATGGCACACTGGTCACCTTCGTATGGATTAGTAGCATAATCCATATCCCATTTATCGGTATCATTATTAACATTCAACACGGTCCAACAACTCTGAGTGGTTGAATTACTGTTGAATCCTTCTTGGAACGGCACTGTAAACGGCAAACATAATGTATTCACAGTTACAGGAACAATAGACCAAATACTCTTATCAGTAGAAGAACATACCGCTCTTACATAAATATCATAACAAGTGTTTGGAGTTAAACCGGTTAATGTAAACGGATTAGTGCCCGCAGGAACATATCCTGTTGCATTAGCCGCAGGTGCCGGTGAAAGACATGGTAAAGCAAGTACTTCCCAAGCAGTTTCTGAATTTCCGTTAGTCCATGACAAACTCACTGAATTTGAAGTAACATTGGTTGCAACCACAGATTCCGGTTCAGGACATGAAGGTAGGTTTTCTACAATTACATTATCGATGTAAACTCTCCAACCATCAATACTTCCTGGTGGTACCTGCCATGCGATATAAACCGGTTGGTTGTAAGCACTCAAGTTTACTCTCTTTTCAATATAAGTAGTATTACTGTAAGTTGTTAAAGGCACTAGTGTCTGTGTGAAATCAGCCGGATTAGAAGTGTTCGTAGACAACATCACTCTAAACTCGTTAGGCTCTGCAGCCGATTGAACTCTGTAGTGGAATTTCAATCTTTGGTTACCCGTCAAAATAATTTGAGGAGAAATCAACCAATCGTTATTAGCACCGTTATTAAAGTCAGTGTATAACATAGCTGCCTGATCTCCTTCATAAGGATTCGTAGCATAGTTCATATCCCAAGCATCAGCATCACCATTTACATTCAATACGGTCCAACATTGTTCTGATGGCGATCCGGTATTGAATCCTTCTTGGAAAGGAACAGTGTAGCTAGAACACGGTGTGTTGATGGTTACCGGTAAAGACCAATCACTAACACCACCTGAAGTGGCGCTACAATCAGTTCTTACGTATAACTTATAACAAGTTGTAGCCGTAAGACCTGTAACTGTAAACGGATTAGTCGTAGCAGTTACCCAACCTGTAGTAGAAGCGGTTGGTGCAGGAGCAGCACATGGTAGTGCTATCACTTGCCATGTTGTAGCACTGTTGGTAGCTGTCCAACCCAAAGAAACTGAATTAGCCACTAATGCAGATGTAGTCAAAGCAATAGGAGCTGTACACGTTGCCGGTGGCGGACCACAAGTAATGTTCGCAACCCAACCTGCCGCATTAACTGTTGCATTAGAGGTAAACACAAAAGTCAGACTACCGTCCGCTGCTGTAGATGTAAATACAGGTGGCAGAGTGGTTCCTGAAAAAGTTCCGATTAAGTTAGCCGGCAGCGTATTGTTACCATTGTATACTTTCATTACGTCGTTGTTCAACTCTGTATTGAAAGAGGTAAAAGTTACCGTTACTACATCACCCGGTGTTATAGGAGAAATAACTTGGGTACCTGCTGCGGCCGTGATGTTATTAGCATAGTTTCCTGTTAAACCTCCTCCGTCAACATAGTTTCCACCACAAATAGGTGGTGCAGCTGGGGTCGTTACCGAAATAGGACCAGCCCATTCTCCAACTCCATCTGTAGCACAGTCACTTCTTACATATAAATTGTAACAAGTTCCCGGAGTAAGTCCGGTGATATTATAAGGATTGTCGGTTGTTGAAACCCATCCTGTTGTTGAAGCTGTTGGTGCAGGTGCAGCACATGGTAATGCCAAAACCTGCCATGTGGTAGCAGAACCAGTCGCTGTCCAACCTAAAGTAACAGAGTTAGACAATAAAGCACTGGTATTCAAAGCAATTAACTTCGGACAAGCTACCGGCGGACCACAGGTTATGTTTGAAGCCCAACCGGCTGCAGTAACTGAAGCATTTGAAGTAAATACAAACACTAAACTACCGTTAGCCGCACTAGAAGTAATAGCCGGTGGCAAAGTAGTTCCTGAATAAGATCCTATTAAATTAGCCGGAGATACAGAACCATTATATACCTTTAATACGTCATTATTAGCTTCTGTATTGAATGATGTAAAAGTTACAGTTACAACTTCACCCGGATTAACTGGGCTTATCGTTGTAGTATTGTTAGCATTATTAGCGTAGTTCCCTGCTATTCCGCCGGTATCTACAAAATTCCCTCCACAGACCGGAGGAGCGACAAGAGTCGTGAAATTTGCCGAAGGCCCAACCCATTGACTCGAACTTTGCGAACACAAAGCTCTTACATAAAACTTATAAGGAGTATTAGGCTGTAGACCAGTAGCTACATATGGGGGTAATCCATTATATACTACACCCGTTCCTGTTGGAGTACCGGAAGCAGGAACAATCTCGATTTCCCATGAAGTTGCCCCACTGGTGTTTGTCCAGTTCAGGGTAGCACCAAAAGAGGTAACGCCGGAAAATGTCAAGTTCGTAGGATCCAAACATTTTTCTACCACACTTACGTCATCCAACAACCAGCGATCTCCACCTAATGCCGTAGTCGGCTGTGTCCAAACCTGCACAAAGGCAATATAGATACTTTGGTTGGCATAAAAAGCTCCTAAGTTTACAACCTTCTCTTCGTATTCATTAAAATTCGTAGACAACTGAGCTTCAGTATAGGTTTGAATAGTGGTATAGGCTGAAGGATCATTTTGGTTTGCCGTACTCGGAGCTACTCTGATTTGAAAAATCGTACCTTGTTGCCCGCTGGCAAATGTTCTGGCAAAAAAGTGCAATTCGCCATTGGTCGGTACAAAAACTAAAGGTGTCGCTAAGAAATCCTCTGCAGTATTTCCGGCACCAATGTTGTCCCTGTCCATAAAAGCAGCATTAAGACCTTGATGAACGTTGGCTGCAACACTGTTAATACCCCATCGTTTGGTTGTGGTAATTAATGATGCCGCATCATTGTCAAATACGGCCCAAGTTCCGCTTCCCAAATACCAGTCCGTTGAAGGCGGGTTTTCCGGTCCTGCAGTTGATTCAAATCCTTCAGCCGGGAATAATTGGGAATAACCGCTTAAGGAAACGAACAACAACAGTAATAGTAAAGTAATTTTTTTCATGAAATGAAAATTTAGTTGTTTGATTATAATTTTTTGGATAATGAAGCCCAAATTTAGTAAAAATTCTGAAAAAATCAGGAATTATATTTTTTTTGATAAAATAATCCACGTTATTCATCCATTTCTTATAGCATTTACATGATTTTTTAAAATTCAAATTCCTAATTTTGCCAATCAATCGAACAACAATGTTAGAAAAAGAAATCATAAATTTTGAGAGAACGGTAATTGTTGGTATCGTTACGCAAAACCAAAATGAGGATAAGCTAAAAGAATACCTCGATGAACTCGAGTTTTTAACCTATACTGCCGGCGGTGAAGTTGTCAAGCGCTTTTTTCAAAAGTTGGACCGTCCCAATCCGAAGACTTTTTTAGGCACCGGAAAAATGGATGAAATAAACCATTACATCAGGGAAAACAACATCTCAACAGTTATTTTTGACGACGAATTATCGCCTTCTCAACAAAAAAATATTTCTAAAATTCTGGATTGTAAAGTACTCGACCGAACCAATCTTATTCTGGATATTTTTGCTCAAAGAGCCGAAACGTCGTATGCCAGAACTCAGGTTGAATTGGCGCAATGCCAGTATTTATTACCCAGATTATCCGGAATGTGGACTCACCTGGAACGTCAAAAAGGAGGTATCGGACTACGCGGTCCGGGTGAAACCGAGATTGAAACCGACCGAAGAATTGTACGTGACCGAATTGCATTGTTAAAAGACAAGATAAAAACCATCGACAGACAAATGTCGGTTCAAAGAAGCAACAGAGGAGCCGTGGTTCGTGTAGCTTTGGTTGGGTATACCAACGTGGGAAAATCTACCTTAATGAATGTCATCAGCAAAAGCGAAGTTTTTGTCGAAAACAAATTGTTTGCTACACTTGACACTACTGTTCGGAAGGTCGTAATCAAAAACCTGCCGTTCTTATTGTCAGACACCGTAGGGTTTATCCGAAAACTGCCCACACAACTTATCGAATCTTTCAAAAGCACACTGGATGAAGTGCGCGAAGCCGATTTGTTGTTACATGTTGTTGATATTTCGCACCCCGATTTTGAAGAACACATTGCTTCTGTAAACCAGATTTTACAGGACATTAAAAGCAATGACAAACCTACAATTATGGTTTTCAACAAAATTGACGCTTACAAACATTTAGTTATTGACGCTGACGATTTGATTACTGAAAAAACCAGCAAACACTACACCTTAGAAGAATGGAAAGCAACTTGGATGGCTACTGTGGGCGAAAAGAATGCTTTATTCATATCGGCAACTAACAAAGAAAACTTTGAGGAATTCAGAGAAAAAGTATATGAGGCTGTGAGAGAAATTCACATCACCAGATTCCCTTACAATAAATTTTTGTACCCGGATTATAAAGATGCGGTAGAAGAATAGATTCTCTTCTAACTGTTATTGAAGGTAGTAAATGTATCCGAAATTAAGCCAAACATTCCAGTCATTGGCTTTGTTTTCAGGATATCGTTTCGGATCCGGATTCATACCGTCTACCCAGTTAGAGAAATAATATTGCCATCTCAAATCAAGCATCAAATCCGAAAGTTCGGTTAATTTGTAACGACAACCGATACTGGATACTACCGACCATACGGTTCCTCCTTGATTTGTCGTAGCATACATGTACTTGTCGGGAGTAGAGATTGGTGAGTTCATCGGACCTAAATCAGAATGTACCTCTGGATCGTAAAAACTAAACTGCCCGCCCAAACTGAAAAAAGGAGCAAACGACCCGATTGTTGCGGTAAAATCTCTTATACTAAGCGGAAAGAATTCCAACTGCATCCCAATATTGGTGACTGCAGTACTACCTTTCATTGCTCTTAACTGCTGGGCAAACAGAGAGTTCTTTTTAGAATCAACCCACTGTCCGAAATGCTGCAAATTGGTTTTATTGTACGAAAGCTCGCTTCTCAATTTAAAGTGATCATTAAAATACGTTTCGGGAGTATAACAGTTACATTCCGCTTTGTACGAGAAGTTTAAATAGTGAATTATACCTATACCATAACCTGTATTTCCGGCATTGGTATCAAAATCATGACGCTCACCATAATCCGACTGGAAAGCAACCGGACCGGCAATAGCTCCTATTTCATGAGAAAAACCAAACTGAGCATTAATGCTGGTTGTAAATACAAATAGTAATAAGAGGGTTATGATAAATTTCTTGGGCATTTGCATACTAATAAATTCAATTCTCGACAAATATATAAAAACATCAATCACTTCTAAAATAAAATAAAAATTTGTTGATTTATGCGCAAAAAAAAGCAACAAAAGATTTAAATAAGTGGAATTACTTCAGGATCCTGCAAAATTTCTTAACATAAACATAAAATTACTGAGAATTTGAAAAATTTTGACCGCGCATTTTAATTAAATGTATATTTGTTCGATTTTACGAAAACGATTTCTTAAAAAATTTTAATAGTATAATTTATGTCACAAAGTATCAACGCATTTATCGAATCTGTTGCTAAAAGAAATGCCAACGAGCCGGAATTTATGCAAGCCGTTATGGAAGTTGCCGAAACGGTAATTCCATTCATCGAACAAAATAAAAAATACCAAAACAAAATGCTTTTGGAAAGAATGGTAGAACCTGAAAGAGTAATCATGTTCCGTGTGACTTGGGTAGACGATGCCGGAAACACTCAAGTAAACCGCGGTTACCGAATTCAGATGAACTCAGCCATCGGACCTTATAAAGGAGGAATCCGTTTCCACCCTTCGGTTAACTTAAGCATCTTGAAATTCTTAGCTTTTGAACAAACATTCAAAAACAGTTTAACCACATTGCCAATGGGTGGTGGAAAAGGAGGAGCTGATTTTGATCCAAAAGGAAAATCAGATAACGAAATCATGAAATTCTGTCAAGCCTTCATGACTGAATTAGCCAAACATATCGGAGCAGACACTGACGTTCCTGCCGGAGATATCGGTGTGGGCGGAAGAGAAGTAGGTTATATGTTCGGTCAATACAAAAGATTGAGAAATGAATTTACCGGAGTTTTAACCGGAAAAGGAATTACCTTCGGAGGTTCATTAATTCGTCCTGAAGCAACCGGTTATGGCGATGTATATTTCGCTCAAAACATGTTGGCCACCAGAGGCGAAAGCTTCTCAGGAAAAACAGTAGTGGTTTCGGGATCAGGAAACGTTGCCCAATACGCTATTCAAAAAGCAACCCAATTAGGCGCTAAAGTAGTTACTGCTTCTGACTCTTCAGGATACATTCACGATGCTGACGGAATCGACGCTGAAAAATTGGCTTACATCATGGAAATCAAAAACGTAAACTACGGAAGAATTTCAGATTACGTTGCCAAATATCCAAATGCTAAATTCGTTGCCGGAAAACGTCCTTGGGAAGTAAAATGTGATATTGCTTTACCATGTGCAACTCAAAATGAGTTAAATGGTGAAGAAGCTAAAATGCTTATCGCTAACGGATGTATCTGTGTGTCTGAAGGAGCTAATATGCCATCAACACCGGAAGCTATTGAAGCTTTCTTGAATGCTAAAATTCTTTTTGCTCCGGGTAAAGCATCTAACGCAGGAGGGGTAGCAACTTCAGGTCTTGAAATGTCACAAAACTCGTTGCGTTTGAGCTGGACGTCAGAAGAAGTAGACCAACGTTTGAAAGACATTATGGCCAACATTCACGCTGCTTGTGTGAAATACGGAACTGACGAAAACGGATACACTGACTACGTTAAAGGAGCCAATATTGCCGGTTTCGTAAAAGTAGCTGATGCTATGCTTGCTCAGGGAATCGTATAAACCAAAATAAAACCAACCAAAACCTTAAAAATGTCCTCAGCAATGAGGGCATTTTTTTATACCCAAAATACCAAAAGCATTTTTTTTGCGTTTATGTTATATTTGCAGGTATAATTCATGTATAATGAGAAAACGCTTCTTCTGGTTTTTGCTCTTGTGTGTTCAAATTGGTTTTGCTCAACAAAATCTCAATTGGAAAGGCTACTTTTCATACAATCAAATCAAAGATATTTCCGAATCAAACACGGCTGTTTTTGCAGCAGCTGAAAATGCTTTGTTTGTCAAAAACTTAACGACTAACAGCATCAAAACCATCAATACCATTGACGGGTTGTCCGGGCAAACCATTTCGGCCATGTACCACAGCGTTGCATTCAACAAAACCATTGTAGGCTACGATGACGGCTTGATGATTGTCATCAATGATGCCGATGGAAGCATGCTGAATGTAGTAGACATCATCAACAAAAACATCCCTTCCAACATAAAAAAAATAAACCACTTTATGGAGTACAACGGTGTGTTATATGTTTCGTGTGATTTTGGAATCGTGCAATACAAATTGGCAACTCTGGAATTTGGCGACACCTATTTTATAGGACCCAACGGAGCAGAGATAAAAGTGTACCAAACTACTATTTTCAATAACGACATTTATGCTGTCACCCAAAATAACGGGATCCGAAAAGCAACGATAAATAATCCGAATTTAATTGATTTTGCGCAATGGCAGGTTTTTGACAACGGATTTTGGAATGGAATTACCACTTTCAACAACCAGCTCATCGCCTTGAATACAGATACAGGAATTTACAAATACAACGGCTCTTTTTTTCAGCAAATTGGCGTAGTTGGTGAAATAGGCGTAGACATCAGATCCAATGCCAACCAACTTTTGGTGACTTCAAAAAACCACGTTTTCATTTTTAATCAGGCTTTGAGTCAAATAGCCCATATACAACCCTTTCAAGCTTCAACTGAAACTCTGACATTTACCTGTGCCACAACTATCAACGGAACTATATATATAGGCACCAACGAAAAAGGAATTTTAACTTCAACACTTTCAAACCCTTTTGCTTTTGAGTTTATCATGCCCAACGGCCCTGTCAGAAACAACCTTTTCTCCATTAACACTTCGTCAAGCAATTTGTGGGCAGTGTATGGCGACTATACCGAAATATATGATCCGAATCCGCTTTTGTATCAGGGAATCAGCAAATACACCAATAATCAATGGATAAACATCCCCTACAGTGAGGTACACCTTTCCGGTAGCGCTTCCACCGATTTAGTCAGGGTAACGGTAAATCCGAATAACGAAAAACAAATTTTTGTCAGTTCTTATTATTCCGGGCTATTGAAATTTGAAAACGACCAATTGGTAACTGTATACAATAAAAGCAACAGCGGATTAGAAACCATATTCCCTACTGACCCTCAAGACTCTAACATCCGAATTGAGCAAAGCGTTTACGACAGAGCCGGTAACTTGTGGATGACGAACGGTTTGGTCAAAAACGCATTAAAAGTGCTCAAAACAAACAATCAATGGCAGTCCTACGACATGACTTCTATTTTAGACAATTATTTTAATGCTCGTTTCGGAAGAATGGCTATTGACAAAAGCGGAACCAAATGGATTTGCACCTCAAAGGATGGTGTAGTCGCCTTTAATGAAAACGGAAATGTTTTCAAAAAAATAACCATGGGTGAAACTTCGGGAAATCTTCCGATAGAAGACGTAAGAGCCTTAGCTATTGACAATCGGAACCAACTGTGGATAGGAACCCGACAAGGATTGAGAGTACTCCCCAGCGTCAACAGTTTTACGTCAGACGAACAGATGAAAGCCAATGCCATCATTATTTTGGAAGACGGCCTGCCTCAAGAACTTCTGTACGAACAATTCATAACCGATATTGTAGTTAACGGCTCCAATCAGAAATGGATAGGAACAGCCGATTCAGGTGTTTTCCTTTTTTCTTCTGACGGACAGCAGACTCTTTATCACTTCACCAAAGACAATTCCCCCCTACCCAGTAACGTCATCAATGACATCGATATCAACGCAATTACGGGAGAAGTATTCTTTGCTACCGACAAAGGCATGGTTTCATTTCAGGGAACTTCTACCAGACCGGCAGATGATTTAAGCGGCGCTTATGTATATCCCAATCCGGTACGGCCTGGGTTTACCGGTACAGTAAAAATCGCCGGACTGATTTCAAAAGCCAACATCAAAATCACCGATATAGAAGGTAATCTGGTTTACGAAACTACCTCTGAGGGCGGAACCGTTGAATGGGACACTACTGCTTTTGGCAAATACAAAGTAGCCTCGGGAGTATACATGATTTTCATTGCCGGGGAAGACGGCACCGAAACCAAAGTTAAAAAAGTAATGATAATAAGATAAATTATGAGTTATGTTACGAGTCATTAATTCGTAATTCGTAATTCCAAATTCGTAATTGCCTCATGTTAGTCAAAACCAAAGCCATTGTCATTTCTTCTTTAAAATATCAGGAAAAAAGTCTGATCGTTAAATGCTTGACGCTGTCAGACGGAGTAAAAAGTTACTTTGTGCCCAGCGCATTTTCGGCCAAAAAATCCAATCAAAAAATAGCGTATTTTCAACCGTTGACAATACTCGAAATTGAAGCCAATCACAAAAACAAGGGCACACTCGAGCATTTTAAAGAAATCAAACTGGCACACGCCTATCAGACCATTTCAAGCGATATTGTCAAGAGTACTATCGTTATTTTTCTCTCCGAAATCCTCCACCACAGCATACACGAAGAAGAAAAAAACGAAAACTTATTCCTCTTTTTAGAATCGGCTTTACAATGGCTCGATACACATGATAATACGGCTAATTTTCATTTACTCCTGTTACTGGAGATGACCAAATTTCTTGGCTTTTACCCCGACATTACCGATGTGGAAAATCCTTTTTTTGAACTGAAAGAAGGCGTGTTCTCCGCTACTTTAACAACCAGCTGTCTGAACGAGCACGAAACCCATTTGTTCAAAAGACTTATTGATTTAAAATTTGACTCCGACCAAAAGATATTTGCCGGCATTGAACGGCAGATTTTACTCAAAATTCTGCTCGACTATTACGCCTGTCACCTCGACGGATTTAAAAAACCCAAATCACTCGAAGTTTTAAAAGAGGTATTTGCTTAATTTTTAAGTAAAAGTCCATTCTCTTTTGTCTATTTTCTATTCTCTTTTATCAAAATTCCTTACTTTCGCAGACTGATTTAAGAAAACGACAAAAATGAGTACTAAGTTTACTGAATACAAAGGACTTGACCTGCCAACGGTAGCGTCTGAAGTTCTTGATTTTTGGAAGAAAAATAACATCTTTGAACAAAGCATTACTTCACGTGAAGGAGCTACTCCATACGTGTTTTTTGAAGGCCCACCTTCTGCTAATGGTTTACCCGGTATACATCACGTTATGGCGCGTGCCATTAAAGATATTTTCTGTCGTTACAAAACCCAAAAAGGATTTCAGGTAAAGCGCAAAGCAGGCTGGGATACGCACGGTTTACCGGTAGAATTAGGAACCGAAAAAGAATTGGGCATCACTAAAGAAGACATTGGAAAAACCATTTCAATAGAAGAATACAACGAAGCCTGTAAACGCACCGTGATGCGTTATACCGATGTATGGAATGACCTGACCGAAAAAATGGGGTATTGGGTAGATATGGAAGACCCATATGTAACTTACAAATCCAAATACATGGAAAGCGTTTGGTGGTTGTTGAAGCAGATCTATGATAAAGGTTTGTTGTACAAAGGATACACTATTCAACCGTATTCGCCAAAAGCCGGAACCGGATTATCTTCACACGAAGTGAACCAACCGGGTAGTTACCGCGACGTTACCGATACAACGGTGGTAGCACAATTTAAAACGAAAAACGAAACTTTACCCGCCTTCCTTCAAGGATTTGGGGATATTCACATCTTAGCTTGGACGACTACACCATGGACACTGCCAAGCAACACCGCTTTGACTGTAGGACCGAAGATTGATTATGTGTTGGTCAAAACCTTTAACCAATACACGTTCGAACCGGTAACTGTTATTTTGGCTAAGAATTTAATCGGAAAACAATTTGCCGGAAAATATTTCGTTGCCGAAAGCGAAGCTGATTTTGCTAATTACAAAGCTGAAGACAAAAAAATCCCGTATCAAATTTTAACCGAATGCAAAGGAAAAGAGTTGATTGGTATTCGTTATGAGCAATTGATGCCATTGGTATTACCGCATCAAAACCCCGAAAATGCCTTTAGGGTAATTGGCGGCGATTTTGTTACTACTGAAGACGGAACCGGAATTGTGCATACCGCGCCAACATTTGGTGCCGATGATGCCAAAGTAGCCAAAGAAGCTACTCCTGAAGTACCACCAATGTTGGTGTTGGACGAAATCGGAAATCTTGTGCCATTGGTAGATTTGCAAGGCCGATTCATCCAAGGTTTAGGCGATTACTCAGGTAAATATGTAAAAAATGAATACTACGATGCCGGAACAGTTCCGGAACGTTCGGTAGATGTAGAAATTGCTATTCAGTTAAAAGAAGAAAACAAAGCCTTTAAGGTTGAAAAATACGTGCACAGTTATCCACACAGCTGGAGAACTGACGAGCCGCTGTTATACTATCCGTTGGATTCATGGTTCATCAAAGTAACCGACATCAAGGACAGAATGTTCGATTTGAACGACACCATCAACTGGAAACCGAAAGCTACAGGAGAAGGCCGTTTCGGAAATTGGTTAAAAAATGCCAACGATTGGAACTTGTCACGTTCAAGGTACTGGGGCATTCCATTGCCAATTTGGAGAACCGAAGACAAACAGGAAGAAATGATTATCGGTTCGGTTGAAGAACTGTATAACGAAATCGAAAAAGCCATTGCAGCCGGAGTTGAAACTTCAAATCCTTTCAAAGGGTTTGAAATTGGAAACATGAGCGAGGAAAACTATGACTTGGTCGATTTGCACAAAAATGTGGTAGACAATATCACCTTAGTATCCAAATCGGGTAAGCCGATGAAGCGCGAAAGTGATTTGATTGACGTTTGGTTTGACAGTGGTGCCATGCCTTATGCTCAATGGCATTACCCTTTTGAAAACAAAGACAAGATTGACCAGAACAAAGATTTTCCGGCCGATTTTATTGCCGAAGGAGTAGATCAGACACGTGGTTGGTTCTATACATTACACGCTATCAGCACTTTGGTTTTTGACAAAATTGCGTATAAAAATGTAGTGTCAAACGGTTTGGTTCTCGACAAAAACGGACAAAAAATGTCCAAACGTTTAGGCAATGCCGTAGACCCTTTTGAAACCCTAAAAGAATACGGCCCGGATGCAACCCGTTGGTACATGATTGCCAATGCGAACCCATGGGACAACTTAAAATTTGACATCGAAGGTGTGGCAGAAGTGCGACGCAAATTCTTCGGAACTTTATACAACACCTACTCTTTCTTTGCTTTGTATGCCAATATTGACGGCTTCAAATATGCGGAAGCTGAAGTGCCACTGGCCGAAAGACCGGAAATAGATCGTTGGATTTTATCCGAATTACACACCTTGATTAAGGTAGTTGACGAAGCTTATGCCGATTACGAACCTACCAAAGCTGCTCGAGCTATTTCTGATTTTGTTCAGGAGAATTTGAGCAACTGGTACGTGCGTTTGTGTCGAAGAAGATTCTGGAAGGGTGAATACGGGACCGATAAAATAGCCGCTTACCAAACTTTGTATACTTGTTTGTTAAACGTAGCAAAACTATCAGCGCCTATCGCTCCGTTCTTCATGGACAAATTATACCGAGATTTAGTAAACGCCACTGGAAGCGAGGATTTTAGCAGCATCCACCTGGCAAAATTCCCGGTTTCGGTTGAAAACTTTGTTGATAAATCGTTAGAGAGCAAAATGATGAAAGCTCAGACAGTTTCTTCACTGGTTTTATCGCTTCGCAAAAAAGAAATGATCAAAGTGCGTCAACCTTTGCAAAAGGTACTGATACCAGTACTTGACGACCATCAGCGTGCTGAAATTGAGGCGGTTTCCGACCTGATAAAAGCCGAGGTAAACGTTAAAGAAATTGAACTTTTGGATGATGCATCCGGCGTTTTAGTGAAGCAAATTAAGCCAAACTTTAAAGCTTTAGGGCCAAGATTTGGGAAAGACATGGGATTGATTTCCAAAGAGATACAAAATTTCACTCCCGAACAAATCAACGAATTAGATGCCAAAGGTGAACTGACGCTTGTTATTTCAGGAAAAAGTATAATTTTATCATTAGAAGATGTTGAGATTTCGTCTCAGGATATTCCGGGTTGGCTGGTAGCCAACGCCAATGGTATTACTGTTGCGTTAGATATCACCCTTACCGAAGAATTGAAAAATGAAGGTATTGCAAGAGAATTGGTAAACCGTATTCAAAATATTAGAAAAGACAGCGGATTTGAAGTTACCGATAAAATTAAAGTTCAATTACAGCATAACCCTGTATTAGCTAAGGCAATTCAAGAGAACGAAAACTACATCAAATCAGAAACATTGACTGAAGATTTGGTTTTGGAAAATGAAATTCCGAATGGTTCTGAGATAGAATTTGACGAGATAAAAACAAGAATATTAATTTCTAAATAATTACGAAAGATTATGGTAGAAGAAAAATTAAGATACTCGGATGCTGATTTAGCAGAGTTCAAGGAAATTATTTTAGCAAAGATTGAAAAAGCCAAAGCCGATTTAGACCTTATAAAAAGCGCTTATATGAACGACTTAAACAACGGTACCGATGATACATCGCCAACGTTCAAAGCGTTTGAAGAAGGAAGCGAAACCATGTCGAAAGAAGCGAACTCTCAATTAGCTATTCGCCAAGAAAAATTCATCCGCGATTTAAAAAACGCATTGTTCCGTGTAGAAAACAAAACTTACGGGATTTGTAAAGTAACCGGAAAATTAATTTCAAAGGAAAGATTGAAAATCGTACCTCATGCTACCATGAGCATTGAAGCTAAAAATTTACAGCGATAACAACTTTACTACAAATAAAATAACGCTCCTGAACGGAGCGTTATTTTTTAGAAAAAAATACTATTTTTGCGCATCAAAATCAGAAAAATGTCATTACGAAATTCCGTTTTAATCATTGCAATTATTCTATTGGTTGACCAGTTTACCAAAATTTATATCAAAACGAATTTCGCCCTTAACGAGGAAATTTTCGTTTTCGATTGGATGCGTATTCATTTCATAGAAAACGAAGGTATGGCTTGGGGTGCCAGAATTCCCGGAATATATGGCAAACTAATCTTAACGGTTTTCAGAATTGTGGCTATTTTTGGTATTGGTTATTGGCTTTACGATTCGAGTCGCAAACACAGTTCCAACTATCTGATGGTAGCTATCGCTTTAATCTTTGCCGGAGCTGCCGGAAACATCATTGATTCTGTATTTTACGGTGTAGTATTTGACGACAGTTACGGGCATTTGGCCACGGCATTCTCAGACAACCCCTATGGCACCTGGTTTCACGGAAAAGTAGTTGATATGTTGTATTTCCCTATCTGGGAAGGGCAATTACCTAAATGGTTGCCTATTTGGGGCGGTGAAGATTTTAAATTCTTCAATGCCATTTTTAACATAGCCGATATGGCCATTTCAACCGGAGTGGGTATTTTGATTGTTTTCAACAAAAAAGCTTTCGCCAAAAAAACACTTATCGAAAGTCATACACAATCATAGGCGTCACACAATAATCCAAGCGGATATCCGTTTCTAAAACATCTTCAATGAGGGTTTCGGGCTCAAAAAAAGACAAGCCTATCTTGACTACGTCTGTTCTGCATTTTGAAAGGAAATTGTCATAAAAGCCTTTGCCGTACCCTACCCTATTCCCTTTGGTATCATAGGCCAACAGCGGTACAAAAACCACATCAATTTTTGAAACAGGAACCTCTATACCATCTACAGGCTCGTAAATGTTGTATTCATTTTTCCTGAATTTGGTATTATCCGTTAAAAGATAATGAGTCATTTCGCGGGTTTCAAAATTGCTCTTAGCAACAACGATTTCTTTGTCTTTACCAGCTAAAATTTGCAATATAAATTCGGTATCAACTTCTTTTTGCTCTTCAATGGTCAGAAACAAATGAAAGTAAGTCAACTCCCAAACATCAAGCTGCAGCAAACGATTGGCAATAGCCATACTTTTGTCTTCAAGATCTTCCTGGGTTAGTTTACTTCTGAGTTCTTTGTATTTTTTGCGTAAGTCTTTTTTAAGCATAAACGGTGGCTTTCAAATCCTGTATAAAAGTAGTCAAATGTTCTACTTCTACATGATCCATCAGCACAATTTTATACCAATCGTTGTCGCCATGATGGCGTTGCGGTACCAAGTCGTATTTTTCGACCAAAGCTTTAGAAAGGTATGACGCTTTGATGGTTACTATGTTCATGAAAGGTTCCCTGAAATAGTCTATACCCAACTCGTCTAATTGCTTACATAAAAACTGTGTTCTCATTTGCAAAACGCTTACTTTTTCAAACCACCCGTTCGGGCCGTATGTAAACAGAATCATCCAAACAGCAACAGCGTTGGCTCCGCTGCGGCTTCCGCACAGTGTTAAATCCATGCCCTCTACATATTCAGCTTCTTTGGTCAATACATTTTCGATGTATCCTTTTCTGCAAATGAAAATTCCGGTTCCGTAAGGTGCCTGCAACATTTTATGAGCATCAATCGTAATCGAACTAATGTTGGGATTGCTGAAATTAATGGCCGACTGCTGGTTGCTGAACGGATATACAAAACCGCCATATGCCCCGTCTATATGCAATTTATACTCCAATTGATGTTGTTCTAAAACTTCAATATAATCATCAGGATTGTCAACCGAACCGAACATGGTAGTTCCCATATTGGATATCACAATAAAGTATTTCTTCCCATCGTCTTTGGCGCTTTCAACCATCAGTTCCAATTGTGCTTTATCAATCACACGGGTATTGAAATCAACCGGTATTTTCAACCAATCCAACTGCAGCAAATTAGCGGCTTTCGGAATAGAGTAATGTGTGTCTTCAGAAGCTACAATGACTATTTCGTCACTTTTTGCATCTTTGTTGTTGATGAAATAATTGCGAAACATCCAAATGGCCTGTATGTTGGCTTCGGTGCCTCCCGGCGAAATGTATCCGTCAAAAGAATCGGGTTCCGCTTTAAAAATATCAACTGCAATAACATTCAATACTTCGCGCTCTATTTCATGCGTCCCCTGAAAGGCCCTTTCCGAAGCACCAAAAGTGTGGCAACCAATATTGTTGGGATTGGCCACATAGGTTTGCAAAATAGGAGCATCTTTTAAAAAAGGAGCATCGTCATTAAAAACCTTATCATCCAGTTTTGAAGCTGGGTACCCTAATGCTTTATCTTTTGAAAAATTGACATTTTCAAGCAATGCCTTCTGAATTCTGCACTTACGCTCATTTGGCGCTAATTTTTTCCAATACTTCATCCCTACAAATTTTGCCAAAACTAACACTTCGCCAGACCAAAAAACATGATAAATGTTAGGCAACACCGTTCTTGCTTTTACAGCAATTTCAATTAACTTTGTTTTTATGGAAACCCCTTCAATTGCTCTTCAGTTACAAACGCTGCCCGACAGTCCCGGGGTATATCAATATTATGATAAAGAAGGCAAGATATTGTATGTAGGCAAGGCAAAAAACCTAAAAAAACGGGTCACCTCCTATTTCAATAAAGTGCATGACAATGCCAAAACCAATGTATTGGTCAAAAAGATTGTGGAGATTAAACACATCGTGGTTTCCTCTGAAGCTGATGCTCTTTTGCTGGAAAACAACCTCATCAAAAAACTGCAGCCACGGTATAACGTAATGCTGAAAGATGACAAAACCTATCCGTGGATTTGTATCAAAAAAGAACCGTTTTCGAGAATATTCCCCACTAGAAGAATGGTCAAAGACGGATCTGAATATTTTGGTCCGTACACCAATTTCAAAACGGTGAATACTATTTTAGACATGATCAAAGAGCTTTATCCGTTGCGCACCTGCAATTATGATTTAAGCGATGCCAACATCAAATCGGGCAAATACAAAGTGTGTTTGGAATACCACATCGGAAATTGCAAAGGCCCTTGTGAAGGCTATGAACCTTTGGCGCATTACCAAAAACAAGTAGATGCCATCCGTGAAATACTGAAAGGCAACTTCAAAAACAGTTTGCGCGATTTCAGAAAAACGATGCACGAATTGGCTGCCGAAATGCACTTTGAAGCCGCTCAAAAAGTAAAAGAAAAAATCGAAATCCTCGAAAATTATCAGTCACGCTCTACTATTTTAAATCCCAAGATTTCTAACGTGGACGTATTTTCGATAGTGTCTGACGAGGCCATGGCTTACGTCAACTTTCTGCAAATAGCTCACGGAGCCATCATCCGTTCGCATACGCTGGAAATCAAAAAGAAATTGGACGAAACCGATGAGGAGTTGTTAGCACTTGCCGTTATCGAATTGAGAGAGCGTTTTCATCTGACTACCAAAGAAATCATACTGCCTTTTGAATTGGATTTTGGCGACAACATAAAAGTTACGGTACCTCAACTGGGCGACAAAAAACAAATTTTGGAATTGTCTCAGCGAAACGCCAAATACCAACGCTTAGAGCAACTCAAGCAGATTCAAATTGTAGATCCTGAACGTCATACCAACCGCATTATGGCACAAATGCAAAAGGATTTGCGCCTTCCGACGGAACCGCGCCACATAGAATGTTTTGACAACTCAAACATACAAGGAACCCATCCTGTTTCGGCCTGCGTGGTATTTAAAGACGGCAAGCCCAGCAAAAAAGACTACCGTCATTTTAACATCAAAACAGTTGAAGGTCCGAATGACTTTGCCTCTATGGAAGAAGTGGTGTACCGCAGGTACAAAAGAATGCTGGACGAAAACCAACCGTTGCCGCAACTCATTATCATTGACGGTGGCAAAGGGCAATTGTCGTCTGCTTTAAAAAGTATTGATGATTTGGGATTGCGCGGTAAAGTAGCCATCATAGGCATTGCCAAAAGACTGGAAGAGTTGTTTTATCCGGGGGATTCGGTGCCTTTGTATTTAGACAAAAAATCAGAAACGCTCAAGATTATTCAGCATTTACGCAATGAAGCCCACCGATTCGGTATTACACATCATCGCGACAAGCGCAGTAAATCGGCTCTGCAAACCACCATGGAAACTATTCCAGGTATAGGCGAAAAAACCATGTTGGCACTCATCAAGCACTTCAAAAGTGTAAAAAGATTGAAATTAGCCACCGAAAAAGAAATTTCTGAGGTTGTAGGTGCCTCAAAAGCCAAAAAAATTTCCGAATTTTACAACATTAGTAAATCCTAACGCCTTTTATGAAAAAAACAATTGTTGCACTTCTCAGTCTTTTTTTGCTTCAGATTGTTTCGGCACAGGAACCCGTTACCCAAAAAAGACCCAAAATCGGCTTAGTACTCAGTGGAGGCGGTGCTAAAGGATTTGCCCACATCGGAGTTTTAAAAGCACTCGAAAATGCCGGTGTTAAGATTGACTACATTGGTGGTACAAGTATGGGGGCCGTAGTGGGGGGATTATATGCCTCGGGTTATAGTGCTTCTCAAATTGACTCCATTTTTTACAATACCGATTTCGACGAATTACTACAGGATTACATTCCGCGTTCTTCTAAGAGTTTTTATGAGAAACGAAACGATGAAATGTATGCTCTTTCGTTGCCTTTCAACAAACTGAAAATCGGAATCCCGATTGCGCTTTCTAAAGGAATGTATAATTATAATTTGCTGTCAAAACTAACTCACAAAGTCAGACATGTCAAAGATTTCAACAAACTTCCGATACCGTTTTTATGCGTGGCCACTGATATTGAAAAAGGCGAGCCGGTAGTATTGCAAAGCGGTTATTTGGCGCAAGCCATGTTGGCCAGTTCTGCGTTCCCCTCGTTGTTTGCCCCGGTAGAAATTGATGGTAAATTACTGATTGACGGCGGCGTTGTCAACAATTACCCGGCAGAAGAAGTGCGTAAAATGGGTGCCGACATTATTATTGGCGTGGATGTACAAGACGATTTGAAAGACCGAAAATCATTGAAAGACGCCACCCGCATTTTGGTACAAATTACCAATTTGGATATGATTAAAAAGATGAAAGAGAAAATCAAAATCACGGACATCTACATCAAACCCGATATTTCTAATTATGGCGTAATCTCGTTTGACGAAGGTCAGGAAATCATCAAAAAAGGTGAAGAAGCCGCCATGCTTCAAATAGAAGCCATCAACAAATTGGCTGACCCCTCACAACCCTATCATCTCAACAAATTCAAAGTTCAGCAAGACACTTTACAAATAAAAAGCATCAGCATAAACAAGTTAGATAATTATACCAGAGCCTATATTTTGGGGAAACTTCGATTCAAAAACGGTTCTGTCATCAAATACGATGATTTAAAAAAAGGAATTAACAATATCAATGCTACACAAAACTTCAGCAGCATCAGCTATACTTTGGAACCTTATCAAGGTGGCGATGAATTGCAGCTGAACCTGACCGAAAACACTATTAAAACCTTTTTGAAATTCGGTCTTCACTATGATGGTTTATATAAAAGTGCTATTTTGGCAAATATCACTCAAAAGAAAACCCTGTTCAAAAATGATGTGGTTTCTCTAGACGTTGGACTTGGCGACAACATTCGATATAACTTAGACTATTATATTGATAATGGTTTTTATTGGAGCTTTGGCCTCAAATCGCGCTACAATGCCTTTAACAGAAATGTTCAAACCGATTTTAAAAACGGAGAATTACTAACACAACTGGGACTCAACAGCATCAATATTGACTTTTCCGATTTGACGAATCAGGCTTATATGCAAACTGTATTTATTCAGAAGTTTCTAATCGGAGCCGGTGTAGAATACAAATATTTAAAAATCAAGTCGGATAATCTGGGAACCGTATCTCCAACCTTTGAAAAAAGTGACTACCTGAGTATTTTTGGCTATGCCAAATTTGACTCTTTTGACAACAAACTCTTCCCGAAAAAAGGATGGTTCTTTACCGGGGATTTGCAGTCATTCCTGTATTCTTCAAATTACACCAACGAATTCCACCGCTATTCTATAGCCAAAGGCGAAATTGCTTTTGCCAAAACCTTTTACAAAAAATTTACGTTAAAAATGCAATCCGAAGCCGGGTTTGTCATTGGCAAAGACAGCGTACATTTCTTCGATTTTATTCTGGGAGGCTACGGATTTAATGCGGTTAACAACTTCAAACCCTTTTACGGGTATGATTTCCTGAGTGTTTCTGCTGACAGTTTTATAAAAGGCTGCATCACGCTTGACTATGAAATTTACAAAAAGAACCACATCAATTTTGCCGCCAACTATGCCAATATTGAAGACGACATGTTTAAAAACGGCGATTGGTTCTCAAAACCCAAATACAACGGGTATGCCATAGGGTATGCTTTAGAGTCTGCTGTGGGCCCGATAGAAATAAAACACACTTGGTCTCCAGAACAGAGCAAAGGCTATACTTTTATCAGTGTCGGATTTTGGTTTTAAAAGGGTTGGCAATCAGAATAAAATTTATTTTTGTTCGATTTAAACATAAAAAACTATATTTGAAAATCTATTAACTAAACTCTCTTTTATGTCGATTTGGAAAAGAAAACCTTTAAATCAACTACTTTCTGAAGCAGATGAATCTGAAAAAGGACTCAAAAAAACACTAACAGCTACCGGTCTTACAGCCTTGGGTGTAGGAGCTATTATTGGTGCCGGATTATTTTCGATAACCGGTATGGCGGCTGCACAAAATGCCGGTCCGGCCATCACCATTTCATTTATTGTGGCTGCATTGGGTTGTGTTTTTGCAGGCTTGTGTTATGCTGAATTTTCATCCATGATTCCCGTTGCCGGAAGTGCATACACTTATTCTTTTGCAACTATGGGTGAATTCATTGCTTGGATTATCGGTTGGGATTTAGTGTTGGAATATGCGGTTGGTGCGGCAACTGTTTCTATCAGTTGGTCGCGGTATCTGACGAAATTTCTCGACGGTTACGGCATTCATCTCAACGAACAATTTACCCATTCCCCTTTTGAAGGAGGACTTATTAATATTCCTGCCGTACTTATCGTTATGGTGATGTCACTCATCTTAATGAGAGGAACAAAAGAGTCTGCTTTTGTTAACGGATTGATTGTTTTGTTAAAAGTATCGGTTGTTTTAGTATTCATAGCTTTGGGATGGCAATACATAAAGCCCGAAAATTTCACGCCCTACATTCCTGAAAACAAAGGAGCTTTCGGAGAATTTGGATTTAGCGGAATCATCCGTGCCGCAGCGATTGTTTTCTTCGCCTATATCGGATTTGATGCGGTTTCTACTGCTGCACAAGAGGCAAAAAATCCAAAAAGAGACATGCCTATCGGTATATTGTTATCCTTAGGAATTTGTACTGTACTGTATATTTTATTCGCCCACGTAATGACCGGTGTAGTTAATTATACTGCTTTTGCCGGTGCTGACGGAATTGCTCCGGTTGCTATCGCAATAGACAATATGGGTGTTGCCGATGCCTCGGGAATGATTACTCCTGCCTATCCTTGGCTGAACAAAGCTATTATTTTAGCCATTTTAGCCGGGTATGCTTCGGTTATTTTGGTGATGTTGATGGGACAAAGTCGTGTCTTCTTCTCCATGAGTAAAGACGGTTTAATGCCTAAAGTATTTTCAGAAGTGCATCCGAAATACAGAACTCCGGCCAAAAACAACATGTTGTTCATGTTGATTGTCAGTTTGTTTGCTGCTTTTGTTCCTGCCAGAGTTGTAGGCGAAATGACGAGTATCGGAACCTTGTTTGCCTTTATCTTAGTTTGTCTTGGTGTATTGGTGATGAGAAATAAAATGCCGGAAGCACCTAGAGCTTTCCGTACACCTTTGGTACCGTTGGTGCCTGTTTTAGGTGTTTTGGTATGTTTATTCATGATGGTATTCCTGCCTTTAGATACTTGGATCCGATTAATTGTATGGATGATGATTGGTTTTGACATCTATTTATATTACGGCATGAAAAATAGTGTTTTAAACAAAGGAACATTCGACAATAAAAGTTATAAAACAGTCTCAATGTCAGGATTAGGAATGGTAGTTGCTTTACTGGCTGTTGCGGTTGTTCACCACTCAAATGAAGCGATTGATGACCATTTCTTATACTATTTCTCAATAGGTTTCTCAATACTGCATGCGGTAATTTACTTTTTGAGTTTGAAAAAATCCAAATAATTTAAGAACGCATTTTTACAAAAAAAGGATTAAAGTGAATTATAAAAATTGCTTTAGTCCTTTTTTGTATTATAAAATTTGAAAAATTATCATTTCCAGCGTTCCTTTTTTTACGATATTTGTTAGATGAAAAAATGGGATAATTTATTAGCACATTTAAAATTCCTCATCAAGAGAAATCCTGAGTGAGCGGCTTTTCTTTTATGAATAATTTCGGATTTGAATCAATTTTCACCCGAGCGCAACGCCTGAACTAAGCGAAGCTGAATTATCTCATTTTAAAATTATCAAAGTAAAAGACTATGCCATTATATCATAAACTAGGAAACATTCCTCCCAAAAGACACACTATTTTCCGCAAACCCAACGGTGATTTATATTATGAACAATTGTTCGGAACGGTTGGTTTTGACGGAATGTCGACCAACTCATACCACGAGCACCGACCAACGCAGGTCAAAGAAATTCGCAGTCAATACAGCATTGCACCAAAAATTTCAAAAGCGAATAATATTCAATCATACCGACTGAGAGGTTTTCAGGTAAATCCCGAAAACGACTACTTAGAAAGTCGAAAAATAGTACTGACCAATTCCGATTGTCATATTGTTTTAGCCGCACCAAAACACTCAACAAAAGAGTATTTTTATAAAAACACCGATTCCGACGAATTGCTTTTCATCCATCGCGGCAGTGGAAAATTGAGAACCATGCTGGGCAATCTCGATTTCAAATACGGAGATTATCTGTTGATACCTCGAGGCATCATTTATAAAATTGATTTTGACACCGAAGACAATCGCCTGTTTATCGTTGAATCACACCGACCTATCTACACTCCTAAAAGATACAGAAACTGGTTTGGTCAACTCTTGGAACATTCTCCTTTTTGCGAACGCGATATACGCAGACCGCACGAATTGGAAACCTACGACGAAAAAGGGGAATTCATCATCAAAGTCAAAAAGAAAGACGAGATTTTTGAGATGGTTTATGCCACCCACCCTTTTGACGTGATTGGTTATGACGGATACAATTATCCTTATGCCTTTTCGATTCATGATTTTGAACCCATAACCGGAAGAATTCACCAACCGCCACCGGTACATCAAACGTTTGAAACCGATGCTTTTGTAGTGTGTTCATTTGTACCGCGTTTGTACGATTACCACCCGGAGGCTATTCCGGCACCTTACAACCACAGTAATATTGATTCTGATGAAGTGCTGTATTATGTTGACGGTGACTTTATGAGCAGAAATGATATAGAAGCCGGACACATTTCGTTACATCCGGCCGGAATTCCACACGGTCCGCACCCGGGAGCCGTTGAAAGAAGCATCGGCAAAAAAGACACTCAGGAATTAGCAGTCATGGTAGACACTTTCAAACCGCTTATGGTTACTGAAGAAGCCATGAAAATTGCTGATGACAAATACTATCAATCTTGGTTAGAATAAAAAAAGAAACACAACTTTGGGAAACTACTATCCCACTAATATAATTTTAATACTATGTCAAAAGAAATAAAATCCGTTGAATACGGACTTGAAAAAATATTTGAAGGAGCACAAGATTTCCTTCCGTTATTAGGAACCGATTATGTAGAGTTTTATGTGGGCAATGCCAAACAAGCAGCACATTTCTATAAAACCGCTTTCGGATTTCAATCACACGCCTACGCCGGGTTAGAGACCGGGTTGAAAGACAGAGCATCTTATGTGTTAAAACAAGATAAAATCCGTTTGGTACTAACCACCGCTCTGAACAGTAATTCTCCTATTGGGGAGCATGTAAAAAAACACGGTGACGGGGTAAAAATTGTAGCTCTTTGGGTTGAAGATGCTCGATCTGCTTTTGAAGAAACTACAAAACGCGGAGCCAAAGTATTCATGGAACCGACCGTTGAAAAAGACGAACACGGTGAAGTTGTACGTGCCGGAATTTATACATATGGAGAAACCGTACACATGTTTGTTGAACGCAAAAACTACCATGGAGCCTTTTTACCGGGATACAGAGAATGGAAATCCGATTACAATCCGACACCAGTAGGATTAAAATACATTGATCACATGGTTGGAAATGTAGGCTGGAACGAAATGAATACTTGGGTGAAATGGTACGAAGATGTGATGGGATTCGTAAACTTCCTTTCCTTTGATGACAAACAAATCACGACCGAATATTCCGCTTTGATGTCAAAAGTAATGAGCAACGGAAACGGGAGAATCAAATTCCCAATCAACGAACCGGCTGAAGGAAAGAAAAAATCACAAATTGAAGAGTATCTTGATTTTTACGAAAGCCCGGGAGTGCAGCATATCGCTGTTGCAACCGATGACATTCTGAAAACAGTAGCCGAAATGCGCGCACGAGGTATTGAATTCCTCACTACACCTCCACAGGCTTATTATGATGCCATACCGGAAAGACTGAAAGACCACATGAGTAAATTTAAAGAAGACATCAATGAACTTCAAAAGCTAGGCATTATGATAGATGCTGATGATGAAGGGTACCTGCTTCAAATTTTCACAAGACCCGTTGAGGACCGACCTACTTTATTTTTTGAAATCATTCAAAGAATGGGTGCACGTGGTTTTGGTGCCGGAAATTTTAAAGCGCTTTTCGAATCAATCGAAAGAGAGCAAATGTTACGAGGAACACTATAAAAATATCATTTTATTAAATATTATTTAAAATTAAACCTCAAAAAGAGCTATATTTTATTAATTTAATGTTAAAGTTGATTTTTTTGTTGTAATTCCACAATAAATGTGGTTATCTTTGCAGCATAAAAAATGAGGGGTGGTTCCCTCAACTTTTTGGATAAATTTTCATAATTTATAGTTTTTTGGTTGGTTAATAGCATAAAAACTCAGTCATTAATTTGACTGGGTTTTTTTGTTTTAATACTTTTGGAACGAATATTGCAATGGCGGTATAAAAACAAATAAAAAAATGAAAAAGTATTTCTTCTTATTGTTGCTTTTTATTACCGTAAGCTTTGACAGTCAAAAACCTGATGCTTATGATGTTGGCGAATGGTTCAAATTCAGAATTCACTACGGATTCATTAACGCCGGCTATGCTACCCTCGAAATTAAGGAAGCTATAAAAGAAAATAAAAAAGTATACCACGCCATAGGCAAAGGATACACTGTTGGAATGTCACGACTATTTTTCAAAGTAGACGACAACTACGAAAGTTATTTTGATAAACAAACCAACAAACCATACCAATTCGTCAGAAAAATAGATGAAGGAGGGTACACCAAAAATCAAGAAGGCTTTTTTAACCAAGATGCGAACAAGGTTCTTGTAAAAGACTACAAGAACAAAACGGAGAAAACGTTACCTGTAACCGAAAATGTTCAGGATATTGTCTCTACTTTTTACTACCTGAGAAACCATCCGAGTGTTGACAAATTAAAAGTGGGTGAGTCCGTAATGGTAGACATGTTCTTTGACGATGAAATCTATAAGTTTAAGTTAAAATTTATAGGCAGAGAAGATTTAAAAACTAAATTTGGAACCGCCCCAACTATGATTTTCAGGCCTATTGTTCAATCGGGAAGGGTCTTCAAAGAAGAAGAAAGTTTAACCGTTTGGATCTCTGATGACGACAATAAAATACCCTTGCGAATAAAAGCCAGTTTGGCGGTCGGTTCTATCAAAGCTGACTTAGACGGATTCAAAGGATTGAAAAATCCGTTTATGGTAAAATTAAAAGACTAATGAATACTAAAACAACACAAACTGAACAATTACTTGATGCTTTGGAGCAAAAATTCCAAGCCATCAATCAAAAAACCGATACACATCTCGAAGGACTATTATGGTCAAAACCAATTACCTATTGGGATTACATTCAAACAGATGCTCTTTTAAATTTACAAACCCAAAGAACCCTTTTGCCCGACGAAATGGTTTTTATCATGTACCACCAGGTTAATGAATTGTTGTTTAAAATGATTCTTTGGGAAATCAAACAACTTTGTCATACCGACAAGCCTAAAACAGACTTTTTCACTGAAAAATTACGCCGAATTAGTCGTTATTTTGACATGCTTACCACTTCATTTGACATTATGGGCGATGGTATGGAAGTGGAACAATACATGAAATTCAGAAACACCCTGACTCCTGCCAGTGGTTTTCAAAGTGCTCAATACCGATTAATAGAATTTTCTTCAACCGATTTAATCAACCTTATCGATTATCGTTTCAGAGCTACCATAGACAGAAACACCCCATATTCTCATGCGTTTGAACATCTGTATTGGCAGGCAGCCGGAAAAGATCACACAACAGGCGAAAAATCATACCTGATTTTAGAATTCGAAAGAAAATACCGTGAAGAGTTTCTTCGTTACATGGAAGAATACAACACCATCAACATTTGGCAAAAATTCAAACAATTGCCGGAAGCGGATCAAAAAGATGAAAATCTAGTGAAAGCGATGCGTCATTATGACCGTACGGTTAACATTACCTGGGTAATGGGACATTTGAATGCAGCCAAAAAGTACATCGAAAGCGGCCAAGGCTCAGGTGAAGCTACAGGGGGCAGCGACTGGAAAAAATACATGCATCCAAAGTACCAAAGAAGGATATTTTTCCCTGAACTGTGGAGTGAAGAAGAATTGAAGAATTGGGGCGAATAAACTGGCACTGCTTAAAATTAAACGTTTGAAAAAAATACTCCTCATATTTTTTGCTTTAGCAACATTAATATCTTGTGATAAAACCGAAAAAAAATCGGTTAAACCACACAAGACTATGCCGCTTACCATCGACTTCGGATTTAAACTCAATGATTACAATATTGTTGAAGATACCATTCAATCCGGAGATACATTTGGCAGTATTTTAGAAAAACAAAACTTAAACGGTAACCAAGTTTATGATATTGTTGCCAAAGTAAAAGACACTTTTGATGTGCGTTCCATCCGAAAAGGAAAACCCTTTCTTTTATTGCGTACCAAAGACAAAACCAATAAACTTCAGGCTTTTATATACCAACCCGACCGACTGAATTACTACATCGTAGACCTGAGAGATTCAGTAGTGGCACACAAAAGAACCAGACCGGTAAAATTTGTCACAAAAACAATAGCGGGTGCCCTGAATGGTTCTCTTTCCGAAACACTGCAAAACTTAAAAGTTGACCCGGCTCTGGCGCCTAAAATAGCCAAAATATATGCTTGGTCCATCGACTTCTTTAAATTGCAAAAAGGCGACAAGTTCGCCATGACCTTTACCGAAAGATTCATCAACGATACTATATACGACGGCGTCGATAGTTTAAAAGCAACCTATTTTGAGTACAAAGGCAAAAAAATATATGCCTTCCCTTTTTCTCCTGACGGCAGTACCGGGAAGCAACAATATTATGATGAAGAAGGAAAAACACTGAAAAACTTTTTCCTGAAAGCCCCATTAAAATTTGTAAACATTACGTCGCGATACACTAAGAGCCGATTCCACCCTGTGCAAAAAATTTGGAAAGCACACAACGGAACCGATTATGCCGCACCAACCGGAACGCCAATCATGACCACCGCTTCAGGGGTAGTTGAACAAGCAGGATATACCGCCGGTAACGGAAACTTCGTCAAAGTAAAACACGACCGAACTTACTCAACCCAGTATTTACACATGTCAAAAATTCTGGTACGTCGCGGGCAACGTGTTACACAAGGACAAATCATCGGAAAAGTAGGAAGCACAGGCTTAGCCACTGGGCCACACGTTTGTTATCGTTTCTGGAAAAACGGTGTACAAGTGGATGCGCTTCGTTTGAATTTACCAACCTCAACTCCTATGGATTCGAAACTGAAACCAAAATTCATGGAACAAATGCTTCCGCTGAAAAAAGTACTGGATAGTGTCTCCGACTTAAAATTCAGAAAGTAATTTTCAATTTAATTACTAACTACAACGTTAGCGTAAAACATTCCGTTTTTTTTAGCCGTCAATAGTTGTAAATTTGTTATTCAAACGAAAAAAAATGGCATTACCTGATACGAATCCTACCGGCACTCATGCTTGGCAAAAATTACAACTCCATTTTTCGCAAATGCAAAACGTTTCGATGTCTGAAATGTTTGCTGATGATAACACCAGAGCTGAAAAATTTCACATTCAGTGGAATGATTTTTTAATTGACTATTCCAAAAACAGAATAAATCAAGAAACTATAAAATTATTGCTGGATTTGGCCAATGAAGTAAACCTTAAAGAGGCAATTACTGCTTATTTTGGCGGAGAAAATATCAATCAAACTGAAAACAGAGCGGTACTCCATACTGCTTTGCGTTCACCTGAAAAGGATACTGTTTTGGTTGACAGCAAAAATGTAATACCGGAGATTTTCGAGGTTAAAAACAAAATAAAAACCTTTTCTGACGAAGTGATTGGCGGAACAAGAAAAGGATACACCGGAAAAAACTTTACCGATGTAGTTAATATAGGAATAGGAGGTTCAGATTTGGGCCCTGCCATGGTTGTTGAGGCATTGCAATTCTATAAAAATCGTTTGAATGTTCATTTTGTTTCCAATGTAGATGGTGATCATGTAAATGAAATTATTAAAAAAATAAATCCGGAGACGACACTTTTTGTGATTGTGTCTAAAACATTCACCACTCAGGAAACACTCTCCAATGCAGAAACCATTCGTTCTTGGTTTTTGAAATCAGCTAAACAAGAAGACGTGGCAAAGCACTTTGTGGCCGTTTCAACCAATCTTCAAAAGGTAACTGAGTTCGGCATCAATCCTGATAACGTTTTCCCAATGTGGGATTGGGTTGGCGGTCGTTTTTCACTTTGGAGTGCTGTTGGTTTATCAATAAGTTTAGCTGTTGGTTTTAGTCATTTTGACGACCTTTTGAAAGGCGCTCATGAAATGGATGATCATTTCAAAAACGAAACTTTTGACAAAAACATCCCGGTTATTTTAGCACTGCTAAGCGTTTGGTATAATAACTTTTATGGAGCCGAAAGCGAGGCGATAATTCCTTACACCCAATATTTACAAAAGTTGTCTCCCTATTTGCAACAAGGCATTATGGAAAGCAATGGCAAAAGCGTTGGTCGTGACGGAAAGCCCGTAAATTACCAAACAGGAACCATCATTTGGGGAGAACCCGGAACCAACTCCCAACATGCTTTTTTTCAGTTAATACATCAAGGAACTAAGTTGATTCCGACTGATTTCATTGGATTCATCAAACCGTTGTATGGCAATGAGGAGCACCACAATAAGTTGATGTCTAATTTTTTTGCCCAAACCGAAGCTTTGTTAAACGGAAAAACTGAAGCACAAGTGAGAGCAGAATTGGAAAAAAATGGAATTCCTACCGAAACTGCTTCTTTTTTACTGCCTTTCAAAGTGTTCTCGGGTAACAAACCCACCAATACCATTTTAATCCAAAAACTGACTCCAAAATCATTGGGTTCCTTGGTAGCTATGTATGAACATAAAATCTTTGTACAGGGTATTATTTGGAACATTTTCAGTTACGACCAATGGGGCGTTGAACTCGGAAAACAATTGGCCAATTCCATTTTAGACGAAATCGATTCGGGTATCGTGAAAAAACATGACAGTTCGACCGAATTCCTTTTAAATCATTTTTTGAGAACGAAATAATCACTATTTAATAGAAAACCTCATCGCAACGTGAGGTTTTTTCATGCCTTTTTCTCTATATTTGTTATTCCAAAACAAAATACCATGTACCACTTTATTCAAAAATTCCACTCAGGTTGGGCGTATATTGCGCTGTTATTATTAGTTGTTGCCGTTGTCAATTCGTTCATAGGAATGTCATCTCAAAAAGAATTTACTGCAAAAGACCGTAAAATAGCACTCTTTGGGCTAATTGCTACCCACATACAACTATTGGTTGGATTGATTCTTTATTTTGTCTCTCCACTGGGTTCTGAATCGTTTGGACTAATGAAAGATGCTGCTTTAAGATTAACTTCTTTAGAACACCCACTGACTAACATTATCGCCATAGTATTAATCACCATTGGTTGGTCAAAACATAAAAAAGCGGAGAATAGTGTTGCAAAATTCAAGTCAATCGCCATTTTATTCGGGTTGGGATTGCTTTTAATTCTGAGTAGAATTCCATGGAACCTTTGGTTCTAAGTAAAAAGTAAAAGTCCTGCAAAGGGCTTTTTTTATCAAGGTATGGTTTTTGCGAAACCTGTTTTTACAAATTAAAAAGCTCTTTATGAATACCAAAATAGTCACTTTCTTTTCGTCTTTAATCCTTCTGATTTTTTCTGCTTCGCTATGGGCTACAAACCCTCCGCAACAAAAAGAAAAAAACAAACCAAAAGCGAAAGAAACCGCAGTTGCACCAAAAGAAAGTAAAGACAAAGCCAAAACAACACTCCCGTTAACCAAAGTCGACAGCCTTAAAAGCAAAACGCTGACAGAAATTCCTGTGGTTACCGACTCAGTGAAAACGGAAGTGAATTTAAAGTTTAAGTTCTACAAAAAAAACGCTCACGCTTCTTATTATGCCCAGAAATTTCACGGCAAAAGAACAGCGAGCGGAATTCGATTTGACAACACGAAATATACCGCCGCGCACAAAAAACTGCCATTCGGTACTAAAGTGAAAGTAACTAATGAAGCCAACGGAAAATCGGTAATCGTAGAAATTACGGATCGTGGTCCTTTCTCAAAAGTACGTGAAATTGATTTATCCAAAAAAGCTTTTATGGAGCTAGTTGACAATAAAAACTCTGGTGCTGTAATTGTAAAACTGGAAGTCGAAGACAAATAAATTACCAGCTTCTGAATGGATGGTTACTCAAATAGGCATTGTAAAACCGTTCATCGTTGGTAACTTCCTGCCCCAACCAGTAAGGTTTTATAAAAAATTCATCCTCTGATTGAAGTTCAATCTCTGCTAAAATCAAACCCTGATTTTCGCCTTCAAAAACATCAACTTCAAAAAGATGTTTGCCGATTTGTATTTCATAGCGGGTTTTTTCGATGATTCCTTCTTCGCAAAGCAAAAGTAATTTGTCTGCATCTGCAATTGGTATTTCTGTCTCCCATTCAAACCGGGTTGTGCCGGTTTCGTTGCCTTTACCTTTAATGGTTAAATACCCTTTATCACCGTTAATTCTGACTCGAACAGCGCGTTCCGGATTGGAATTTAAATAGGCCTGTACTATTCTTTTTTCAACAAAAACTTCTTTCAAAAAATCATTCGAAAGGACTAAAAACTTTCTTTCTATTTCTATCATCGCACATAAAATTTATCGAAAGATACTATAAATTTGTGATATGACGGAACCGATTTCTTATCGAAAAATTATTCATATCGACATGGATGCGTTTTATGCTTCAGTCGAACAAATGGACAATCCCGAATTGAGAGGAAAGCCTTTGGCCGTCGGCGGAAGTGAAGTGCGCGGTGTGGTATCGGCGGCGAGCTACGAAGCCCGAAAATTTGGCGTTCGCAGTGCCATGAGTGGTATTCAGGCCAAAAGAAACTGCCCGGATTTAATTTTTGTCCGACCGCGTTTTGACCGTTATAAAGAAATCTCAAAAAAGATTCGGAAAATTTTTCTCGAGTATACGGATTTAGTCGAGCCTCTGTCGCTGGATGAAGCGTATTTGGATGTTACTCAAAATAAAAAAGGCAATCCGAGTGCCACCTTGATTGCCCAGGAGATCAGAAAGCGCATATTTGAAGAAGTTGGTTTAACGGCCTCTGCCGGTATTTCGGTTAATAAATTTGTGGCCAAAATTGCCAGCGATTACAACAAACCCAACGGACAAAAAACGGTAAATCCGGAAGAAGTTGAGTCCTTTTTGGAAAATCTCGACATCAAAAAATTTTACGGTATCGGCAAAGTAACCACTGAAAAAATGTATCATTTGGGCATTTTTACCGGAAAAGATTTGAAATCAAAATCAAAAGAATTCCTGGAGGAACATTTCAGCAAAAGCGGATTGCATTTTTACAACATAGTAAGAGGCATTCACAACAGCTCGGTAAAACCTAATCGAATAGCTAAATCGGTGGCAGCCGAGCACACTTTTAATGAAAACCTCACATCGGAAATTTTTATGGTGGAAAAACTGGAGCGCATTGCCGGAGAATTGGAAAAACGATTAAAAAGATATTCTATTTCGGGAAAAACCGTAACCCTAAAAATCAAATACAGCGATTTTACGACACAAACCCGAAGTAAAACGTTGCCTTACTTCATCTCTGACAAAGGATTGCTTTTAGAGACTGCTAAAGAGCTCTTATTTCAGGAACGGATGAAGGAATCGGTTCGACTGCTTGGCATTTCGCTCAACAATTTAAATACCGAAGTAAAGAAAACAGTTGTAGTGCAACTGAAATTTGAGTTTTAGATATAAAAAAACCAGCCTTAAGACTGGTTTTTATTTGATTTGAATCTTATTATTTTTTAGAAAGTTTGGATAGTAATCTTAGGAATTCGATGTACAACCAAACCAGTGTAATCATTAATCCCATGGCTCCGTACCATTCCATGTATTTTGGCAATTTATTTTGTACACCTTTTTCAATTTGGTCAAAATCTAAAAATAAATTCAAAGCCGCAACTACAATTACAAATGCACTGATTCCGATGCTCATCATTGAATTGCCGTAATGAACCGGCTGGAAACTGGTAAACATTGCCAACAACCAAGAAATTAAATAATAGGTTGCAATGGCCAATGTAGCCGCAATAACCACTGATCTGAACTTATCGTTCACTTTTACAATTTCGTATTTGTACAAACCGAAACAAACCATAAACGTCACAAAAGTGCAACTAACAGCCTGTATCACTATGCCCGGATACATGATTTCAAAAATAGATGAAATTCCGCCAATGAAAAGACCTTCGAATATGGCGTATCCCGGTGCTAAAAACCCTGAATTTTGCGGACGGAATGTAGCAATTAAAACCAATACCAAACCAACAACAGCCCCGCCAATGGTCAATACTATTGGGTTTTGTCCGCTGTAAGTCATGGTCCAGGTTATGGCTGCACTGGCAATCAACAAAATCAACATCAGGAAACTTTTGTTGATAGTACCTGAAACCGTCATGGTCTGATTGTAGTCAATAATCACTGCTTCGTGAGTTGTTTCATCAGTGTTGCGGTTGGTTTCCGTAAACGATTTTGACTTGAAAAATGGATTGTTTGAATTCATATTATTTTTTTGTTTTAAATATAATAAAAATTATTCTATCTCTGATACTCTCAATGTATTTACCATCCCTTTATCAACTACCGGCATGGCAGCCAAATTGATAAGCATGTCTCCTTTTTTCACATACCCTTTTTCTTTGGCCATCTGATTTATGTCTTCTACCGTATCATCGGTACTTACAAACTTGTCGTAATAAAAAGCATTCACTCCCCAAAGCAAATTGAGCTGAGTCAAAATTCTTTTGTTGGAGGTATATACCAAAATATGAGATTGTGGTCTCCAAGCAGAAATTTGGAATGCCGTATAACCGCTATTGGTCAGGGTTGAAATAGCTTTTGCTTTTATGTCATTGGCCATAATAGCCGCATGGTAACAAATAGATTTGGTAATGAAGCGTTTGGTTCTGACGTGAGGCGGATTTTGAGGCACTACAATAAGCGGAGAATCCTCTACTGCTTCAATGATTTGCGTCATCTTTTCGATAACCTCTACCGGATAACTACCTACCGATGTTTCGCCCGAAAGCATCACAGCATCGGCTCCGTCCATTACCGAATTCGCTACATCGTTTACTTCAGCTCGTGTGGGTGTTAAACTCGTAATCATGGTTTCCATCATTTGAGTAGCAACTATCACGGGAATTCTCGCTGTCTTGGCTCTGTGAATCAATTTCTTCTGAATCAATGGTACTTCGTGCGCCGGAATTTCAACACCAAGATCGCCGCGTGCCACCATCAAACCATCACAAAAAGCAACAATTTTATCGATGTTTTCAACCGCTTCGGGCTTCTCGATTTTAGCAATAATCGGAATTTTATGGTCGGAATGTTTGGCAATTAAATCTTGTAATTCTTCCAAATCTTTAGGAGTTCTCACAAAGGAAAGAGCTATCCAATCTACTTTTTCACCTATGGCAAACAATGCATCTTTGATGTCTTTTTTGGTCAATGCCGGCAAGGATACTTTGGTTTGCGGCAGGTTAACTCCTTTTTTAGATTTTAATGGACCGCCCTGAATCACCTTACAAACAACTTCGGTAGTACCGTTGGTTTCCAAAGCTTCAAAAATCAACTTTCCGTCGTCTAAAAGGATTCGTTCACCCGGATTCACATCTTTCGGAAAAGACAAATAATTCATGTAAACTCGTTCCTTGGTTCCCGGAACATCTTCGGCAGTTTGAAAAGTAATGATATCTCCGGGCTTTACTACCACATCCTCTTTCATTACCCCTACACGCAATTTAGGACCTTGTAAGTCGGCCAAAATAGCAGTGGTATATCCGAACTCTTCATTCAATGCTCTGATAATATCGATTCTTTCTTTTACATCATTGTAATCAGCGTGAGAGAAATTAATGCGAAATACATTCACACCGGCATCAATCATTTCTTTAATCACTTCTCTCGAACTACATGCAGGCCCCAGTGTGGCTACAATCTTAGTTTTTTTTCTCGTTGGCATTCTATTTAAAAAATTAAATTATTTTTCGATTTTATTTTTTCAACCTCAACAGTATATACTGTTGTGACCCGGTCAATTTTCTTGATGCAATTTGCAATTTTTGTTGCATCTATGGTGTCTTCCGCATTTTCAATTTTTAAGAAGTAATCTACTTTCTTAAATTCGGGTATCAGGTAAATTTTGGTCGAAAACTTACTGCTGACATCGGCAAACAAGCCTTCATTACTTGCCGGAGACGCTACAAAAACATCATTTTGATTTTGAATCAGATTCCATGAAATATCCTTTTTTTCATCTTCAAAAATAAACCTTGTAAATTGGGTTTCTCCTTCTTTATTGCTGATGTGGATATTGCAATTGCTCTTTTTTAAATTAATCGGAAGCTGTTGATTGATGTAATATGCTAATCGGTAATCTTCTAATGGTGAATGAATAGCAATTAACTGATAATCTATTTCGTCAAACTCATCCCAATGCAATTTGTGAATGGCCATACCTTGCAATTTAAGTTGTAAATATAGTGTATCTGTTACAGATTATCGTCAAGTAAGGAAAGGCTTAACGATATTTTATGAACGAAAACGTTGTAGCCTTTTACGATTCCGTTCTATTTTTTGTTAATTTTTTCCTGAAATGCAAAATAAGCGCGTTGGGAAGCCTTTTCTTCTGCTTTCTTTTTCGAAGTTGCGCGGGCTTTGGCAACCACTTTATCATCAATGCTCAACCGAACACCAAAATACTTTTGTCCGTCATTGCCGTTATCATCAAAGACATCGTAATGGAATGATTTTTTCTCTTTTTGGCACCATTCAATCAGCAAACTCTTGTAACTGATGACTTTACCCTCTAATTTTTCGATATCAACATAAGGGGTAATAACGCTTCTTTGGATGAATTTTTCACAAAAATCATAGCCTTTATCCAAAAAAATAGCCCCTACTAAAGCTTCAAAAATGTTGCCGTGTATGTTTTCGCCAAAATGTTGTGTAGGAACTTTACTCTCCACAAATCGGATTAAATTTAAGTCACGCCCCAACTCGTTTAAATGCTCACGACTCACGATTTTGGAACGCATCTTGGTCAAATAGCCTTCATCACCGGCAGGAGCTTTATTATACAAATGAGCGGCAATTACAGCACTCAACATGGCATCTCCCAAGAATTCCAAACGCTCGTAGTTCATCGGATTCCCTTTCAAATCCGTGCGGTTGGTGGAACGGTGTGTAAATGCTTTTTCGTAGTAGATGATGGTTTGGGGCCTAAAACCTATAACTTTTTCAATTTCTTTAAAAAAAATCCCGTCCTCAGTTGAACGGGAATTTTTAAATATTTTTTTTAGAATTTTCATCTAAAGTTTAGTCTTCTAATTTTTTAAACAGAACACAGGCGTTATGACCTCCGAAACCGAAGGTATTACTCATAGCCACCTTAACCTCTCTTTTTTGAGCCTTATTCAAAGTCAAATTCAAACTCGGGTCAATGTTTTCGTCTACCACTTTATGGTTAATGGTTGGGGGAACAATCCCGTGTTTCATGGCCAAAATAGAAGCAATGGCTTCAATAGCCCCGGCAGCACCCAGTAAGTGACCGGTCATCGATTTGGTTGAATTGATGTTGATGTTTTTAGCATGGTCGCCAAAAACAGCACTGATGGCTTTCAACTCAGCTACATCGCCAAGAGGCGTTGAAGTTCCGTGTGTATTGATGTGATCCACTTGGTCAGGCGTCATTCCTGCATCGCGCAAGGTGTTTTCCATAACAGCAATTACACCAATACCATCCGGATGCGGTGCCGTTAAGTGGTAAGCATCAGATGACATTCCACCACCGCCAATTTCACAATATATTTTAGCACCTCGGGCTTTGGCGTGTTCGTATTCTTCTAAAACTAAAGCACCGGCACCTTCTCCTAAAACAAAACCGTCACGCGTAGCATCAAAAGGTCTTGATGCCGTTTCCGGACTTTCATTTCGGGTAGACAAAGCCTGCATAGAGTTGAATCCTCCCATACCGGCTATGGTTACAGCAGCTTCCGAACCACCTGAGATGATTACGTCACACATACCTAAACGGATGTAGTTGAAAGCATCAATAAGAGCATTGGCTGAAGAAGCACAAGCGGAAACTGTAGTATAGTTAGGCCCCATAAACCCATTGCGCATCGAAATGTGGGCAGGAGCAATATCGGCAATCATTTTTGGGATAAAGAATGGATTGAATCTTGGTGTTCCATCGCCTTTGGCATAACTGATGACTTCTTCCTGGAACGTTTCCAATCCGCCAATTCCGGCACCCCAAATCACACCTACACGGTGTTTGTTAACGTTAGTATCGGTAATTCCTGCATCTTTAATGGCTTCTTCACTGGCTGCAATAGCATATTGAGCAAATTTGTCCATTCTGCGGGATTCTTTACGATCCATGTATGCTTCGATATTGAAGTTTTTGACTTCGCAGGCAAATTTTGTTTTGTGTTTTTCAGTATCGTAATAAGTTATGGGAGCCGCGCCACTTTTACCATTTACCAAGCCATCCCAATATTCTTCGATAGAATTTCCGATGGGCGTCAATGCACCTAAACCTGTTACTACAACTCGCTTTAATGCCATAATGTGTTTTTTACTAGGTATTTAAACAAATAATACCCATGTTTTCTTCAAAGTTAAATCATTAAAGAGACAGGGGTATTTCAATATTTTTTTAGATTGAATGTCAATCAGTTTTACTCTTTTCAGTAAAAATAATAAAAAACCCCGTGAAAAACTGACTTCTCACGGGTGAATTATTATTATTTTTTTGCTTCTTCGATGTAAGAAATAGCTTGACCTACAGTAGCAATGTTCTCTGCTTGGTCATCCGGAATTTGAATATCGAATTCTTTTTCGAACTCCATAATAAGCTCAACAGTGTCTAATGAATCAGCGCCTAAATCATTGGTGAAGCTTGCTTCTGTTACAACTTCGTTTTCGTCAACGCCTAATTTGTCTACAATAATCGCTTTTACTCTTGATGCAATGTCTGACATAATTTCTAAATTTTTAATTTTAATTGTTGGCAAAAATAAAAAACTTTATTTTAAAACAACCTTTTTGTTACTAAATGTGTTCACGAAATTAAAAAATTTATTTCAAAATCTTACACATACATGGTTTTAATTCGGGTAATTATTCTTTTTTTTGTACCGTAAAATTGCCTTCCCCAATGAAAAAAATCTTGCTTTTTGCTTCAGGCACTGGTTCCAATGCAGACAACATTATTCAGTTCTTTAAAAACCAAAAAGAAGCAACTGTAATCGCTGTTTTTTCAAACAATCCTGAGGCCAAAGTTTTGGCAAAAGCACAAGCCCACCAAGTCCCAACTTGGGTGTTCAACAGAGTTGAATTAAACGAAGGCAGCGTACTGAACAAAATCAAGGAATTGCAACCCGATTTAATAGTACTCGCCGGTTTTTTATGGAAAATGCCCGAAGCTATTGTTCACGAATTCCCCAATAAGATCATCAACATTCATCCGGCATTATTACCAAAATACGGCGGCAAAGGAATGTATGGCATGAATGTGCATCAGTCTGTTTTAGAAAATAAAGAACACGAAACCGGCATTACCATTCATTATGTAAACGAACATTACGATGAAGGTGAATTCATATTCCAGACTTCTGTCAATATCGAAAACTGCAAAACTCCCGAAGAGATTGCTGCCAAAGTTCACGAATTAGAACACGAATATTTCCCGAAAGTAATTGCCCAAATCCTAAATCCTAAATCCTAAAATTCTCAAATGTCGCATCAAGTCCATATATACACTGACGGCGCTGCTAAGGGAAATCCCGGAAACGGAGGCTATGGAGTAGTAATGGAAATGGTGGGCACTTCCTATAGAAAAGAATTTTACGAAGGGTTTCGCTATACGACCAACAACCGAATGGAATTACTGGCTGTAATTGTCGGTTTGGAAAAACTCAAAAACCCCAACATGAAAGTATTGGTGGTATCGGATTCTAAATATGTGGTGGATGCCGTAGAAAAAAAATGGGTATTCGGTTGGGAAAAGAAAAATTTTGTCGGCAAAAAAAACCCTGATTTGTGGATGCGCTTCCTCAAAGTATACCGCCAACATCAAGTGGATTTCAAGTGGATCAAAGGCCACAACAACCATCCTCAAAACGAGCGCTGCGATGAATTAGCCGTTTATGCATCAAGTCTTCCCAAGCTGTCTGTGGATACTTTTTACGAGAGAGAAGAAGGGAAACTGCTGTAAAGAATCAGATTAAAAATCCCAGCAAGCCTAAAATTCCAAAGAAAACAACTCTTATCACTATATTTTTATAGTAATGTGAGTGCTCACCCTCTTTTTGTGTAGTGAATTTTCGATAAGCAATAAAAGCTATCGGTAAGCATGATATGAGTCCAACACTCAAAACCACCATTGCTCCTGTCCAACTCATGAATTTGAATAAGCAGCCCATAACCAGTGTTGACAACAAAAATCCTGATAATATAGAAAAACCAACCGTTGTATTGTCAATTCTCTTATCACTTAAAAAATAAAATCCTAAAGGAAAATAAAAGAACGAAATTACCATCATCGACAAAATGGTCAGGATATTCCCTCCCGGAATATGAAAAAATTTCAAAATCAATCCAATTACTAAAATGACGGCCAATATTTTTTCTGTTTTCATCCTGTATTCTGTTTTTTGTTAAAAACAAACCTACAAATTCTCTCAAAACTTTGCAACTCTGAAACTTTGCAACTCTGAAACTTTAAACTTATCTTTGCACCTTTAAATTTGAAACTCAGAGAATGAACAAACTTTTAATAGTGGGAACGGTAGCTTTTGACGCTATCGAAACTCCTTTCGGAAAAACAGACAAAATACTAGGTGGTGCCGGAACTTTCATCGGCCTGTCTGCATCGCATTTTAACTTGCAATCAGCTATTGTATCTGTAGTAGGTGATGATTTCCCTCAAGAATACTTGGATTTATTGACCGCAAGAAACATTGACATTTCAGGTCTTGAAGTGGTAAAAGGCGGCAAAACATTTTTTTGGAGCGGACGTTACCACAACGACATGAACTCCAGAGATACGTTGGCAACCGAGTTAAATGTATTGGCTGATTTCAATCCTATTGTTCCTGAAAATTTTAAAAATGCCGATGTCGTAATGTTAGGAAACTTGCACCCTATCGTTCAGTCTGGTGTTTTAAACCAAATGACTCAAAAACCAAAACTGGTAGTATTGGATACTATGAACTTTTGGATGGACTGTGCATTACCTGAACTATTAGACGTAATCAAACGCGTTGACGTAATCACCATCAATGATGAAGAAGCCCGTCAATTATCCGGCGAGTACTCCTTGGTGAAAGCAGCTGCTAAAATCCATACTATGGGCCCTAAATACGTGGTAATCAAAAAAGGAGAACACGGCGCTTTGATTTTCCACAACGAGCACATCTTCTTTGCTCCGGCTTTGCCATTGGCCGATGTGTTTGATCCAACCGGTGCCGGTGATACATTTGCCGGAGGTTTCGCGGGATTCATTACCCAACAAGGCGACATTTCATTTGAAACAATGAAAACAGCTATCATCCAAGGCTCTAATTTAGCTTCTTTCTGTGTAGAGAAATTCGGAACCGAGAGAATGCTTGAACTGAAAAAAGAAGAAGTGAACCAACGCTTGAAACAATTCAAAGCTTTAACACAATTTGAAATAGAATTACAATAACTTTATGCCTCGATTCGTCGGGGCATTTTTTTTACACAACTACTAATAACACCTGAAGCTGAGAACTTTCAGCCGAAACAACACAACAACTACTATGAGCGACGCCATCAAACACGAATGTGGAATTGCCCTTTTACGATTAAAAAAGCCGTTAGAATTTTATAAAGAAAAATACGGCTCTGCTTTTTACGGGGTACAAAAAATGTACCTGCTGATGGAAAAACAACACAACCGGGGTCAGGACGGCGCCGGATTTGCTTCGATTAAATTTGATGTCGAACCGGGGGAAAGATACATCAGTCGGGTGCGATCAAACAAAGCCCAGCCCATTCAGGATATTTTTGACCAAATCAACGAACGCATTAACGAAGAATTGGAGCATCATCCGGAATACCACGAAAATGTACAACTCCAAAAAGACAACATCCCTTATATTGGCGAACTGTTTTTAGGACATGTTCGCTACGGAACTTTTGGCAAAAACAGCATCGAAAGTGTACACCCGTTCTTGCGTCAAAACAATTGGATGCACCGCAACCTCATCGTAGCCGGAAATTTCAACATGACTAATGTAACCGAATTGTTCAACAGCTTAGTCGAATTGGGCCAACATCCTAAAGAAATGGCTGATACGGTTACGGTTATGGAAAAAATCGGACATTTCCTGGATGATGAAGTAACCGATTTGTATCAGGAATGTAAAAACAATGGTTTATCTAAAAGAGAAGCCTCTCCGGTAATTGCAGAAAAACTGGATTTAGTCAAAATTCTGAAAAGAGCTTCCCGCGGTTGGGATGGCGGTTATGCTATGGCCGGTTTATTGGGTCATGGCGATGCTTTTGTTTTTCGCGATCCTGCCGGTATCCGTCCGGCTTACTTTTATGAAGATGATGAAATTGTAGTAGTAGCTTCCGAAAGACCGGTAATACAAACTGTCTTTAATGTCGCCTTCGAAAAAGTACAGGAATTACAACCCGGACACGCTTTGATTGTGAAGAAAAACGGGCGCTTGACACAGGAAGAAATCATCACACCTACTATTAAAAAAGCTTGTTCGTTTGAACGCATTTACTTTTCCCGTGGGAGCGATGCCGAAATTTATCAGGAACGAAAAGAGCTGGGAAAACTGATTTTGCCCGCTGTTTTAGAAGCTATTGACAACGATACCGACAATGCTGTTTTCTCATACATTCCAAATACGGCCGAAACCTCGTTCTATGGCATGATTGAAGCGGCAAATGATTTTTTAAATCACCGTAAAAACCAATTCATCCTCGACAACCGAAAAACACTCACCAAAGAAAAACTCGAGGAGATCCTGTCGGTAAAAATAAGAACCGAAAAAATTGCCATCAAAGATGCTAAACTCAGAACTTTTATCACAGAAGACAGCAGCAGAGATGATTTGGTAGCACACGTTTATGACGTAACCTATGGCGTGATTAAACCTACCGACAGTCTGATAATCATTGACGACAGCATTGTTAGAGGCACTACTTTAAAAATGAGTATCCTTAAAATGATGGATCGTTTGAATCCAAAGAAAATCGTAGTAGTTTCTTCGGCACCGCAAATTCGCTATCCCGATTGTTACGGTATCGATATGGCTAAGCTCGAAGGGCTAATCGCTTTTCAGGCGGCCTTGGCTTTATTAAAAGAAAGAAATCAATACCACATCGTGGATGAAGTATATGCTAAATGCAAGGCGCAAGCGAATTTTAAAGACCATGAAGTGGTAAACTACGTAACCGAAATATACAACCCATTCACAGATCAGGAAATTGCAGACAAAATAGCCGAACTATTGAATTCGGGCGACATTAATGCCGAAGTAAAAATTATTTTCCAAAGTGTAGAAAATCTGCACAAAGCCTGCCCTAAAAATTTGGGCGATTGGTACTTTACCGGAGACTATCCGACACCGGGCGGTAACCGAGTTGTAAATAAGGCATTTATGAATTTTTACGAAGGAAAAAATGCCCGAGCGTATTAAAATTTTAACATTTTTTGAAGTTAAACGATTATTGTTGCCGTTTATCTGAATTTTTTGTTTTCTGATTTTCAACACACTTACATTTGTCAGACCATAGCATTAGTAGGTTAAGTTTATGGTAGATTTGGGGCAAAAAGGGTGAA
>CAYPSB010000014.1:0-56876 GCA_964413435.1 uncultured Flavobacterium sp.
CAAAGATATTTCTCCCGGTTGCGGATAACTCCCTCCTCCTACCAAAGCAGCCGCACTTGTAATAATAAATGATGAGGTGAATATCACCTCATCATTAAAAACTATTTTACTTTTTATTGTTTTATATGTTGCGGTTAATCACCTCACTATTAAAAACTACAATAGATTTAGCGTTTTTATATGTTGTGGTGATTTTTGTATTTACAAGTATATACAAAGATGATTACTATAAAAAATCCATACTCATTAAAAAAACAAAATAAAAATTATATATATAATTCAAAACGAACCTGTTCGACACAAAAAAAATATAATTAAAATGAGAAAAAGAAAACACCTAGAAACAAGTTTCATAAAATATATTCTTGAAAAATATAATAAAGAATTAGATGAAGAATATAATGATGAAGAAACAAATATATCGGATGAAGATTTAATTGATGATATAGAGGAAATTGATTTATCAAACGAAAAATCAAAAAGAGATCAAAAAGAAAAAATCAAAGATGATGAAGATTTAGATTTAGATAAATTGATTGAAGAATATAACAAACTAACTGAAAAATTAAAAACTAAAAAAAATGATATACTTTATAAAAAATGATATGAAATTATATGATTTTGATACTATTAAGAGAGTATTAAAATTATCCAAATCTAAAACTCAAAGAGAGTTAAAAAAACAACAAACCGAAAAAATAAAATATAAAAACTTGTATTTATATCCTGAAAACACCCTATTTGAATTGATGGAAATAATATTGATTGAAAAATTAGAAAAAAATAATGATTGATTGGAATAAAATTAGAAAACACGAAGAAAGCATTAAGAAAAATAAAGAAAAATTAGAAAAAGAAACAGATTATAAAAAGAAGGAAATAATACGGCTAAAAATTAGGATTGAAGAACTTAAAGTAAAGATTGAAAAATTGAATTATTAAATATAATGAGTTTACGCATCTCTGGAATAAAAGCGTAAATCAAAACCTCAACCAACCAAATAAAAAGACATTAATATAGATAATTAAATCTATTATAGATTGATCTATATATATAACTCAAATATGATAATAACAAAAAATAAGACCCTTAAATCGACCCAAACAATATTGGATAATATAAGATATGGTTTTAATACTTTAATAGCACAAAACGCCCCTATTTACAATATAACGATAAATGAAACAGGATGTAAAACAAAAGAAGAATTACGATTTTGTTTAACCAATAAATTATTCAATAAAATAAAGAACGATTATAAAAATACCGATGAGGTTATAAACTATTTTTTTTTGATTGAATATCCAACAAAAGTTTCTATGGGAAATCAAATCCCCGAAAGTTGTGAGGTTCACGTTCATATTGTTTTCGGGACCACATTAAGGGAAGAAATTATTAAAAGATATATTGAAAATACATTTTTCAACTCTAAAATTTATATTAAAGACATCACCAAAAGAGATGATAAATATAATTATATAAACTACCTCACTAAACAGAAAAATTTAATTACAATTGATAGTTATAATTTCAAAATAAAGGTTTAATATTATTCTAAAACTTTATTAATTCTATTATTTCTAACAAAGGATTTAAGAGTTTGATATACAAAATCATATTCTTCAATTGTAAAAGTTAAAACAAAATCCCCTATTGAAAAATAAAATAAAACCCTCCAACTATCAACCAAATCATTTTCAATATTATTATTATTAAAATCATCCAAAATACTTTCCTGACAATTAAAATCGGAGAATAACTTATAAAGATTATTTTTTGAGATCGTTTTTCCCTTTCCGGCAATAATCAAATCCTCATCACTCAAATTAACTTGTTTTAATTTCATACTATTTATATATTAAAACGAATTAAATGTTTATTAAATTGTTTTGTTTCATTTTAGAACACATTACAATACATTAAATTAAATTGATTTTGATTATTATAATTTTTTTTCTATTTTTGGAAAAATTATAAAAAATCTTTATTATGAGTAATACAATTAAAATTGGTGGACGTGAAGTAAGTTTAACTAAAAAAGGACTTCCTAATTTAAGACAATTATCAAAAGAAGAAAGAGCAATTGTAAGCGAAATTCTTGAAAAGAAAGATAAACAGCGTTTAGAACAAAAGAAAAATGATATTATCAAAGCATTAGGTAATTTATAACACATATTCTCTTTTACTTATAAATATTCTGCTTAATATTTATTAAGCAGAATTTTTTATTATTAAATATAACTGATAAACAAAACAACAATGAATTACTTCACAGAATTAAGCATAGAGTATGCTTCCCAAAAGTCATATTTAGATGACTTATTTCAAGTCTATCCAACTATTCCTGAAGGCATAAGAGATATTGATAAAGACTTATTTTCCAAAGTAGAACATAGTTTTCACAATCAAGATAATATTGAATTATTATCAACCTTATTAAAGCTGGACTTATTTCCTATTAAAGACAGCTATATAGCATATCTAAAAAGAGATAAAGAGAGTATTTTAAGAAACCCTAAAACGGTGAATAGAATTTGTGGTAGATTGTATGAAATGGGTTTAGATAAGATTTTTGAGAAATGTTCTGAACCTAAAGAAACAAATAGACAAATTGGACCGATGTTTAAGAGGTGGATTAATTCCAAATCATTAGGTATAAATCCCGTAAGACCCGGTGATTTTTTTAATTCTTCTAATGATGCTATACTTGATGCTTCAGATAAAGAAATGATGGATATAGCAAAAGAAAAATTTGGATACAATAGAAATAAAGGTTTAGACTTTATTGGAAGATTTAATGGAAACAATGTAATAGGAGAAGCTAAATTTTTAAGTGATTTTGGAGGTCATCAAAACGCCCAATTTAGCGATGCTATATCAACTATATTAACTCCCGATGTTGATGCTATTACTATTGCTATTTTAGATGGAGTATTGTATATCAAAGGACAAAATAAAATGTATAATGATATAACAAAAACATATAAAGACTATAATATAATGAGTGCTCTAGTTTTAAGAGAGTTTTTGTATCAACTACCAAAAAAATAATTATTAAATGAAAATGACTTTAGAATATGATGGGAAAAAAAATCTTAATGATTTTTATAAAGAAATCCCATCTATAAATATTAAAAAAAGTAAAAAAGATAAAAAAAATAAAGTATTTTATGGTGAGAACACAACAATTCTTAAATCATTAATAGAAGATTTTGATTTAGTTGGAAAAATAGATTTAATCTATATTGATCCACCTTTTGCTACAAATAATATATTTACTTTTTCGGAAGGAAGATCAAACACAATAAGTAATTCCAAAGAAGATGAAATCGCATACAAAGACATTCTTAAAGAAGAAAAATTCATCGAATTTATTAGAGAGAGAGTTTTTTTACTTCATAAACTTTTGTCTGATAAAGGTTCTCTTTATCTACATATTGATTACAAGATAGGACATTATGTAAAAATAGTTTTGGATGAAATTTTTGGAGTTGAAAATTTCAGAAATGACATTTGTAGAATTAAATGTAATCCAAAGAATTTTAAGAGGAAAGGATATGGAAATATTAAAGATTTAGTATTATTCTACTCAAAATCAAATAAACTAATTTGGAATGAACCTAAAGCACCCTATTCAGAAAAAGATATTGAAAAACTTTTTCCAAAAATAGATATTGATGGAAGAAAATATACAACTATTCCTCTTCACGCTCCAGGCGAAACCAAAAATGGAAATTCATCTAAACCATTTATGGGAATAAATCCTCCAAAAGGAAGACATTGGCGAAGTGATGTAAGTATTTTAGAAGAATGGGATAAACAAGGTTTAATTGAATGGTCCTCAAATGGAAATCCAAGAAAAAAAATATATTCAGACGAACAAGAAGGAAAGAGAATACAAGATATTTGGGAATATAAAGACCCTCAATATCCAAAGTATCCTACTGAAAAAAATATTGATATGTTAGATTTGATTATCAAAACCTCATCGGAAAAAGATAGTATAGTATTAGATTGTTTTTCAGGATCTGGAACAACAATAATTTCATCAATAAAAAACTTTAGAAATTTTATAGCTATTGATAAGTCGAAAGAAGCTATAAATGTTATTAAGAAAAGAATTGAAGAAGAAAAGAAAAACAATAAAGAGGATAATAATGAATTATTAGATTATGATTTTTATGATTTATCTGAAACAATAACAGATTAGATAAATGTAATGATACTATTTTTAGAGTAGAGGTTTCAGTAGTAGAAAATTATTTAACCGAAAAACCCCATTTTATTAGGTTTTTCGGTTTTTTATTCCTAATTTTAGGATGAAATTCATTTCTGCTAAAATTATGAGAAAAATTAAAGTATTATATGTTCGTGTTTCTTCAATAGATCAAAAAACAGATAGACAAAGAGTAAATGAAAAAGATTATGATTTAGTAATAGAGGATAAATGTTCCGGCGCTATTTCTTTTTTTGAAAGAGAAGGAGGAAAAGAAATTAAAAAATTAGTTGATGAAGGTTTAATTCAAACTTTATCAGTTTGGCAAATTGATAGATTAGGACGTGATTTAAGAGATATAATGAATACAATTCATTATTTCAATCAAAAAGGAATAACTATACATTTTGTATCACAAGGACTTTCTACATTAGATAATGAAGGAAAAGAAAATCCAATTTCTAAAATGATAATTTCAATTTTAGGTATTGTTGGTGAAATGGAAAGAAATCAAATAAAAGAAAGACAAATGGAAGGTATTAGAATTGCTAAATTAAAAGGTTCATATACAGGAAGAAAAAAAGGTAGTAAAGAAGATATTCTTTCTTTTCTTTCAAAAGATAAAAATAAAAAAGCAGTTGATTATTTGAAAAAAGGTTTCAAAGGAGTTGAAGTTTCTAAATTAACGGGACTTAATATAAACACTATTACAAAAATTAAAAAATTAATGACTTATGGAAACAATTAAAAGATATAAACAACATCAATTAGAAATTAATACTAAAATTGATTTATTAAAAGATAAATTAAAAAAACATAACATCGAATTTGAAGAAAATAATTCAAATTGGGGTTATATTGGTGATATTGATTATATAAACAATAAACTAAATGAGATTTTAGAATTTTTGAAATAATATTAAGTAGTATTAAAGTATAATTAAATTCTATTGTAATACATTAAATAACATTATCATCTATTAATTGAGTTTTTTGTAAACTATCTATCATTATCAAATCTCTATAAATAAATTCAAATTCTTCCTCCTCCTCCTCTACTTCTTTCAATTTCAAAATCTTATTTTCTTTATCAAAAACAATATTTTCGGAAATAAATAAATATTTCTTTGATCTTTGAGAAATTACAAAACATAAAGGTTTAGTGTTGATGTATGTATATAATTCAATAAATACTAAATTGTCTTGTTTATTTTGAAACACATCCGGAACTTTATTTTCTAAAATAGGATAAATAATGATTTTTTGAATTACTTTTTCAAAAGTTCTTTTGAGAATATGAATATTCTCTTTTATTCTTCTTAATGAGTTTTTGGCTGATTGTTGATTTTTTATAAAATCTTTTTTATTTAATAAATCTAAATTATTCATCTCTAATTCTTCTTTTAGAGATTTTATTTTACTAATTAAATCTTCATCAATTTTATATAAGTTATGCTTTTCTAATTTTCCATCTAAAAGCAAATCAATAATATCTTTTCTCTTTTTTTCATAAAGAGTAATTTCGATTTCAATTTGTTTATTCTTTTCGGATAGAATTTTTATTTCATTTTCTAAATCACTTTTATTTTTATTGATCTCAATAATATTATCTAATTCACTTGAATTATATCTTAAAGAAGTCCATACACCAGCATTTAATTTAGGAATTCCTATACCAAAATTATCGCAGGTTTTACCATATCGTTTACTCAAACATTTATAAGTATTATCTTTGTTATTACTTCTTTTATGTGGAAAATATGAACTATTACAAACACCGCATTTAGGTTTACCCTCCAATACATAAATAAATTTTGTTGAGGTTTTCTTTTGAGTGTTTTTTAATTTATCTTGAACTTTAAGAAATATTTCTTTATCAATTATCGGTGGTGAAACCAATTTAATTCCGCTTAATTTACCTTTTCCTTCTTTTTCACCTATATAAACTTTATTAGTTAAAATTGAATAAATTGTTCCATCTTTCCAATCAAAATCTTTTCCCTCTTTATATTCAATTTCATCATCATTTAATTTCCATTTATTAGGTTTTTTTACTTTATCATTTACAACTAAATTATACCTAGTTGGCACTTTTTTATTATTCAAATAATTTGCTATTCTTTTTGTTCCGTATCCATCTATATACTTTTGAAAAATATCTTTTACAACTTCACTTTCTTCATTTTCAATCATCAATTTTTTATCAACTCTTTTATAACCATAAGGAAGAAATTTGCCACCCGTCCAATTTCCATCTTTAACTTTCTTTATAAGTCCTGATATACTTCTTTGTTTAGTTAATGATCTTTCCATTTCAGCAACACCACTTAAAATAGTTGTAATAAGCCTACTTGTAGAATTTTCATTTCCATCATCATCTAACGTTTTAAGATTATTATTCTTTGAAAATAACCAAACCTTATTTTGATGTAATAATTTAATACCAGATAAAACATCTTCCGCATCTCTACCAAATCTCGAAAGTTCTAATACTACAACTCCATCAATATCGGTTAAATTAAATACAGAACTTAACTTTCTATCTTTCCAAGGAGTAATTCCGCTAATACTTTCCTCTATTTCCTGAACTACTTCATAGTCCATCGCTTTACAATACTTTAACAATTCGTCTTTTTGCCGAGAATTATCTTGTGATAAAGTTGAAACACGATAATAACATATTACTCTTTGTTTTTTCATAACTAATTAATTTGGAAATACAAAGATATTAATTACCTCAACATATAAAACTATTTTAGCAGAAGCCGAGTGATGCGGACTCCGGAAAGGCCGTTGATTCATCAAACCCACGTCTTTTATTTTTCCTGCGACGCTGTGAATTTTGGTAGTTTCCAGGGCTTCTTTCATGGTCATAGGTGGTAAAATACTGGGCAAGCGCTTGGCTAACATAGTTTTTCCCGAACCCGGCGGACCTATGAGGATAATGTTGTGTCCCCCGGCTGCAGCTATTTCCATACAGCGTTTGATGCTTTCCTGCCCTTTGACATCAGCAAAATCATACTCGGGAAAATCAAGAGCTTTATAAAATTCTTCCCGGGTATCAATGACCGTTGGTTCCAAATCCTGCTTGCCTTCAAAAAAACCAATCACTTCCAAAACATTTTCTACTCCGTACACATTCAATCCGCTTACTATGGCGGCCTCTTTTACATTTTGTTTGGGCAAAAAGAATCCTTTAAACCCTTCTTCTTTAGCTTTAATGGCAATAGACAAAGCTCCTTTTATGGGCTGTAAACCTCCGTCGAGCGACAATTCGCCCATAATGATGTATTGGTCAACCTCATCAGCTTTAATTTGATTGGAAGCAGCCAATATACCAACAGCCAATGTCAAATCATAAGCGGAGCCTTCTTTGCGCAAATCAGCCGGAGCCATATTGATGGTTATTTTCTTTCCGGGGAGTTGGTATCCGTTGTTCTTCAGGGCGGCCGCTATACGGTAGCTACTTTCTTTAATGGCATTATCAGGCAAACCAACCAAATGATAGCCTACTCCTTTATCGATATTTACCTCCACCGTCACGGTCGTTGCTTCGACCCCGAAGACAGCACTTCCAAAAACTTTTACCAACATATCCTATTTTATTTACAAAATAAAAATAATAAAATAGTTACAAAAACAGCGATTTACAGGTATAATTTTACTTAAAAAGTAAAATAAAACAAACTTTTTGTAAAGTTTATTTGTCTATTTGTAAAATATAACATACTTTCGAAATGAATTTAAATCCCATCCTCTATGAAAACGCATTTTCTACTTCCGAACCAATTCAAAAAAATCGGCTGGTTTTTGTTTATTCCTTCCTTGATTGCTTCGTTCCTCATTTCGGTAGCAAACCTTAACATTGATGACTATTTGGTTGTGAAAGTTTTTGCTTTTACTAACGACGACATCTTAGGTCCAAAAAAATACTTTTCTTTTATCAACAACAGCATAGCCGATGAACTGTTACTTTTCGGTTTAGTGGTTGGCGGTATTCTGGTGGGATTCTCTAAACTGAAAATTGAAGACGAGTTCACTTCCAAAATAAGATATGAAAGTTTGGTTTGGGCCACTTATCTCAATTACGGACTAATATTGTTTTTTACGATTTTTGTTTACGGATTATCGTATCTGAACGTTTTGTTTTTCAACACGTTCACACTATTACTATTTTTTATCATCCGGTTTCATTATCAGATTTACAAACTCAATAAAACTTCAGGCGATGACGAATAATCTGAAAGTGCTCAGGGCCATAAAAAACATTTCCCAGGAAGAATTGGCCAAGCAAATACAAGTGAGTCGGCAAACCATCAATGCCATGGAAAAAGGGAAGTACGTGCCTTCAACGGTACTGGCTTTGAAGCTAGCCCGCTTTTTTGAAAAACCGGTGGAGGAAATTTTTACTCTAGAGGAAACCGATTAAGCGTCTACTGCAAATTGTCACTCATCAGCTCACTCTTGTTTTTGGCATAATCATAACCTTGTTGCCACCACTGCTTCATTTTATCTTTGTTAAAAATCAAAGCATTGTTGGTCAGTTGTGTGGGAGTATAATATAAATTGAGCTTAACATCTTTGTTGTTTGCCGCCAATTTACCTATGGTTATATCGTGTTTTTCTACCTGATTCAAAAGCGTTTGAAACAAGTCAATCATCAGCGAAAACGGGTTCCGTCCAATGGCTTTGGGAGTACTTTGTTTTTCGGTTTCCAAAATTACTACGTCTACTTCGGTAGCGCCTCTGTTGATGGCTTCGCGTATGGGCACCAAACTAGAAAAACCGCCGTCACCATATTCCTGATTGTTTTTAGTTACCAAACTCATAAACGGAATGTAGTTGCAGGAAATCCAAATCCATTCGCAAAACTCCTCATAGGCAAAATCGTTGATTGACTTGTACTCTACCTCATTTTTGGAAAGATTGGTAACCGTCACCACTATGTTGCAGCCCGAAGCCTTCAGTTGGTTGTATTCGCTTTCGGTAAAGTTTTCTTTAATGTAACTTTTCAGGCGATGGCTCTCGCCAAATGTTCTCTTTCCTCTAAAAAGCTGCAAAAGCACATTGAAGTGATTGATGGAAACTATTTCAACATCGCCCTTATTCTTAACCACAAACGGATTGATATCGAAAATCTTACTCATGTCAACACTGGTGTAAATGCCGTGTATTTTGCTGACATTGCCCAAAGCCAAATGAGGAATCAACAAGCTCCCCGTAGAACTCCCGATGAGCAAGTCATATTGGTGCAATTTTTCCTGAAGCAGGTACTGCGCCACACCGCCACCAAAAGCACCTTTGCTTCCGCCTCCCGAAATCACTAAAGCCCTCATGGTTTCTCGTTTAAGAGTTTTTGCAACTGACTTTTATCGGGTTCCGCAAGTGTTGGCAATATGGATTCAAACAAGTTGCGATAGCCCTCCAGAGTGAGTAATTCTCTGATTTTCTCGCGCCCGAATTTGCTGAACTGCCATTTGTAATGCGTAGTAGCATTGACCAGATTTTTCAGTACAAGGGTGTCCTTATCGTTTATGGTCAAAGCGTTAATTATGGCATTTTGGCGTACCGAGCTTTCGTATTTTGACGAAGTGTAGACTACCAATTCGTTGTAATAATTGGACTTGGCTTCGCTTTTGTCCTCGGCAGACATTACCGAAAATGCCAGGAACATAATCCGTAAACTCTTGTCGTTTCCGCCTACCCAGTTTTGTGCTTTGGCCAAATAAGTACTTCGGCTTTCTGGAAAGTTTTTCCACAAATTCATAAAGGCAATTTCTTTGGTATCGTAGGATTGATCGTCTAATAAGGTTTCGTATTGACTTTTAAATTCCAACGGAATCTCATTGGTAAACTCGGCTACCGATTGGCGAACTTTGATATCATTGGTTTGCAGAGCCAAATTCAGCAACTCTCTTTTATCTTCAAATGGTATGTACTTGATTTGATAGAGAATCTCTGTTTTTACGGGGTAAAATACATCCGACAGGAGCAACTTTTTGTAGGTTTCCTTGTTTTCGGCAAACTTATTTTTACGCAATTGCTGGGTGTCAAACAATGCTCTGATGAAGTTGTTTTTCTTTAGTAAATCATTGGCTTCATCGGTTTGAAAACGGTAATCCTGTAACCAGTTTTTCTTAAAAGTTTCGGTATCAAAATGGGACACTTTTCTGATTTCTGCCAAAAAATCATCGGTTTCAGCATTCTTGTATTGGTACTTTTTCAAATAGGATTTCACTGCTTTCTGAAAAGCTTTCGGGCCAATAGCTTCTCGGATTACGTGCAAAGCCCAGGCTCCTTTTTGGTAAAACGACAAAGAACTGGCCCGTTCACTCAACACGGGAATCGTATCCGACTTAGCGGCATTGCGCAGTTGTAGTGACGAGCGATACAACTGATGGTAAAAATAATCATCCCCAAAAACCTCACGATCGGCCAAGAGGGCATAATAGGTGGCGAATCCTTCCTGCAGCCAATGGTGTTTTCCTGATTTGGCCGTAACCAAATCGCCAAACCACTGATGCGCCAACTCGTGAGCATTGACGTTTACATAATTCCTGTCGTTGAAACCTACCTCATCCACTACAAAATCCTGAGCAAAAATGGTTGCTGTGGTATTTTCCATCCCGGCGTAGAGAAAATCCTCAACCGGAATTTGTTTGTAGATTTTCCAAGGGTATTTTACCCCTATTTCTTTTTCCAAGAAATCAAATATTGTTTTAGAATAGCGGAAAGTAGCTTCAAACTTTGCTGTATCCTTGGGCTGAATAAACAACTGCAGCGGCACCCCTGATTTGGAGCCTATGGCTTTATTACTGAAATCGCCTATGGCCACCGCCAACAGATAAGAACTCATCGGATGCTGCATTTCATACTTCCAGATTCGTTTGTCTTTATCGGGCAGAACTTCTTTTAAAACTCCGTTAGCAATGACGTTGTAGTTTTTATCAAAAGAAATATTCATATTGAAAATCACTTTTTCATTCACATCGTCAAAACTCGGAAACCAATGGCTGGTGTATTTACCCTGCCCCTGCGTCCAAACTTGTTGGTTGCTGATTTCGGGAGCGGTAAAATCGCCGTTAAAGTACAGGGTTTGTTTGGGCTTGGCCTGATAGGTAAACACAAGGGTGTACTTTCCTTTTTTATAGCCGTCAAACAGCAACAATTGCTTTCCCGAATTGCTGAATCTTGCCTCTTTTCCGTTCATTTTAACACCCCCAAAAACCATGTCCCGGGCATCAATTTTAAGGGTATCTATCGGTTCTTTCACTTCTAAAACATAACGAACCGAACCGGATACTTTCTTCTCCGCAGGGTTGATGGTGATGTTTCCGTACACGGTTTTGAAATCGACCTTAGAAGTTTGCTGAGCAAAAGTAAAAACCGAAAAAAAGAGCAAGAAAAGTAGGCGCATTTGGCTATAGATTATTTGATACGAATATAATCATTTTCAAATTGACTCATTTTCAAATTTTCAAATTAAAAAACTATCTTCGCTATCAGTAAAAAGACAAAGATGTAAAACGAAGAAATGCAAAACTGTCTGTCATCCGTCAACCTATCAGTTAACTCAAAAAATGTCGTACCCGCTCCTGCAGACTCCCATCGAATATCTTAAAGGCGTTGGCCCTCAGCGCGGTGAGTTGTTGCGCAAAGAGTTAGGCATTCACCGCTATGAAGACCTGCTCAATTTTTATCCCAATCGGTATATCGACCGAACCCGCTATTATAAAATCAATGAGTTAAGCAACAATCCGGCGGAAGTACAAATCATAGGCAAAATCATCAACATCAAAACCGTTGAATTCGGTAAAGGCAAAAAACGATTGGCCGCTGTTTTTGTTGATGATACCGGACAAATGGAACTCACATGGTTTCAGGGACACAAATGGATTCGCGATACGCTGAAACTCAACATTCCGTATGTGATTTTCGGGAAAGTCACAAACTTCAACGGGCAGTATAGCATGGCCCACCCTGAAATGGAATTGCTCAGCGAACACGAAAAGAGTCTGCGCTCAGCCATGCAACCGGTCTATCCGTCAACCGAAACCCTGACCAACAGAGGTATTTCGAATCGGGTAATTACCAAAATGATGCAACAGGTTTTTTTAGAAACTCAGGCCCAGTTTGTTGAGACTCTTCCGCCCTATCTGATGGATGAGTTGAAGTTGATTCCGAAAAATGCCGCGCTGTTTAACATTCATTTCCCCAAGAGTGCCGATCTTTTGGCGAAAGCCCAGTTTCGTTTAAAATTTGAAGAATTGTTCTTTATTCAGTTGCAATTGATTACCAAAAATTTGGTTCGGAAACACAAAATAAAAGGGCATCCGTTTACCGTGGTGGGGAATCATTTCAATGATTTTTACCAAAACCACTTGCCTTTTCCGCTGACCAATGCTCAAAAAAAGGTACTCAAAGAAATCAGGAACGACATGGGGTCGCAGGCTCAAATGAACCGTTTGCTACAAGGCGACGTGGGCTCAGGAAAAACCATCGTTGCTCTGATGGCAATGCTGATTGCTATGGATAACGGCTTTCAAAGCTGTTTGATGGCTCCTACTGAAATTTTAGCCACCCAACATTTCAACGGTTTAACCGAATTGGCCAAAGAACTGAACATCAACATTAAAATACTGACCGGTTCAACCAAACCCTCAGAGCGCAAAATCATACACGAAGAACTCGAAAACGGAACGCTTCACATTTTGATAGGAACCCATGCCCTACTGGAAGACAAGGTACAATTTCAAAATTTAGGATTGGCCATTATAGATGAGCAGCATCGTTTTGGTGTAGAACAGCGTTCCAAACTTTGGCAAAAAGGAGGTCCTTCGGGAGGAACCCCGGTACCGCCGCATATATTGGTCATGACCGCCACTCCTATTCCGCGTACATTGGCCATGAGTTTGTATGGCGATTTAGACATCTCGGTCATTGACGAATTGCCTCCGGGCAGAAAACCCATACAAACCGTGCATCGGTACGACAGCAACCGTTTGAAAGTGTGGAAATTCATTAAAGATGAAATTGCCAAAGGCCGTCAAATTTACATAGTGTATCCCTTGATTCAGGAAAGCGAAACAATGGATTACAAAGATTTGATGGATGGATATGAAAGTCTGTCGAGAGACTTTCCTTTACCCCAATACAGCATTTCAATAGTGCACGGCAAGATGAAACCCGCCGAAAAAGATGCCGAAATGAAACGCTTTGCCGAGGGCAAAACCAATATCATGGTCGCCACCACCGTGATTGAAGTAGGTGTAAATGTACCTAATGCCAGTGTGATGATTATCGAAAGTGCCGAACGCTTTGGTTTGTCGCAATTGCATCAGTTGCGCGGTCGCGTAGGCCGGGGTGCTGAACAGAGTTACTGCATCCTGATGACTTCGTTTAAATTATCCAACGACAGTAAAATCAGGTTAGAAACCATGGTCAGAACCAACGACGGTTTTGAAATAGCCGAAGTAGACTTGAAACTGCGCGGTCCCGGAGATATTATGGGAAAACAACAAAGCGGAGTACTCAATCTTCAAATTGCGGATTTGGTAAAAGACAAAGACATTTTGCTGTTGGCCCGACAAAAAGCCATGGAGCTTTTAAAAAGAGATGCCTCTATGAGTCTGCCTGAACATCAAACCCTGCGCGCTGTATTTATAGAACTGACGAAAAAGAAAAACATTTGGAATTACATCAGCTGATGCAGCTCATGAAATCTATACAAAATTTGTATCTACAACTGTTAAATAAAAATTAAGGATTACGCCATTTTAATGACTAAAAAGTAGTTTTGCATGACAAAAGCTCCTTCTTATTAAATCAATACCATTCCGATGAAAATAAAACACCTGGTAATCACTCTTATAATCATTGCTCTCGGAGTCATGATTGGGTACAGAATCACCAAAAACAAAGCCGAGAACGAAAAAGGAAATGATAAAAACGGTAAAAAACCTCCTATGTCCGTCAGCGCTGTAGTGGTAAAACCTCAGGATTTTTCGAATACCATTTCACTTTCTGGTTCTATTGAAGCCAACGAACAAATTGAAATCCGCAGCGAAGTATCGGGCATAGTAGAACAAATTTATTTTTCAGAGGGCAGTCAGGTCAGCAAAGGACAGGTTTTACTTAAGGTAAACGATATCGAACTGAGAGCACAACTGGCACAAGCCAAAACCAAAGAGAGCCTTGCCTCAGAAAACGAACGAAGAGCCAAGTTGCTTTTGCAAAAAGAAGCCATCAGTCAGGAAGAATACGACATTGCCAGTGCCGACTACCGTTCGGCCAAAGCGCAAACCCAACTCATACAAGCACAAATCGGGAAAACCGCTATCAGAGCCCCTTTTGCCGGAAAAGTAGGCCTGCGCACCATTTCGCCGGGAACCTATGTAACGCCGAGCACGTTGATTGCCAATTTGGTCAATACCAATCCGCTTAAAATTACTTTTTCAATACCCGAAAAATACGCCTCTGAAATTGTACCGGGAGCCCAGGTAACCTTTACCGTTCCCAACATGACCGAAAAATTCAAAGCTAAAATCTATGCTTTAGAACCGGGCATTGAACTGGCTACCCGTACCCTTAAAATCAGAGCCCTTACGGAAAATCCGAACGGCAAACTGTTGCCGGGTACTTTCGCTACAATTGAACTTCCGTTGAAGGATATAAAAGATGCCATCATTGTACCTACCGAAGCCATAGTGCCGGTGCAGGATGGTAAAAAAGTATTCATTGCCAACAACGGCAAAGCCAAAGAAGTAAAAGTGGAAACCCTTACCCGAACTGATACCGATGTGATTATTACCTCCGGATTAAAAGCCGGCGATACGCTACTCACCTCGGGAATGATGTCGTTGAAAGACGAAGCCGACATCAAAGTAAAACTAAAATAATTTTAGCATTTCATTCCTGTTGACGCTGAAATCTAAAATACGAACAACACTATGAGTTTATCCACCTTAAGCATCAAACGACCGGTATTTACGATTGTAATCAATCTGACCATCATTCTTTTCGGAATCATTGGGTACAGTTATCTGGGGGTGCGCGAGTTTCCTTCTATTGATCCGGCTCAAATATCGGTGCGTACCAATTATACCGGTGCTAATGCCGATATCATTGAATCGCAGATTACCGAACCGCTCGAAAAAGCCATCAACTCTATAGACGGTATCCGAAACATCACCTCATCGAGTAACCAGGGCTCCAGCATCATTACTATCGAATTCAAACTCGAAAAAAACCTGGAAGAAGCCGCTAATGACGTAAGAGATAAAGTATCGCAGGCCGTCAGAAGTTTACCGCAGGACATTGATGCCCCGCCGGTAGTTTCCAAAGCCGATGCCGACTCCGACCCTATCATTACCATGACGGTGCAGAGTGACACTAAAAATGCTTTAGACCTCAGTGATTATGCCGAAAATGTGATAGCCGAGCGCTTGCAAACCATACCCGGTGTGAGCAGTGTGCAAATTTGGGGGCAAAAACGCTACTCTATGCGTATATGGATAGACCCGGTAAAACTGACTTCCTACGGCATCACCGTTTCTGATGTCAGAACGGCACTTGAGAAACAAAACGTTGAATTGCCTTCGGGAAAACTGACCGGTGCCAATACTGAACTCACGGTGAAAACTATGGGAAACCTGTCTAAACCCGAAGAGTTTAATAACATCATCATCATTGCCAACGGGGATAAAATTGTAAGGCTGAGCGATATCGGTCACGCTGTTCTCGATGCTGAGAATCTGGAAACCCAACTGAAAGCCAACGGGCAACCTATGGTGGGATTGGCCATTATACCCCAACCGGGAACCAATTATCTGGACATAGCCGACCAGTTTTACAAACAATTTGACGCCTTTAAAAAAGACCTGCCCAAAGACATCAAACTCAATGTGGCTTTAGACAATACACTGTTCATCAAAAAGTCGGTAGTAGAAGTAGCCGAAACCCTTCTCATTTCTATCATTTTGGTGATTCTGATTATCTATTTGTTTTTCAGAGACTGGGCCATTGCGTTCCGTCCGCTTATTGATATACCGGTATCATTGATTGCCACCTTTTTCATCATGTACCTGTGTGGTTTTTCGGTGAATGTACTAACGCTTTTGGCTATTGTACTGGCCACCGGATTGGTAGTTGACGACGGGATTGTGGTAACCGAAAACATTTTCAAAAAGGTAGAAGAAGGCATGTCGCCTATTGAAGCTGCCATCAAAGGGTCAAACGAAATCTTTTTTGCCGTTATCTCTATCTCTATCACGCTGGCAGCCGTATTTTTACCGATTATCTTTTTGGAAGGCTTTGTGGGAAGGCTGTTTCGGGAATTTGGAGTGGTCATTGGGGCGGCCGTTTTGGTATCCGCCTTTGTATCGCTTACCCTGACTCCTATGCTGAATGCCTACTTGATGAAAGGAGGCGAACAGAAAAAAACTAAATTTTATACGTTTACCGAACCCTATTTTGAGAGCTTAAACAAAGGATATGCTACTGCACTGGAAAACTTCATGCAGCGCAAATGGTTGAGTTTCCCGATAGTCTTGTTTTGTATCGGACTCATAGTATTGTTTTTTAAAATCATCCCTAAAGAAACCGCGCCTTATGACGACCGAAGCCTTGTTATTGTAGGAGTCACTACTCCCGAAGGTGCTACTTATGACTACACTGACCGCTTCATGCAGGAGTTGTCTGATTTGATAGATGATTCGATACCTGAGAAAAAAATAGCCTTGGTCATCACCGCTCCGGGTTTTGCCTCAGCATCGGTTAACAGCGGAAGGGTGCGATTAGCCCTTAAAAACCCTGAGGAACGCGAACGTTCGCAAAAAGAGATTGCTGAAGCTTTCACCAAATGGACCAAAAAATATTCACAGGCCAAAGTAACGGTTTCCGAGCAGCCTACTATAGCCGTAAACAAAAGAGGTGGGCTGCCGATACAGTACATCATACAGGCTCCTAATTTTGAAAAGCTGCGTGAAAAAATACCTCAGTTCTTAGAGCTGGCCAATCAAAACGAAACATTTTCGAATGTAGATGTAAACCTGAAGTTTAACAAACCCGAGATTAATGTGACCATTGACCGGGAGAAAGCTGAGAGTTTAGGCATTTCGGTTTTAGATGTGGCCCAAACCCTGCAACTGTCGTTGAGCGGACAACGCTTTGGTTACTTCATGCGCAACGGAAAACAATACCAAGTCATCGGACAATTTGACGACAAAGACAGAGATGAACCTTTAGATTTGACTTCGATGTTTGTTAAAAACAACAAAGGCGAACTGATACAACTGGACAACGTGGTTAAGGTAGACGAGCAAAGCAACCCGCCACAATTGTACCACAACAACCGCTATATGTCGGCCACCGTGTCGGCAGGATTGGCTCCCGGTAAAAGCATCAGCGACGGTATTGAAGCCATGGATGAGATTAAAGCCAAAGTACTCGACTCTAGTTTCACTACCGATTTGGGTGGAGAATCCCGCGATTTCGTAGAGAGCAGCTCCAATACTATGTTTGCTTTCGGCTTGGCCCTATTGCTGATTTACCTGATTTTATCGGCACAATTTGAAAGTTTTATCGATCCGTTCATCATCATTTTAACGGTGCCTATGGCGGTGGCGGGAGCCTTATTTTCACTTTGGTTATTTGGTCAAACCTGGAACATCTTCAGCCAAATCGGAACCGTCATGCTCATCGGACTGGTAACCAAGAACGGAATCCTGATTGTGGAATTTGCCAATAAGTTGCGCGAGCAAGGCCTTTCTAAATACGATGCCATCATTCAGGCCTCAGAAGCCCGATTGCGTCCTATCCTGATGACCAGTTTGGCGATTGCCCTGGGTGCATTGCCTATTGCTTTATCGCTTGGAGCTGCCTCTACCAGCCGTATCGGAATGGGAGTAGTTATTGTGGGTGGAACCATATTCTCATTAGTACTGACGTTATTTGTGATTCCGGCCTTTTACCTAATGTGGTCGAAAGCCAAAAAGCACCGCCCTGAATTTGACAACCTTGCCGCTTTGGAAGCAACACCGAAAGCCGGACCTAACGAAGCTAAACACCACTGATCATGAAATTGAAGATATTATACAGCATTCTGGTACTGATGGTATGGGTACCTAACCTCAAAGCTCAGGAACTACTCACCCTGGAAGATGCTGTGAAAACAGCACTCGAAAATAACTTTGACATCCGCATGGCTTCCAACGACGCTAAAATGGATGCCACCAATGCTACTGCGGGTAATGCCGGTATGCTGCCCAAAGTTACCGCTAATATTACCGATAACAACAGCATTCAGAACAGTTCACAAACCCGTCAGGACGGTACTAAAAATGAACTGAACAACGCCAAGAACAACAGCCTTACCTATGGTGTAAGTCTGGATTGGACGGTATTTGATGGCTTTAAAATGTTTGCCAAAAAGAGTCAGCTGGAAGCCCTGCAAAAACTGGGGGATGCCCAACTCAAACTGACCATTATTACCAAAATAAGCGATGTAAATGCCACCTATTACGATTTGGTACAGCAACAGCAACAGTTGGCCGCTTTAGACAGCTCTATTGTTATTTCGAACCAACGCCTAACCATGGCGCAAAACCGGTTCAGTATTGGTAAAGCCTCCAAACTAGAAGTGCTCAATGCCCAAGTAGATTTGAATACAGATTTGACGATGCAGGCCCGACAAAAAGAAACACTGGCGAACACCAAGATACTGTTGAACCAATTGTTGGCCCGCGATGTCAAAACCAACTTCAGAGTGGCGGAAACCATCACCACAGACCAACAGTTATCGCTACCCGCATTGAGCGAGGCCGCTGCCAAACAAAATCCGCAATTGCAGGCACAACTCATCAACAAAAGAGTGGCCGAACTGCAGTTGAAACAAGTAAAGGGCAACCGCTATCCTACGGTAAAAGTAAATACGGGTTATAATTTTTCGGAAAGCCAATCGAGTTTAGGGTTTACCTCCTCCTCCTATTCGCGCGGATTGAATTACGGGTTCAGTGCCAGCCTGAATATCTTTGACGGTTTTGCCCAAAAGCGCACCGAAAAAATTGCCCAACTGCAAATAGAGAATGCCCAAATAGCCGTAGAGCAGCAAACCGCAACGCTCAATGCCCAATTGGAAAGCAGTTATCAAACCTACCTGACCAACTTAGGCTTGTTGCAACTGGAAGAACAAAACGAAGCCATAGCCAAGCAAAACCTTGACATTACTCTGGCTAAATTCAAAATAGGAACCATTACGCCCGTTGAATTCAGAACGGCGCAACTCAACTACATCAACGCCAAAGTACGCAATACCAATGCGCAGTACCAGGCCAAGCTTTCGGAAATCAGCCTGAAAGAACTAGCGGGTACTATGAGTTTTTAATACGGACTGCCTCCTATTGCTTTGCGATTGGCACTGTGTACTGCCATGGGTACTACTGTGCTCCGATTCTTTACACTAGCTGTTTCTGTCACCATTGATGCTTTATCTATGTCTTTGGTATGCTTTGTCCATGCCTTTGCTATACAGGACAAGACATTGTACCAAGATACTACAGTGGATATTGGCCTGCAAGAGTCTGATTGCTTCTGACCGGTTATGACCGCTTGTGACTGCTTATGACTACTTGTGACCGCTAATGACCGCTTGTGACCGGTCAAATAGCCCATTTTTACCCTCTTGTTGCGGTGTTGTTCGGGTTTGGTTGCGGTTTCGTTCGCAAAAACCACCCTTTTTGCGAACAACCTGCGAACAAAGGGCGAATAAAACCCGAAGAAACAATATGTTAGGAACCTCATAAAAGAAGAAAAAATCCGTATAGCAAGGCACTAAAAATCGGAAAAGAATAAGAAAAAACTTTAGCAAAAAGTTGATTGTCTGAAAAATTTTATATAAACTTGTGAGTGTTTACCAGTCAGCGGTTATTGCCGAAAAACTCATCTTAAAAAACAACTGTTATGAAAAAAATCAGCTTATTAATCGTAATGCTTGCTCTATTTGCTTGCGAAAAAACAACAAAAGAATTAGCAGGATTTGGAGGTTTTGACATTGATTCAAATTTTTCATCGCATGCAAAGTCTTCTGAATTCAGAAATACAATGCCGGGCGAATATTACTGCCATTCGTTGGTGCTTTCGTCAGATATCGGAAAGGTTTCTGATTTGAATGTTACAACCGCTAATGGTAAAATTATTGAAGTGAAATTTTCAAGTAACGAAAGTACTAACATTGACAATATTCAAAAACAGTTTCTACCATTAAACAAAATCGAAAAGAGTATGAACGTTGAAAATGATATTGCGATTTTCAATACTTATTCTTCTAAAAATGAAAGCATTTTTTTCATAGACATTGAATACAAAAATGAGACTATGAAAAACGGAAAGTCAAAACATGAGTTTATCTATTCAAATAAAAAAGCCATTGAAGATGGTGACAAACTGATAAAGTCTATGGCCAGTAACATGCGATAGCTCGGATTGTCTAAAAAATTTTAGTTAGACTTGTGGGTGTTTATGAATGGAGAACTCTATTAAAAATCAAAAAAAATGAAAAAAGTTCACTACGTTTTATTCGGAATAATCATTGGACTGATTCTTATTGGTAAAATTTTAAATTGGTTCCTTCATTTTGATGATAAAACTAACCTATATTTAACTATACTGCTGTTTTGTACCTTAGGATTATACTATATAGCAGAATCTTTTATTCGGACTAAAACGCTTTATAAAATCACTTTATTGTGTTGCGGTTCCTTTCTGATTATTATGAATTTATTTCCTAAAAATGCCGCCATTGATATCATTGGGATTATTTGCGTTTTGATTCCTTTTTTTATGAAAAGAGCAAATCCCATCAAGGATATTAACAGTAATTGATTACTTCCCTATTACTGACCTAAAGCCGGGGAACGTTATACAACACTTTAAAAGAAACCTGGAGAATTCAATAACCTAACGCAACATCGATAAAATTTATCTTTGTTGAATTATGGAAAGAAAGTCAACATCAATTTTGCTGTGGATACTGACTTTTATTTTTTCAATCCTTGCCGTAAAGAGTTCTAATGAACCTGTCATTACTATATTCAAGAATACTTCTGTTGAAAAATACTTATTACAATTTTCTAACGCTAACAATTTTATTTGGGATATTTCAATTGGCTTTATACTAAGCGTAATTTTTTATGTTATAGTAGTTTATTATCCTGAAAGACAAAAGAAGAAAGACATTTCACCTTTTATAAATAGCAAATGTGAATCAATAATATTCTCATCATATTCGTTGATTCAAGAAATAATAAGATTGTCAAATCTTCCTTATAACTATAAGAGTCTTACAAAAGAGCAATTGAATGAAGCCTGTAAAGTAGTAAACCCCAAAGAGCATTTTTTTAATTTTGCAAACAATATCGCAGACATCTCTCAAAATCATTTTGGTTATAAAATTTACAACAGTTGGGCAAGAATAGTGAATGAAATTGACGAAACGACAAGATATCCATACATTGATTCTGGATTACTCAAAAGACTTTATAGACTTTTTAATAATTTTTTGAGATATACTGCAAAAGACTTAGCTGTAATAGACAGATTAAATAATAATTCTTTGGAATCTTGGTCATCAACATTTTATGATTTTTATATCGAAACAAAAGAGCTCAGAGATTACTATATAATGTATTCAGGGAATGAATTTAAAAATGATCCATGGAAATAACCTAACTGCCCATAACAGCGGTTTTAAGCAGTAGCTCCTCTCCTTTTTGGACAGTAAAGTACTAAGTTGGAATTTTTTTACATTTACAACTAATCATCAAACGTGACGCTACTGTGTTAGATAGTGAAACGTTATGAGCAACCTTCACACGAATCGTAAACACCAATGTAATGAAGTTTTTAAAATCCATCACATTAACAATAGTTTCATTTCTATTTATTACCTGTAATAAAACTAAACCTTCTGGTTTTTGGTTAGATTATAAAAGCAATTTAATTGCATCAAAACATACTGACAATGGGCCATATGGTGGAGAAACAAGAATTGTGTGGAAAAACAAACGAAAATTTGAAAGTCGTGATATAATAAATTATGCTGAAAATAATGGTTGGAAACTAATTGATAGTTTAAAATCTGATTCAGAAAAAATACAAAAATCAAATTATTCAAACGAAATATTAATCGATAATGTTTTATCAGCTCTGAAAGAAAAAGATTTGACAATTTACAGATTCAAAACTGGTTGGATTGCAATTAAACCAGGAAATGAAAGTGATACTGAAATAAATGGCTTTGTAACAATAAATTCAGAAAGAACTCAGTTGGCAGTTTATCAGTTGTGGGGAGAATAAAAGGCAACTCATAACAAAGGCTTCTTGCAATTGCGCGTTTTGTGGTAAATTCAAGTAACCGTTTCGCAAGAAATTTTATCTTTAACAAAAAACCATCGGCTCAGAAGCTCACAACCTCGCCAAGCACCAAAACGTTATATGACACTTTAGGACAACAGACATACAATGCCAAAACGTAAAAATTTAAATGGACTTCCACACAACCTGACAAAGAGTTTTTTCGGAACTGAACGCTATTACAAATGTGGGTATATGGCAGACTGGCTTTTAAACGCAGCGAGACGACTACAATTGACAGAAGCTACAATTGACATTTTAAATCAAACAATTCATCCAACTGAACTAAACCTGTATCCGCTGACAGTTAATCTTAAAGACTTGCATTTGATCATTGATAAGGAATTAAAGTCAAATGGCTTTCCTCCAGACTTTATTACTGACGCAAAAATCCGTGTTGAATTTCTAAATCCAAATACCCACAGTAAGACAATTTATTGCTTTCCAACTCTGACGGACAAAGAAGGATATAAATATGAACCAGGACGAATAATTGAAGATGCTTATGAAGACAAGTTCGACCCGTTTGACACCCGATAGCGCGGATTTATAATTTGTTTCATCGGAATGTACTAAGTTGCATTTTGTTTATACCTACAATTGATCAATAAACGTCCCGCTAATGTCTTGAGGCGACGAAACGTTAGCAGTATGCAAACAGAACAAGAAATCATAATGAACGCAGAATTAAAACGGTTTGAAAATTCACTTTCAAAAATTATCGAACAAAAAATCACAAATATCACGCAAGACAAGGAATGCGAAGAATATTTTGGATTTAATTTTCAAATAGACAAACTAAATCTGAAGTTCAGAAAAGCGAAAATAACACCAAAAAAAGTTGGACAGTTTGTAACGCTTTGGAAACGAAATGCTGAAAAACAAACAGAACCATTTAACGAAAATGAAAGTTTTGATTTCTGTGTAGTTGTAACCGAACAAGTAAACCATTACGGATTTTTTATTTTTCCGAAACAGATTTTGAGTGAAAAACAAATTCTGACGACAAACCAAAAAGAAGGAAAACGAGGTTTTAGGATTTATCCAGATTGGGTAAAAACAGAAAACAAACAAGCACAAAAAACTCAATCCTGGCAAACAAAATACTTTATTGACCTGATAAGTAACGAAAAGAAAAATACAGAACGACTTAAATCAATACTGAATATATGAAAAATTCACACTACTGCTGATCACTATTTACTTCGTTCCTATGTCTACTAAAAAATTCTCGGATTGCAAATCCGCGACATTGACCGGAAGTACTGCTTTGGAATTTTTGCTTACATTTACAATTAATCCGTAAGCGTTATTATCACTAGGCAGCATAACATTGTTGCCAACTTACAATCTGCAAAAAACAACTCCATCGTGGAAAATAAGAAATCGAATACTGAAAAAGTTCTTTTTAAAGCAACCATCAAAATCTTTGAAAACAGGTCATCAGCAAAGACTAAAAACAACATTGGCGTGAGTTTGGTTCTTTTATTTTTTGGAATTGGTTTGGTTTTAATTCCCAACTATCAAGAATTGAAACATCCGGAAATACTGTATGTAGCCGGCAGTCTCCTTATTTTTGACTCCGTAATATCTGCATTGAAAAACTATTCAGTGCTGAAAAAAGTATCGAAAAACATACGATTGAATAACAAATATGAGTAACAACATACACAAGATACAGATAATTGAATTTTCTGAGGATTTGTCTGAACCGATAAAAACACTCAATTATGAATGGCTCGAAAAATATTTTCGAATTGAAGAAGGTGATGCCGTATCGCTATCAAACCCCAAAAAATATATCATAGACAAAGGAGGATACATTTACTACGCAACGCTAAACGACGAAATTGTGGGAACAGCTTCGTTATTGAGAAAGAGTGAAAACGTATACAAGTTGGGTAAAATGGCAGTCACAGAAAGAGCACAAGGGTACGGTATTGGCAAAATGCTAATTGAACATTGTTTGACGGTTGCCCAACAAAAACAGATACCCACTCTCATTCTCTATTCAAACAGAATTTTACATTCCGCAATTCACTTGTACAAAAAATACGGATTTGAAGAAACTGAATTGGAACACGGACTTTATGAAAGAGCCAATATCAAAATGCAGAAACGCTTATAATTACGGCAAAAGCAGGTGTCATAATTCCTATTGTAATTCTTCTGAGTCATTTCAACACAATCGTTCCCTACCGGTATTTATTGCTGGAAATTAGAAATGAAAATTTATCTACCTTTACTATCATCTCAGGTATATCGGTAAAACAAAATAGTATTTAACAGAGTTATTATGACACGAAATGAAACCCTCGCAAGCCGTCTTCGGGAAGTACTGCTGGACGGCCATTGGATTGCCAACACCAATTACAAAGAACAACTACTGAAAACAAGTTGGCAGCAGGCAACCCACAAAGTTGGCAGTCTGAATACCATAGCGGCTTTAACTTATCATATAAACTATTATCTGGCCGGTTTACTGAATGCTTTTGAATCCGGAAAATTGGAAATCAGCGACAAATTCAGTTTTGACCTTCCTCCTATTCAATCAGAATTAGAATGGAACCAATTGGTAACCGACTTCATCAATAACGCTGAAAAGTTTGCCGACAGTGTTGAACAAATGCAAGACCCTATGTTTGACCAACCCTTTATTGATGAAAAATACGGTACCTTTTTGCGAAATATTGAAGGTGTTATTGAACACAGTTATTACCATTTGGGTCAAATGTCCTTAGTGCAAAAAATGATATCGGAACATGGCAATTAACTTGCTGTAAGCTTATGAAACAATTCCTGTCATTTTTGTTGTTGACCATAACCCTTACGGCTGGAGGTCAAACCAAACAAAATCAAAATTTCAGTTCCTTTTTACCCAAAGGGTATGTACTCTTTGACACTGTGTATGGCGATGTTAATAATGATGGCGTGCAGGACTGCCTGCTTCTGATTAAAGGAACAGATAAATCGAAAGTAATACTTGACGACTACGGAAAAAAAGCAGACCGGAACAGGAGAGGACTCATCGTCCTGCTCAAACAACAAGGAAAATACGTGGCAACGGTGACAAACTACCATTGTTTTTCCTCTGAAAATGAAGATGGCGGGGTGTATATACCACCTGATTTATCATTAGAAATCAAAAAAGGGAATTTATACGTTCACTATGCCCACGGGAGATACGGGTATTGGCGGTATACCTTCAGATTCCACCAATCCGACTTTGAACTCATAGGGTATGACTCGGCTGACCGGAGCAGTTTTGCATCAGATTATGCCCTTTTTGATGAAACGAGTATCAATTTCATTACCAAAAAGAAATTACTCAAAAAAGTCATCAACGTGGATAAAGAAGGTAAAGAAGTATACCAAGAAACTCTGCAGGATATAAAGGCAAATAAGCCCATCAGACTTTCTGCCATAAAAGACTTTGATGAATTGGATGTCGACAATCCGTAAAAGAAGTTTATCATTCCTAACGTTATTTTAGCCGAAGCGAAGTTTATCCTAACTGCAGTTGTCCTTTTCTGCTTTTAGTGTATTTTTGAAACTCATTTGACGCGCTATGGTACAATACAATCCCAAAGACTGGATTACTTTTATATTTCGTTTTCACAAATCAGACACCTTCAGAAAGCTGTTGCCCATGATGGTTTTCATAGGGTTGTACTCTGCCGGAATTTGTTATCTTGAGGTGGAATATTGGAAACTTTCCGAAAGCAGTCACGTAAAAAATATCTCCATCATGCACGGTATGTTGGGATTTGTAATTTCCTTACTGTTGGCCTACCGAACCAACACCGCCTATGACCGTTGGTGGGAAGGACGTAAACTTTGGGGAGCCTTGGTAAACAACAGTCGTAATTTGGCCCTCAAACTTTCGGCCATTTTGAAGGACGAACACGATAAAAAATACTTACGCTTTCTGATTCCGACCTATGCGGCTATTTTGGCTAAACATTTGAGTGATGAAGAAGTCGGTCAATTGCTTTTTGAAAATACCGAATTAAAAATAAACTTAGAAAAACACAGACCTAATCAGGTGGCACAGGTCATTTTTCAAAAGATAAACGATTTATACCTGAAGGGAAAAATATCGGGAGAACAACTCATCATCCTCAATACCGAACTCCAATCGTTTACCGAAGTGTGCGGAGCCTGTGAGCGTATCAAGAATACGCCTATTCCCTACTCTTACAGCGCGTTTATCAAAAAGTTCATATTCTTTTATGTGATGACATTGCCTTTTGGATATGTATTTAATTTAGGGTATTATGTGGTTCCGGTAGTTGTGTTTATTTTTTATGTATTGGCTTCGTTAGAACTGATTGCAGAGGAAATTGAAGACCCTTTCGGGAGCGATGCCAACGATTTGCCCACAGCCAAAATAGCATCGAATATCAAAAAGCATGTGGAAGAACTCTTATAAGTAATCGAAAACAGCAATAATTAGGCATCATTTTTTGACAGTTGTTGTTTTTAGTACTACTTTAGTAGTTCGATTATTTTTTTATGGCCTCCAAAACAGAACTCAATAAACCGGCACTTACTCAGGAAAAGTCGTTAAAAACATTGGTGGAAAACCGCACCATTTTTTCGCTAGACCATTGCGAACTGAATATTTTTGAAACCTATCAGAAGTCGGAATTGGTACCCTTGAAATTTAACGACCTGGTAGTAACGAGCATGTTGCGCGGCAAAAAAATTATGCACCTTTTTGAAGATCCGCAATTTGAATACCTGCCCGGCGAAACGGTAATCGTACCTTCGAATGTAGAAATGCAAATTGATTTTCCGGAGGCATCTAAAGAGAATCCGACCCAGTGTATTGCTTTAGCCATCGACAACAAAATCATTACTGATACTTTGGATTTTTTAAATGAAAAGTACCCCAAAGAAGGAAAGACCAATTTGTGGAAACTCGATTACGAGAATTACTTTTTTTACAATAATGTGGAATTGGCCGGAACGATCAATAAACTCATCAAGGAGTGCATGGGCGATTCGATTACCAAAGACGCCATAGCCGATTTGACTTTACAGGAATTAATCATCCGGATCATTCAGACACAAACGGCTAAGCGATTTGAGAATGAAAAATTTATAGATCACAACAGCCCTATTTCGCCATCGATAGAATTCATTAAGAAGAACATCCGCGAAAGCATCAGTCTTAAAGATTTGAGCGATAAAGCCTGTATGAGCACCACTTCGTTTTACCGTTATTTCAAAAGAGAATTAGGGATGAGTCCGATTGAATACATCTTAAACGAAAAGATAAAGTACGCCAAAAAGCTCCTCAGCAACCCGAATATGCATGTTAATGAGGTTTCTTATGCCAGTGGCTTTGAAGATTGTAATTATTTCATTCGGTTATTCAAGAAATACGAAGGCATTACCCCGAAACAATACCAGTTGATGAACTTCAGCTCACACTAATCGTATGTATGGTATTTGACCGGTTCGAGTTGCTGCATCTCTTCATCTGTAAATAGTTTATAGTTGATGACAAAAGTCTTTCCATAAGGCGTTTCTAAAGAAAATCCTCCCGCACCTATGCCATCTGTCACATCTAAAGTGAAATGAGCATTTTTCCAATATTCGAATAAATCCTTATCGAGCCAAAACTCACATCCGGCTACTTCGCCAATACATACATCACCGGTTCGAATGTAAAAAGCACCCTTTTCAAAACACTGCGGTTGCGTGCCTTCACAACATCCCCCGGCTTGATAGAACATCAAATCGCCAAATTTATCCTTGAGCATTTCTACTAAAGCCAATGCCTTTTCGGTTATTGCCAATCGTTTCATCTTTCTGTGTTTTTAGTATAACCAAACCGCAAACCGACTCCGAAAAAGCCGATTTGCGGTACTAACCAATAAATTGTAACTACTAAAAGAATCCTAATTTATTTTTATTGTAAGAAATCAACATGTTCTTAGTTTGACGGTAATGCGCCAACATCATTTTGTGGTTTTCTCTACCAATTCCCGATTGTTTATATCCTCCAAATGGTGCTCCGGCAGGATAAGCATGATAGCTGTTTACCCACACTCTACCGGCATGAATAGCTCTAGGCACCTGATATAATTCGTGTGCGTCTCTTGTCCAAACACCGGCACCTAAACCGTACAAGGTATCGTTGGCAATTTCGATGGCTTCTTCGGTGGTTTTGAAAGTGGTCACGGCCAATACCGGTCCGAATATCTCTTCTTGGAAAATGCGCATTTTGTTGGTTCCTTTGAAAACAGTTGGTTTGATATAATAACCGGTATCCAAATCTCCACCTAATTTGTTTTCTTCACCTCCAATCAGCAGCTCAGCACCTTCTTCTTTTCCCAAATTGATGTATGACATGATTTTGTCTTTCTGCACTTTAGAAGCTTGTGCTCCCATCATTACTGTTGGATCCAGCGGATTTCCGGTTTTTACCGCCGCTACCCTTTCGATTACTTTTGCTATAAACGTATCATAAATAGATTCGTGAACCAACAAACGAGACGGACACGTACAAACCTCGCCTTGATTCAAACAGTACAATACAGCACCTTCTACCGCTTTGTCTAAAAACTCATCGTCTGCATCCATCACAGAAGGAAAGAAAATGTTTGGTGATTTTCCACCCAGTTCTAAAGTCACCGGAACAATATTTTCGGTAGCGTATTGCATTACCATTCTTCCGGTTGCTGTTGAACCGGTAAATGCCGCTTTGGCTACTTTCGGGTTCGTAACTAAAGCTCTTCCCAACTCAGAACCAAAACCATTGACCACGTTTATTACTCCGGCCGGAATAATATCGCCTATCAATTCCATTAAAACCATAATCGAAATCGGCGTGTTTTCGGCAGGTTTCAATACTACACAGTTTCCGGCAGCCAAGGCAGGAGCTAATTTCCAAACAGCCATCAATAAAGGAAAGTTCCATGGAATGATTTGAGCCACCACTCCTATTGGCTCATGTACTATTAAAGAAACTGTAGTATCGTCTAACTCACTTACCGAACCCTCTTCGGCACGAATTACTCCGGCAAAATAGCGAAAATGGTCTATTGCCAAAGGTAAATCAGCTGCCAAAGTTTCGCGTACCTCTTTACCGTTATCAATGGTTTCTACAGCTGCCAAATACTGAAGGTTATCTTCCATCACCTGTGCTATTTTGATGAGCATATTGCTTCGGTCTGTTACCGAAACTTTACTCCAAGTTTTAAAGGCTTCATGCGCTGCATCTACCGCTAAAGTCAAATCTTCCTTATTGGAATGGGCTGCTTTAGTAAATACTTTTCCGTCAACCGGAGAAACTACGTCAAAGTACTGACCGGAAGCCGGCGCTACGAATTTACCGCCTATAAAATTGTCGTACTTATCTTTGAATGTGGGTCTTTGAATTAAATTACTCATAATTGTATTTTTTTGATTGAATCAAAAGTAATGGCAATCCGAAATTCCAAATAGCACAATTCGGGCAATTTATAGCACAATTTTACAGATATATAAATTTTAACACCCAAGAATTAAAGTTCCTCTATAAATAAACCCAAATAATCATCAATTCAGCAATACTGAAATTCAACAATTCATGAGGCTACGACTTAAAATATATTTTAATCTGAAAACTGTAATCCCTATATTTGCAGCCTTAAAATAAGATACATGAGAATCTCATACAATTGGTTAAAACAATTCATTAAAATAGATTTAAAATCAGAGGAAACTTCGGCTATTCTTACCGATTTAGGGTTGGAAGTAGAAGTAGTGGAAAAATACCAATCAGTCCGTGGCGGTTTGGAAGGTGTAGTGGTAGGTCACGTTTTGACCTGCGAAAAGCACCCTGACGCTGACCGATTGAAAATAACAACCGTTGATTTAGGCGATGGGAGTCCGGTACAAATTGTTTGTGGTGCTGCGAACGTAGCCGCCGGGCAAAAAGTACCTGTAGCTACTATCGGCACTAAATTGTTTGACAAAGACGGTGTAGAGTTTGAAATCAAAAAAGGTAAAATCAGAGGACAGGAAAGCCACGGTATGATTTGCGCCGAAGATGAATTAGGTTTGGGCAGCAGTCATGAAGGCATCATGGTTTTGGATGAAAAATTAAAACCGGGTACCCCTTGTGCCAAGGTATTCAACATAGAAAACGACGAAGTTTTCGAAATCGGGTTGACTCCCAACCGTGCCGACGCCATGTCGCATTACGGAGTGGCTCGTGACCTGCGCGCCAGTTTGTTGCAAAAAAACAGCAATATTGAATTGATTACTCCATCGGTGAGCACGTTTCGAATTGACAAAAGAACACTGAAAATTGACGTAGATGTCAAAGACAGTAAGTTGGCTCCAAGATATTGCGGAGTAACCATTTCGGGAATTACCGTTAAAGAATCGCCCGAGTGGTTGAAAAACCGTTTGAAAGCTATAGGCCTTACCCCTAAAAACAATGTGGTTGATGTAACCAATTACATACTTCACGATTTAGGGCAGCCATTACATGCTTTTGATGCAGCCAAAATCAACGGAAAAATCATTGTAAAAACAGCTCAAGCCGGAACCAAGTTTACAACGCTTGACGATGTAGAGAGAACCCTGCACGAAGAAGATTTAATGATTTGTGACGAAAAAGGACCGCTTTGTTTAGCCGGAGTCTTTGGCGGAAAATCATCGGGAGTTACTGAAACCACAAATGCTATTTTCCTGGAGAGTGCTTATTTCAATCCGGTGACAGTCAGAAAATCGGCCAAAAGACATGGTTTGAATACCGATGCTTCCTTCCGTTTTGAAAGAGGTATTGATGTAAACATTACTGAGTTTGCTCTGAAACGTGCGGCTTTATTGATTAAAGAATTGGCGGGAGGTGAAATCACTTCGGACATCATTGATATTTACCCGAAAAAAATTGAAGACTTCCCGGTATTTTTGCATTTTGACAAAACGGCTAAACTCATCGGGCAGGATTTGCCAAAAGAAACCATTAAAAAAATATTGGCTTCCTTAGACATCAAAGTTACCACGGTTTCTGATGCCGGTTTAGGATTAATCATTCCGTCCTACCGTGTGGATGTGCAACGTGAAGTAGACGTGATTGAAGAAATTCTTCGCGTGTATGGATACAACAATATTAATTTCACTAAAAAAATCAATGCGACGGTTGCCAACTCGGCGCGAACCGAAGATTATAAAATACAAAACATCATTGCGGCTCAACTGAACGCCAATGGTTTTCATGAAATGATGGCTAACTCGCTGACTACCCCTGATTATGTAAAATTATCAGAGCAGTTAAAAGAGGAATACAATGTAATGATGCTCAACCCATTGAGTAGTGACTTATCGGCTATGCGCCAGTCGTTGTTATTCTCGGGCTTAGAAGCCGTTTCTTATAACATCAACCGCAGAAACGGTGATTTGAAATTATTCGAATTCGGAAAAACCTACCATAAGTTGCCATCGGGGTATGATGAACCGAAACACTTAACTTTATTTGTAAGCGGAGACCGAAATAAGGAAAGCTGGACCAATGCCCAAAAACCGACTGACTTCTTCTTATTTAAAGGATATGTAAACAGTATTTTGGAGCGTTTGGGAGTATGCAAAACTCAAAACAAACCGGCGGTTTCAGATGTATTTGCCGAAGGTTTGGCCATAGCATGTGGCAACGACACTTTGGTAGAATTCGGAACGGTTAAGAAATCGATATTGAAACATTTTGACATCAAACAGGACGTTTTTTATGCCGATTTTAATTGGAATCTGATTTTGAAATTATTGTCGACCAAAATCAAATTTACCGATATCCCGAAATACCCTGAAGTGCGCCGAGATTTAGCTCTTTTGGTAGACGAAAGCGTAGCATTTGATGCCATTTATAACACGGCCCGTCAAACAGAGAAGTCGCTGTTAAAAGACATCAATCTTTTTGACGTGTACCAAGGAAAAAATCTTCCGGAAGGTAAGAAATCTTATGCTGTGAGTTTCACGCTGCAGGACACTACCAAAACCCTCACAGATGAGCAGATTGACAAAATCATGAACAAACTGCAAAAGAACATGGAAAATGAGCTTGGAGCCAGTTTGAGATAATAACTAAATTAAAAAAGCCCCGAAATATCGGGGCTTTTTTATGATTTGAATCAACATTATATTTTAAAACGTTTACGATCGTTTTCGTTCAAATAGATTTTACGCAAACGAAGTGATTTTGGCGTTACCTCAACGTACTCATCTTTCTGAATGTATTCTAAAGCTTCTTCTAATGAGAACTTGATAGCCGGAACAATCTTGTTCTTTTCATCGGCACCGGCCGAACGGAAGTTGGTTAACTGTTTGGTTTTAGTAATGTTAACCGTCATATCATCGCCACGAGAGTTCTCTCCTACTACCTGACCTTCGTAGATATCCTCATTAGGGTCTACAAAGAACTTACCTCTATCCTGTAATTTATTGATAGAGTACGGAATAGCTTTTCCGTTTTCCATAGAGATTAGGGACCCATTGATACGCCCGGCAATTTCGCCTTTGAACGGTTCGTATCCGATGAAACGGTGTGCCATGATAGCTTCTCCGGCAGTTGCGGTAAGCAATTGATTTCTCAAACCGATGATACCACGGGACGGAATGTTGAATTTGATAATCATACGATCACCTTTTCCTTCCATAGAAAGCATTTCGCCTTTACGAACAGAAACAAACTCTACCGCTCTACCTGATACATTTTCAGGCAAATCAATGGTTAATTCTTCTATCGGCTCACATTTTACTCCGTCAATTTCTTTAATGATTACCTGCGGTTGTCCGATTTGTAATTCGTATCCTTCACGACGCATGGTTTCGATTAAAACTGATAAGTGCAATACACCACGACCAAACACCATAAATTTATCGGCAGAATCCGTATCGGCCACGCGAAGCGCTAAGTTTTTCTCTAATTCTTTTGCCAAACGATCTTTGATGTGACGAGAGGTTACAAACTTCCCTTCTTTACCAAAGAACGGTGAATCGTTGATGGTAAACAACATACTCATAGTTGGCTCATCGATAGCGATGGTTTGCAAAGCTTCAGGATTCTCGAAATCAGCAATAGTATCTCCGATTTCAAAACCTTCTACTCCAACAATAGCACAAATATCTCCGGCTACTACTTCGGTCACTTTTTTACGTCCTAACCCTTCAAAAGTGTGTAATTCTTTGATTCTGGATTTGATTACTTTTCCGTCTCTTTTTACCAATGAAATCGGCATTCCTTCTTTCAACACTCCTCTTTCTAAACGACCGATAGCGATACGACCGGTAAACGAAGAGAAATCTAAGGATGTAATCAACATTTGAGGAGTTCCTTCGGATACTTTAGGAGCCGGTACGTTGGCTACTACCATATCTAATAAAGGTTCGATATTCGTGGTTACATTTTTCCAGTCATCCGACATCCAGTTGTTTTTAGCTGATCCGTAAACGGTTGGGAAATCCAACTGCCACTCTTCGGCTCCTAATTCAAACATCAGGTCGAATACTTTTTCGTGTACTTCTTCCGGAGTACAGTTTTCTTTGTCAACTTTATTAATTACCACACAAGGTTTCAATCCTAAATCGATGGCTTTTTGCAATACAAAACGCGTTTGCGGCATAGGACCCTCGAAAGCATCTACCAAGAGACACACTCCGTCAGCCATGTTCAATACACGCTCTACTTCGCCTCCGAAATCGGCGTGACCCGGAGTATCGATGATGTTGATTTTGGTTCCTTTGTACATAACCGAAACGTTTTTGGAGGTAATAGTAATTCCTCGCTCGCGCTCCAAGTCGTTGTTGTCCAGGATTAAATCACCTGTATTTTCGTTTTCGCGAAATAGTTGGCAGTGGTACATAATTTTGTCAACCAAAGTAGTTTTACCGTGGTCAACGTGGGCAATGATTGCAATGTTTCTAATGGATTCCATGTGTGCTTTTTTGTGGGTGCAAAGGTACACTTTATTTTCAGATAAAAAACCATTAACAAATTAGTTTACACTTTATTAAAATCGATGTAAAAGTTTATAAAATCCTTGATAAGTTTTTGGGCAAATTTTAAAACTTCTTTGAAAATCTATATATTTGGTGTAATGAAAAATAGTTCCAATAAAATAACTCTAACCTACGTCCTTATTTTACTGTTTGTGACTGTTATTGGTCACAAGGTTGTGTCAAACCTTTCTTCCGATACTATTTCTGACACTATTTTAAAATACAGCTACATCAAAGATTTGGTTTTAATTCTGTTTTCGGGCTTGGTATTCAAATACATTTTGTACCGAAACGACAAAAGAAATGAATCTATTTTTGAAAAACTGCAGGAAACCAACAATGAGATTCTGGAATCTAATGAGCGTTATGATATCGTAGCCAAGGCTACCAGTGATACCATTTGGGATTGGAAAATTGAAGAAGACAGTTTTACATGGAACAAAGGAATTGAAGTTGTTTTTGGATATAAAAAAGAAGAAGTTGGCAAAACATCAAAATGGTGGTTTGACCGTATTCATCCGGAAGACAGCTTAAAAATGTCGGTTAAGCTCTACTCTTTTTTGGAACAAAAAACTGAAAAATGGCAGGATGAATACCGTTTTCAATGTGCTGACGGGAGCTATAAATATGTATTCGACAGGGGATTCCTGGTTAAAGACAAAGACGGAAAACCCATTCGTATGATTGGAGCCATACAGGATGTTACCAAACAAAAAGAAGAAGAACAACGACTGCGACTACTGGAAACGGTGATTACACAAACCAAAGACGCGGTGGTAATTACCGATATTGATACTTCGGAAAATGTAATCCCGAACATCATCTTCGTCAACTCTGCTTTTACCGACATGACCGGCTATCTGCCCGAAGAAGTTATCGGAAAATCACCGGTAATGTTCTCCGGACCAAAATCAGACATACTGGAATTTGACAAATTAAAAACCGCTATACAGGAATATAAGGAATGCTTTGTTGAAACCATCAGTTATAAAAAAAACAGAGAAGAGTTTTGGGTAAACTTTTCAATGATTCCGGTTACTAATAAAGATGGCGAACACTCCCACTGGATTTCAATTCAGAGAGATGTTACCGAAGAAAAAGAGCGTGACAAAGAAAGAGAGCAGCTCATCAGGAAACTAACCCAAAACAATAAAGACCTGAAACAGTTTTCCTATATCACATCGCACAACTTAAGAGCCCCTTTATCCAATCTGACAGGATTATTGAATTTGGTTGACGATATGACGATAACCGACCCTGAACTGAAAGAGATAATCAGCGGTTTTTCGAAATCAACTCATCTGTTGAACGAAACCATCAATGACTTGGTGAAAGTAGTTATCATTAAAGACAACCCTTCTATTGAAAAAGAAAAAGTATTGATTAAAGAGATATTCGAAAATGTTTTCAATCAGTTGAGCTTTTTGATCGGACTCCACAAACCGATTCTTAAAATCGATTTAGAGGAAGTGACCATTTTGAACATTAATAAATCATACTTAGAAAGTATTTTTCTAAATTTACTGACGAATTCAATAAAATACCGATCCGAAAACCGACAATTGAGGGTAAACATTTCCTCTAAAGTAGTAGAAGAAAATCTGGTTTTAACCTTTAAAGACAACGGAATCGGGATTGATTTACAACGAAATAAAGACAAAATATTCGGACTGTACCAACGTTTTCACAACCATCCCGACAGTAAAGGATTGGGATTGTATCTTGTGAAATCTCAGGTTGAAGCCATGGGAGGAACCATAACGGTAGAAAGCGAAATTGGAAAAGGCACCACTTTTACTATAATTTTTAAAAATAACTGATAATGTTAGATAAAATTTTTTGTGTAGACGACGATCCGATAACGCTGATGCTTTGCAAAAAAGTAATCGAGAGGGTTGAATTTGCCAAAGAAATAATTACCGCTCAAGATGGTGAAGAGGCCATCAAGTTCTTCCACGACTTAGCATTAAACCAAAAGAACGGGGATGTTGTTTCGTATCCTAAACTAACCTTTTTGGATTTAAACATGCCGGTAATGAACGGTTGGGAATTTTTGGATGTCTACTTGCAAAATGGATATCAAACTCTTTTTCCAGAAGCCAAATTTATTGTGCTCTCCTCAACAATTGACCCTGATGATGTAAACCAATCTATGAAATATCCTGTAGTAGTTGATTTCATGTCGAAACCCATAACAAAAGAAATGCTCGAAGATTTAAAGCCTCGATTTTAACGGCATATACGTAAATAAAAAAAGCACTCAAATTGAGTGCTTTTTTGTATAGTATAAAAGTTAGATTATAACTTAGCTACGTGTTTGGTTAACTTTGATTTCAAGTTAGCTGCTTTGTTATCGTGAATGATATTTTTCTTAGCTAATTTGTCAATCATAGAAATAACAACAGATAATTTTGCTGAAGCTTCTGATTTATCTGTAGCCATTCTTAATGCTTTGATTGCATTACGAGTGGTTTTGTGTTGGTATCTGTTCAACACTCTTTTCTTTTCGTTGCTTCTGATTCTTTTTAAAGCTGACTTATGATTTGCCATTTTTCTGTAATTTAATTGTAATTAATATAAAATATTAGTTAAAAAAGAAAAACCTCCCACAATTATAATGTAATCACTTTGGTTTTAACTAATAAAATAAAAATCCGAGACACTGAACCTTTATTTTATAAAACTAATTTACAACTAATTTGTAGCCCGTAGGGGAATCGAACCCCTCTTACCAGGATGAAAACCTGGCGTCCTAACCGATAGACGAACGGGCCAAAGCCTGTTTTTAAAGTTTTCAGTAAACTGTGTAGCCCGTAGGGGAATCGAACCCCTCTTACCAGGATGAAAACCTGGCGTCCTAACCGATAGACGAACGGGCCATCTTTGCTTAAAATTGCGGTTGCAAAAATACAACTATTTTTCAATCACGCAAGAGCAAAAAAATATTTTTTCTTATTTTTATTAGTAAGCTTTCGCAAACAACACTCTACCAGTAGATTTACCTCCTGAAAAAACACAAACTCCTTCCTCTTCTTTTCTGTCTAAAGGAATACAACGAATGGTTGCTTTGGTCAATTCTTTTATTTTTTCTTCGGTTTCAGGAGTACCGTCCCAGTGTGCCGAAACAAATCCGGTTTTGTTATCCAAAACATCTTTAAACTCTTCAAACGAATTCACTTCCGTAATATGGGTATTTCTGAACTCAAGAGCACGATTGAACAAATCGGCTTGAATTTGCTCAAGCAAATCGTTGATGTACTGCACAGCTCCCTCCTTGGCTATCACTTCTTTGGTCAGTGTATCGCGACGGGCCACTTCAAAGGTTCCGTTTTCTAAATCTTTTGGTCCAATAGCGATACGCACCGGAACCCCTTTCAATTCCCATTCGGCAAACTTGAAGCCTGGTTTTTGTGTCGTACGGTTATCAAATTTAACCGAAATGCGTAATTTTTTGAACTGAGCCATTAATTCATTTGCAACGGCAGATATAGCTTCCAGTTCTTCATCTGTTCTGAAAATCGGCACAATCACTACCTGAATCGGTGCTAAATTCGGAGGTAATACCAATCCGTTATCATCCGAATGCGTCATCACTAAAGCTCCCATCAAACGGGTGGAAACCCCCCAAGAAGTACCCCAAACATACTCTTGTTTTCCTTCCTGATTAGCAAATTTCACCTCAAAGGCTTCGGCAAAATTTTGCCCAAGAAAATGCGATGTTCCTGCCTGCAAGGCTTTACCATCCTGCATCAAGGCTTCGATACAATACGTTTCTACAGCACCGGCAAAACGCTCTGACTCTGTTTTTAATCCTTTGATTACCGGAATAGCCATGAAATTCTCTGCAAAATCAGCATATACATGCATCATTTTCTCAGACTCTTCTATAGCTTCTGCCTTTGTGGCATGCGCGGTATGTCCTTCCTGCCATAAAAATTCGGCGGTACGCAAAAACAAGCGGGTTCTCATTTCCCAACGCACTACATTGGCCCACTGGTTAATTAACAAAGGTAAATCTCTATAGGATTGCACCCAGTTTTTGTAAGTTGACCATATAATTGCTTCCGAAGTAGGACGAACAATTAACTCTTCTTCTAATCTGGCATTAGGATCAACCATTAATTTCCCCGGGCGGGATTCATCGTTTTTTAAACGATAATGAGTAACTACAGCACATTCTTTGGCAAAACCTTCTGCATTTTTCTCTTCAGCCTCAAACATGCTTTTGGGTACAAAAAGAGGGAAATAGGCGTTGCTATGTCCTGTTTCTTTAAACATTCTGTCTAATTCCGCTTGCATTTTCTCCCAAATAGCATACCCGTAAGGCTTGATAACCATGCATCCTCTGACACCTGAATTTTCAGCTAAATCCGCCTTAACCACAAGCTCGTTATACCATTTGGAATAGTCTTCCTCTCTCTTTGTTAAATTCTTACTCATAATGAATAGTTTGGCATAAAAATTGTTTAACTTTTTTTTACTAAATAGTTCGGCAAAACTAACTATTTTTGTATAGTCCAACAATAAAAATGCTATAGATATGAAAACTTATTACTTATCCGGCAGCAGAATATCCATTTATTCCCTATTTGGATTTCTTGCTTTTGCCATTACCTCATGTGGTTCTTACCAAAACAGTTCATATTATGACGGAGACGGTATTTACGGAGGCTCTGAAAACAGCCAAAAACAAACGACTCCAGACAATAAAAGCCAAAGCAGTAAATATCAGGAGTATTTCAGCAACCTGAACAGAGATGCGGAAATATTCACCAATGTTGACAACTATAGCACCGTGACCAACGACACCGTGAAAAAAACCGAAAGTTACAACGCCAACAATTCCTCTTGGGGAAGCAATCCACAATCGATTACTGTGAATGTTTATGACAACAGTTGGGGATGGAGTTATTGGAATAACTATTGGTATGGCAGTTATTGGGGTTGGAACAGTTGGTATGGTCCTTATTGGGGATGGGGATGGAACAATTGGTACGGACCTAGTTGGAGTTTAGGCATTGGTTGGAACAGTTGGTATGGCCCTTGGTATGGCGGATACTACGGATACGGTTACAATAATTGGTGTAATAATTATTATAATCATTACTATTATTCCTATGCCGGCGGCAGAAGAGGAACAACCTATTACGGTTCAAGAAATGCAAACGGAAGAAATTATACCAATTATACTAGAGGATACAGAGACAACTCTCCTATCCTTAACGGCACGAGAGGTCAAAATTTTGGCGGCAGAAATCAAAGCTTCGGCACTCCGAGAACTAATACTACCAATCCGGTCAGAAATAATTCTTACAGCACACCTCCTCGCATAAATACTAATCAAAACAACACTGCACCTACCAGAAGTAATGTAAGACCACAGGAATCAACACCTACCCGATCTTACACTCCTAGTACTAACTACGGTGGTGGTCGTTCAAACTATGGCGGCAGCGGTGGCGGAGGAGGATTCAGTGGCGGAAGATCTTCATCAGGAGGCAGACGATAAATATGTTATAATCTTAAACCATACCTATGTTTTTGTTTTTACAATGACATAGGTTTTTTTAAACAAAAATAATTTGCAATGAAAAAAAACATACTACTACTGTTAACAGGTTTCGCTTTTTTATCTGCACATTCGCAGGAAACCACACCGCAAGACGCTCTCAGATTTGCGGTTGAAAGTATTACAGGAACCGCAAGATTCAGAGCGATGGGAGGAGCCTTTGGAGCCCTTGGCGGAGACTTATCAGCCTTAAATCAAAACCCCGCAGGATCTATCTTTTTCAACAACAATTATGCAACCGCAACGTTGTCAAGCTACAACATCAAGAACAGCTCCAGCTACTTTGGAACCAAAACAAAAGAAACTGACAATTCGCTGGATTTGAATCAAGCCGGAGTTGTTTTTGTTTTTACCGATAGTAATCCGAAAAATGATTGGAAGAAATTCACAATCGCATTGAATTATGAGAACAACAACAACTATCACAATAGTATTTTCTCAGCCGGAATCAACCCATACAATTCCATCAGCCAGTATTTTGTAAATCAGGCCAACGCTCTTGGAGGAATTCCGCTTGAATTATTACAAACCTTACCCAACGAAACGTATGCTGATTTGTACAACTATTTGGGAGGTTTACCTAACGGTGATTACCCAAACATAAACGGTTTTCAGGCACAACAAGCTTTCTTTGGCTACCAAGGATATGCCATCAATCCTGTAACCAATTCACCCGGAAATACTGTTTACACTTCAAACGTTCCTACATCAAACAATTATTACCAAGATTACTACGATACAACTACAGGTTACAGTGGAAAAGGAACCATCAACTTTGCTACGGCATATAAAGATATTATATCGTTAGGGGTTAACCTGAATTTACATTTTACCGATTTGACCAGAACTACATCTGTTTATGAAGATTATAACATTAATGATTTAACCAAATTACAATCGCTTCAATTTGATACCGAAACCCATACTTACGGTCAAGGATTTTCACTTAATCTTGGAGCTATTGTCAAGGCCACTAAAAATCTTCGCTTTGGATTATCGTATGAATCACCAACCTGGTACCGACTTCAAGACGAACAACGTCAGGTAATTTGTGCTGATTGTTATTCAAAAAACAGCAGCATCGTAGTTGACCCGAATACTATCATGATTTATCCCGCATACAAAATTCAAACACCGGATAAATGGACCGGAAGTGCTGCATATATATTTGGCAAAAAAGGATTGATTAGTCTTGATGTTTCAACCAAAGATTACAGCGCAACAAGATTCAAGCCCAAATTTGACAAGTTGTACCGAAGCCTGAATGAAGACATGAAAAATAACCTTCAAAGAGCTGTCGAAGTACGCCTTGGTGGTGAATACAGAATTAAGCAATTGAGTTTAAGAGGCGGTTATCATTTTGACCAAAGTCCGTATAAAGTTGATCAGGCATTTGGCGATTTGACCGGCTACTCAACAGGAATCGGATATAATTTCGGAGAAAGCAGATTGGATTTAGCCTATTCGTACGAACACCGAAAAATGAATCAGACTTTAATTTCATCAGGAATGACTGATCCGGCCCGCATAAGCCGTTACAACAACAACGTAACACTCAGTTATTCAATCAATTTCTAATATAGAAAACAAACAATTAAAACCACTCTAACGAGTGGTTTTTTTTATTTTAACAGTCAAGCTTCCTTTTTAATTTGAAATAAAAGCGTAGTTTTGCACTCCAATTTTCAAATCTATGAGAACTAAGTCTTTAAAGAAAAATAAAATCAACGTTATCACATTGGGTTGTTCCAAAAACACCTACGACAGTGAAGTCTTAATGGGTCAATTAAAGGCCAGTGGCAAAGATGTTGTACACGAACAGGAAGGAAACATTGTTGTGATTAACACTTGTGGTTTTATTGACAATGCAAAAGCCGAATCGGTGAATACGATATTGGAATACGCTGATAAAAAAGACAAAGGTCTTGTTGATAAAGTTTTTGTGACCGGATGTTTGTCTGAAAGATACCGTCCTGATTTGGAAAAAGAAATTCCCAATATAGACCAATATTTCGGAACCACTGAGTTGCCTTTATTATTGAAAGCCTTAGGCGCCGATTACAAGCATGAACTATTGGGTGAGCGTTTGACCACTACTCCAAAAAATTATGCCTATTTGAAAATTGCCGAAGGTTGTGACCGTCCCTGTAGTTTTTGTGCCATTCCGATTATGAGAGGGAAACACGTTTCTCAACCGATAGAAAAATTGGTAAAAGAAGCTGAAGGTTTGGCTAAAAACGGCGTAAAAGAATTAATTCTTATCGCACAGGATTTGACTTACTACGGATTGGATTTGTATCAAAAAAGAAATTTAGCCGAATTGCTTGAAAACCTGGTAAAAGTTGAGGGAATTGAGTGGATTAGATTGCATTACGCCTTTCCTACCGGTTTTCCGATGGATGTTTTAGAATTGATGAAACGCGAACCTAAAATTTGTAATTACATCGATATACCGTTGCAACACATCTCAGACAACATTCTGAAATCTATGCGCAGAGGAACCACTAAAGCCAAAACGACAAAATTACTACAGGATTTCCGTGCAGCTGTTCCGGGTATGGCTATCCGCACCACATTAATTGTTGGTTATCCGGGTGAAACTCAGGAAGATTTTGAAATCTTGAGAGATTGGGTACAGGAAATGAAATTTGAACGCTTAGGATGTTTCACCTATTCACACGAAGAAAACACCCATGCCTATTTACTTGAAGACGATGTCCCTGAGGATGTAAAACAGGCGCGTGCAGCAGAAATCATGGATTTACAATCGCAAATTTCCTGGGATTTGAATCAGGAAAAAATCGGGCAAACTTTTAAATGCATTATTGACCGAAAAGAAGGACAGCACTTTGTGGGAAGAACTGAATTTGACAGCCCTGACGTAGATAATGAAGTATTGATAGATGCCTCTAAATTTTATGTCAAAACCGGCGAATTTGTCAATGTAAAAATTACTGACGCAACCGAATTTGACCTTTACGGCGAACCGGTATAAGATAAAAAAGCTCCAATATAAATTGGAGCTTTTTTTTATTAATAACTGAAACTTATGCCCGCTACCAGGAAATTCTTCCCAAAAGTTTCCGTATTATGTTTTGCTCCGTTATGAGTATAACACAACGAGAGCGGCATGGCTATTCCGGCGCCTAAATCAAATTCTTTGGTAGTTTTGATGCCCATATTCACAAATGAAACCTCATCATAATCGGCATACGAGTAGTAACCGGCTTTATTATTCAAAACAGCCCCAATTACGGGAGCTATTTCAATTGAATTGATGGCTTTACAAACTGATTTTTCAAACAACGTAAACGTATAACCCAATTCTAAATAAGTCGTAAAGTTCTGTTTGGCGTTTTCTCCATTGCTGTCATATCGGTAATCATTCCCTGCAATCAAGGTGCTTATTGTAGCATTAAACGGGAATTTGTATCCCTCTGAAAAATCAAAATATAGTATGGCATCCACCGTTTTGGAGCCATCCTTTCCGTAATTGAAAAAGCCGTTATTAACGCCTTCCACTCTACTGACCGATGGCCAATAATAGTCCCAAACCTGCAACTGTAAAAAATCGGCAAGTTTATACGTTACATAAAAGTCAATTTCCTGATATCCTTTGTAAGCAGTTTCTCCATCAGGATAAAAATAATCTTTCTTGAAATTGGTCGTTGCCCAAAACCCCAACAATAGCTTTGGGGTAACGGCATACTGAATCGTTGGCTGCACCACAGCATAATCACCTCCCCAACATTGTCCGCGCCAAAGATAACGACTTAAAAAATCAACTCTGACATCCAAGCGTTTCTTGTTTTCAACTTTTGCTGTATCAGTTTCCGCTTGAGGAATCTGAGAAAACCCAACAGCAGAAATCAGCACAAACAAGCATGCTGAGAATAATCTATCAGACTTCATTCGTTTTCTGTTTATGTAAATATTTATTTATCAATTCAAACAAACGCTCCCGATTTAACGGTTTTGTAATATAATCTGTAAATCCGGCTTCCTCTATTTTAATCTTATCATCTGATGAGGAATAGGCGGTTTGGGCAATGACCGGTAACATCGGACGGATTGGTCGTATCTGTTCTAAAGCTTCAAACCCATTCATCAAAGGCATTTTAATATCCATCAAGACCAAATCAATCTCAGGATCATTGATGCAGATATCTACAGCTTCCTGTCCGTTGATGGCTCTTAAAATCTTGAAATTTTTGTTTTGCATCATCTTTTGAAACAACAGGAAATTGATATTATCATCTTCTGCAATCAAAATAACCTGCTCTTCAGACTTGGTAGTTTCCTTATTTTTAATGGGTTTCACAACGATATGTTCAACTTTAGCATACTGCAGCGGAATTGAGAAATAAAACGTGGATCCCTCTCCCACTTTTGATTTCAAATTAATCGTTCCGCCAAGAAGCTCAACATACGCCTTGGAAATGGCCAATCCGAGTCCGAGCCCGCCAACTTTGATGGAAATATCACTGTCAACGCGTTTGAATCGGTCGAAAATATTTTTGTGATTGTCTTCGTCAATTCCCAAACCGGTATCTTTTACCATGAAATTGATTTGTCCTTTTTGCTCGTCAATTTCATAACCAAACGTTACTTCACCTTCATCTGTAAACTTGATGGCATTGGTCACCAAATTAATAATCACTTGCTTTAATTTAATATCATCAGTAACAATATTGAACTCAGCCGGAGTATTACTTGGAATTAATTTAAAATCGATGGCTTTATTTTTAATGGTAATCCGAATGGTTTCGTACAGCTCGTTTACACATGATTCTAAATTAACCACGGTAAAGTTCGGGGAGATTTGATTGGAATCAATCTTCGACATCTCAATCAAATCATCAATAATAGAAACCAGGTTTTTACCGCTTTTTTCAATAACATTAAGGTATTCGAGCTTTTCAGTTTCGTTGACATCAGTGTTGATGATGAGCTCTGTGAATCCGTTTATGGCATTCATTGGCGTACGAATTTCATGGGATAAATTTGCCAAAAAAGACGATTTCAGTCTGTCGCTTTCCTCGGCTTTTATTTTGGCTTTTATTAACTCGAGCTTCTGATTGCTGTTTTCTTCGAATAAATTACCAATGTAACTGAATTCCCCTGTAGTTTTTTTTAATTCTCTGATGGCCTTTTTGTTTCCGGTTTCGAGTACTCTTCTGACCAAGTCCAACGGATGGTAAACCAATCGTCGGGTATAAATTAAAATAACCAAAAGATTTACAAAAAATGCCACTATGATGATGTACAACAAGTTTGTGGTGTTTTGAAAATAAACAGCAAAATTCCGCTTGAATAAAAGCCCGCCTATCAAATTGCCGTTACTGTCTTCTAAGCGGTAGAGCGATTTTATTTTTCTGTGGTCTTCATTCAAGGAAATTTTATCCTCCAACAGTTCAATTTCTGAACTCGTGAATTTCTCCAAGTTTTTTATGAATTTTCCATCTATCAATCTGACCACAAAAAAATAGCCTGCGGCCTTCTTTTTATTTTTAAACGGATCATCAGAAGGATGGATTGCGGCTCCCGTTACTTCTACAATTCCTTCCGGAATTCTCATGTAAAATTTATTGATGCCCACTTTTTTTAACAACTCCATTTCCTGTTTCGGAATGAAATCAACTGTTTTAATTTTAGGAGTAGGAGTTCTGATGATAAAATTTTTATCGGCATCATAAACTCCTAAATAATCGGCCTCATAAATAGACAACTCATTTCCGATGGACTCCTCATACCATTTTACATCTTTGTTGCCAATAAATTTGACAAACTCATCCCAATTTGTATCGTTGTTAATGGCTACCAGTATAGGTTTCGCATTAACCTCAAGTGATTTATTCACTTCATTATCAAATTGTTCCGCCGAATTAGTATAAACCTGCTTTTCGGCTTTTTTGGTATAATAAAACAATGCAACATAAAGTATGATGAAGAAAATACTCGACGATATAATCAGCCAAAGTATTTTGGGAAATGTCTTTTTCAGTGTCATTTTATCAGATTCATGATTTGATTACAGCCTTTAAAAGTAACCTAATTTCATGGGCTGTTATCGAGAACCCACAAAAGAAATTAACAAATTATTAAGACATTTCAATACGGCTTGAATTGATTTATTCCTATCATTTAAGTCTATCTTAAGTCCCGTTAACCTTAAAAAAAGTACCTTTACCGGAGTAATTTTAAGAGTGTTTGTTATGAACAAAATCATTGCCGCCGTTCTTCTTCTTTTTGGCTTGATGAGCTACTCCCAAGAGCCGGTCAAAATAGAAGGTTTTGCACAAGGAACTACTTATCACATCACCTATTTTGATGTCAAAAACCGCAATCTTCAGCCTGAAATTGATACACTTCTGAGGCAATTTGACTTATCGGTTTCAACTTATATTCCCAATTCGATTATATCAAAAATCAACAGCAACAAACCCAATATAAAAGCTGACAACTATTTCATCACTTGTTTCAAAAAAGCCAAAGAAGTGTGGAAAAACACCAATGGTGCTTTTGACCCAACAGTTTACTCGTTAGTCAATGCGTGGGGGTTTGGTCCCGGAAAAAAACAAAAAATAGAAAAAACCAAAATCGACAGCATGCTTCAATTTGTGGGTTTCGATTTAATTGAGTTAAAAGGAAAACGAGTTGTCAAAAAAGATCCGAGAGTTGCACTCGATTTTAATGCTTTTGCCCAAGGATATTCCGTAGACGTAGTTTCCGATTTTTTAAAATCAAAGGGCATTCAAAATTTTGTTGTTGAAATCGGCGGCGAAGTATATGCCAACGGTAAAAAGCCCAATGGCGAACACTGGAAAGTAGGTATTGAGCAGCCTTATGACAACAAAGAAACTGAAAACCCCTATAATATAGTTGTCAATCTGGAAAATCTAGCGTTGGCCACCTCAGGCAACTACCGTCGTTTCATTATTGAAAACGGTGTAAAATACGCTCATCATCTCGATCCGAAAACCGGTTATCCAACCAAAAATAACTTGCTCAGTGCTTCTGTTTTCTCCAAGCAATGCATTGCATCAGACGCCAATGCCACCGGCATCCTGGTGATGGGATTGGAAAAAGCGAAACTGTTTTTGAAACAACATCCCGAATTACAAGCTTATTTGATTTATTCGGATGAAAACGGCAATTTCAAAACTTATGCTACCGAAGGTTTTGACACCTTAATTGAAAAGACAAAATAAAAAAGCACCTATTGGTTAAAAATAGGTGCTTTCTCGTCATAAAAAATGGGTTATTTATTGACTATAACCTCGTAGTTGGAAATTCCGTTATCGTTCTGTAGGCTGATGATGTAAGTTCCGTCGGTTAAGTTTGAAAGATTAACCTGCATCGTATTCGTTGCCACATTCGGATTGACCTCTTCAGAATAAACTGTTTTACCCAGTAAATCGTATACCCGTATATTCTTTACTTCATTTTTCATATCAATATTGAAAATACCGGTTGAAGGAACGGGATAAATCGACACCATTGGACTGGAGTTTTCCTGCACTCCCATAACAGAGTCGGGCAACCAGTGTAACGTAACCGTATTGATGTATGTATCACCAGTCGGAGTCAATGTTTGCTCATTAGGGCCTTTGGTAAACGTGAACCCGATTAATTCATTGTGGATGTTATTCGCCCCGTCATTCCAAGAACTTTCTACCCAAATTTTATACGTACCATCAACAACTGTTGTACCGTTTGTGGTTCCTACTACGTTTTTTCCGTCCCAAGTGACAGTTTTGGTTCCGAAAGCCGTTGGTGTTGTAGAAGTAGTACGGGTGGCTCCGGTAGAAGCATCTGTAACATTGCAGGCAGACCCTGTAGCAATTGTGGTATTCGTACATCCTGATTTGCTGGCCCACGTAGGTAAATGGTCATCAGTAGATGTAGAAGTGTAACGGCATTTGGTTTTGATAAATGTTCCGGCCGCATTTTCAATCCAAACGGCATAAACATTTTTAACTCCTTGATTTAAGGATGGGCTTGTAGGCTGTGGTTGATTGTACGTAAATGTCAATGTTCCTGCCGTTTGTGCATTCACATTGGCAACAAAACAAAACATGGCAACCAATCCCAACTTCAGTAGTGCTTTTTTCATTTTAATTGTGGTATTTGTTCATTAGGTTGATTAAGGAAAGTTTATTTGTTTTCCATGGGTAATTTCATTGTAATCTTGGCGGTCTCAGCCAGCGTTTTTTTGGCCAAAGCCGGAACCGCTATATTGTAATCCGATAATTTAACCGTAAAACCTCCTGACAATAGTAGTTTATTACCGTCGGGAGCAATAGTCATTTTGGTTTTTACTTTATTGGTAACTCCGTGTATGGTTAAATCTCCTTCCACATCATAATTTCCCGATTTACCATCATAGGCCAATACTTTGCCTTTAAAATTGGCTTTGGGAAGTTTGTCACTTTCCATATAGTTTTCGTTGAAATGTTCCTCCATCAGAGGCAGTTTAAATTTGAACGATTTTACCATAGCCTGAACGACCAACTCTCCGGTAGCTTTATCGAAAATACTGGAAACTGTACTGTTGGTTGCATTAACCATATCTGTTGCTCCCGGTACGGTAGCATCAAATTTTATTTCGCCTGAGCGGGTCAGCATCTTTTGTGAAAATCCTATTCCGCATAGTAATAAGGCCGCTGTAATGATGATTGCTTTTTTCATAGTTGTATTTTTATTCTTCTTTTAAACCTTGTGCTACCCAAGCATTAAACATATCAATTTGTACCTGAGGCAGTTTACCGCTCTGAGGCATTAAACCGCAAGAATTACCGTCGAGTCTGCACGAAATTGATTCTGCATAATCAACTACTTGTTGATAGGTTTCCAACGAGGAATCAGATTCGGTACCATTGGCTCCGTGACATGACACGCATTGGGCATCCATAAGGGGTTTTATATTGGCTTTGTATGTTGGATTTTCAACATATCCAAAAATATCGGCATAAGTGTCAGATTCACAAGATGTAACAAATGAACCTAGAACGAGTAACAAAATAACTTTTACTGCTTTCATAGTCTTAAAAAACTCTATATAAATTAAATCCAAAATAAATACTTCCGCCGTTCCATTTACCTGTGGCATTAGTAAAGTAGGCAATGTCGTTCATCGGTTGTGCGCTGGAGAACACCAACTGAAATATGTGACCTCCGGTATCAATATCAAATCCGGCGGTTAACGGATTGTGGTAGTATTCATGTTCTTGCGGATTCACACGTGCCGCATATTCCAAATTAAAACTGATGCGTTTTGATATTTTGCAACGTCCTCCCATCCCCACAACAAACTGATCTTTTTTGTCTGTTCCGGGTTGTAAGTCGTAAAGGTTTTTGTGAATGAAAGCCGGAACTATTTCTAAGGAAAAAGCGTCTGAGAATTTTCTCGAAATCAGTAACTGAGTGGAATAAGCCAATCGGTTGGACTCTTTGAAATTAGGATATAGTGCTTTGTCAAATTTGGAACCGTTAACATCCATAGTATTATATCCTACGATAGTTACCGGAAATCCACCTTCCATTTGATTGGCCAATCGGTATTTCAACCCGGCTTCAAATGTTTTGTTGTAGGTGTGGCGGGCTAAACTGATGTTTAACCAATTGGTTATACCATAGATTCCGCCAATTTTTGTCAGGGCGTTGTCGAAACCGAAGAAATTGTTAATTCCTTCTTTCAAATCACCGAAGCGGTGAGACACTAAAAAATACCATTCATTTTTGTTGGTCATTTTGGTAGATTGCATGTTGCAAACCTGTAACCCTTTGAAGGCAGATGCTGTAATTTCTTTTTGTTTTGGCACCGAATCGAGTTCACTCATTAAATCCTGTGCACTCACCGTGTGGAAAGCAAAGAGCAAGAAAACGGAACCCGCAATTTTACATAATTTCATTATAATTCTATTTATTGGTTGATAAGTTACATTGATCCAGTTTCAATTCGCCAAAAAGATCATCAAAGCCTACAACACGACCTTTGACAATTACTTTCTGGTTTACTTTTACGGCCGGGTTAGCCGTTGCAAAAATGCAGTTTACGGTGTTATCTAAAATTACTCCGGTAGCATTAACCGAAGTAACCGTGCCGGATATGGCCACCGGTTTTTCAAGGTATTTTTTATTGGAAGCCTCTGTACTAGAGGTGAACTCGGCAACTATGGAAGATGAAGTCACTGTGAAAGCCGCTTCTTCAGATTGTATATCGCGTTTGCCTCCGTGGTATACATAATAGCGAACAGAAAAAAAGCCAATGGCTATAATAATGATTGTAAAAACTAAAACTTTGGTCTTTTTGCTCATAATTTAGGATTCTTAAAAATGTTTAACGGCTTAAACGTGAAAGATTCCTGTTTGTGTAACAAACATGTCGCCAATTGAATCTTCTATTGGCTTAAACATACTGTGTTAAAAAAACCCTACTTAGGTTTTCTTAAGATTTCTTAAGATTAATCAGTTGTTAAAAAAACTATAAAGTCAGTAACCCAAAATCGCGCAATGTCGCCATGGGTTTAGCATACCAAAACAATTCAAAATCATCAAATTGCGTTTCGAAATCAGTTTTGAGTTGGGCAAAAGTAAAATGCTGTTCATTAGTTACCGCTAGGTTATTCAGTTGGGCTGATAACCATATTCCCTTTTCTTTTTCAACCGCAATTGTAACTTCATCAAGGTTGTTGTGAAAACTCAACTGCATCATTTTCCAAGTATTTCCTTTCTTGGATTTGATAACAATTTCAGTGGTTGGCTGACCCCCGAGCCATACTATTTTGGCAGATGGCTTAGTAGAAAACGATTGGTCTTTTTCCAGAGCGTTTAAAATAAAGTCGGGCGGAATAGTAGTTTTCGGTATTTTGAAATCAAACCAATCCTGCAACTCATATTCAAAACAAATACCGTGCATGTAGTTGAACAAGGACTTCTTCAATCCGAAGCTAAACTTGTCGTGATTGATGCCTGTTTTGTCTTTGAATTGAATGTCGTTGTTGGCAAAAGAAATTGGGTTGATCTCGGGAATTACTCCAAACTCTTCAGGAAACATTCCCACGGGACTATGGGCTGTCATGGCAAACTGGTGCCAAAACCCGGATTGAATGATTCCCAATTCAAATAATTGACGAACCATCTCCAAACTATCAACGGTTTCCTGTACTGTTTGTGTTGGGTAGCCATACATCAGATAGGCGTGCACCATGATGCCGCTTTCGGTAAAATTGCGGGTCACTTGTGCTACTTGTTCAACCGTTACTCCTTTTTTGATTAATTGCAACAAGCGGTCAGAGGCTACTTCCAATCCGCCCGAAACCGCTATACATCCTGAGGCTTTGAGCAGCACACACAAATCTGCGGTAAAGCTTTTTTCGAAACGAATGTTTGTCCACCAAGTAACCGTTAAGTTACGGCGGAGTATTTCGAGAGCCAGTTCACGCATCAATGCCGGCGGAGCAGCTTCGTCAACAAAATGAAACCCATTTTCACCGGTTTGTGCGATGAGTTCTTCCATCCTGTCGACCAATATTTTCGCCGCGATGGGTTCGTAAATTTTAATGTAATCGAGTGATATATCGCAAAAAGTACATTTACCCCAATAACAACCATGAGCCATGGTTAGTTTGTTCCAACGGCCATCACTCCACAAACTGTGCATGGGGTTGGCTATTTCTATAACCGAAATATATTGATCCAACAACAAATCAGAATAATCAGGTGTACCGACCTGTGATTGCTTGTAGTCGGGCTGCGCTGCGTTATTTTTATAAACGACTTCATCGTTTTCGAGAAGAAAAGTTCTTTTAAAAAGCAGCTCTTCATTCTCATTTTGTTTGTTGCCTGATGCTTTTGTTTGACAAACTGCTTCAAAAAGCAACTCAACAGGAAGTTCTCCATCGTCTAAAGTGATGAAATCTAAAAATTCAAACACCCGTTTATCCTTCAAATCTCTGAGTTCGGTATTGGGAAAACCGCCTCCCATAGCTGTCTTTACAGCAGGGTATTTCTTTTTTATGAATTGAGCCACTCTGAAGGCACTATACAAATTTCCCGGAAAAGGTACAGATAGACATACTAATTTAGGTTGCGTTTCGTTGAGCTGCTGCTCAAGAATTTGCAATGTAACAGCATCAATATACGTGACTTCTTTTTGCTGATAAGCATACAACTCATCAAACGAATTCGCACTTCTTCCCAACCGTTCAGCATAACGACTAAAACCGAAATTTTCATCAACACAAGCAATGATAAAATCGGACAGATCTTCTAAATACAGAGTGGCGAGATGTTTGGCTTTGTCCTGCATGCCCATAGAACCAAAAGCCCATTCCATATCATCGAGTTGCTCAAAACGGGAAGCTTGCGGCAGAAAATTTCCGGAACACAGCTGACGGGCCAAAGTGGGGTTTTTACCTTGCAGAAATTCAATTACAGCGTCTATGGTTTTTATGTACTGCTGTTGAAGGGCAAAAATTCGCTGCAGGTTTTGTTTTTCTTTTATTACAGCCGAATTATTTATGGCCGCATAATGGAATATGTTTTGCAGACCTGCTTTTGAAAAAATATGGAGTATCACTTCTATACCCAAATCCATTTGACGGCTGGAAATGTTTTTGGTATTCAAAAATCCTTTCAAATAAGCCGTTGCGGGATAAGGCGTATTGAGCTGGGTAAAGGGCGGTGTAATGAGTAGCAGGTCTTTCAACTAGTGTAACTTTTTACAAAAGTAACAGAAAATTATCAAACACTACTACTGCCTTTAAAACCAACAACTGATTGTTTTTTTTTACAAAAAAAATCTTTCCTTTTTTTTAAAACTTAACACAATCAAAACAAGAACTTTCTTATATTTGTTAATCTCTCGAAATCTAGAAGCCCAATGAAGTCAATTATTTATGTATGCTGTTTGTTGTCATTACTGAATGTTTTTGGACAAAACAAACCACAAAAACCGGTAGTTATTTTTGACACGAACAAAAAAATTGAAGACCGAAACGGTCATTTAATAACTGATTCAATTGAGCGTAAAGCCTTTTTTGACAATCAGACCAAGCAATTAAAATTACTTCAAAAAAACAGCTCTAAATCGACTATGGCTCTGCCGGCTGTACCTATGTGTACCAACGGAAGCTTTGAGGAGTTTGAATCTGTTTCGGGTAAAAACGTTTTAAAAAATTATGAATATACCACAGGAGAACCTTTAAATCCGATGCAGTGTAAATCGGTTTCAGAAAGTGCCAATCTAAGGATTAAACAATATGATCCTGCCGATTATGGATTAATGGCTTCCACTGTTCCTTCAAACTTTATTGATGAATACATAGGAAACATTAATGCTTTCGATCAGTATACGTTAAAAATTAATTACAAAGATTCCTATCCCACCATGGGGTTGATTCAAACCAAACGTTACAAAACAGATAATGAAACCATTTTCAAATTTAACTATAAAGCCGTTTTACAGAGTATCATTGGAACCGACCATGACAACGAACAACCTTATTTTAAGGCAAGGATTATCAATAATTCAGGGAGTGTCGTTAGTGAGTTTTGTTTGATTGGAAATCCAGCAGATTGTATTTTCACACAGGCCCCCACGCTCGAAGGAGGGAGTATAATTCTGTATACCCCAAACTGGCAGTCGGGAATGTTGGATATTTCGAGCATTCCTAACAATCAGGAATTTACCGTTGAATTTATGGCTGCACGCTGCGGTTTGAACGGTCATTTTGGGTATGCCTACATAGACGATATTTGCTTGTTGCATTCCGATGAGAGTCTGCAAGGCAGTATCGAATTAGACCCTTTGTACAAAATTTGTCCGACCCTACCGATATCCGTTTGCGGCAGTTTTAGCTTACCTAGTTCAGGAGGCATCAACGCTAATATAACTACGATCGAATTAAAAGTTTACGATGAAAACAATACGGTTGTTTATTCTACTCAAACACCGGCTTCCCTTAATTTAGCAACCAAACGATTTTGCTTTGACTTAGTTGCTGCCAATTTGCCAAACATTACCACCGGAAGCTACAACGTAAGTGTTAAAATAAATTTCGGTATCGTACAAACAGATTGTTTGGGAACCAGTTTTGCTTCGGCAACAGATGACGATGCTAACCCGGGATGGGACATTTGGTTTTTGAATTGCTCCAACTGTGATATACCGCTCCAACCAACTAATATTACACTATGCGACACCAATCATGACGGAAAAGAATTCTTTAATCTTTCCAGTATAGAAAATACAATTACCCCACCACAACCGGGGCTGACTTTCAGCTATTATACCAACTTAACGAATGCGACTAATGATACAAATCCTATCACGACTTTCACCAATTTCGAAAGCTCGACCACTACGGTTTATGTAAGAGCGACATTGAGTCCGACTTGCTATAAAATAATTGCTATCAAACTAATTGTGCGTAATCCGACCGCCTCAATAAGTGGGATTTTGAATATTTGCAGCGGCAGTACTGTTTTAACCGCTTCTACTGGAGCCAGCTATCTATGGGCCAATAGTTTAGAAACCACACAAAGCATTACCGTAACGTCAATCGGAACCTATTCAGTAGCCGTAACGGATACTAATGGTTGTGTTGCCAACGGAACTGTCACTATTTTGAACAACAATGTTGCTCCGTTACCAACTATTGTACTTACCCAGCCAACATGCTCCAGCAGCACCGGTTCTATACATGTTACCTCACCTGCCTCTGAATTTAGCTATGATGGAGGTGCCACTTGGGGAACTAATCCTGTTATGAGCAATCTTCCCTATGGAAGCTATGCCGTTAAAATAAAAACGGTAATGGGTTGTATTTCATATAATTCGAATGTAAATATTATCCCTTATTTATCTTCTTTCCCTGATTTTTCTTCCGTCAGCCCAACAAGCTGCGGTGGTTTAGGAAGCATAACCATCACCTCACTTTCTGACTATTACAGTTTTGATGATGGTCTTACCTGGACAACCGACAATGTAGCCACGGGATTGCCATCGGGAACGTATTTGATAAGAACCAAGGATGCATTTGGTTGTATTTCAAATTTCAACAGTGTAACTCTAAACAGTGAATTCTTAGACCCACCACTTTATATCAAAGACAATCCTTTTTGTGGTGCTCCTGGTAGTATAATCATCACCACTCCGGCAGCTGAATACAGTTTTGACGGAGGAAATACTTGGCAAACATCAAATACTTTGGGCAATTTGTCCAGTGGCAGTTACATCATTAAGATTAAAAACAACCAAGGTTGTACCTCTCCTAATGTTTATGTATACCTGAATAATTTAGAAAACAGCTATCCGTTGTATAATTTAGAAGATGCAGGATGCGGTACTTATGCCACAATAACCATTCAAACACCGGGAGACTTTTACAGTTTTGACGGTGGAGCCACCTGGACCACCAATCCGGTACTGACCAACATAAACGGGCCTGCCTCTTTTTCTGTAATAGTCAGAAAAGGAGCAACGTGCAAATCATACCCTACCAATGTGTATGTGAACTCGCAATTTCTACCCATTCCCAATGCCATGAATTATGCCACCACTTTGTGTGATGCGCTGAATGACGGTTCAGAAAATATAAACTTAACGTTATACCATTCCAATCTTATTGCCAATCCTACAGCCTATACTTTTACTTATTTCAACAGCTTGACGGCAGCTCAAAACAATGCCTCATCGGGGTTAATTACCAACTTTACCAGTTGTAATCTGAGCAACACCAATAATAAAGTCTACGTCAGAATAACTTCAACCGATAGTTGTTCCGCTGTAGCTGAACTGAAATTCACCTTTATCGATTCGCCCAGAATTTATATGGACGACCGCTATCCTTTGTGCGAAAATAAATTTGCCATCATTGATGCCGGAGTTGGTTTTGACAGTTATCAGTGGTCTTCAGGACAAACGGTACACGCCGTAGCCATTATTCACGATGGAAATTATTCGGTTACGGTTACTGAAAATCACCCTGCCGGTTTGGTTTGCAGCTCTAAAAAAGACATCAATGTGTTTTTATCAAACCCGGCTACCATAACAAAAATTGAAGAATTTGACTGGACCGAAGTGGATAACAGCATCATCATTACTGTTATCGGATTGGGAATATACGAATACTCCATTGACGGCATCCACTACCAGACATCTAATAAATTTGAAAATCTAAAACCCGGCATCTACAAAGTATATGTCAGAGATAAATACGGTTGCGGAACTACCGATGATGAAGCACTACTGTTGAATTATCCAAAGTTTTTCACTCCCAACAACGACGGTTTTAACGATTACTGGAGAATCCGATTTTCACAGTTTGAACCTGATATCGACATCAAAATATTTGATCGTTACGGAAAACTGCTTGTTATTATGGGCAGCGATGATGCTTGGGATGGCACCTACAACGGCCATTTAATGCCGTCAGACGATTACTGGTTTTATGTTACCCGTAGCGACGGAAAAATTCACAAAGGCCATTTTGCGATGAAACGATAAGCAACAATTGATTATTGCCCCAACTTTTTTCTCTCGGCTATGTAAGCATTCAACTTTTTGCCGTACAAAGATTGAGCTACTTTGGGTGACATTCTTTTTTGGATTGTATCCAAATATTTTAGGTTGATGTCATAAATCTCGGCTAAAGTCACATAAGGTGCCACTTCGTAATCGC
>CAYPSB010000014.1:56976-58214 GCA_964413435.1 uncultured Flavobacterium sp.
AGGTTGATGTCATAAATCTCGGCTAAAGTCACATAAGGTGCCACTTCGTAATCGCCGTGATTGACTGCAAAATTGGTTGTATACAAGTATTTTCTCTTTTGAACTCCTTTTTGCTCTTCATCAATTTTAAGGACTTCATCCTCCTTTTTGTTTTGAAAGGCTTTGAACTTTTTCTCGGCTAAATCGAGGTTTTGATCTACATATCTTGAAACTACTTTCTTGTACTCATCATACAACTCTTGGTTTTTAGAACCTGTAATCTTAGCATCGGCTGTAAAAAAATCAAGAGACGTTTCAATATTCATAGTTCCTTTTTCAGCAAAAAACGGAATGTTGTTGTCTAACGAATTGGTAACTCCTCTGTCTAAAAACAAATACAACATCTCGGGTGACTGTAAGTCAAATTCACTTACAAAATGAGAATCACCGTTTATTTTAATGGTGTCAATGGCAACCAGGGCGGTATCTTTTACTCTTTGAATGTACAACGTTCCATTTTTAAGCCCTTTGATATTTCCGGTTAACACAAAGTTTTTATCCGATTTTTTTTCGGCACATGACATCAGAAGAAGAATAGAAAAGCAGGCAACAAGTGATTTGTACATATTAGAAATTTTTAAGCTTTATTTGTTTCGGATTAAAAAACCCGAGCGGCAATATTACTAAAAAAATCCTCAATCAGTCGGGCCGATTGAGGATTTAAATAGCTTGTTTATGGATTAGCCTTTTAACCAGGCTGTATTCAGTTTTTCCTTAGAAGGGTCACTCATGTTGTACTCCTCCTCTTCCTGCATGGATAATTTCACTTTACCGTTGATGGTTTGCTCCTTACCGTCTCTTTTGATTTTAACACTGATAGCATCATCATTTTTCCAGTTTTGGCTATCCATAATCAAATCGTAAATATTATCCAAACCATAAGGTTTGTTGTTGAATGCCAAAATAACATCTCCACCTTTTATCCCTAAAGTATTCATAAAATCATTCAATCCGGAACCCGGTATAACCACAATTTCTTTAGTATTGGGATTGATAGTGATGAAAGGTGTTGACGGATCTTTCATAAACGGATTCACAGGAACCAGAACTTTGGTCTTGTTTACACCCACTTTAGCAAAATAAACATCATAAGGTATCGGTGTTTTCCCGGCTACATAAGTGGTTAAAAACTCACCCACTTCAGGGTATGTCAAAGCCGTAATTTTATCAAAAAGTTCGTCATCGTTAAAAGGTTTGTT
>CAYPSB010000014.1:58314-66618 GCA_964413435.1 uncultured Flavobacterium sp.
CCTTCATACATCCATAAATGTTTGGACATTTTAGGATCGTTGTAGTCAAAATACTGAATCTCTTTTGAATGAATGCTTAATGGAGTCACCGTATGAAAAAATTCGTGCGATACTACATCTTTTATTTGTTCTCCAAGCTCCTCGGTTTCCATCAGCTCCGGAAAGCAAACTGTGGTAGAAGTATGGTGTTCCAAAGCTCCGAATCCTTTTGCATCAGGCTTTTGCATATCGGATAAATACAATAAAACGGTATACCTCTTATTGGCATTGATTGAACCCAGAAACGCTTTTTGGGCACGCATTGTTTTTTCTAAATAAGGCAATAATGACTTAGCCGAATGCACACTGTTGGGCGAGTATACGCTGAACAGAATCTCCATACCGTCTACTGTAAACGTTTCGTAATCGGGCTTGGCGTACATGATTGGATTGTCCACCAAATCAAAATAACGGGAAACCACGAAATTATCAATCACATTGCTTTTATTGGTATCAACCATAGAAGTAGCTCCGTAAAGTGAAGCCGGGTGTTGAATGGTCAGGTTGTATTTGATTTCTTTTTTGCCGTCAAAATACCCCACAAAACAGTGATTGTTGAACATGAAATTTTTACCGGCTTCTATATTGCTTCCGGCCGGAGAAAAAATATCTTCTTTTCCGAAACCGCTCCCTTTTTCAGAATCATAGGTATCGTTTACCCAATACGTAACCTTTGACAACGTTTTGGCATTTGAAATCTTCCACGAATTATCATCGGTTTTGGTAGTTGTCAGCTCTTTTCCGGCTTTGTCAAAAGCTTTAAAATCATCAATCAGTTTTCCGTAATTATCGGCCGAGTACGTTCCGGGTACTGTTTTGGGAATGTGAAATACAATATCATTAGTGCTGATTTTTGGTGGAGTGATGACCACCATAACCTTATCGTCTTTTACCTGATTTAAATCGACAGCCACTTTTACTTCTTCAGCCGGAGCACTTTTTTGTGCAATTGCTTTAACGTTGAATACCGATAAAGCGATAAGAGCACTAAGGATTATTTTTTTCATTTTTTAAAATTTATTTCAAATAGGTCAACAAAAGTAACCAATAGTTACAATGGTTTTTTAGATTTTGGAATTGATTAACTAAATAAGCAAAAATTAAAAACTCTTGCTGAGCAAGAGTTGTTGGTTAATCGAATTTATTTTTGATATAGTATTTACTGTCTAACTCATCGTCAAAATCATCAATGAATGGTTTTGGCTTTGGTTTGCTTCCTGTTGCTTTCTTTTTCCAAAGCTCAAAATTATCTTTGGATAGTCGTTTACGCATCAATTCGGTTACTTCGTTTTCGGTAAGTCCGAATTCTTCCTTTATCACTTCAAAAGGTTTTCGTTCCTCTTGCGCCATACTTACAACTCGTTCTAATTGCTCATGGTCTAATTCTGCTAATTTACTTTTTTTCATTGCTGTAAAAGCATTATTTAAATAGATTTCAACTGATTAATTGGTATTTCAATATTAATAAAAAAAATAATTAGTTTACAAGCCCCTACTCCATTTTTTTATCTCAAATGCCGGGTGAACGGTATTTTTGGAAAGGAATCAACAACAAATTGCGCAACTTGCTGTTCTCTTCCGGTTTCATATGTGTGTCGACTCCGTATACCAATTTATCTCTGTCGAGTGTTTTGAAAGTTCCGAAGAGTCGGTCCCAAACAGAGAATATATTACCGTAATTACTGTCGGTATAAGGCAACACATAATGATGATGCACCTTGTGCATATCGGGCGAAACAATAAAATAGCTTAAGACTATATCTAACTTTTTAGGCAAAACAATATTAGCGTGATTAAACTGTGTGGCAACCACCGAGAGTGTCTGATACAAAAAAACCATCCACATTGGGCTTCCCACCACTAAGACTCCAAGAGTAGTAAAAAGAAACCGCAACACGCTCTCACCCGGATGGTGACGGTTGGCTGTGGTGGTATCGATATACGTATCTGTATGATGAATTAAATGAAAACGCCACAGGAATTTGATTTTATGTTCGATTAAATGAACTAGGTAAGCTCCCACCAAATCCAACAGCAGCAAACCGATAATCATGGAAAACCACGGATTAAACGTCGGCAACCAATTCAATATCCCGAAATGATGCTCAGTGGTCCAGAGTGCGGTATTCAATAAAATCAATGCCAAACAAAAATTCACCACCATGGTAGTAATTGTAAAAAAGATATTGATACCGGCATGTTTCCACTTGTTATACTTAAATCGGATGAATGGCGAGGCAGACTCAATGAGCCAGAAAAAGGTAATACCACCGGCCAAAATAAGGGCTCTGTGAGCAGAGGGAATGGATGAAAAATAGGCTATTATCTCATTCATGGTTAGTTTTTTATCAAATATACTAAAACTAACTATTTGATAATTCGGAATGTGAGATTAATTCGGGCCCCTATTTCCCTAGTGGTTTTAGGGATTTGATGTTTCCAAAAATGCTGCGTTGTTCCTTTCATGATAAGCAGACTGCCATGTTCAAGGGTGATTTTCAGTTTCTGTTCTTTCAGGGTATTGTGTTGCAAATGAAACGCCCGTTCGGCACCAAAACTTACCGAAGCTATGATTGGATTTCTGCCGAGTTCTTTTTCATTATCGGCATGCCACCCGTTACTGTCCCTACCATCGCGGTATTGATTGAGTAAAACGGTGGTAAAATTTACATCGCACACTTCCTCTATTTCATTTTTGATAAACATCAACAGCGGATTCCATGGGTGAGGCTGCATGATGATATCAGAATAGCTATAAGGCTTCCCCTCGTTACCAAAAAGAGCTGTCAAGCGGGGTTGCGGATGCCTTTTGCCAAAAACCGTTATGTAGTCCTGCTGCCAAGGGATTTCGGCTTTGAGTTGTTTAAACAATTCATGAGCACGCTCGTGTTCAAAAAAACCGGCATAGTATTCAATCTCGGCATCGGGAAGCGAGAAAACTATTTTGTCTTTTGGAAAAAGGGAATTCATAAAACAAAAATAAAGAGAAAAAAAGGAAAGCTTTCACTCTTTTTCTCTTTAAATAAATAAGCTGAACGGTGTGCTACAAATCGTCTTTTTTGTCTAATACCATTTTATAAATAAACCCGGCAACAAGAGCTCCTGCTATAGGCGCTGCCCAAAACAACCACAACTGTGATAACGGCTCGCCCTGAGTAAACAACGCTTGTGAAGTAGAGCGTGCCGGATTAACCGAAGTATTGGTAATGGGAATACTTACTAGGTGAATCAGGGTTAATGCCAAACCAATTGCCACTCCTGCAAATTTACTGTTAGCCAGTTTATCGGTTGCGCCTATGATGATGAGTAAGAAAAACATCGTCAGCACAAACTCGGCCACAAAAGCGGAAGTCATCGAATAACCATCGGGCGAAAAGGCTCCGTAACCATTAGAAGCAAAAGCACCGGCTTTGGTATTATCAATAACAAACCCTTCTTTGCCGGAAAGAATGATCAACAAGGTTCCCGCTGCCGCAATGGCTCCGATACATTGTGCAAGGATGTATGGCAATAAATCTTTGGCCGGAAATCTTCCGCTTGCCCAAAGTCCAAAAGAAACCGCCGGATTAAAATGTCCGCCTGAAATATGTCCTACTGCGTAGGCCATGGTTAAAACTGTCAATCCAAAAGCTAAGGCCACTCCGGCAAATCCGATTCCCAAATTGGGAATTCCGGCTGCAAACAAGGCGCTCCCACAACCGCCAAACACAAGCCAATAGGTACCAAAAAATTCTGCAAATAGTTTTCTCATAAGTTTTAGTTTTGAATCATGGCACGCCATGACAAGTTATTAAACTAAAGTTAGGGAAAATTAAACGAAGCCTATTACATCCACAACAAACTTATTAACAGTAAATTAGAGCAAAAAGAGATTGACTAAATCTTGCCGATGCTAAAGAATACCTTCGAATTATCAGCAAAAAAACCACCACCTGACCGGCAATGGTTGCTGTATTGCACCAACAGAAAAGTTCTCAAATAAGGCTAAGAAAGTATTTCTTGATTTTATGGCATAAAAAAAGGAAAGCTTTCGCTTTCCTTTTCACTGAGCCGGCGGAGGGATTCGAACCCACGACCTGCTGATTACAAATCAGCTGCTCTAGCCAACTGAGCTACGCTGGCGTCTCAATGTGAGTGCAAATATAATAGTGAAAATGAATTCTCCAAAATAATTTTACACTTTTTTATTGTTTTTTTCAGACTACAGAGCGTTGATTTTATCAATCAACTGATTAGCAGTTTGTTCTAATTCTGTATTGATTTGTTTAAAATGTGCTTTTTTATTTTCTACATTTTTCGCGTTTACTTTAGTAATCAAAGCATCGAAAGATGTAATCGCTTCATCAATGATAGCGTTAGTTTTGTCAGATGGCTTACCTGAAGAGGTCATTTCATAGATATATACAGCCTCAATGATATCACCTAATACAAAGTTGATGTCTTTTTTCAAATTCTTAACACTTCCCATTTTCTTCTAATTTTTATAGTTAACTTATTTCCCCAAAGACTTCTTTGGCTTTGGTTGGCGCAAAATTACATTAAATCTTTAGAATACAAACTACGAAATATAAATTTCCAACAGAGAGGCGTTTCCTGATAATTGAAAATCAGTCAGTGAGGCCGGAATGAGTAGTGTATCTCCTTTTTGGTACTGATGAGTCCCATAGTTCCAGGAAATTTGAAAAATACCTTCAACACACATGTATACAGTGAATGAATCCCCGTTTTTGGTCATTGAAAGGGTGCCGTTCAGCGGAATCAAATTGGTTGTAAAATATTGGCAGCTAACCATTTCATTAGCGGTATTTTCATTTTTGGTGTATTGTCTTTGTGCTTCTACCTTATCGTAATTAATAGCTTCCAAAGCTAACTCTAAATGCAATTCACGCTGATTGCCCTGAGCATCAGTTCTGTCAAAATCGTAAACCCGGTATGTGATATCGGAAGTTTGCTGGATTTCGGCTATGACAATCCCCGCTCCAATGGCATGAACCGTTCCCGTTTCGAGAAAAAAGACATCGCCTTGCTGCACTTTTTTGGTATCCAGAATTTCCAATAAGGTTTTGGCTTCCAGATGCTGTAAAAATTCTTCCGGAGAAGACTTTTCTTTGAATCCAACAATCAAACGAGCCTCTTGGTCGGCCTGCATCACATACCACATTTCGGTTTTACCGAAAGAATTGTGACGCTTTTGGGCCAAAGCATCGTTAGGGTGTAATTGAATGGATAAATCTTCGCGGGCATCGAGGTATTTAAAAAGCAACGGGAATTGTTTTCCGAATTGCGCTAAAACTTTAGTCCCTAACAATTCGGCCGGAAATTCGGCTATGAGCTCGTTCAATGATTGACCTTTGAAAAAACCATTGGCTACTATGCTTACATCGTTATCCACGGTTGAGATTTCCCAGCTTTCTCCGGTAATATCAGATGCAATAGGCTTATTAAGATACGACTTGAGTTTGGTTCCTCCCCAAATTCTGTCTTTCAAAATCGGCTCAAATTGTAACGGATAAGCTTTCATGGTCTTCATTTGGCAAACTTACATTGTTTTCAGAATTTCGAGAGCTTTTTCAATGTGAATTTTACCCGAAGTACTGTCGAAAACCAACTGAATCACACCGTTTTTATCGGCGACATAGGTGGCTCTTCCCGGAATTAAACCCAAATAATCATTGGGAACACCAAACTGTTTTCTGATTTTTTTATCAGAATCGGAGAGTAAAATAAAAGGAAGCCGGTATTTGTTCGCAAACGAATGGTGTGAGGGAGAGCTATCACCGCTGATTCCTATGACTTCGGCTCCTAATTCTTTAAATTCTTCGTAGCGATCACGGAAAGAACAGGCTTGTTCGGTACAAACACGGGTATCATCTTTGGGATAAAAATAAATGACCACAGGCACTTTACCAACAACCGTCTGACTGTCAAATACGTTTCCGTTTTGGTCAACAGCAGAGAAATTCGGGATGATATCTCCCACATTCAAACTCATGGCTATCCTTTAAACGTTACAAAATTTCTGGGGGTTTCATACAAAACCACTTCCAGATCCTTATCGGCTTCTATGTGTTTTCGCAATTTTTGCCAAATGACAACCACTATGTTTTCGGCGGTTGGATTCAGCTCAGCAAATTCAGGCACATCCAGGTTTAAGTTTTTGTGGTCAAACGCATTTTCAATGTGTTCTTTAATCAAATCCGAAAGGATTTTCACATCGATAACATAACCGGTTTCTTTGTTAATTTCACCCGTAACCGAAACAATCAACTCATAATTGTGTCCGTGAAAATTGGGATTATTACACTTGCCGAAAACAGCATCGTTTTGCTCCATAGACCAATCTTTGCGATACAAACGGTGGGCAGCATTAAAATGAGCTTTGCGAGAAACGGTAACTTTCATTTGATTTTAGATTGTTGATTAACGATTTTTGATTTTAGAATAATTCTGAAATATTCATTCTCAATGCTTCATTCTTAAATCTTGTGGTCTTCAAGGTAATGGTAAAATTCGTCAAAAATGATTTTAAACCAAACGGTATAATTGTCAGGATTTTGAAGCATATCGTTTTTAACATCCTCAATCTTCATCCACTTCCAGCTTTCCACCTCATCAGGATTAATATTGGGCTGACCGTTGTAATACCCAATCATTACGTGATCGAGTTCGTGCTCGGTCAAACCATTGTCAAACGGTGCTTTATAAATGAAATGAAACAGTTCTTTGAGTTCGGTTTCAAAACCCATTTCTTCATACAATCGTCGGGTTCCTGCCTGAATGTTGGACTCCCCTTCCCGCTGATGGCTGCAACAGGTGTTGGTCCACAACAAGGGAGAATGGTATTTGTGATGAGCGCGTTGCTGCAACATGATTTCATTATTGCTGTTCAACACAAAAACCGAAAAGGCTCTGTGTAACAAGGCTTTTTCATGAGCTTCCAATTTATTCATCAACCCGATTGGTTCATCTTGTTCGTTGACCAAGATTACTTTTTCTTCTAGCATAACTTTTATTAAACGTTCAAAAATACGAAAAAAATACAGCGGCTATAATTATACAGATAGAACAACCGTTAAACTTTCCTTAAATAGCTGTAATTTATAATCTGCTTGACATTTTGCCACACTTATGTAGTGTAAATTTGTGGTAGCTTAAAAACCAACGATCATGCGAAACTACATTTTAAACTTTTTAATTTTGTTACCCATGTTCATGTTGAACGCTTGCGGACAAAACAACACCAAACCAAACACTACAAAAAAAACTATGGCTATGGAAAACGTGATTTCAAAACCCGAAAACCCTTATTACTCGAATACCGACACTACCAAACTGGTGTTGACTGATGCCGAATGGAAAAAAGTTTTACCTCCAGATTTATACGCCGTTGCCCGACAAGCTGATACCGAGAGAGCCTTTACCGGCACCATGTGGAAGTCAGACACTAAAGGAACGTATTATTGTGCTGCCTGCGGTCTGAAACTCTTCAAATCTGATCAAAAATTCGTGAGCAGTTGCGGATGGCCGAGTTTTTTTGAACAAGACAACAAAAACAGTATTACCTTCAGAGATGATAATTCGTATGGTATGCACCGTATAGAAGCGCTTTGCGGAAGATGCAACAGCCACTTGGGCCATTTGTTTGATGACGGTCCGAAACCTACCGGCAAACGCTATTGCATGAATGCTATTTCGTTGGATTTTATTCCGGATGCCGTTGCCGAGAACAAAAACAATCTTGAAACCATAGTCTTGGGCGGAGGATGTTATTGGTGTGTGGAAGCGGTATACGAACAATTAGACGGAATTACAAAAGTAGTTTCCGGTTTTTCGGGAGGTACCGTTGAAAACCCGAGTTACGAAGAAGTATGTACAGGAACCACCGGAGCAGCCGAAGTAGTGCAAATTACTTACGACAAAACCAAAACCAATTTGGATGAAATCTTCAAAGTATTCTTTACCGTTCACGACCCTACCACCCTGAACCGTCAAGGTGCCGATGTGGGAACACAATACCGCTCAGTCATTTTTTATAAAAACGAAGAGCAAAAAAAAGCCGCTCAGAGTATTATTGCCGAATTAAACCAAGCCGTTTATTCGGGTAAAATAGTGACAACGTTAGAACCGTTCAAGGCTTTTTACAAAGCTAAAGAGTATCATCAGAATTACTATGAAAACAATAAAGATCAGCCGTATTGCAAATTAGTGATTCAACCCAAACTGGAGAAATTTGAAAAAGTATTCAAAGATCGATTGAAAAAGAAA
>CAYPSB010000015.1:0-37081 GCA_964413435.1 uncultured Flavobacterium sp.
AATAACCCTTTTTTATCCTTTTTTTTTAATCCATTGATTCATCGGTTTTTGCAAGTATGTTTTATTGGTATTTAGTACAAAAACGAAACAAAACTCCTTTACGGAGCGGTTTCAATTCGGCTTCCTTTAGTCTGCAATTGTACTGAAACAGCTGTTTTGTTTGAAAAAATCTGTTTTGAGTGGTTTTTAAGAATCTTGGTTTGGTGACTTTCGGTGAGGTCTTCGGGGAAAATTCTTTTTACTATATATAGTGTTGGATAAAACGAGACGTCCTTGTAGCCCCGATGGGAGTGGCATCCTTTTTTCTTAATCAAGAAAAAAGATATAACGGACAGCGGGAAGAGTATTCCGGGACAAAGACAGTAGTGCCGCTCCTGATTTTGAATTTAAAATTTAAACTGTATTTTTAAGCCTTTATACTTATACATATATATTATGTCTAAACTTCCAAATGTAGGCACGAGCATATTTACGGTAATGTCACAACTGGCTAACGAATACGGAGCCATTAATCTGTCACAGGGTTTTCCGAACTTTCCGGTGGATGAACAACTAACCGCAATCTTGGCTAAACAGGCAAAAGAGAACGTACATCAGTATGCACCTATGGCGGGGTTTAGTCCGTTGCTGGAAAAAATAGCCGTATTGACCCGGCAATCTTATAACAGAAATGTGGATCCGAAAACAGAAGTGTTGGTAACAGCCGGTGCAACGGAAGGTATTTTTGCCACTGTTCAGGCGCTAGTAGCTGCAGGAGAAGAAGTGGTGATTTTGGATCCGAGTTATGATTGTTACGAAACTCCTATTCTATTATGTAATGCCAAACCGGTTCACGTTTCGCTGAATGATGACTTTACACCTGACTGGGAAGCGATAACGGCAGCGGTAAACCACAACACCCGAATGCTCATTATTAATAATCCGCACAATCCGACCGGTAAAACTTGGACGTCTGCAGATTTTGACCGGTTAGAAGCATTGACAGCAGCAAACCCGCACCTTATTATATTGAGTGATGAAGTGTATGAGTACATCACATTTGAAAGGGCACACCAGTCGGTACACCAACGCCCTAAACTTTGGGCGCAGAGTATCAGTGTTTCCTCTTTTGGAAAATCGTTTCACATTACCGGATGGAAAATCGGCTACGTTGTTGCCCCGGAACCATTGATGCAGGAAATCAAAAAAGTACATCAGTTTTTGGTATTTAGTGTAAACAGCGTTTCACAAGCAACCCTTTCGGAGTATCTGGATGTGGCAGACCTTAACACACTGGGAACATTCTACCAACAAAAAAGAGATTTTTTCAGAGACCTGATGAAGAATTGTCCTTTGGAGTTATTACCCTGTGAGGGTACCTATTTTCAGGTAACTTCGTATGCCGGAATTTCAAATGAAAGCGATTTGGATTTCAGCAAAAGGTTGCTTATGGACTATGGAGTAGCCACCATTCCGATTTCTGCTTTTTATCCTGATGGGAAAGATTTGAAGTTGATTCGGTTTTGTTTTGCCAAGGATGATCATACCTTAATTGAAGCAACCAAAAGGCTGGAAAAACTGCGATAACCGTAGAATGTTTACGTGTTGTCAACCTGATTTTGTCAACCACCATTCTAAAAAAAAGTACTTTTGACACATGAATGCATTCCGAACCCTTTTAGTACTCCTCCTATTCACCGTGAGCCAAATCAGCGCACAGTCGTCTGACAATAAACTGATTCAAAAAGGCTGGAACGAACTCATCAAAGACAACGAAAATAAAGCCTATCAATATTTCTGGGAAGCCAATGAAAAAGCCCGAAAAGATAAAAACAGCAAAGACATTGCGGAATCTTACTTTTATTTAGGAATATGTTCTTATGGTTCCAGTTTGGAAAAAGGGCTGCAGTTTGCCACCAAATCGCTTAACGAATACCACAGCCTAGAGAAGACCGACAAGGAAAAGGCCACTATTGGCAGATATAAATGTCTTCAATTAATCAGTACAATTTATAGCAGGCAAAAAAAGTACGATGACGCACTGCGCCTGAGTAAAGAAGTTATTTCAGAATTGGAAAACAAAGAGGACTCTTCGGGCACTTTGGGATTGGCTTATAACAGCTTGGGGAGTATTTATGAATTAAAAAACGAAGATGAAGAGGCACAAAATTATTACAGACTGGCTTTAATTGAATTTGAAAAAGCCAAAAATATTGCCTACTTACCCACTTCATACTGCAAATTAGGAGAGCTTTTTAAAAAGAAAAAACAAAAGGTAATCAGTTTTACCTACTTCAAAAAGGCTTTGGATTTGGCTGAAAAAACCGAAAACAAACAGGCGCAGATAATGGCTCTGATTGCTTTGGGAAAATGGCACCTCGATTTTGAACAAAACTTTACCCTAGCCGAGAATTACTGCAACAACGCCCGAATCATTGCCATCGGACTGAGCGACAAGCTGTTTGAAATAAAAAGTATCGAAACGCTGATTGACATCAAAAAAAATCAGAATAATTTTAAAGAAGTCAGCCAGCTGCAAAGCGAAATCATCATTCTGAAAGACCGCTTTTATTCGGCCGAAAAACAACAAATTGAAAAAAGCCTAGAAGTACAATTTGAAGTATCCGAAAAAAACCGAAAACTGAAACTCATTTCTGCCGAAAAAGAAGTGACAAAACTTACCAACTACTTATTGATTAGTGTTTTGGCAATTTTGATTACTGTATTCTCATTCTTGTTTTTCTTTTTAAAAAGAATCAACAAAAGAGACAAGCAATTGCTCGCTGCCAAAGAAGAATTGGTGGTATTAATGGAAGAACAAAAGCTATTGAAAGAGCAGCAGTTTCAAAACGACTTGGAACACAAAGAAAGTCAGCTGAGCGCCATTACCATACAAATGCTGGAAAAAAATGAGTTGTTGGATGAGATAAAAACCATTCTGAATAAAAAGGATCCCAATGCCGAAACTGAGCTCAAAAAACTGGTCAGCAAATACACCATTCAGGACAATAACTGGAAGGATTTTGACAATTATTTTGAAAGCGTCAACAAGAATTTCTACACGAGACTAAAACAAAAATACCCGGACATCAGCAATAATGATTTGAAAATTTGTGCCCTTATCAAGCTGAATTTATCCATTAAGGAAATGGCCTCTATCTTGAACATTTCTCCCGACAGTGTAAAAACAGCCCGTCATCGTTTGCGTAAAAAATTACAGTTAAACACCGAAGAAAACCTGACAGATTTTATTCTTTCCGTTTAACACAAGGCATTGAAAAACAAATAAATACCAAGCATGTACACCTCATGTTTACCTAAAAAACAACCAAGATTTGAAACTTGTAATTACTTTTGGTTTCAGAAATAAAACTAAAGCACGTTTCAAAAATCAATCAAAAAAAAATTGCTATGAAAAAAAATTATCTTTTATGTACAACGCTGGCTCTTTTGATAAGCAGCGTTAGTTTTTCACAAGTTGTTAATGGCAACTTTGAAAACATTAAATCGAACTTCCTGCCTTCTAACTGGGGAATGAATTTTGTTCAACAAGTTGGTTTTGATCCGGAAACCGGAGAAAGTTTAGGTGATGACATCCAATACACTTGGTGTATCCCATCTATGGTTTATGCATCATTTGAACCACAGAGCGGCGATTATGCTATGGAAATTTCAAACGCTTTCAACCTTACCCAAAATGTAGTTATTCCTGGAACGGCCACTATTTTCAGCGATTCTGAACAAGACGGTCCGGGCTGGAATCCGGGTATTCCTGTTGAAGCAACCGACAACATCTCGATGATTGGATTTTATTATAAGTTTTTACCGGTGGGAGACGACGTAGCTCAAGCCAGAATTTCGGTTTCAGACAGCAATGGCAATGAAATTGGACATGCCACCATCGATATAGCAGAAGCTACTAATGAATTTCAATATGTATACCAACCTATCAGTTACACTTCTTCGGCAACTCCGGCTTCAATAATCATTTCATTTACAATGGCCAGAGAAGGTTCCACACCTACTTTCGGAAGCCGATTAATCGTTGATAATGTAGTAACCAATTTTGCTGCTTTACATGCAGACGACAACGAATTAGATTCCAAAATATCAGTCTACCCTACTTTGGTTGAAAACGAATTGAATGTTGATACTAAAGGATTAACACAAGGCGAAGTCACTTATAAAGTATTGAATATCGAAGGAAAAGTGGTCAAACAAAACACCGTAACCGAAGACTTTGGCTATGTTTATTCGATGGATGTCAGCCAATTAAGCTCAGGCATTTATTTCCTGAAAATAAACAGTTCATTGGGACAAATCACTAAAAAGTTCATCAAAAAATAGAAGATTCAGTTGATTTAGAATCAGTTAATTGTGGAAACCGGATTATGGCGTTGCTGTAGTTCGGTTTATTTTTTTGCGTGCATTTAGTTTTATATATTTACACTCAAGACCTTTGTTCAAAGTGAACGGAGTTAAAACACAAAGACTATGAATTTTTCAGCAAAAATGCTACGCGATAATGCCTTAGCCGATAAAGTAATTGTAGTAACCGGAGGAGGAAGCGGTTTGGGCAAAGCCATGACCAAATATTTTATGGAATTGGGAGCAAAAGTGGCCATCACTTCACGCGATTTGGAAAAGTTAAAAACCACCGCATCTGAACTGGAGCAAGAAACCGGCGGAAAATGTTTACCCTTGCAATGTGATGTTCGCCATTATGACCAAGTGGAAACCATGCTCTCCGAAGTTTTAAAAACTTACGGAAAAGTTGATATTCTCCTTAACAACGCAGCCGGAAACTTTATATCTCCCACCGAAAGGCTATCCGCCAACGCTTTTGACACCATAATTGACATTGTATTGAAAGGTTCCAAAAACTGTACATTGGCTTTCGGAAAGCACTGGATTGCCCAAAAACAAACCAATTGCAATGTATTGAACATTGTGACTACTTATGCCTGGACGGGTTCGGGATACGTGGTTCCTAGTGCTACTGCCAAAGCCGGAGTTTTAGCCATGACTCGAAGCTTAGCCGTAGAATGGGCCAAATACGGAATCAGAATGAATGCCATTGCTCCAGGACCGTTCCCTACCAAAGGAGCTTGGGACAGGCTTTTACCCGGTGACTTAGCTGAAAAGTTTGACATGTCTAAAAAAGTGCCTCTCAGACGTGTGGGCGACCATCAGGAATTGGCCAATCTGGCTGCCTATTTAGTCTCTGACTTTTCAGCTTACATCAACGGAGAAGTAGTTACGATTGACGGAGGCGAATGGCTTCAGGGTGCCGGACAATTCAACATTTTGGAAAAAATTCCGCAGGAAATGTGGGATATGCTGGAAACAATGATAAAAAATAAAGGCAACAAATAGGTTGCAATATGGCCATCACAAACAGGTTTATTTTGGCTAAATTCTTAACGGAGAGCCATCACTGTAACTCAAAACTCAGCATGGAAAACTTTACCAGAATGTTAACAAAAATCGCTTGACATACCCATAATTAATTGTATTTTTACCGCTCAAAATCTACGAAAAACAAATGGGTAAAATCATTGCTATTGCTAATCAAAAAGGTGGTGTTGGTAAGACCACCACTTCGGTAAATCTTGCTGCATCACTGGGTGTTTTAGAAAAAAAAGTACTTTTAATTGATGCCGATCCTCAGGCCAATGCCAGTTCAGGTTTAGGCTTAGATGTAGAAAGCATCGAAATAGGAACCTATCAGGTTTTAGAGCACAGCAACACTCCGGCTGAAGCCACTATAGCTTCTTCTTCCCCAAATGTGTGGGTAGTACCGGCGCACATCGACTTGGTAGCTATCGAAATAGAATTGGTAGATAAAGAAAACCGCGAGTACATGCTCAAACAAGCGTTGGAAAGCGTTAAAGACGAGTACGATTACATCCTGATTGACTGCGCACCTTCACTGGGTTTATTGACACTAAATGCATTAACAGCCGCAGACAGTGTTGTGATTCCGATTCAATGTGAATACTTTGCATTGGAAGGGTTGGGCAAATTACTCAACACCATCAAGAGCGTACAAAAAATACACAATCCCAACCTCGATATTGAAGGTTTACTACTAACGATGTATGATTCGCGTTTGCGCTTGTCTAATCAAGTCGTAGAAGAAGTGCAGAAGCATTTTAACGATATGGTATTCAAGACTATCATACAACGCAATGTAAAATTGAGTGAAGCGCCAAGTTTTGGTGAAAGTATCATTAACTTTGACGCCACCAGCAGAGGAGCCACGAACTATTTAAGTCTGGCACAGGAAATTATCAAAAAAAACAGTTAATACCCTATGGCAAAAGCTATAAAGAAACAAGCATTAGGAAGAGGATTATCGGCTTTGCTGAAGGATCCGGAAAACGATATTAAATCCGTAGACGACAAAAATGCCGACAAAGTTGTTGGTAACATCATTGAATTGGATATTGAATCAATTGAGATTAATCCGTTTCAACCCCGTACCAATTTTAATGAAGAACAATTACAGGAATTGGCTTCTTCCATCAAAGAATTAGGACTTATCCAACCGATTACTGTTCGTAAATTAGACTTCAACAAATACCAGTTAATTTCGGGAGAGCGTCGTTTACGTGCTTCAAAACTGGTAGGGTTGACCACAGTTCCGGCCTACATTCGTATTGCCAACGATAATGAATCTTTGGTAATGGCTTTGGTTGAAAACATTCAGCGTCACGATTTAGACCCTATTGAGATTGCGCTTTCGTACCAACGTTTGATTGATGAAATTCAATTGACGCAGGAACAAATGAGCGAGCGTGTGGGTAAAAAACGTTCTACCATTGCCAATTATTTGCGTTTGCTAAAACTGGATCCGATTATTCAAACCGGAATTCGTGACGGATTCATCAGTATGGGACACGGCCGTGCCATCATCAACATTGAAGATTTGGATGTTCAAACCGATATTTATCAAAAAATCGTAAGCCAAAATCTTTCGGTTCGCGAAACGGAAGCACTGGTCAAGAACTATCAAGAAGGCTTGAAACCTGCGGCTCCAAAAGCAAAAAAAGGAGCTACATTTACCGTTGCCGAAGAACAAAAGAAAGCTTTTGCTACCTTTTTCGGTTCTAAAATAGACGTGAAAGTAGCCGGTAACGGCAAAGGGAAAATTACCATTCCGTTCCATTCCGAAGAAGATTTCAACCGTATTATCAAATTAATAAAGGGTTAGTGCGTCGTGTTATTTACATAGCGGCTCTATTTTTTCTTATTGGAAACTACTCTGCTTTTTCCCAGGAAATCGCTGATGCTATTATTGCCAAAGACACGTTAAAGAAAGAAGAAATTAATCCGTTAGCCCCTTCTAAGGCGGCTTTTTATTCGGCTGTATTGCCGGGTTTAGGGCAGGCTTACAATAAAAAATACTGGAAAATCCCTATTGTTTACGGTGCAATCGGAACCAGTTTGTACTTTTATATCTCCAACAACAAGAAATACCACAAATACCGTGACGCTTACAAACAACGTTTGGCGGGAGAAAAAGACGAGTTCGGTTACCTTGATGACAACCGATTGATACAAGCACAGCGTTTTTACCAACGAAACCGGGACTTATCACTCTTGGTTACGGTTGGGTTTTATATATTGAATATAGTTGATGCCAATGTAGATGCCCATTTGTTGCAATTCAATGTAAGCGATAAACTTTCTTTTCAGCCCGATGTTTATCAAAACGATATCAATTACAAAACCAATGTGGGCTTAACTTTAAACTACAAATTCTAAATGAAAATAGCACTGCTGGGATATGGCAAAATGGGGAAAGTAATCGAAAGGATTGCTTTAGAAAGAGGACATGAAATTGTACTAAAAAAAAGCAGTTCTGATACTTTTGACGGATTGGAAAATGCCGATGTAGCCATAGATTTCAGTATACCGACAGCTGCAGTGACCAATATTTCCGCTTGTTTAAACCAAGGTGTTCCTGTAGTTTCGGGAACCACCGGTTGGCTGGAAAACTACGACGAAATGACGGCGTTGTGTCAGGAAAAGAAAGGAGCATTTCTTTATGGTTCTAATTTCAGTTTGGGCGTAAATCTGTTTTTTGAGCTGAATGATTTTTTGGCCAAAATGATGGCTAAGTTCAGTACCGTTTATAAAGTTTCCATGGAGGAAATTCACCACACACAAAAGCTTGATTCACCTAGTGGAACAGCTATTTCACTGGCAAAGGGCATTATTGCTCATTCAGAATACGAATCCTGGACAGAAGGAAAAGCAGCCGACAATCAAATTCATATTGAAGCCAAACGCATCGAAAATGTACCCGGCACTCACAGTGTACAGTACAGCTCTGATGTTGACTTCATCGAAATTAAACATGTAGCTCACAACCGCGAAGGGTTTGCCTTAGGCGCCGTAGTAGCTGCTGAGTGGATTATCGGAAAAAAAGGAGTATTTTCGATGAAAGATGTCTTAGATTTAAAGTAACAAATTCAACCACAGCCATACCAATTACAAAAAACAATAAACAAATACATTTAGAAAATGACACTATTTCACTGGTTTATATTTTTCCTCGCCGTTCAGATTATACATGGCTTGGGTACATGGAAATTATACGAAAAAGCAGGAAGAAAAAGATGGGAGGCTTTCGTTCCGATATACAACGCTATTACTTTGATGAAAATCATCAATCGACCAACCTGGTGGACGGTTTTGTTATTCATACCAATCATCAACCTGATAATGTTTCCGGTGGTTTGGGTAGAAACCTTACGAAGCTTCGGAAGAAATTCGACTGCTGATACTTGGTTAGGCATTTTCACTTTTGGTTTATACATTTATTACATCAACTACACGCAGGATGTTCAACACATCTCCGACAGAAGTTTGATTGCTACTACTAAAACCGGTGACACGGTCAGCTCTCTTCTGTTTGCTGTAGTCGTTGCCACTTTGGTTCATACTTATGTAATGCAACCTTACACGATTCCAACTTCGTCATTGGAAAAATCTTTATTGATAGGCGACTTTTTGTTTGTGAGCAAATTTCACTACGGTGCCCGCACCCCAATGACAACTGTTGCGGCTCCTATGGTACACGACACGTTACCAATCATAAAAACAAAATCTTATTTAAGTTGGCCGCAATTGCCTTATTTCCGTTTTCCGGGTTTTCAAAAAATTGAGAAAAATGACATCGTTGTTTTCAACTGGCCGGCTGATACCGTTTACAAATTTTTTGACACTTCGGGAAGAAGCATTATTAAACCCGTAGATAAAAAGTCAAACTATGTAAAACGCTGTCAGGGTACGCCGGGTGATTCGTTACAAATCAAGGATGGTACAGTTTACATCAACGGTAAGGAGTTAATTTTGCCGGAAAGAGCCAAAACACAGTATTCTTATTTCGTTACCTACGATATGAATACGCCTATGGATTTTGAATATCTGTTAAAACAAGTAGGCTCTACAGATGGGGCAGGTTTTAAAAATGAAACCCGAGATACCCTTTATTTGAGAGCGCTTACCGAAGAAGGGGCAAAAACATTGCGCAAAGTTCCCGGAATCAAGTCGGTTGTAAAGATTGTAAACAAAGAAGGTGAACCTAATATTTTCACGCACAATCCAAAATGGAACTCAGATAATTTCGGCCCTATTTACATTCCGGAAGCAGGAAAAACAGTAGCATTGAATTTACAAACGTTACCTTTTTACAAACGAATCATTTCGGTTTACGAAGGGAATACTTTAAAAGTAGTAGGCAATGACATTTATGTAAATGATAAAAAAGTAACCTCTTATACTTTCAAACAGAACTATTACTGGATGATGGGAGACAACCGTCACAACTCAGAAGACAGTCGCTACTGGGGCTATGTTCCTGAGGACCACATTGTTGGAAAACCGGTTTTCATTTGGATGAGCTGGGACAGTAATGGTGCCGGACTGGGAAGTAAAATTCGTTGGGAACGCCTATTCACAACTGTGAGCGGTGACGGGCAGCCTCAATCCTATTTCAAATATTTTCTTGGGTTGTTGATTCTATATTTTATCGGAGATTATTTCTGGAAAAAGAAAAAAGCGGATAAAAATTAAGTCGGAAACAATCCTTTGAACCTCTAAAAGTCATATTGTCGTAACAGGCTTTATGACTTTTTACTTTAAATAAACTATTGAATTATGAGCAACAATATCATCATCCACCCTAGTTACTTCCCTTCGATTAGCCATTTTGTGGCCATGAGTAAAGCCGATGTGGTAACTTTTGAAATGGAGGATAATTTTCAAAAACAAACCAACAGAAACCGAATGTATATTTACAGCCCGAATGGCATTCAGTTGCTCAACATACCTATAAAACATACCAAAATAGCGCATCAAAAAATCAAAGACGTCAAACTTGAAACGGCTTTTGATTGGCAAAAACAACATTTCAAATCCTTGGATGCGGCTTACAGATCCTCTCCCTTCTTTGAGTATTTTGAAGATGATATCCGCCCTATTTTTGAAAAGAAGCATACCTTTCTGATGGATTTGAATCTGGAAACCATGTCGGTGGTGTCAAAATGTTTGGGTTTTGAATTTGACTACGATGAAACTGCGGAATACTTTCACGAAGTGACGGACAAATTAGACTACAGAGGTTTAATTAATGGCAAGAAAGATACTTCAAGTTTTGAACCCTATACTCAGGTTTTTGGAGAAAAATACGGTTATATAAATAATTTAAGCATATTGGACCTACTGTTTAATGAAGGCCGTCAGGCTCTAAATTATCTAAAAAAACAACAACTTTAGACTTAACTTACTATCCGTTAAAAATTTTATTCCTTTTAATCTCTTTGCCTTGTCTGAGCTGCCAGGCATGATAAGCAGAAGGTACATCGTTTGTCCAGTTTTTCATCATCAGAATAATAACCATAATTTCTAAACGGGTTGCTAATCCGATCCAAAAACAAAAAGCAAACAAGACATCCGATTGGCATTGCCAACTTATTTCCAACAAAGTGGCAAAAAGGAATAGGGTCCATATTTTGGCTCCGATAGAATGCGTTGCAATTTCCTTTCTGAATTTCAAAAAACACAAGAGGTAAGCCATCAATTCAAATCCGAAAAGTATGACTAATTGCATCTGATTGTTTTCAAAAAAAGAAGGGCATTGTATAAAAGCAGCTAGGGCAAATGCCATAAAGAACACCTGATCTACAGTAGAATCTAATCGCCTTAATTTGGGTGTAGACACGTTCAATTGTCGGGCAATTATGCCGTCAAAAACATCGGTTAAAAGTCCGATTGAAAAAAGAACAGTAGCAATTATCCGGTAGTTTTCTACTTTGCAGTAACTTAAAAAAAGTAATATGAAAGCTATCAGCAACCTCGAATAAATCAATGCTGTGGGCAGTCTGTGTTTGTTATTTCGGATTAACCTATTCAATAAAAGAAAGACGTGTCATGATCGGAAAATGATCGGAATTTTCGAATTGAGAAAAACTACTGAAACTTTTCACTTTCATCTTCTTATCGGCAAAAATATAATCGATACGGGCCGGATAGTATTTGAAGCGATACGTTTGGCCAAATCCTTTACCGGCTTCCTCAAAACAATCATGCATATCGCCTTTGATGTTGCGATAGATGTATGAAAACGGGCTGTTATTCATGTCACCGCAAATGATGAGCGGATAATGACATTCTTTTTTGTGGTTAACCAAAATCTCAGCTTGCTGTTCCTGTTTCTTAAAAGCATCCCGAATGCGGGTAAAAACCTGTTGTGATTTACTTTGATTGATGGCATCAACATGCTCTTCTATTTCATTGACATCGGGAGAAATTTTGATTGACTGTAAATGAATATTATACACCCTGATGGTATCTTTCCCTTTCTTGATATCGGCAAAAATCACATTATTCCCTGCTTCCGGAATTTTAAAATCCCCCTGATTGAAAATAGGAAATTTTGAAAATATGGCCTGACCCGTTTTGATGTGATTGCCTTCCATAAAAATGGCCTTATATTTATATACGCGCAAATCCACTTTAGCATTTTCTGAGTATTCCTGTATGCATAAAATATCCGGATTTTGCTCGTTAATAAACGTCAATATAGTCTCGCCTACATTTCTGCCCTTTATCCAATCAAAAAGGTTAAACAAGCGAACGTTATAGCTCATAACGGTAAAATCTTTTTCCTCTTTTTCGATATCATTGGAAGAAAACTTGTAGAACTTATTGATAAAAGTAATCCCCAGCAATAAAATCAAACCTGAAAGGATGACTTGTCTTTTTAATTGCAGCAACCAATAAATAAAAAATAATCCGTTGAGAATTAAAAATAACGGCAAAATTAGGGTTAAAACCGAGAGCAACGGAAACATTTTCGGGGCTAAGAACGGCAATATATAAGCCACGAATGTCAATACCGTTACAACGATATTGCATGCAAAAACAACTTTATTAAACCACGAGAGTTTCTTCATGTATACTTTTATTTGCCGGCTTTGAATAAAAATTCTTTTTCTTCGCTGGTCAGACTGTCATAACCCGATTGACTTATTTTATCCAAAATCTCGTCAAGTTGTTGCTGGGTTTTGTCTTTGGTAACAATTTTACTTTCTCTTTTTACGGCAGGTCTTTTAGGATTAACATGAACTTTTTTAAACGGAGAAGATTGCTTTTTGGTAAACAGAGAAGCAAAAAAATCTAAAACCGAATTCACTATCCGACTCAAATCAGTTCCGTTTTGCAACAATTTGATGTAAATATAACCAAAAAAGGCTCCGCTCAAATGCGCAATGTGACCACCCGTATTGTTGAGTTGAATTTGCATTAAATCCAACAATAACAGTACGGCCGTAATGTGCCAAAGTTTCACATTCCCAATCAGCAGCAACCGAATATTCATCAACGGTTGATAAGTGGTTGTGGCCACCAATAATGCCATAATTGCCGCCGAAGCTCCAACCATTGCAGAAGTTTGATGGAGTAAATAAAAACTCAACACAAAACACAACCCTGCAAAAACGGCGCTAAGTAGGTAAACTCCTAAGTATTGTTTTTGGGTAAAAAAGGTCAGGAACAAACGACTGGAAAAGTTCAGCACCATCATGTTAAAAAACAAATGCAGAAACCCATAGTGAAAAAAAGCATACGTTATCAATGTCCATGGTTTTGTCAGGACATCTGAAGGCTGTGAAGAAATAGCCAGCCAATTAGGATAATCAAAAAAGCCCAACTTAAACTGGTAGAAAAAAGGTATCGAGAGCAAAAACACTCCAACATTCCAATAAATCATCTTATTGGAAATGCCTCCTATTTTATACTGCCACTTTAAATCTTCTAATATACTCATAATTTTAAGGATAAGTAAAAGTAGTTACTGAACACTATCAACTGAACACTGAATACTAACTTCTAATTCCAACGGTTTTTGTTAAACTGATTGCGTTTCCAGTACCACATCATCAGAAAACCTGTTATCGCTCCGCCAACATGGGCAAAGTGGGCAATTCCGGTTCCTCCGCTTCCGAAAAGTGAGCTGCCTTGAAATCCTAAAAATAAATCCACGGCAATCAATCCCGGCACAAAATATTTGGCCTTGATTGGAATAGGAATGAACATAATCCCCAGTTCAGCCATTGGAAACATGAAGGCAAAGGCCGTCAGCAATCCGTAAATAGCTCCTGAAGCCCCTAGTGAAGGCACATTAAATGAAAAATAAAACTGTTCTAAAGTAGACAACGGAACCATTTCCACAATCTTTTCATTGTACTTGCCCTCTTTTAAAATAGTAGCAATAACATCATCGGGAATATGCGCATTTTGCAATGCTTCCAAGGCGTGATGGTATTGCAGATAGTTGAATCCGGTGTGTAACAAAGCAGCACCTAATCCGCAGGAAATGTAAAAGAAAAGAAATTTTCTGGGGCCCCAAAAATGCTCCAATGCCGACCCAAACGAAACCAGTGCAAACATATTGAACAAAATATGCATAAAATTGGGCATAGCTGCATGCATGAACATACTGGTCAAAGGCTGCCAAATCCTGAAATTCGGGTGACTGGGATAATACAGTGAGAACATTTGATAAGCCACATCGCCCACTATATTAGAGCCTATATAAAATATAATATTGATAATCAGTAACTGCTTAACAGTTTCGGTCATGCGCATCATAAGCTGAATTTTTTATCTAAATCTTCCACACTCATCGTGATGAAAGTAGGTTTTTGAAAAGGCGACACATTTGGTTCTTTGCAGGCAAAGAGGTTGTGCACCAAGTTCTCCTGTTCTCTTTCGGTTAAATAGGTTCCGGTTTTTACAGCCAGACTGCGCGCCATCGATTTGGCAATGGTGTCATTTTGGCAAAAACTACTGTCCGGAATTCCGTCTTGTAAATCACTCAATAACTCTTCCAAAACAATAGAAACTTCACTTTCGGTCACATTGACAGGTAAGCCTGAAATAACAACACTGTCTTCATTAATGGATTCAAAAAGAAAACCGGTATTTTCTAACGAATGTTGCAACTCCTTAATCAACTCTATCTCAACAGCCGAAAAATACAATTGCAACGGGAAGAGCATTTGTTGGCTTGAGGCTTGGTGTACCGTCATATTGGTCAAAAATTCTTCATACAAGATGCGCTCGTGAGCCCGTTTCTGATTAATTATAACCATTCCCGATTTGATAGGACTTACGATGTATTTTTTATGGATTTGGTAGGTTCGTTTAACTTCCTGTTCGATTTCTGTTTCTTCAAATAAGGAAGAGGAAACCGCTTCGTTTTCAAAAGTCACTTCAGTAATCTCCTGCCCTGCTTGCTTTAAGCCCACATACAAACTTTCCCAACTGGGCTGCGCTTCTGTTTTTCGATACCCCGAAGAAAAAGAGGAAGAAGTTTTGACCTGTTTTTGCTTCGCCAGTTCGCTATGGTTCGAGTCATCGGCAAACGGGTTGAATGTGCTATCAAACTGAATGGTTGGGTATTCAGCTTCTTTGTTTTGATATTGATACGGTGTATCCAAGTTAGGGTCACGATCAAAATCGAGTACCGGAGCCACATTAAACTGTCCTAAACTGTATTTAATGGCCGAACGCAAAATGGCATACAAAGCATGTTCATCATCAAACTTGATTTCTGTTTTAGTAGGATGAATGTTGATATCAATGGTATGAGGCGGTACCTCGAGATACAAAAAATAACTCGGTTGAGCGCCGTCTTTTAGTAAACCTTCATAGGCGGCCATAACCGCATGATGCAAGTAACCGCTTTTAATAAATCGGTTATTCACAAAAAAGAATTGTTCTCCTCTGCTTTTCTTAGCAAATTCAGGCTTCCCGATAAATCCGTGCAGGTTGACAATCTCGGTTTCTTCTTTTACCGGAACCAGTTTTTCATTGGTTTTACCGGCAAATATATTGACAATGCGCTGTCTGAAATTGGACACAGGCAAGTTGAACATTTCACTGCCGTTGTGGTACATCGTAAAATGAATATTTGGGTGTGCCATGGCCACGCGTTGAAACTCGTCAACAATATGGCGCTGTTCTACCGTTTCCGATTTCAGGAAATTGCGTCGTGCCGGTATATTGAAAAATAAATTTTTAATGGCGAAAGAGGTTCCTTTGGGCAAAACAGCCGGTTCCTGCGAAACAAATTTTGAGCCTTCGATAATAATATGAACGCCAAGTTCCTCCTGTTCCTGCTTGGTTTTCATCTCTACATGAGCAATAGCGGCTATTGAAGCCAAAGCCTCACCTCTAAATCCTTTGGTATGCAATGAAAATAAATCCTCGGCCTGACGGATTTTGGAAGTGGCATGTCGTTCAAAACACAATCGCGAATCGGTGACACTCATTCCTTTTCCGTTATCGATAACCTGAATCAGGGATTTTCCGGCATCTTTGATGATTAATTTGATGTCGGTTGCGTTGGCATCTACGGCGTTTTCCAACAATTCTTTTACAACCGAAGCCGGTCTTTGCACCACTTCACCGGCGGCTATCTGGTTGGCAACGTGATCGGGAAGTAATTGAATTATGCTTGACATTTACTAGTATTCTGTGTTCAGTATTCTTTAATCTGTGGTTAAACCAAAGTAAGCAAATTTAAGCAAAAAGTAATCGGATTTACTGTTAATCATTGGCTAAAAATAAAAAACCTATTCACAAAGGAATAGGCTTTTATTTATGTTTGAAATAAATACTGTATTACATTGTCTTTCTTCTCAACTCAGCCATTTTAATAGCCGCAATAGCAGCCTCGGTTCCTTTGTTCCCGTGAACACCGCCACTTCTGTCAATCGATTGTTGCTCGTTGTTATCGGTCAACAGGCAGAAAATAACCGGTACATCAGTTTGCACGTTTAAGTCTTTGATACCTTGGGTTACGCCTTCGCATACAAATTCGAAATGCATGGTTTCGCCTTTGATGACACAGCCAATGGTAATGACTACATCTACTTCTTGGGTAACAATCATTCGTTGCGCACCATATACCAGTTCAAAACTTCCGGGCACATTCCATCGAATCAAGTTTTCGGGCAAAGCTCCACAGTCTAGCAAAGCAGCTTCCGCTCCGGTATAAAGCCCGTTCGTGATGTGATCGTTCCATTCTGAAACAACAATCCCAAACCGAAAGTCTTTCGCGTTTGGGATTGTATTTTTATCGTAATTAGATAAATTCTTATTTGCAGTAGCCATAAATAATTATGAATGTAAATTATGAATTGTGAATTAAAACCAGTGGTAATTCCTAATTCCTAATTCGTAATTTTATTGAGCTAATCCTATTAAAGCATCTACTCCTTGTGCTTCCGGAGAGGCTTCGTAGTTGTCTTTAGTGTCTGTGAAATATTTAACAGCATCCGCTTTATTACCCATTGTCAAAGCAGTTTTTCCTGCTTTTAATAAAAATCTTGGACGGGTAAAATCATTTTTGCTGGCATCAGCCGCTTTGATGTACCACTCTAAAGCTTCTTTTTGTTTGTTTTGTTGAGCATAAGCATCGCCAATAGCTCCTTTAGCCAAAGTGCTTAACATGATGTCATCTGAAGAAAATTTCTCCAAACTGGTAATGGCTTCTGCGTATTTTTTTGTATTCAAATAAGCAATACCGGCATAGTAATTAGCTAAATTTCCGGCATCGGTACCTGAGTATTCTTCTGCAATTTTAGTTACTCCGAATTTCCCCTCAGAACCTTTCAATACTAAATTGTATAACGAATCTGCTTTAGCTCCGCCTTCAACCGCTTTCTGGAAGTTTTGTTGAGCAACAAATAACTCATCAGCAGCTTCTTGTTGTTTTGGTTCTGCGATGAATTTTTGATACATCAAATACCCAACTGTAACCACTGCAACAGCGCCAAGGAAACCCAAAATATACTTTTGATTTTTGGCAACAAAATCTTCTGCTTTTGACGCAGTTTGATCTAAGGTATCGAATGCTTTTGCTGTAGCACTGTTTTTTTCGTCTACATTAATTTGTTCAATATCTTCAACGAATGTATTTACGCCTTTTTCTTCTTTTTCTTTTGGTGCTTTATATCCTCTTTTGTTAAAAGTTGCCATCTATTTTTAATTTAGTGTGGGCAAAAATAAAATTTTTATTGATAAATGAAAGCTATTTTTGTCGATATTTTTGAATAATTTGCACCTCTTTACTTAATGCAGCAGGATTGTCAATAAAAAAAGGAACATTTCTTCTCATAAATAAAGAGTTCAACCATTAATTTCAAACAAAACCAAATTGTTTTTAAAGCGAATTTCAGTACTCAATTACAAAAATTTTTCGGAAGCCACCTTCGAATTTGACTCCAAAATCAATTGCTTCGTAGGCAAAAACGGCATGGGTAAAACCAATATACTAGATGCGGTTTACCATTTGGCTAACGGAAAAAGTTACTTCAATCCGCTGGCACTGCAAAACATCAAACACGGCGAAGAATTTTTTGTGGTTGACGGCGAATTTGAAAAAAACAACCGCTCCGAACAAATTTTGTGCAGCTTGAAAAAAGGCCAAAAGAAAATCCTGAAACGCAACGGAAAGCTCTATGAAAAATTTTCCGATCACATTGGCTTCATTCCGTTGGTGATAATTTCTCCTGCCGACCGGGATTTAATTGTTGAAGGCAGTGATACCCGAAGAAAATTTATAGACAGTGTTATTTCTCAGCTGAACAGTACTTATCTGCAGTATTTAATTCAGTATCAAAAAATCATCAGCCAACGCAATGCATTGCTGAAATATTTTGCCTTGAACCATGTTTTTGAAAAAGAAACAATAAGTATTTACAACGAACAATTGAGCCATTTAGGACAAGCTATTTTTGAAAAAAGAAAGGAGTTTCTAAACGATTTTATCCCAATTTTCAACCGATACCATCAGGAAATAACGGATTCGGCCGAGACGGTACAATTGGTGTATCAAAGCGATTTATTCGAAAAAGACACACTGACTCTTTTAGAAGAAAACATTAACAAAGACAGAGCTTTACAATATACTTCGGTAGGAGTTCACAAAGATGATTTGTCGTTCGAAATTGACCACCACCCTATTAAAAAATTTGGCTCACAAGGTCAGCAAAAATCGTTTCTGATTGCGTTGAAACTGGCACAGTTTGATTTTGTTAAAAAGCAGAGCGGGGAAAAACCTATTTTACTGTTTGATGATATTTTTGACAAACTCGACGAGTTCAGGGTCAGCAAAATTATTGAAATGGTAAATCAAGAAGAATTTGGGCAGTTGTTCATCTCCGATACGCATCCGGAACGAACCGAAAACATCGTAAAAACCACACATCAGAGTTATAAAATATTTACACTCCGATAAGCTGTAAATTTGTACTTTAGCATCAAAATTTTAATTATGAAATCAAACATATTTTCGTTCCTGTTTGTTGCCTTTTTATTCATAAGCTGTCAGGGACAACAACCCAAAACCATTCAAACGGTTGATGTAAAAACATTTTCAGAAAAGCTGAAAACCACCGAAAAACCACAACTGGTTGACGTCAGAACACCCGAAGAATACAATAGCGGACATATCGAAAAAGCGACCAATATTAACTGGTTTGATGCCGATTTTGCGACCAAAGTTTCGAAATACGACAAAACAAAACCTGTTTTCGTTTATTGCAAAGTTGGAGGCAGAAGTGCTCAGGCTGCCGATAAATTGGCCGAATTGGGCTTCACCGAAATCTACAATTTAGACGGAGGTTACATGAAATGGAATGCTGCTAACGACAGTAAACCCAGCGGTAAAATTATTGGAATGTGCGATCAGGAATATGGAGAATTGATTAAATCGAGTAAGCGTGTTATGGTTGACTTTAATGCCAAATGGTGTGCACCTTGTCAAAAAATGAAGCCTTACATCTTAAAATTCCAATCGGAACTGAAAGACCAGATAAAAATTGTACAACTGGATGCCGATGAGAACAAAACTCTGGTAGATCAAATGAAATTAGAAGGACTTCCAACCATCATTATTTACGAAAACGGTAAAGAAGTTTGGCGAAACGTTGGCTTTATTTCAGAAGAAGATTTAAAAAAACAGTTATAAGATGATTACCCGAGAAGCGCTTCAGTTTTTAGACGACTTGGTTGCAAACAATAACACCGATTGGATGCATGCCAACAAAAAAAGGTATGAAAATTACAAGAAAGATTACCATCAATTTATTGCTTCGCTATTGGCAGAAATGAAACCATTAGACCACTCTTTGGAACCGTTAGAAGTTAAAAACTGTACCTTCCGCATCAACCGTGATATTCGTTTTTCTAAAGACAAATCGCCTTATAAAACCAACATGGGGGTTTGGTTGGCCCAAAACAAATTCCGCAAAAACAGCCCGGGATATTATGTACATTTTGAGAAAGGCAATTCCTTTATCGCCGGCGGCGTATGGTGTCCGGAACCGGAAGAATTGAAAAAAATCCGCAAAGAAATAGCGTTTTTCCACGAAGATTTAGAGTCAATTGTCAACGACAAAAACTTTAAAAAAGAATTCCACGCCTTAACCCGTGACGAAAATACCACCCTAAAAAAAGCACCTAAAGATTTTGAACCCAATCATCCGGCCATTGAGTTTTTAAAACTGAAAAGTTTTACCGCCTCCGAAAAAATTGACGACACTTTGTTTACCGATAAAAATTTCAGCAAAATAGTTGCTCAAAAATTAATCGCTCTAAAACCGCTGAACGACTTTTTAAACCGAGCGCTCGAAACCGAAGAGTAAACCAATGACCAAAAAAAGAATACTGTTTCTGGGGGAAACCTACCGCGCTGACGCCATTACTTGGATGAATGGACTCAGGGAATTCGGCGACTTTGAAATTGTCACTTGGGAGCTCCAAAAAAGCAGTGTAGGATTCAGCAGGATAAGCCGTTTAATGGAGCTACTGATGGCCTTTTTTACCATTCGTAAAATTGCCAAAACTTTTCAGCCTGATATGGTCATTGCCGAGCGAACCACCAGTTACGGTTTTCTGGCTGCCCTAACAGGTATCAGACCGATAGCCATAGCGCAACAGGGAATAACCGATCTTTGGCCACATCATTCACCCTTGTTTATTTTCAAAAAAATGCTGCAGGATTACGCTTTCAGGAAAGCGGATTTAATTCATGCCTGGGGAGAAGTGATGGCCAATCATATGCAACAAAGCAATGTTGACATGAGTAAAGTTCTGGTAATGCCAAAAGGAATCAATCTGTCTCATTTTCAATTCAAAGACAATCAAGACAAACCTTTGATTGAAGCGATCGTGACCCGTGCCTTGGAACCCGAATACAAACATGCCAAAATTCTGAAAGCTTTTGCTATTCTGAAACAAAAAAATTTTCCGTTTCGTCTGACCATCATTGGCGACGGAAGCTTGCGCAAAACCCTCGAAAAACTGGCCGTTAATTTAAATATTGAAAACGAAGTCATTTTTAAAGGAAAAACCCCAAATGAGGAAGTGGCTCAGTTGTTACAGGAATCCAATTTTTACATCAGCATGCCGGCTACCGAAGGAGTTTCTGCCTCTTTATTTGAAGCCATGGCCAGCGGATGTTTCCCTCTTGTAACCGATTTGCCCGGAAACCGCAGTTGGATCAGAAATCATGAAAACGGCATTCTCATTCCCAACGGGAAATTTAAAATCCTGGCAGAAGAAATTCAATATGCTTTTGAAAGAAACTTGTGGCGCAAAGCTGTTGTGGCGCGAAACCGAAAATTTATAGAAGAACACGCTAATTATGCTACCAATATGAAAACTATAGCCGATACCTACCACCATTTAATAATGAAAAGTACAACATAAATATGTGTGGGATTAACGGTATTCTGAAATTCAATCATACCAAAGTTGACGAACATCAACTCATAAAAATGCGCGATGCCCTGGAACACCGCGGCCCGGATGACGCCGGTTATTTCATCCAGGACAATGTTGGTTTAGGCCATCGACGGCTTTCTATCATTGACACCAGCGCGGCCGGACACCAACCTTTCATCTCAGAAAACAAGCGCTATGCCATGGTTTTCAATGGTGAAATATACAACTACAAATCGTTCTATCCCGAATTAAAAAGTAAAGGAATCACACTAAAAACCAGTTCTGACACCGAGGTTTTATTGCATCTTTTTGAGCTGTACGGAATGGATTTTCTGAAACGACTGCACGGTATGTTCGCTTTTGCCATTTGGGATACTTTAGAAAAGAAACTGATTTTAGCGCGTGACCGAATGGGCGTAAAACCCTTATATTATGCATTTTACCAAAACTCTATTTATTTCGCTTCCGAGCAAAAAGCGCTGTTTACTGCAGGTGTGCCTTTGGAAATTTCGGAAAGCGGTATGGACGAGTATTTCTTCAACCGATTTGTGGGTGGCGAAAACACGTTGTACAACAGAGTAAAAAAAGTGCTTCCGGGACATTACATGACACTCGAAAACAACGGCTACACGACTTACACCAAATGGTGGAATTTGAAATCAGAAATACAAAATCACCCAACTATACACAACCCTAAAAAGTGGTTTGAAGAAACCTTTTTCGATTCGGTAAAACTCCGCATGGTTAGCGACGTCCCGGTTGGTGTGCTTTTGAGTGGCGGTCTTGATTCCTGTTCTATCTTATCATCCTTGTACCATCAGAATTTTGAGAACATCAACACGTTCAACATTGGCTTTTCGGAAGAAGAACACAATGAGTCTTTTTTGGCTAAAAACATCACTGAAAATTACCACTATAACTTTCATCAAACAAAACTCGACAATGATGCTTTGTTTTTAAACTTGGCCGAATCAACCTATTACCAAGACGAACCCTTGATGCACCTCAATGAACCGCATCTTTTGGCCGTTTCTAAAATTGCAAAACCCAAAGTAAAAGTACTGCTTTCGGGGGAAGGTGCCGATGAGTTGATGGGAGGATATGTGCGCTATAAAGCATTGAAAAATCCATCGCTGCTAAAAGTAGTCTCGGGACTTAGTTTAATGGAACGTTTCAACAAAAAACCCAGATTTGACAAATTGGTCCGCTATTCCAAAATTGACAATGTGGATGATTTGGTGATTTTTAATGGATCGAACGTGTATCCGGAAGACATTCAGCATTTTTACGGAAAAAAAGAAATGCCCGACAATATCTACCGATACAAAATTTTAGAAGAAGCTAAAGAATTGTACCCTAACAATCCGCAACGACAGGCTTTGTATTTTGACCAACACACATACATGTGCTCGTTACTTGACAGAAACGATCGTTGTACTATGGGAACCTCTATAGAATGCCGCGAACCTTTTTTAGATTTCCGATTAATTGCGGGCTTGGGAACACTGGACGACAAATGGTTTTTTACCGGAAAAAAAGGAAAATTCATTTTGAAAGACACCATGCGAAATAAACTTCCTGATGAAATCCTTTATTTCAGAAAAATTGGTTTGAGCGCTCCCTGGTATACTTACTTAACAGAATTCCCTGCATTTAAAGAAGAATTGGATCTTTTTGCCAAAAGTCCGATTTTTGATTTGCCGTTTTTGGAAAATCTGGATGGAACAAAATTAGTAACCGAATTGCGACAAGGAAATTCAAAGCTGATGCCTTATATCATGCCGATTTTTATGTTGCACATTTGGCATAAAAACTATTTTAAGAAATTCGTTTAAATCTTTGGCTTACTTTTGTAACGCTCAATTTTACCATTATGACAATCCAGCACCATTTTTCGTTAAAAAAATACAATACCTTCGGCATTGAGGCTAAAGCCCGTCAGTTTGTTGCCGTTCACTCCGTAACTGAACTGAAAACCGTTTTACAGCAAAACGCAAACGAAACAAAATTCATCCTCGGTGGTGGCAGCAATATGTTGCTTACAAAAGATATCGATGCATTGGTCATTCACATCGATTTGAAAGGCCGTAAAATTATAAAAGAAGACGATGATTTTGTTTGGGTAGAAGGTATGGCCGGTGAAAATTGGCACGAATTCGTACTTTGGACCATCGATCAAAATTTCGGAGGATTAGAAAACATGTCCCTGATTCCGGGTAATGTGGGAACTACACCGGTTCAAAACATAGGAGCATACGGCACTGAAATCAAAGATACTTTTGTTTCATGTGAAGCCATGCATATTGCAACTCAGGAAATGAAAACCTTTGCAAAAGACGAATGTCGTTTCGGGTACCGCGAAAGCATATTTAAGCAGGAAGTGAAAGGTCAATATATTATTACTTCGGTGGTTTTTAAACTAACGAAGCGCAACCATAAAATCAACATATCTTACGGTGACATCACCAAAGAATTGGCAAAACAAAACGTAATTACGCCAACATTGAAAGATGTGAGCAATGCCGTAATTGCCATCAGAAGAAGTAAATTACCTGACCCTAAAGAACTGGGCAACAGCGGCAGTTTCTTTAAAAATCCGATTATTTCTAAAACTGATTTTGAAAAAGCACAGGCGTTACATCCCGAAATCCCACATTACGTTGTTTCGGAAACCGAAGTAAAAGTACCGGCTGGTTGGCTGATTGAACAGGCAGGATTCAAAGGCAAGCGTTTTGGTGATGCGGGAATCCATAAAAATCAGGCTTTGGTTTTGGTGAATTACGGCAACGCGACCGGTCAGGAAATTTTAGCTGTTTCTAAAGATATTCAGGCAACGGTTTTAAAAGAATTTGGCATTGCTATTGAAGCCGAAGTCAATGTGATATAAGTAAGACGGTTTGAGTGAACTTTCACAACAATCATAATTCATAATTCAGATGTACATCCCGGAGATTTATAAAAACGAAAATCAGGAGGAAATTCAAAACTTCATTCACCAACACGGTTTTGGAGTTTTGGTCAATCAAACTGACGGAAAGCTCTGGGCTACTCACATCCCGATGTTTTTGGATACCGATGCAGAAGGAAGACCTATATTGACAGGACACCTCTCCAAACTCAATCCGCAGGGTGGAAGTTTTAAAACAAACGATGATGTACTGGCCATTTTTTCGGGAGCACATGCTTATGTTTCTTCCTCTTGGTATGACCATGAAAATGTGCCCACTTGGAATTACTTGGCAGTTCATGTATACGGAAAAGTCAGAGTTCTCAACCATGAAGAAGCAGTACATTCGCTAAAAAAATTAGTTGATAAGTACGAGGCTGAGTCAGCAAATCCGGTTCGTGTAGAAGATTTGTCTGAGAAAACCATGCGAGAAGCCCGGGGAATCATCGCCTTTGAAATCAACATTACTTCGATTGAAGCTCAAAAAAAATTATCGCAAAACCGCGACGATAAAAACTATAAAAGTATCATTTCGGAACTGGAAAAAACTGATGATGCTCAAGCTGTAGCCATTGCTCACGAGATGAAAAAGAACCGTCCTTAGGCAATCTAAAAATTAGCCTTACTTCATTCAGTATTCATAATTCATTTTGTACATTTGCAGACCTTTTTAAAAGACGAAAAAGCATTATGTTACTATCTGTTTTCTGTTTATTCATCGCCGTTGTTGTTGTTCAATTTTTGTATTATATCGTGATTTTCGGCAAGTTTTCATTTGCCAAACCGCAGGTTAATACACCAAAAAGAATTCCCGTTTCGGTAATTGTTTGTGCCAAAAACGAAGAAGAAAACGTAAAGAAATTTGTGCCACTCTTGGCCGAACAGGATTATGCTACTTTTGAAATTGTTTTGATAGACGATGCCTCAAGCGATAATACTTTGGAAATTTTTGAAGAATTCGAAAAGCAATATGCCAATATAAAATTGGTCAAAGTAGAAAATAATGAAGCTTTTTGGGGGAATAAAAAATTTGCTTTAACATTGGGTATCAAAGCAGCTAAATACGATTATTTGCTGTTTACCGATGCCGACTGCCATCCGGTTTCCAAAGACTGGATTTCGAGTATGAGCTCGCAGTTTACCATGAATAAAACCATTGTTTTAGGATATGGAGCTTACGATAAAATTGCCAATTCGTTTCTGAACAAAATCATTCGCTTTGAAACATTGCTTACCGCAACGCAGTATTTTTCATGGGCCAAAATCGGAAAACCGTACATGGGTGTGGGGCGTAACATGGCCTACCGCCGCGATGAATTTTTTAAGGTAAGAGGTTTCATGGACCATATGAAAATCCGCTCAGGAGATGATGATTTATTTATCAATCAGGCAGCAACAGGTGACAATACGACCATTTGTTATTTGCCGGAAAGTTTCACTTATTCGGAACCTAAAAAAACATTTAAGGATTGGTTTACTCAAAAACGCCGTCACGTTTCAACTGCCAAACACTACAAACTTTTTGACCGAAATCAATTGGGTCTGTTTTATGTTTCCCAATTGTTGTTTCTCATATTGCCTATCATCCTTTTGGCTTTTCAATTTCAGTGGATAGCCGTAGTCAGCATCATCGGATTCCGTTATCTTTTTGCCTGGCTGACCATGGGATTTGCTGCCGGTAAATTAAAAGAAAAAGACGTAATGTATTGGTTTCCTATCATTGAAATCGTTTTGATTTTCACACAATTGAATGTATTCATCACAAATACTTTCTCAAAACCGGTACATTGGAAATAAACAAGTATATAGAAAAAGCCAAGAAAGGTGATCAGGTAGCTTTCACTTTTTTGCTCGACCATTATTGGAACGAAGTATACGGCTTTATGCTCAAACGTACTGAAAACGAAACCGATTCAGAAGACATTACCATTGAGACTTTTTCAAAGGCTTTTGACAAAATTGCCACCTACAATCCAGAATTTCAATTCAACACCTGGCTGATTGCTATTGCTAAAAATGTACACATTGATTTGCTTCGCAAAAAGAAATCAACGCTGTTTGTAGAAATCACTGATGAAGAAGACCAACAGGCTTATAACGTAGCCGACAGCTCACCATCGGCCGAAGATGAATTGATTACCGAGCAAAACCTGTCGCGTTTGTTGCAATATATTAAAGAATTAAAACCACACTATCAGGAAGTCATTCAACTCCGTTATTTTCAGGAAATGAGTTATCAGGAAATTGCAGAACACTTGGGTGAACCTTTGAGTAATGTAAAAATCAAATTGCTCAGAGCAAAAAAATTATTGGCCGAAATCATCGAGAACACCAAATAAATCGATATTTATATTTCTTAAATCATTTATCATACTCTATAATTTTAAGAATATGATTGATTTTTATCTAAAATAATTAACACTTCGCATACTTTTTTTATTTCAGCACCGTTATATAAGTAAATCCTCTCGCTTATGTAACACAGATACCTAACTCTAAAACAATTTTATTATGTCAAACGTTAGTATCTATGACAAAAACTGGATTGATCTGGTTTTTGAAGGCAAAAATAAAGCTTATGGCGCTTACCAATTGCGTCAGGAAAATTCCAAGACTTCTCTTTTGGCTCTATTTGGCGGCGCTTTCTTTTTCTTAACGATTATCGGTTTAGGCCTGTTCCTGACATATTTTGGTGAGAAACCTTTAGCCGAACCCACTACTGATGATGCGCTGGTGATACGATTAAGCGAAATCCACCCTCCCAAAAACGATAATCCGAAAAAAGATGTAGTAGTTCCACTGAAAGATGAACCGGTTAAAAAAATCGAAAACAAGGAATTGAAAAATCCGGTCATCGTAAAGTCAAATGACAATCCGGACGATGTAATACCCAATAAAGAACTTAAGAACAACACTCCTGAACACTCAAATCCAAACAGCAGCAATACCATCGGAACCGGCGTGGTTAACTCGACTGAACCCGGAACAAAATCAGGCGGAACCGATGAAGGAGAAAGAAAAGAAAACACGGTGAATACCACTAACGAACTGGACAGACTTCCTGAGTTTCCCGGAGGCATAAAAGCATTTCACCGTTACATAGGGGAACACATAGACAAACCGGAAACCGACAGCGATGTATCAACGATGACGGTCATCATGTCATTTGTAATTGAGAAAGACGGCAGCATGACTGATATAAAAATACTCCGCAGTACCGACAAAGATTTGGAAAAAGCCGCGATTAAAGTATTGAAATCTCTTAAAACCAAATGGGCTCCGGGTTATAAAGACGGCGAAAAAGTACGCACACTTTATGTACAACCCATCAGAGTCAACTTCTAAAATTCAAAAAGTAAAGTATAAAAAGAAACCCTGTCAGCCATCAAACTCACAGGGTTTTTAATTGTTTAATTAATCGTGATTTTCTATACTCTTGTAAGCATCAATCACCTTTTTCACTAAGCGGTGACGCACAATGTCTTTATCATCCAGATAAATAATTCCGATACCTTCGATGTCTTTTAACACCAACAAGGCTTCTTTTAATCCCGAAATGGTTCTGCGTGGCAAATCCACCTGTCCCGGGTCGCCCGTAATGATGAACTTGGCATTTTTCCCCATACGGGTCAGGAACATCTTCATTTGCGAATGAGTCGTATTCTGTGCTTCATCCAAAATCACAAAAGCATTGTCTAAAGTTCGACCACGCATGAATGCCAAAGGTGCAATTTGAATGATTCCTTTTAAAATGTAATCCTCCAAAGTTTGCGGCGGTATCATATCGCGCAACGCGTCGTACAACGGCTGCATGTAAGGATCCAGTTTTTCCTTCATATCTCCGGGTAAAAAACCGAGATTTTCACCTGCTTCAACTGCCGGACGCGTTAAGATGATACGTTTTACCTGCTTTTCTTTTAAGGCTTTTACCGCCAAAGCAACCCCGGTATACGTCTTTCCTGTTCCGGCCGGGCCAACAGCAAACACCATGTCGTTTTTTTGAACAAATTCTACCAACTTTTGTTGGTTTGGAGTCATCGCTTTAATCAGCTTCCCTCCCAATCCGTGCACCAAAATCTTATCATGATCCGGCATACGTTGCTCTTCATGCGAATTGCTTTGTATCACGCGGTCTATGACGTTGTCATCAATATTGTTGTAGCGTGTAAAATGCAACATCAGTCGGTTAAAGCGATTTTCAAACTCATCGAGTTCTTCTTTTTCGCCAAAAGCCTTCAGCGTTGTACCACGAGCGACAATTTTGAGTTTTGGATAATACCGTTTAATAGTTTCAAGATGGGCATCTTGAGCGCCCCAAAATTCTTTGGGTGCGATGTCGTGTAATTCAATGATACGTTCGTTCAAAAGCAGTAGTATTAAATTAAAAAAATTCGCTAAAATAAATTAGCTTTGTATCCAAATTTAATCAAATAAAAGAATAGGTTTTACAATTTTGTAATCCTAATTTCAATCAAGTTATAAACAATCTATGTCAATAATCACCTTAACGACCGATTACGGACTGAAGGACCACTTTGTGGGTGCTTTGAAAGGTAAATTGCTATCAGAATTTCGAGAAGCTACGATTATTGATATTTCTCATGACATAGATCCGTTTAATATAGCCGAAGCCGCTTATATCATTGGGGCTGCCTACAACAGTTTCCCCAAAGGAACCGTACATTTAATTGGTGTGGATATCGAGTTAAACAACGAGAACCAACACATTGCCATGCAATGGAACGACCAGTACTTTATTTGCGCCGATAACGGAATCCTGAGCATGTTGATTCAAAAAATCGTACCTCAAAAATTAGTAACCATCAACATTCACGACCGCTTGCCAAGCGATGCCACCGATTTAGACGTATTTGTTAAGGTAGCGTGTCATTTGGCCAAAGGCGGTTTACTGAACGTAATCGGGAAGGAAATTAAAACCATCAAAGAAGTAACCGAGCTGCAAGCCGTGGTTCAGGACAATCAAATCAAAGGATATGTGATTTACATTGACCATTACGGCAATGTGGTTACCAACATCTCCAAAAAATTATTTCTGGAAATGGGGAAAGGCCGTCCGTATGAAATCAGGTTTAAAAATCAAACCATCAAAACCATACTGCCCAAATATTCCGATATTAAGATATCTGAAAAATATCCTCTGAAATATTACGAAGGTGAAAAACTGGCGATTTTCAACGAAGCAGGCTTTTTGGAAATTGCCATTTTCAGAAGCAATCCTGACAATGTGGGTTCGGCTTCTTCCTTATTGGGATTGAATTACCGAGATGGTGTGACTATTGATTTTAAAAATTAAAAAGATGTTTATCAGAATAGTAAAAATGAGTTTTCACGAAGAACACATACCGAAATTTTTAGAAAATTTTGATGTGATGAAAGAAAAGATACGCGGTGCCGAAGGCAATCGTTTTTTAGAATTGTATCAAGACAAAAACAACCCGTGCATTTTCTTTACTTACAGTTTTTGGGAAACCGAACAGGATTTGGAAAATTACAGAACTTCTGTCCTGTTTGATGAAGTTTGGACCTTTACCAAAAAATTGTTCAACGGCAAGCCCGAGGCGTGGAGTGTAGACAAAGTAGTAAGTTTGCCCTAATTAGTATTCAGTAAAAAAGAAAAAATACAATGAAATCAATTGCATTACGAGAAATAAAATCCTTTTTTGGTTCGCCCATAGGTTACTTGGTGATTGCCATTTTCCTGTTGCTCAACGGCCTGTTCCTTTGGGTTTTTGACGGCGAATACAACATCCTGCAAAGCGGTTTTGCCGATTTGAGTCCGTTCTTCACATTGGCTCCCTGGATCTTGATTTTCCTGATTCCGGCAGTAACCATGCGCAGTTTTTCAGATGAAAAAAAGCAGGGCACTATTGAACTTTTGCTGACCAAACCCTTATCGGTTTGGCAAATTGTAAACGGTAAGTTCTTAGGGTCGTTTTTATTGATTGTCATCGCCTTACTCCCAACCCTGGTTTACGTTTACGTAATTTACGGCTTGGGCATGCCCGAAGGCAACATTGATATGGGCAGCACTATGGGGTCTTATTTTGGGTTGTTGTTTCTGATTGCCGCCTACACCGCCATCGGTATCTTCACCTCTACCCTTTCTGAAAACCAAATTGTGGCGTTCCTGCTTTCGGTATTTTTGTGTTTTTTGTTTTACTATGGTTTCGAAGGTGCCTCTGTTTTCCTCAAAGGATTTGAAGACGCTATCGCCCGCATTGGAATGGATTATCATTTCAAAAGCATGGCCCGAGGCGTTATAGACACTCGTGATGTTTTGTATTTTGTGAGTGTGGCTTTTCTGTTTTTATCGTTTACCGTGTTTAAATTAAAATCTTTGAAATCGTAATGAGTGCTCCCAAAAACAACTTCAAAAAAATAGCGACCACAGTAGCCTTAGTGGTGGTACTGAACTTGGCGGGTCATTTTGTTTTCAAACGTTTTGACCTTACCGCCGATAAAAGATATACGCTTTCCAAAACGTCCTTAGAAATTGTAAGCGAAGTCAAAGAACCGCTGTACGTTGACGTCTTCCTCGAGGGAGAATTTCCGGGAGAATTCAAAAAACTGCAAACGGAAACCCAGCAACTTCTGGAAGAATTCAAAGCCGAAAACCCGAATATCATCTTCCAATTTGTCAATCCGTTAGAAGACGAAGACAAAAAAGACAAAACCATGCAATCGTTTATGGAACGCGGCATGACTCCTGTCAATGTTACCGTAAACGATAAAGGACAACAAACTCAGGAAATGGTGTTCCCTTGGGCGGTGGCTACTTGTGGCAATCGTTCGGTAAAAGTGCCTTTGCTTAAAAACATGATGGGAGCTTCAACTGCCGAAAAAGTGGTGAGCTCAGTGCAGCATTTGGAATACGCTTTTGCCAACGCCATCAACACCGTAGCAAAAGCCAAACAAAAGAAAGTAGCTGTTATCAAAGGGAATGGTGAACTACACGACATATTGATTGCCGACTTTGTAAAATCGGTTCGCGACAATTACTACATCGGAACCTTTACGCTCGACTCGGTGGCCAAAAACCCGACGGAAAGTTTAAAATACCTCAAAAAATATGACTTGGCTGTAATTGCCAAACCCACTGAAGCGTTTACTGATGAAGAAAAAGAAGTTTTAGATCAGTTTATTGTAAACGGCGGAAAAACCCTTTGGCTTGTAGATCAGGTCAATATGGAAATGGACAGTTTGTACAACCAAAACGGAGCCAATCTGGCGTTTCCAAGAGACTTAGGACTGAACGATATGTTTTTTAAATACGGTATTCGTTTGCGTCCTGATTTAATCAAAGACATTATGGCTACCCCCATCGCATTGGCAACGGGAGAACAAGGAAGTGCTACACAGTACACCCAGTATCCGTGGTTTTTTTCACCGTTGATTTATCCTTCGCAAGGAACCAAACACCCAATTGTGAGCAATTTGGACGGTATTAAGTTTGAATTCACCAGCCCTATTGAACCCTTGAAAAACGACATTAAGAAAACCGTTTTATTGCATTCTTCTCCTTACTCCAAACTCATCGGAACGCCTTCGGAAGTGAACTTGAGAATGGTTTCGGAACGACCGGAACAAAAGGAGTTCACCGGAACCGGAAATTTCCCTGTCGCTGTTTTGTTAGAGGGTAAATTTCACTCGGTGTATGAAAACCGCGTGCTGCCTTTTAAAGACCCTACGTGGAAAAGTGTGGGCAAAGACAATAAAATGATTGTCATTTCGGATGGGGATGTCATTAAAAATCAATTGGATAAAAATTTCCAACCGTTGGAACTGGGGTACGACAAATGGACTAACAATCTGTACGCCAATAAAGAATTTGTCATGAACTGTGTGAATTATTTACTGGATGACAACGGACTTATTAACATTCGCAGTAAAGAAGTAGACTTACCGATTCTGGACAAAGAAAAAGTCTATTCGAATTACACCTCATCGCAAGTCGTAACCGTAGCAATACCAATCGTTATCCTCTTGTTATTTGGCGTTGTCTTTACCTTTTTGCGCAAGCGAAAATACAGCCGCTAATGTTGATAAAAAACTTTTTGAAATCTGTTAGTTTAAGATATATTTGTAAAAAATAAATTAAAATGAAGTTTATAGTATCGAGTTCATACTTATTAAAACAACTACAAGTTTTGGGTAGCGTTATCAACAGCAGCAATACGTTGCCTATTTTAGATAACTTCCTATTCGAATTAAACAATAAAACCCTAACTGTTTCGGCTTCTGATTTAGAGACCACCATGTCGGCTACTTTAGAAATCGATTCAACCAGCAAAGGCAGTGTGGCGGTTCCGGCAAAATTGTTGTTGGATATTTTAAAAACATTCCCTGAGCAACCCTTAACGTTTACCGTTGAAGAAAACAATACTATCGAAATCAGTTCTAACTCGGGTAAATATGCGATTGCTTATGCTCCCGGAGAAGAATTCCCGAAATCAGTAAGTTTGGATGATCCGTCTTCAACCGTGGTTCCTTCAGAAGTATTGGCTACAGCCATCAGCAAAACCATATTCGCTGCCGGAAACGACGATTTGCGCCCGGTAATGAGCGGGGTGTTTTTCCAATTCTCTCCCGAAGGTTTGATATTCGTAGCTACTGATGCGCACAAATTAGTGAAATATGCCCGTACCGATGTAAAAGCATCACAGGTGGCTGATTTCATTATGCCTAAAAAACCATTGAACATTTTAAAAAGCATTTTAGGAACATCTGAATCTGATGTGACTATTGAATACAACGACTCAAACGCAACGTTCTCTTTTGACAGTTACGTATTGACTTGTCGTTTGATTGACGGTAAATACCCGAACTACGAAGCGGTTATTCCGAAAGAAAATCCGAATAAATTGATGATTAACCGTGTTCTTTTGCTGAACTCTGTACGTCGTGTTGCGATTTTCTCTAACAAAACCACACATCAAATCCGTTTAAAAATTGCCGGTGCCGAATTGAACATTTCTGCCGAAGATATTGATTACTCTAACAAAGCAGAAGAGCGTTTGACTTGTGATTACCAAGGCGATGACATGCAGATAGGTTTCAACTCAAGATTCTTATCTGAAATGCTGACTAATTTGCAATCAGATGAAATCATGTTGGAAATGTCAATGCCTAACCGTGCCGGAATCCTAACTCCTATTGACGGCTTAGACGAAGGCGAAACCGTTACCATGCTAGTAATGCCGGTAATGCTCAACAACTAATCTAAACTAACCTTTATAACCAAGAAACCGCAATTTCGAAAGAGATTGCGGTTTTCTTTTATTCGTGCAAAGCCAGTATGGGTGTCTTTAAACTTTGTGCCAATTTCTGAGTAGTAGTATTAGTGAACAGTTCTACGAAAAAGTTGCGCTTGTAAGTCAGCATGGCCAACAAATCGGCTTCCTGATTCACTAAGAAGTCTTCAATAGATGTTTTTACGTGTTCATTTGGGATGATGTAAAATTGTAGATTCTCTTCATCTTCAAAATGGGATTCCCAACGTTTAATTGTTTCTTCGGTTACGTCGGACGACGGTGTTTTAACGTAGAGGCATTTTACTTTGGCTTGCAGTTTTTTGGCTAAGACTAACACTTTTTGCAAAGCCTCAATGTCTTTTGGTCGGAAACGCGTGGTGAACGCTATGGTTTCTATTTTACTGTACTTGGCTTCAAGCGGCACGCTCAAAACCGGTACTGACACATCGGATATGACAGCCCCCGTATTGGTCCCTATAAACGAATCAATCCAGCCAGAGGCGCCTTTGGTTCCCATGACTACAAAATCGATCTTTTCCTGTTTTACAACTTTCTTCACGCTAAACGCCAAATCCCCGTCCATCAGAATATGGTTCATCACGATATGCTCTGCCTTTCGGGCTTCGGCCATGGCTCTCAACGCCGGCATTTTATCTCTGAAATGCTCAAAGTTAGTCAGCTCAATAGCATCGTAAATGGTCGCATAATTAATCGGCATCGACTGGCTGTCGACTATCGGCAAATCGAACGTATGGAGCAAAACCAATTCGGCTTTGAACAATTTGGCTAACTCAAGAGCATATACAAAAGCGTTGTCCGAGGTTTCGGAGAAGTCTAACGGAACGAGAATCTTTTTCATAAACTGGGATTTATTTGTTTCGAAATTACAGTTAAAGATACTCATTTTCAATGATATTTATCAGCTAATTGGGTTTCCTTAACCAAAATTTAAAATCTTCCCGCCAATTGATACATTTCTGTTTCAGAGCCGGTTGCTGTATTATTTTCCTTATTTTAGCTAAACTAAACCAACACTATGGCCGACTATATCATCCAAACCGACGCATTGAATTTTCAGTATTCGAAGTACAAAAAGGTTTTAGAAAACATTTCCATCAACGTACCCAAAGGTTCCATCTATGGCTTTCTGGGTCCGAATGGCGCCGGAAAATCTACTACTATGCGCCTGCTCACCGGAATCATTCCGGAACAAGGTAATGCCATCAAACTTTTCAACCAACCGTTACAGGAACAACTGCCCATGGTCTTTTCAAAGATTGGCTCTTTGGTCGAATCGCCGGCACTGTACCTGCATTTGAGCGGGATTGACAACCTGCGCTACATTGCCAAACTGCGCAACATACCCGAAGACAAAATTCACGAAACCCTGACCTTGGTTGATTTAGCCAGAGACGGAAAACGCAAAGCCAAACAGTATTCACTGGGAATGAAACAGCGTCTGGCCATTGCGATGGCCTTATTAAGCGAACCCGAATTGCTGTTGCTCGACGAACCGGTCAACGGTTTGGACCCCAACGGTATCATTGATATCCGCAAACTGCTCATCAAACTCAATCAGGAAAAAGGAGTGACTATTTTTGTTTCAAGTCACTTGCTCAGCGAAATTGAAAAGATGTGTACTCATGTAGGCATCATCAGTAAAGGAAGGCTTCGCTTTGAAGGAACCATGCAAGAACTGTCTAAAGCTGCCGGAATGTGTAAAATTCAGGTTACGGTAGACGGTGCACAAGAGTGGCAGGAAAAACTTAGTAAAACCTATGAAAATGTTACGGTCATTGCCCAAAATCAAATCACCTTAGACATTGGCAACAAGGATCAAATCCCTGATTTTATCAAAAACCTGATTGCCCAAAACGCCTCTTTGTATGAAGTCAAGATATTAGACGGATTAGAAGAATGGTTCATGACAATAACTGACGAAAAAAACACCTATGAAAAATAAAATCAGCTCCTTTATCACCGCTCTTAAAGCCGAACACATCAAGAAAAGAGGCACCGGTTTTTACTGGACCAGCGCCCTACTCGGACTGATCTCTCCTCTGTTGTTTTGCATTGTTTCCATCGTTACCGACAGCGACGAAATTAAACCCGAACTCCCGTTCAATTTCTACCTCAAGTTTATCGAAAACAGCATGTTGCCGTTTGCCGATTTCTTTTTCCCGTTGCTGATTATCATTACTGTGAGCCGCATCACGCAGTTAGACCATAAAAACGGCGGTTGGCAATTGATGGAAACCCAGCCTACCTATAAGTTTTCGATTTACTTTTCTAAGTTTTGTACTGTACTGATGGCTAATTTCATCTCGATATTGGCTTTTATAATCGTTTCGCTACTGGGTGCGTGGGTGCTCAGTTTTATCATCACCGTGCCGAAAGTGGCTCTGATGGAATTCCCGTTATCGGGCATCCTGCACATCGTGGCGCGTCTTTTTGTGGCTTCGTTGATGATTACGGCTCTGCAGTATATCATTTCAGTACTAATACCCAGTTTCATCTGGTCTATCATCATTGGTTTCTTCGGATTGCTGCTGACGGCTTTTCTGGCACCCTTTGACTTGGTTCCGTTGTGGTACCCGTATGAAATCCTGTCAAAAATAGCAGCCCATCCTAAAGGTAGTGACTTGGGGTATTGGTTTACTTTTACCGATTATGTAGGCATAACACTCAGCGTTATTTTGCTTTACATAGGGTTTAATTGGTACCGCCATAAAGAATTCAAAGCCGCCTTTTTAGGGAAAATGAATCGAACGTTGAGTCTGGCAGCGGTTATAGTTGTTTTTGGAGGCTTCTCTTATTGGCTGTTGCGTCCTAATCAAATGCCCGACTACGACAAAACCGTCTTTTGCGGTAAGATTGACAGCGAAGAAAAAATCCATACGATTTACATAGTCGACAATACCGTTCAAGATACTATAGCTGTTATCCCTGTTAAAGACAATGCGTTTCATTATGTATTTGATAAACAAATCATCACCGACCACTACAGTTTTATTGTCGACCAAAAGTACAACGGTAATGTATTCTTCGGGGCTAAAGACAGTATTTACCTCGATGGTAAAATCTATGGTCCGAAATCCGATTTTAAACTGACAGGAACCCGCTTAGCCGAAAATCAGATGGATACCAATGCCAAAATGAGTTGGAGCATGATTTCCTATTACATGCAGGAAAACATCAATATTGACAAACCGCAAATCATAACCGAAACCCTGTACAAAGACTGGAAAGAAGCCATGACAGCTTCCGACAAGTTCAGAACCATTGACAATTACATTCCGAAGAACGACTATACCGAACGCAACCAAAAACTCATCACCACGCGCTATCTGAATATGTGGAATGAATTTTTGAAAAAAAGAGCCGCTTTGTATCCTAATGAAAAGACCCCTGAAGGAACGGCCATCAAGGAAATCAAAAGCAAACTGTCGTTAACCGATGAAAGTTTGCTGAGCAGCAGCGAATACTTTGATTATGTAAAAAGCCAACTCATTGCTGACAACCACGAAGATTTAGACGACAACACCAAATCAATTTTGGCCATTTCAAAAATGAA